>JBAXPM010000056.1:0-22064 GCA_037132235.1 Paludibacter sp.
TCTGCAATATGCTGTAACAAATTCAACATTGCACACCATCGCATTTGTAGCAAAACAATAGCTACAAAGGGCTGTAAATGGCTTACAGAGCCATTCAGCGCAGCAAAAACAGCGCAGCAAGCTGCGCGCGCCCTCAAAAACTATCACACGCACGTGTGACCATTGACTTTTTTAGCACTTTTTTAACTCATTGAAATGTGCGGACGCAGATTTCAAATGGTTGTTTTTACCATTTTGGACTAACAGACAAAATACTCTCCTCAAAAACGATCACACCTGAGTGTGGCAATTTTGCTTTTCAGCATTCAATTAAATTGGAATGAACTGGTTTGAATTGGTCTGAATTGAATAGGTTTTGAATTCAAAACTTGTTTAGGAAGAAAATCTATTGGGATAGGATAGGAGAGAGATTGGATTTGTATTGTTGATACAGGGACGTATCAACAACCAACAAAGAATCATTACTCTTGCAAACTTTTTATTCAAAAGCGTGCATGTGTAATGACTATTCACCAGCTATTGAATGGCTCAAAGCTTAGTGCTAATCGGGTAGTGGCACAATGTAGTGAAACGTAATAGGCATAACGCCCGATTAGGGGAAACGGGCTTAGAGCGATTCGACTGGATTAAACTCAGATAATTGTCTTGTCTAATATTTACTGATATTTAATTGGATTTTTCTACCCCACCCCACCCCGCCTCCTATAGGTAAGTGGGGTGGGTGGGGTGTATAAACTGATATTTATTTGTATAGTCCTGATATAAGATTACATGATAAAGTATAGAGAGAAAATAATTATAAAAAGATAGTATTTCTACTTCCACTTTTTGCGTTTAAATAATTGAAATCTAATCAAACATTGTTGGTATTATCAAGTATAGTTTATAAGTCATAAAATGACAATAAATCAGTAAATTTATGCTATCTTTTAATTGCACTGTCAACGCGAAATTATCCGGAAATAAAAGAAAACAGCAGAAATACACGGAACTGAATTTTTCGTGTTACAACTGTAACATTCGTACATCAACAGATTATCAGCATATTAGCGTGTAACAAGCATGTAACAAATGTAACAAGCGTGTAAATTTTGTAACAAGATTGTTACAAAATAATTTTCTTTTGTTACAAATTAATTCTTTGATTTATAGTTCTTTATACCCTATTTTCCTTATTTGTTACAAAAGTTACAAGAAAAAGAGGTTTGGAAAATAAATTCCATTCTCCAAATTTAGTATTAAATACATTGAATCAAATTTTATCTATGCTTTGATTTAATCTCGGATATTTATGGTCAAAAATGGATTGAAAAATTCTAATATTTTATTCAATATATATTTGGTTTATTGATAAATAATTAAGTACTTTTGTAACCAACAATGTAACCAACATTGTTTGAACCATTCTATCGAGTATGAAATTGGATTAAATTTCAACTTGTAAATGAGTTCGATATTTCTTAATTTTCTTTGAAAATCAATCAATAGGTTTACAATTATCCGTAAATTATTGGTATTCAGATACAAAATCCAGCCTTCTAAGCTGTGGGTCTCGGGTTCGAATCCCGACCGGATCACGAAAACAAATCCCAATTACTTGTAAATCAGTGATTGGGATTAGTTTTTTTACTGTTCTGCACCACATTTGCCCCACATAGACTTCTGATTTGATTTTTTTAAATATTGAAAATGTACTTATTTTTGATTATTCATCTATTTTGAAGTGGGTTCTACATTGTTTTAGAAATCAGTACTCCATTTTATCCTGTTATTTAGGAATTGAGATGATTGATTTATTAATAAATGATAACAAAAATAACTATATTTGTTAAACTTTCTATTGTATAATGTAAATGTATTTTTTGATTAACAGCAAATGATTATATTTGCTGACATATTCGGACTGTTACTATGCAGTTATTAATAAATTAAAATCTAAAATTGCTCAAAATGAAAGACTTAGTAGGAAAAATTAAAGCCGAATGTGCGGCTTTCGCAACAGATGCAGATTTGCAGGTTGAAAAAGGTAACAAAGCTGCAGGTACTCGTGCCCGCAAAACATCTTTGGATCTGGAAAAATTATTGAAAGAGTTTAGAAAAGCATCTATTGGAGCATCAAAGAAATAATGCTTCTCTCTATTCTCTAATGAACAAAAGCTTTCCTTTTAAAGGAAAGCTTTTTGTTTTTAGAGTATTCAAACAAATTAATGTGTATTTTGAAATTGCAAAAAAACATCTTAAATATTTATAAAGTGAGATTTTCAGAAGAAATTCACTATAAATTAAGTTTAAGATTCCCGCTTCCCGTGCAAAAGTAGATTAACTGCATCCTGCATTGAGCCTGCTTTGGTAACTGTACCCGAGTTTACAAAATAGATTTCGTCGGCACTTTCGATAGTGTTCAGCCGATGTGCAATGATAATTCGTGTGGCACTTTTCGGTAGTTTGCGCAGAATGTCTTCGAGCAATTGCTCCGTAACTGTGTCGATGTTGGCCGTTGCTTCGTCAAGAATAAGCAAATCGGGTCGGCGTATAACTGCACGTATAAAGGCAATGATTTGTTTCTGACCAAGACTGAGACCCTCACCTGTCGATTGTACTTCAGCATGCAATCCTCCATCAAAACGATCGAGTAAACCATCCAGACTCACTTCTTTGAGTTCTTTAATAAGTTCCTCGTCGCTAAGTTCTATAAAACAGGCATTTCCGTAAAGAATATTATCGCGGATAGTTCCGGTAAACAGGAAAGGTTCCTGCAGAATAAAGCCTATTTTAGCTGATCGGCCGTTGGCATCATAGGAGCGAATATCTAGTCCATCGAGGAGGATTTGTCCTTCATTCGGATCATAAAGCCTTGCTATCAGCGAAGCTGTAGTTGTTTTTCCACCTCCGGTTGGTCCAACAAAAGCATATATTTTACCACGTACCAAATCAAAACTAACGTTGGTCAAAATTTCTTTTTCAGGTGTATAAGAGAATGATACATTGCGGAAAGATAACATAGCAGGACTCTCGACTATCTTACCTATAGGAATCACTGTCAGGTTATTTTCCTCATCCATAATCTGCGATATGCGATCCCAGCCTGCAAGTGCCACCTGAAAACTTGCCCACAAAGCAGCAATTTGTCGAAGCGGATTGTAAAACTGTGCGATATAGGCCAGAAAACTTATCAACAATCCTACCGAAAACTGTCCGACGGAAATCAGGTAAATTCCCAATGCCAGTACAACAAGCTGACCAATGTTGGACGAAAAACCGTAAACCGGCGTAAATACATTGTTGGCAATACCTGCTTTAATAGCACTACGATAGTTTTCGGTATTGACTTCGTCGAATTTCTTCCGGAAATAATCGCGGCGGTTAAATGCTACAATTACCTTGAAATTATCCAGACTTTCCTGAATTTCAGCACTCAAAACGCCTGTATTTTTCATGTTTATTGCGTTTCGGTTTTTAACCCATGGTGATACAGCTTTGGTAAAGAACCATAAAACAAGGGCAGGAGCAAGGGCTGCCAATGCAAGTTTCGGATTGATAGTCATCAGGAATACTCCCGCGCCCAACATGGTGAAAATACTGCTCATAAACTGCACCAGCGACTGCGAAAAGAACTGATTTATCTTGTCGGTATCGTTATTGACACGTGAAATCAGGTCACCGGCTTTATTTTGATTGAAAAAACTGATTGGTAATTCCTGTAACTTATTGAAAATGTTGTTTCGCAGGTTGTACATCATGCGCTGCCCCACACGTCCCATGAGTTGGGCTTGCGTATAACCGCTTACTAAAGCCAACAGAAAAATACACAATAAAATAATGGAATATCTGATAAGTCCGTCGTATTGATGAGTAACCACAAATTTATCTACTGCATGTCCCATTAAATAAGGAGCAATAAGGTTAAGCCCTGAGTTTAATAAGATAAAAAATATGGCAATAAAAAGGTTTGTGCGTTCCTCTCCAACCAACGTCATTAATCGGGTGAGAATGACTTTGGTGCTTACTTTTTCGTAAGGTTGAAATGTTCCTGAGCCTCTATGGGCATGTGAATTATTATTGCTCATATAGATTGGTGCTACGTTGTGAATTGAAAATCTGCACGTATTCCGGACTCGACTCCATCAATTCTTGATGTGTTCCACTTGCCAGTATTTCACCTTCTTCCAGCAAAATAATCTGTCCGTAATTTTGCACCGAAGCAATTTTTTGTGTTATGGATAGTAACGTAATTACCGGGTAGTTTTTCTCTACATTTTCCAGAATTTTCTGTTCGGTTTGACCGTCCACACGTGCTGTAAAGTCGTCGAGTAAAAGTATTTTAGGATTAAGTGCCAGTGCCCGTGCCAGCATGATTCGTTGCTTCTGACCACCCGAAAGACTTGTTCCCCGTTCACTCACAATGGTTTCAATGCCATTTGGTAAAGTGTCGAGAAAATCATGAAGTTCGGCAGTTTTAATGGCTTTGGTCATCAATTCGTCGGTAACAAGTTCATTGAAAGCGATATTTTCGCGCAGGCTCATGCTGAAAATCACACTATCCTGAAACACAAAACCTATTTGATGCTGAAAATTCTCTTTGTTGTAGTCGTTTAAATCAATGTCATCGAACAGTATTTGACCACTGTTTGGTTTCAATAATCCGGTAAGCAGGTATAAAAGTTGCGTTTTTCCGGCAGCTGTAGGACCAATTATGGCTGTGCGTGTTCCTGAGTTAATGGTGAGTGAAACATCTTTCAAAATAGGTTTTTCACCAAAACTGACGTTGATATTTTTGAGTTCAATTTTTCCTTTTAATGGCGACTCAATTTTTCCTGTGTCGCGAGTTTCAGGTGCATTCAGCACTTCGCTGATACGGCTGTAAGCCACAGAGGCTTGTGCAATAAAATTACTGATAAATCCAATCACCATAATCGGGAAAATCAGTATAACCAGATAAGAGCTAAAAGCTGCAAAATCGCCCAGCGACATAGCTCCGGATATCACAAAATGTCCTCCCAAAAACAGAATGGCGAGCGAAGCCATATTTCCCACGAACACAACGATAGGAATCAGCGTTGCAAAAAGTTTCAAAATGGACAAACTCAGGTTGCGGGCATTGGTATTGGCATCCATGAATTTGTTATACTCGGTTATCTGTGCGTTAAGCACACGAACAAGTGCTGCACCAATAATACTTTCATTTATAATTTTATTCAGGCGGTCCACAACTTCCCGGCTCTTTTTGAAAAGCACGCTCAGCCGGCTGAAAACCACTCCGAAAGCTCCGATTATTACAGGAATAATTACTAATACGTTCAGTGCCAACTTCCAGTTAATGGTAAGTAGCAATACGCTGGCACCAATAATGATAAATATGGACGATGCCATCGAAACCACAGCCATTGAAACAAACATTTTTACCGAATCAACGTCTGATGTGAGGTTGGTGAGCAGTTTTGAGGGATTTGATTGTTGAATAAAAGCGTAACTCTGACGCGAAATTTTATCGGTTAGTTTGGTACGTAAATCGCGTGCAACACGTTCTGATGCGTAAGTTTGCAGGATTCCCTGCAGAAAGGTGAAAAAGAAAATAACCAGTGAAGCAACCAGAAATTCAAGTACAACTGTTTGCATCGAAAATGAACCTTTCGAAAAATCGTCGATGCTGTGTGAAATGATTTTAGGAATAAACAGATTTACCGCATTACTCAGTAAGGCGAAAAAAATCAATCCCGCAATCATGAATTTATACGGCTTCAACACCACGAATATATTCGGACTTTTAGGTCTTCCACCTTGTTTTTGCTTGGTTTTTTGTTTTGACATTAATTGTACTTTAATTTAAAACATGCAAAGGTACAAAATTGTGTTCTTTTAGAATTGATGATAAGGTATAAAATAACAAACTTTCGTGTGAAAGGTTGTGAATAAAAAAGGTCACTTTAAAGCAACCTTTTTTAAACGATAAATTCAGTCTTACAATAGCTTAGCAATTTCAAACTTTTTCATTTTCATAAAAGCATCTGTCACTTTTCCTGCTTTCTCCGGGCTGCTCATCAATGATGGTAAAATGGAGGGAATAATTTGCCAGGAAATTCCGTATTTATCTTTCAACCAACCGCACTGACTCTCTTCACCATCCTTTGTAAGATTATCCCAGTAATGATCAATTTCTTCCTGCGAATCGCAAAATACCTTAAACGATATGGCTTCGGTGAATTTGAACAACGGACCGCCATTTAATGCAGTAAATGGCTGACCATTTATTGTAAATGCAACTGTCATAGCTGTTCCTTCGGGTTGATGATGAAATTCGAAACCTTCTTTACCGTATCGGCTTATGCCTGTTATTTCTGAGTTTCTGAAAATAGAAGTGTAAAAAAGCGCTGCTTCTTCGGCTTGATTATCAAACCAAAGGCAAGGTGTTATCTGATTTGTCATAATTGATTTTCTATGTATTTTTTAAAGTTATCCAAAATGGCCTGCCAACCAAACTGCTGCATTTCAACCGGATTTTCATCTTCTGCTTCAAATGTTTCTGTTAGTTTTGTGCCTAATCCGGTAAATTCAAAAACCACACTTACTTTACGACCATCACCGAGAGTATATTCAAGTTTTTTGAATTCATCAATTTTGTCATAAACTCCCCAAAAATCAAATCCAAAACTGCCAGCCTTTGCTTCCATGCGGTAATTGAATTTTCCGCTAACCCGCAAATCATTGCTTGCAGCAGTTGTGTGCCAGTCTTCCGAAGCGTAATTCCATTGCTTTACATCTGCCGGTGTTGTAAAACGTCGCCATACTTCTTCTAATGAGGCATTTATATTGGTATGAACTGTTATTTCTTCCATTTATTTTGCTATGCAGTTAAACATCCATTGAATACCGAATTTGTCGGTGCAAGTACCATAATATGCGCCCCAGAACACATCCTGTAAGTCCATAGAAACCGAACCGCCTTCAGCTAATTTATCAAAGATCTGTTTGGTCTCCTCGCGGCTGTCGGGTTCGAGCATAATGTGAATGTTGTTGCCCATGGTTATGGTGAATCCCATCGATTCGGGCGCATCGGTTCCCATTAGCACATGACCACCTGTAATGGGTAACTCGATGTGCATAATCAGATTTTTATCTTCTTCGGGTAATTGTGGATTGGGGAAATCACCCATACGGGCTATTCCTTCTCCCGAGAATTGAGTTCCGAAAACTGTTTTGTAGAAATTGAAAACTTCCTCAGTATTACGTGGAAAATTAAGATAAGTACTTGTTCGTGCCATTGATAATATTATATGATATAATTATTTTTGAGCCAATAATTTCTCGATATCTTCTGTAATTTCTTCGGGTTTCACGGTAGGAGCGAAACGTTTTACCGGTTTTCCGTTGCGGTCTAACAGGAATTTGGTGAAGTTCCATTTAATGTCGTTGCCCATCGTACCACCAAGAACTGTTTTCAAATATTTGTAAACAGGATGAGTATCATCGCCATTAACATCAATTTTGGAGAACATCGGGAAATTAACATTATATTTCAACGAACAGAATTTGGCTATGTCTGCTTCGTTGCCAGGTTCCTGACTTAAAAACTGATTGCATGGAAAGCCAAGAATCACAAGTCCTTTTGATTCGTACTTTTTGTATAGTGCTTCCAGTCCTTCATACTGAGGTGTAAAACCACATTTGCTTGCTGTATTCACTATCAGCACTACTTTGCCTTTGTACTGGCTCATGCTGATTTCTTTTCCATCAATTGATTTAGCTTTGAAATTGTAAAAACTCTGACTGGCTGCATTCGCTTTTTCCTGAGCATTAGAACTGAAAACTGAAAAAACTGAGAGAAATAATGTTGCAATATTAAATTTCATGATTGAATTGTTTTAGATGTTTTGTGAGAAGAAACAATCTTTTTGTCGTTTTGTTCGTCAAGCTGATAGTTCAAAAAAAAAGCTGCCTCATTTTATTGAAACAGCTTTTGGTGATTGAAGATTGAAATTTACATTTCAGAAATATTTTTGAAATCCTTCCACTGACTTGCATTCTGATAGGCGTTTTTGGAACCTGCAGGAACAAATAATGTACAGTTTGTTTTGTTTACATTGTAGAATACAGACCAGGAAGTGGTTTTATTTTCACTCGTAAATGGAATAGGTGCGGTAGAGTACACGTAAATAGAAGTCAGCCCGCTACAATTCGTAAAAGCATGGTCATAAATATCAGTTACTGAAGCCGGAATTCTTACTGAAGTTAATCCGGTACAATTCATAAAAGCGCGGTCGCCAATGGTGGTTACAGAAGCAGGAATGGTTACCGAAGACAACCCGGCACAATCAATAAAAGCTCCTGAATCAATGATGTTAACCGTTTCAGGAATGCTAAAAGAACCATTTTTTGCCGGTGGGAATTGTTTCATTGTTGTTTGACCAACATCGTACAAAACCCCGTCAATACTTGAAAAGGCGAAATTATCGGTAGCCACATCAAAGCTGGTAATACCCGTACAACCCTGGAAAGCAAAATATCCGATTGAAGAAACCGAATTCGGAATAGTAATAGTACCAGACAAGCCACTGCAATTCAAAAACGCATTGTCACTAATTTGCATAACTGATGTGGGAATGATTATAGAAGTCAGGTTTTTGCAATTTGCAAAAGCGGCATAATCAATCGTTGAAACAGTACCTGGAATTTCAAAAGCACCTGTTTTGCCTGGCGGGCAATATTTCAATGTTGTTTGGAAAAAATCATAAAGAACTCCGTCAGAAGTTACATAGTTCTGATTTTCAGGAGCTACATTGAGTATACAATTGCAATCAAGAAAAGCATTCGCTCCAATAGATTGTAGCGATGCAGGAATGTTTATTTGGGTCAAGCTACCACATGACTGGAATGTAGCATCATTAATACTTGTAAGTTTCGAAGGCAGGTCTAAAGTGCCTGCAAGTGCTGTACAACCAATAAAAGCTGATTCCCCCATATAAAGTAGTGAATCTGATAACTGTAATGAAGTAATTGCTGAGCAATAAGCAAAAGCAGAATATCCGATAGTATCAACTTTAGTTGGAATAATTACTTTGTCAGCTAATCCGCTACAACGTGCAAAACAACGGTTGCCTATACTTTTCAATTCAGCAGGAAGACTCAATGACTTTAAACCGGTACAACCAACACAAGCAGATGCGCCAATGACTTTAAGGTTTTTCGGGAATATTATTTTATTCAGCGAAGTAAGACTGGAACCTGTTTTAGGATTATAAAATGCATAATTAGGTATGTAATTTGCCTGATATTCGTAAATCTCCACACCACCTGTACCTTCATAACCCTTGTAGGCTTCAATTGTTACATCTGACAAATCTAATTCTTTTAATTCAGACATGTGGTCGCGAATAGTTTTGAAATCACGACTATCCATTTTTCCACTGATTTTCAACGTGTTGATGCCGCCAAGATTAGTTAAAGTAAGTGCATTAGCTAAACCTCCCGGTTTGTCAACAACTACAGTTTTGTTGATGAATGAGAAAAAATCCGTGTCACCGCATCCCGTGAGACCAATAATCAACAGAATAGCAGCAAGCAGTGAGAATGAAAACCTTTTCATAGAATAGTTATTAATTATTAGAATTTTTGATATAAGATTGCGACAAAAATACATAATCTTTTGAAAATGACAATATATTGATAAAAAAATCCTGCCATGCAAAAGCAAAGCAGGATTCAGATAATCAAAGTTAAGGTTATTCTACATTTATACTTGAACTAACGTGATCAGTTTTCTTTACTTTTTTAGGATGACCTTTACAATCAATATCGCTTGCACCGTAGGCTTCAGCATTCAGATTCTCTGAGGCATAAACATTGGCATGAGTTGCACCGCTCACATGAATGTCGGCATCTTTGGCTATTAAATCTGTAGCTTCAATTTCGCTGGCACCAACTCCATTAATTCTCAGCTTGTTACAAGTTCCTTTCAACTCAATTTTTGAAGCGCCTTTTGTGTCAAGGTCGAGCATTCCGGCTACTTTTACTTCAAGGTCGGCTTCACTTGCTCCCAACAATTCAATTTTTAAATCGGAAATAGCATACTGATAATCGGAACTGATTTTACAGGCACCTTTTGCTGTGATATTTTTTATTGAATCTGAAGAAATAATCACTTTTACGCTGCGGTTTACCAGAATTCCATGTGAATAAACATGCAACACACCATTTTCTACTTTCGTTACAACTTTAGAAATAAAATCATCCGGGCTGGAAACAGTTACTTTTTGAACCGAATCTTTTGTTAAATCGAGTTCGATATTCCCGGAAATCTCCACTGCATGAAATGGTTCGCAGATACGTACTTCATCTTTGTAAGGCTTATCTTCATCGCTGAAATTCAGTGAGAATGCCCGACCGTCGTGGTTGTGTAACCTGATAAATGAATTTGCACCAATACTGTAGAACATAAACAAACCTGCAAGCCAGAGTATTAATACAACCCATGAAGCTGTATGGGCAGAACGATTGTGGTAACGACCTGATATAAGTCGGATAGCCCAAAAAACTAATAGAAAAATAGGACACCCGATAAGTAAGATAAGTGATATTGCCAATAAGATCATTTTCTCGGGAGAAAAGAACGCCCAGTTCGAAATAATATCTGGAGCAAAGCCATTAAACACTGCAGGTTCAAAGATTATCATAAACAGCGCAAATATTAAAGCACCAATAACGATAATTCCGGTTAAACCAATTATAGCACCAATAAATCCGAAAAAGATCTTGAAAAACAGTGCTAATAAATGTCCGATTTTTTGCCCTGCACTGGATGCTGTGTTCCTGAACTTCTCGCTTTCCATGTAGTTTTTCACGTTGTTTATTTCTGTTTTTATATTCTCTACAGTCACATCTTCGCCTTGCATCTCGAGGCGTTGCGAAGCGGTAACTGCTGCGGGTGCCACAAACCAAACTACAATATAAATAGGTATAATAAATCCTACACCCAAAAATACGAGCAACACCAGAATGATTCTGATCCAGGTTACATCTATATTGAAATAAGCCGATAATCCACCGGCAATGCCACCCAAAACAGCGTTTTCAGGGTCGCGATAAAACCGACGCGATTTTTGCTGCTTTTTATCCGATTTCGAAGCTTTTGGTGCTTCCTCATCTTCATCTGTAAATTGACTTGGTTTACCCATAATTTCAATAATTTCTTCCACATCTGAAAGTGTAACTACATTTTTATTTTTTTGTAGTTTTTCAGTGAAAAGTTCTGCTATACGGGCTTCGATATCCGCCATTATCTCTTTTTTTTCGTCTTCCGACTGAAAATGATCGGCAATTTCGTGAAGATAGCGTTGAAGCATGTCGTATGCATCGTCGTCGATGTGAAAAACGATGCTATTCAGGTTTACTGTTAATGTCTTTTTCATGATTTTTTTATTTTTAAGCCTAAAGGGCAAATTGTATGTATAATTTAAATAATATGAATGAAAATTGTTATTTATATAATGCCTTCCGTTGGTTTTGGTGAAGTTTTGATTTTACTTACAACCTCATTTATTTCCTCCCATGCACTTTCCAGATCATTCAGGAATTCAGAACCTTTTTCGGTCATTTCGTAGTATTTGCGTGGAGGGCCCTGTGTTGATTCTTCCCAACGGTAATCCAGCAATTCGCTGTTTTTTAGTCTGGTGAGCAAAGGGTAAAGTGTCCCTTCCACCACAATCAGTTTCGCGTCTTTCAGTTCGGCAATTATATCCGAAGTGTAAGCAGACTTCTTGCGGAGTATTAGTAAAATGCAATACTCCAGATAGCCTTTACGCATTTGCGATTTAATATTGTCTGCGTTCATTTGATTTGTTTTAGTTAATTGGCTAATTAGTTAATTGGTTGTTTGGTTGATTGGTTATTTGGTTGATTAGCTTAGTCGTAAGTTGTAGTAATTTACTGAACAAATTAACCACTAAACAAATCAACTAATATCTTTAAATTATTTTAGCAATTCCAGCATTTTTACTCTAAAAAAATACTGATATTTTGCCTGAGCGCCTTCGGAAAGTACTTGAGTCAAATTGCTTTTGGCCTGATACAATTCATACAAGGTTGCTTTTCCGCCTTCATATTTCTGATTCGTAAACCGATAGGCTTCGCGACTCGCCACTTCGGATTTTTGAGCAGCATCCCAACGACTTTTTGCGCCTAAAGCGTTGTAGTATGCTTGCTGAATAGATTTTTTTAGTTCAAGTTTGGCATTATCCATACTTATTTTGCTGCTTTTTACACCAAGCTCTGCTGATCGAACACCATTACGCACTTCGAATTTGTTGAAAATCGGAATTCTCAAATTTAATCCTATTTGCGCACTCATATTATCACTCATTTGCTGTCCGAAACTGTTATTGACAGGTAAACTGTTCAGATTGTAATAGCTTGTGCCGTAATTTGCACCAAGGCTTAACGATGGAAAATAGTTTCCTTTTGCAACCAATACATTATATTCGCTGCTTTTCAACCGGTATTCAGCACCTTTTATTTCCGGTCGATGAGTTAGTGCACTCTGAAATACTGCATCGGCAGTCAGCATTTGCAAGTCAGATTCTGATAAATTATCCGGAGCTACCACATCCAACTTCTCAAAATTATCAATTTCAAGGTATTGAGCCAAATCGAGCAATGAAAGTTTCAATGTATTTTCAGCTTGTAATCGACTCATTTCTTCTTTCGCTTCCTGAGCCTGTAAATCAAGAAGTTCGCCTTCTGCCAACTTTCCTGCTGCAACCAATCCTTTGCGTTGTTCAATTTTGGTGCGGGTAAGCGACAATTGATTCTCTGCAATCTGAAGCAATTCTTTATTGAGCAAAATTTGCATAAAACCCAATGCCACATTCATGGTAATATCTTGCTTTATTTTCTCCAAATCGGCATTGGCAGCCAACATATCAGCTTTACTGGCGTCAATATTATACTTCATTTTCATTCCGTCGAACAACATTAATCCGCTCGAAATACCAAATGATGTTTGTGATGAATTTGAGCTTTTGTACGTATTGTCAACTGAAAGTGAACGACCAAAATTCCAGTTTTGACTGGCAGAAGCATTCAGATTTGGCAGCAAATTCTGTCGTGCTTGCTCGTAAGCAATATCCTTATTCTTTTTTGCCAGTGTCTGTTGCTTCACTGTACGGTTATTTGCCAAAGCAGTATCCACGCATTGTTGTAGCGTCCAGGGTTTTTGCGCCATCATAAACAAGGGTACAAAAAGCAATGCTATTATTGATGTTTTTTTCATGTTTTCTTTAATTGGAAATTGGAAATTGACTAATTCGAAATTATTTCTTGTCTTCTTTCTTCTTAGGTGCATCAGGTTTCTTCTCCAAAATTTCCGCACCACGGATTTTATCTTTCAGTTTCAGACCGCTTTTCACTTCGATTTTTATGCCATCGGATAAGCCCAGTTTTACCTGCTTCTTTGTAAATGCTTGTGGTTCTTTGGTTTTCAGAACGTACACAAACGCTGTGTCACCACCAAATTCAACGCAACTTTCTGGTATGGTAATCAGACTTTCCTGTTTGGTGAGTAAAATTTCGGCATTGGCACTATAGCCGGCACGCACATAAACACCTTTTGGTACTTTTACTGCCGCTTTCATCTCGAACATGATAGCTCCGTTTTCTTCTTTCCCTTTCGGAGAAACATATTCAAGCTTGGCAGTCAGTTTTTGATCCTGCAATGCTCCAATGGTAATGTTCATCGGCATTCCTATTGATACTTTCCCCACTTCTGTTTCATCAAGTTTACCCACAAAAAGCATATCGTTCATATTGGCCACCGTGGCAATAGTAGTTCCATCGTTGAAGTTATTCGACTGAATTACAGAGTTTCCCACTTTAATCGGGATGTCCAGAATTGTTCCGTTTATCGTTGAACGTACCAACGTATTACTAATCTGAGATTTATCATTCGAAATTCCGTCGCGAATCAAACTGAAGTTATCTTTAGCCGTTTTTAGTTCTTCTTTATCGTTATTGAATTGAAGTTGCGTTCTCTCAAATTCTTCTCTTGAAATTACTTTGTCGCTAAACAGCTTAGCATCACGATCGTAGTTCTTCTTCGATTGGTCGAACGAAATTTGTGCACGAGAAACTCTGGATTCAGCACTATTCAAGCTTACCATATCGGGAATTACTTTGATTTTAGCGATAATGTCACCCGCTTTTACCGGATCACCTGCTTCTTTATAAACAGCAGCAATAATACCCGACATTTGTGGTTTAATCAGAATTTCATTGCGTGGTTCAACTTTTCCGGTTGCAACAGTGTGTTTCTCAATATTACCGGTTTTCACTACCTCAATTTCGTATTTTTTTACTTTCGGACGGGATTTTTGCCATAAAAACCAGAATGTCCAGATTACCAGTGCTCCAACGAAGATGAGCAACGCGAATTTCAAAACTTTTTTCATAATGCTTCTTTTGTTTTATATTCCTATAATTGTAAATATTAAAATCGTAAATTGTTTTTATTCCTCCCTGATTGCCTCAATAGGTTTTATGCTCATGGCACGATTTGCCGGAATAAACCCTGCTAGTGTGCCTATTACCAATAAGATAAAGATTGCTGCCACTCCAACCGAAAAACTGATTTGTGGATCTTTAAAAAACTGGTCACTCTGACTGAGTGCATACCCAACGAGTTGAAGAAGTCCTACTCCAAGCATCAATCCCGAAATACCTGCAATTATCGTCAATACAATACTTTCAGTCAGAATTTGTGTGATAATATTGCGTGGAGTTGCTCCTAAAGCCCGTCGGATGCCAATTTCTTTGGTACGTTCCCTAACAGTTACCAACATAATGTTGCTGACACCGATTCCACCGGCAATGAGCGTTCCCATTCCAACAAACCAGATTAAAAATCCGATTCCAAGTCCGAGATACAAAAACATGGTGAATTGATCTTCGATATTCATGGCTGTTAGAGCTGCTTTATCTGTTGATGAAATATCATGTTGCGTTCTCAAAACCTCAGAAATTTTATCCTCAATGACTTTTACTTTAATCCCGGGCTGTGCAGTAGCAGCTATAAAATGCACCTTATTTCCCTGATTAAATGCTTGTTGCATAGTACTGAATGGTAAAACTATGGTTTCCTCGCCTTTCCCTCCAATATTCACTGTCGATTTATTGCGCGCCACGCCAATTACCTGAAAATAAATACCGTTTACCTGTATGTTTTTTCCAATCGGATTCTCGGCTTTCGCAAAAAGTACTTCATAGACCCGCTCGCCAATCACACATACTTTTCGTTTCTCCGACATGTCAATGTCATTAATATAACGACCAAAGATCATTTTACTTTCAACTATTTTGTTGTATGAAGGATAATTTCCCTTGATACTGAACGTTCCGGATTTATCTTTTCGGGATGTGTTGTTGGCACTTTGTCCGCCAAATAAAACGGGTGCCATGTATTGAATTTCCGGGATTTTGCGAATAATTATAGGCAAATCTTCATTGACAATATTCCAGTTCCTGCCTTTTTTGAATCCTTTATAAGGTTCGGTGGTTGATTCAGTCCAGAAAAAGCATGAATTAGTTGCAAATCCTTCGATGTTGGCCGACATTCCCCGTTGAAGTGCCACTCCGGCACCAACCATTACAACCAGCATAAACATTCCCCAAAACACTCCGAAGGCAGTCAGAAAACTTCTTGATTTGTTGTGTGTTATGGTAAACCATATTTCCTGCCAGCGGTTTATGTCGAAGAAACTAAGCCGACCCCCAACCCCTAAAGGGGAGTCAGAATTTGTATCTATATGTTTATTTTTGGCATTCATTATTTGAATTTTATTTGTTTGTAAATCATATCTCTCCCCTTTAGGGGTTGGGGGTCGTTTTCTATTCTTCCCTCATTGCCTCTATCGGCTTAATGCGAACTGCTCTTCGGGCTGGCATATAACCGGCAATAACCCCTGCAATCATCAAAATACTAGTTGAAATCAGAACGATTGAAAGTTCCACGGTTGGATTCTTGAAAACCGACATTCCTGTTTCCGAAGCACTTTGTGCTGCCGACTGAACCATAAAATAATTGATAAGTTCTGTCAATCCAATTCCCATCATCATTCCAATATAACCAAAAATTGAGGTAATCAGAATAGATTCAAGCACGATGGAACGCAGAATCGAGGCTGGTGGAGCACCAATGGCTTTGCGTATACCAATCTCACGGGTTCGCTCTTTTACAGAAACCAACATGATATTGCTTACTCCAACTATTCCGGCTATCAGTGTAAATATACCGATAATGGAAACAAAGAGAGTAATACCACCAAAGATTTTAATAGTTTCTATATAATCCCGTTGTGAGTTCCAAATCCATAAAGCTCTTGGGTCTTTCGGGTCAAAACGCAGGCTGGAAGCCATTTCCGATTTTAATTTGTCGGTAAATTGATTATTCGCTTCAGTAGTTTGTAATCCGTTTACCGTAAAAGCCATATTATTGAATTTCTTATCAGGGTTGTAAATCAGCTGAGCTGTAGTAAATGGAATATAGCCGTTTGAACCGCCCCACCGTTCTGCTTTCGTATTTACACCAATAACCTGAAACATAATATTGCCGACTTTGATGTATTGACCAAGCGATGATTTGCCTTTAAACAATACTTCTTCAATTTTTTTGTCAATAACAATAACTTTTTTATAGGCTTTCAAATCCAGTTCGTTTATAAACCGACCGCCATTATCCGTAAATTTTAGTTTGAAGATATCGTTATAGGTTGGATTCACACCTTTTATAGAGTAGCTTCCGTATTCATTTTTAAAAGTAAAGGTTTGCTGTTTTTCTATTACCCCGGTTTGCTCATCCGTTTCTTTCATTTCGGTTTTAACATCACCAATTTGTCTTTCCGCAAATGGAAGCGGGCGGTTTGCTTTCAGTCCATCGTAGGGTAGGGAAGAAGTACCCGACCACATCTGAACCAAATTCGAAGCACGTTCGCTAAAATTACTTGTCACACCGTTTTTCAACCCGTTGCCGGCACCAAGCAGCACGATTAGTATGAAAATCCCCCAAGTTACAGATAATCCGGTCAGAGTCGTACGCAGTTTATTGTGTTTTAGCGTGGCGAATATTTCCTGTAAAGTATTGATTGACATAAAACTACCCCTAACCCCTAAAGGGGAACTATGATTAGCTTCGTCTTTTATATTGTGCTTTTTCATTTTTTTGAAATATTAATTCCAATTATAATAATCCCCCTTTAGGGGTTAGGGGTCTTCTCTCGATATTTTCAATTAATCCATCTTTGATATGAATGATTGAATTAGTTTCATCTGCTACCGATTTTTCGTGTGTTACTATTAAGGTTGTCAGTCCACCGGCATTCAATTCGCTCAGCACTTTCATCATTTCAATGCTTGTAACACTATCCAATGCACCTGTAGGCTCATCCGCCAATAATATCTGTGGTTTGGAAATAATAGCACGAGCAATGGCCACCCGTTGCTTTTGTCCACCGGACATTTCGTTAGGTAAATGATGAGCCCAATCTTTCAAACCCATTTGGTCGAGATATTCCATGGCAATGATGTTACGTTTCTTGCGGCTTACGTTTTTATAATAAAGTGGTAATGCCACATTTTCAAGTGCATTTTTGAAATTAATCAGGTTGAACGACTGAAACACAAAACCTATCATTTCGTTGCGGTACAGGGCAGCCTGTTTTTCTGACAGATTTTTTATCAAAGTGCCATTCAGATAATAATCGCCGGTATCGTAATTATCCAAAATTCCCAGAATATTCAGCAAAGTAGACTTACCTGAACCCGAAGCACCCATGATGGAAACGTACTCGCCTTTTTCAATCTGCAAATCGATTCCTTTAAGGACATGTAGGGAGGCTTGCCCCATGTCGTAAGTTTTGTTTATGTTTTTTAGTGTAATCATCTTTTTAGTTCATATAGTTGATTGGATAATTTGATAGTTGGTTGATTTGTTTATTGTTTAAAACAAATTTCTGATTAACGAATCTCCCAATAACCAACAACGAATAACGGTGCAAATATATAAGTTTTTATAGTACCATGCAATACATAGTACTGTATTTATGAAAAATTAATCAATTTAAATTTTAAAGAATACGAATTTAAGACGGATTTTGGATTAAAAACAGATTTTGAATTAACGTACTTTAACTGTTTTGAAGAGTGTTTGTTTAATTAGAAATGAATTTTGAATAGTTATATTAACTTGGGAAGTATAGAACTAGGGTAAGATATATTTTTTTTGAATTCAAATTTATATTTAATAGAAGATTCACATGAAATGCTGTGTTGTGAGATAAAAAATTCTAAAAACGATTGTTTTTAGAATGTATACAGATTTGTTCTTGAAATTTCATGCCATTATTTGGAAATTGGCAAGAAAAATATGCTTTTGAAATCGAAGTTACTCGTAAGGTCTGATTATTCCAGAAATCTGAGCTTTTCTTAAAGGATATTTGTCAATTAAATTATTTTTGAATTCTTCAATAGTAAAGGCTTTTAATGCTTTTTCAATGCTAGAATAACTACAGCCGGAACTAATTAATTCTCTAAACATTATGCCATAGTTATATGGAAACTCATTACTTAGAGTGAAATATGGATTAAAATAGTTTACTTTCATAAGCCATTCTCTGTAATGTGCCCAGCCCTCAACAAGTGCAACTGTTTGCCAGTTCGAATCACTTATGGTATTGTACATGCTATTTATCTGAATAGAATTAATCATAACGGTAGGGTTTTATTAGTTCAACAATTTCATTGAAAAATAATCTTGTATAGTTTCATCACATTTTATTGAAAAGTTTAAATTAATCCTTTTTTATTCACAATTCGAAGATTTAAAATTTGCCTAATTCCAGTATTATTTTTCGCAAAAAAAAATAGAATTCAAATTATTGATTTTAGATGTTGAAGGAAAAACTATTTTGATAGTGTCAAAAATACTACATTTATTAATACAAGCGACAAAAATAGCTAAATATTAGTGGGACAAGCCTATTTTTAAAGTCTTGAATATTAGATTTATAAAGTGATAAATTGAAAAATAAATAGGACAACAGTTAATCGTGAATATATGCTGTATAAATATACATTAAATTACATATAATCAAAGTAAGAATTGGCTGGCTGAGAGATTGTAAATTAATTAAAGTGAAGACTGAATTTGATCACGGGTTTTCTGAATAAGTTCAGATGAATTGTCGGGGAGGTATGTGGTCGTCTCGATGGGTTCATGAACGATCATTTCAATTGTTCCTGGAATGATTTGAACTGAATCATAATGCAATCGTTCGAAACTTCCACGAATTGTAACTGGAACAATGGGTAATGATAAATCGGTAGCCACGCGAAAAGCGCCGCGCTTGAAAACTCCTATTTCGCCTGTTTTGGTACGGGTGCCTTCGGGGAATATTACCAGTGAGACTCCGTTTTTTAGTTGAGCTTCTGCTCTTTCGAGGCTTTGTTTAGCTGCAATGGGACTAGAACGGTTAATAAAAACATGACCGGCAGATTCACAAGCCGTTCCAATGAAAGGGATTTTGCGAATCTCAGCTTTTATCATCCATTTAAAAATAACTGGTAACCAACCGTATACTGCAAAAATATCGAACATACTTTGGTGATTGAGTAAAAATACGTACGATTGTTGTGGATTCAGTTTTTCCAATCCACTTACTTTTACACGAACAAAAGTCAGAAAACAAAAAATCTTCGCCCAAATACGAGCCGGGAAATACGCAAATTTACTGTCAGGTGATATTGGAGATAATAAAGTAGTTAAAACTGCTGTGAGCAATGTAATCACTACAAGAATTGGATAGGCAACAATCCATTGATAAATTACAAATAAAGGGTTTGTTTTTTTACTCATACCAGAATTAATATTGAGTGTTATAAAATATCTTCACTTGTTATTTTGCCAATTTTATAGCTACTCCATTGACTGACAAAGAGTCCGGTAACCACCACAGCAATTCCAAACCATTTCCACATGGTTAATACTTCATCCAAAATCATCAAGGATAGAATAGCCGTAAAAACCGGTATGAGGTTGACAAATACATTGGTACGGGTTACACCTACCTTGCGTACTGCTCCGGCAAACAATACAAACGCAATAACGGACGCAAAAATGGCCAGCATAAATAAAGCCAGAAGCGATTGATTGCTGACTTTTATGGAATGGATTGTAGAAAAATCAGTAAGCAAAAAAGTTGGGATAAAGTAAATAAGTCCAAACAGACTCTGGTAAAAAATTACCGACATATTATTGTAGTAGGTCGGAATTTTTTTCAGGATAGTGGCATAGCCGATGGCCGAAAAAACTGCCATAAACATTAATGCCACACCAACCGGATTAGCATTGAATCCATTTCCACGTTCGTAAATTACGAAAAATACACCGATAAGCGATAACACAATTCCAAGTATAGTCGCCCAGCCAATGCGTTCGCGGAGAAAAATAAATGCAATTGCCGGTGCAAAAAGCGGGATGGTGGAAATAATAACAGCCGCAGGGGTTGATTCCACAAGTGTTAGACCAAATGTCTCGCCCACATAGTAAAGAAACGGTTCAAAAAGTGCCAGAAAAAGAAAAAGTTTAATATCACCTTTTCGAATCAGTTGAAATCGCTTTGTGAGTTTCAGAACCATATAAAGTAATATTGATGCAAGTGTCAACCGAAGAGTAATCAAGGTCATCGGGTGAAATGAAAGAATGGCCACCCGCGTCCAGATAAACGAGAATGACCAAAAAATCATGGAAAGTACAATGGCAATATATATTTTTATGGATTTGAACATAAATCAGCAGTAAGCGGCAAACAGTAAGCAGTAAACAGTATGAAACAAATGTTTTATAAACAAATAACTTTCAAACTTTATGAACTTTCAAACTAATTAATTATTTTCTTAATTTCAGCATGGATATCTTCCCAAACAGCGTCAGTCATTTTTGCGCCCAGCACTTCCACTACATTTCCTGAAACAAGTGAACCAATTTTTCCACAAACTTCCAATGAATAACCCTTTGCAAGACCGTACAGGAATCCGGCAGCGTATAAATCACCAGCACCCGTTGTATCGATAGCATTTGCCATCCGTGGTCTAATCTGAACATGTTCATCGCCCGATTTGATATAAGATCCTTCTCTCCCTACTTTTACTACAGCAATATCACAATGATCCGAAATGTGAATTAATGCCTCCTTTGGTTCTTTGCCGGTAAAAGCACGCGCTTCTTCTTCATTGGCAAAAACAATATCTACATATTCTTTCACAATTTCATGCAGGAAATCGAGATTGGCTTCCACCACATTATAACTGGCAAGGTCAATTGAGACTTTGAGTCCTGCTTCTTTAGCCAATTTCACAGCTGTTCGTATAAGGTCATGGTTTTGAACGAGATAGCCTTCAATATGGAAAATGTCATAATCCTGAAACATTTCAGGTTTTAAGTCACCGGCTTCCAGTTCGCAGGCTGCACCGAGGAAAGTACAAAGCGTGCGTTCACTGTCGGGCGAAACCAACACGATACAACGGCCTGAAGGAGTTTCGCTTACTAGTAGGTGCGGTTCAACTCCATTGTTAATGGAGTCGTTCGTGAAAAATAAACCAATATCATCTTTCCCAATTTTGCCTACAAATCCCGCATTAAGCCCAAGTTTTGTAATCCCATTAATGGTGTTCGAAGCTGAACCACCTGTTGCCATTACTTTGTCATAAAGACTTACGGCTTCACTTATTTCTTCAGAGCGTTCGGTATTTATCAACTGCATTCCGCCTTTCAATAAATTTAAAGACGATAAAATGTTGTCATTTTCAATTTGCAATAAAATGTCTGTCAGGGCATTACCCATTCCTAATACTTTTTTCATATAATTAATCCTTGTTTTTTCTGCAAAGATATTGCATATTTCAATAAAACCTATTACTTTTGCAACGCATTTGAAAAAATGCGGTATAAAAATTCTTCCTTAGCTCAGTCGGTTAGAGCATCTGACTGTTAATCAGAGGGTCCTTGGTTCAAGTCCAAGAGGGAGAGC
>JBAXPM010000057.1:0-21795 GCA_037132235.1 Paludibacter sp.
GTTATTCTGTTGTAATACAGACATATAACCTACTTATAAGGAGCGACTAATTATTAAATAAACCTCACCCCTAACCCCTCTCAGACCTCACCCCAACTCTCTCCAAAAGGAGAGGGGGTAAGATGAGAGGGGAAAAGGAAATAAAAAACAATCAATTTTATGGCACCAAAACAAATGTACAATGCTCCACAGATTGAGCGGATTGAACTTGACAATGAAATTGCTTTGCAGTTGGAATCAACACCTCCAAAAGCACCGGGTGAAGCAAAGCTTAATGCTCCGGAGTATTTCAATAATGATCCGTTTAAAACGAATCAGGCATAGAAATAAGCACTAGCGGATTCTTTAAAAATAACTCAAGTAAACATTAATAACAAACATTTATTCAATTGAATGTTTGTTATTAATGTTTTAAGAGGAATACCGAAAACATATAAAACACAAATTTTTTATGCATTGAAACAAATACGCCTATTAAATGAGACTTTTTAGATGGGTATTATCATTGATTTTTACTTTACTTTGTATCATAAATTTATAGATCAAACAACTAAAAAATTTAAAATTATGAAACAACTTTTTACTCTTGCAGTTGCCTTGTTATCACTTATTGCTGTACAGGCACAAACCGTCATTCCAGTCTTAAACTCGGATTTTGAAGACATTACTACACCACTGGCATTGAATACTAACAGTCAGTATGCCATCAAAGGTTTTTATTTAGTGAATAATGCCAAAAAACCTGCCGGAAGTTCGCTGGATGCAAGTAACAGTGGTTTAGCTGCCGGCGAAGGAGTGGATGGCACACAAGCGCTACGACTTACCTGTGTACAGGCCGATGCTACGCAAAATGCTGCCGCTCATATTTTCGATGTTACTACCGAACCAATAGACATTAGCAGTCAACCGTTTGGAGATTATGTGTATACTTTTCAGGAAAAAGTGAAAGAAGCTATGGGTTCAATTCGTCCGGTAGGGTTTACATTGTTTGCTTATGATGCAAACATGGTGGATGTGACAACTGCCACACTTACCGTAAACAAAACATTACAAACTTCAATGAATGCCACAACTGATTTCCAAATAGCTTCAAATATGAATGTATATCAAACCCTGGGTAGTGCATTCAATATTAAAGCAAATGCAGCTGGATCAAATGCAAAGTATGTAAAACTATCTATTAGCATTGGTAAAAACTTACCAACAGCAACCTTAACTACATCAATTTATCTCGATAATTTTAAATTAACCCAGACTGCAGTTGCAGGAATAAATTCTGTAAATGCAAACTTCAATGTTCAGATTTATCCAAATCCAACAAAGGACTTTGCTCAAATCAATTGTGCCGATGGTATTGATGAAGTTTGCTTATATTCAGTAAGCGGTTCATTACTCAACAAAGTAGCAGTTGGAGCAACCAGTCACAAACTTGATATATCTACTCTTTCAAACGGGATTTACTATGTTTCGGTAAAAAACAATAAAGGCATTGTAAATACCAAAATCAATAAAATCTAAATTTTGTTCAATTCAATAAAGGGCGCCTCTTACTTAATATCAAACTATTATGGTGTTACTGTAAGGGGCGTTTTTTTCTGAATTTACCCGGTTTATGTGTTTATAAATATTTTTAAGATGAAACAACCATGAGCAGAATAAATATATTAACATAAAAGGAAATGATTATCAAATAACTAACTTCTCTCTATTCCCCCTTAAGGGGGTTAGGGGGCTTATTATTAACAAATGAAAAAAAAGGATTTAGTTGCTGCACTTTTGATGCTAGCGTTTAATTTAGTTGCAGCAGTGCAACCAACTGTAAAATACAGTGCAAACAGTGCCGAGTATAGTATCCAATGGGATGCTAAGTTTGCACAGTTGAATAATCTTTCGCCCGAAATTAATATCAACGACAATTGGGTGTCGGTGAGAGAGTTTAAAAGTATCAGATGGGAGAAAAAAGAGGGAACCCGATTGAGCGAAGCGAATAATTATACCGGAAAAGTGGAATATCTCTACCTAATCTGTGAAAACCATCCTTTAATTTCTAATTTTACCATCGAATTTGAACTGATGGAAGGTCGCCCCTATTTGGTGATGAATTCTTCGTTAATAGCAAGTTCAAAATTCAAGTTGGGAGGAATAAGGTTGTTTAATTCCGCCAAAGAAAATATTATCTTGCCCGGAAACAGTAAAGATTGGCTTATCTTTACCGAAAGTGCTTCTGCGCCTCATACCGGAGCTATCATGTATCCTTATCAGTTGGGAACAAAAAAAGCTAAACAAGGTTCGTTTTCAAAAGCCGATACGGGTGTTTGGTTGAGTATGTTGGTGAATGATAGTAAAAACTGTGCCTTCTCTTTTGCCAGTATTGCCAGCGAGTTGTGGCCCAATAATTTTAAATGGGAATTGCCGGTGAAAGATGATTTCAACAAATTGAAGTTATCCGCTCGTAGTGGTGCGATTTTCGAAAGAGAAAAAATATGGGTACCAGCCGGTAATACAATTACAACTGATGCATTCCTGGTAGGTTTTTGGGAAAATCAACGTCCAACAAAAATTTTATTGGAAACAGGAAAAATAATAGGCGAAAACGTACGTAAAGGCAAACTAATGCATTGTCCTGAACCGGGTTGGAGTTCATGGCATACTTATGGACGATACATTACTGAAAAACAATTCTTAACTTCAGTTGATTTTATTGATAAAAAATTAAAAGAATTTGGCTGGAAAACCCTTCAGATTGATGGTGGTTGGTGGACAAATCCGGGGCTTTATAAAGTGGATGATAAAACATTTCCACATGGAGTTCGCTATTTATCCAACTATATTACAGATAAAAACCTTGATTTCGGATTGCACGTGAGTCCTTTTCGAACAAACCCTGTTGACCCGGTTATTGCAAAACATCCCGAATGGATATTAAAACCTGCTGCAACCAAAAAAGTGGCAAAAGGTGATGATGAAATGGAGACTACAATTGGAACTGTATATGTGGATGGCAGTAATCCCGAAGTTCCTGCTTTCGCTACCGGTCGATTTCAGCAATTAGTGGAAGCTTACAGACCTTCGTTTATGAAATGGGATCATCATTACGGTGGTTTGGAAGAAGGAAAACGTTTCGATTCGACTATGACATTTATGCAAGCACACAATAAAACCATTCGTTATATTCGCAGTGCATTACCCGAAGATTTAATTGTGACACGTAGTATGGGTTATATGTTTGGTGCGTTGGAATGTTACGATGCCATTCGCATTGGAAACGACATCAATCATCCTGGATATAAATCGGAAGCAGAGCCTTATACCAACATTACATACGGTAAAACACTGGGTACTGTCGAAGATGACCAGGTAGAAAAAGGATTAATCCGTTTTGCACGTTCGGTAGCACAAAACTACTACGTTCACAAAAATATTGCGATATGTGATCCTGATGCATTTTTTGTATCACCACAATATACCATTGACGAAGCCAAATGTCACATGACATTGGAAGCCATCATGGGTGGGCTTTTCTTCTTTGGTGATAAAGTGGAGTCGTTGCCAGCAGAGCGCTTGGAATTATTGAAAAACAGAGACATCATGGCGGTCAACAAATTAGGCATTCATGCCATACCACTCGATCTGTTTTCAGGTGTTGACATTCCAACCATTTGGAAATTGGAAACCAAAGATCGTCTGATTATAACAGTGTTCAACTGGCTCGATAACGATGTAACAAAAATCTACAATCTCAAAACCGATTTTGAACTGAACAGTTCTAAATACAAATTGACTGAGATATGGACAAAAAAGAATTTCGACATTGTTTCGGGAAAACTGACATTGACTCAACAGCCTCATACGGTGAAAATCATTGAATTTGTGAAATTGTAATTTCGCAGAATAAAGAATACTCCTAACTAACAAGATTAGTCTAAAAATATATAAATATGTATTTTAGCTTAAAAAAAGCAGGAGTTATTCCTCTTATATCTACAGTTGCACTTCCATTATTTGCCATCGGTAACGAAGCGGAAGCAGCAACTGAGAGGCCAAATATTCTTTATATAATGTCGGATGATCACGCAGCGCAAGCTATTAGTGCTTATGGTGGTATGTTAGCGAAAATATTGCCCACTCCAAATATTGATCGAATTGGAAATGAAGGGGCCATTTTACAGCAATGTTTTGTTACAAATTCAATCAGTACACCAAGTCGGGCTACTTGCCTGACAGGAGAATATAGTCATCGGAATGGCGTGTATACGCTTTCCGATGCGCTTGATACCAATCATCCTAATGTGGCTAAGGAACTTCAAAAAGCTGGTTATCAAACTGCAATTTTTGGAAAATGGCACTTGCGTAATAAACCCACCGGGTTTGATGATTACAATGTTTTGCCGGGGCAAGGTGAATATATCAATCCTGTTTTTATTGAAAAGGGAAATTGGGAAGGGCAAGATGGCAATAAAGGGAATGAAGGAAAAAAATATGAAGGTCATGTAACTGATATTACAGCTCAAATGACGCTTGATTATTTGAAAAAAACGGAAAAAGACAAGCCTTTTTTTGTGATGTGTCATTTCAAAGCACCACACCGAAATTGGATACCCGCCGAACGTTTCAAAGACTTATTCAAGAATATCACCATTCCGGAACCCACCAATTTGCTGGATACTTATGAAGGTAAGGGTGAACAGGCACAGCTGTTGAGAATGCGACTTGAAGATATGAAAAAGAATGATGTAAAAGAAGATATTCCTACCGGTTTATCCCGCGATGATTTGCGCCATTGGGTTTATCAACGTTATATGAAGGACTATCTGCGTTGCGTTGCGGGTGTGGATGAAAGCGTAGGTGAGCTCTTGAAATACCTTGACGATAATGGTCTTGCACAAAATACCATCGTAATTTACACGAGCGATCAGGGGTTTTATTTGGGCGAACATGGTTTTTTTGATAAGCGTCTTATGTACGAAGAGAGTTTGCATACTCCGTTTTTAATTCGTTACCCGAAAGAGATTAAACCCAAAACCGTCAACAAAGATATGACTGTCAATATTGATTTCGCTCCACTATTTATGGATTACGCCGGCTTATCAAAACCTATATATATGCAAGGCGAGAGCTTTAGGAAAAACCTGATTGGAAAAACACCTCCTGACTGGCGAAAATCAATATATTACAGGTACTGGATGAATGCTGACAATGCACACAACGTGACTTCACATTATGGTATTCGAACCGAGCGTTATAAATTAATTTTCTTTTATGGTCGGACATTGGGTATGAGTGGTTCTAAAAAAGAAGACAGACTTCCGGAATGGGAAATGTATGATATTCAAAGTGACCCCATGGAAATGTTCAATATTTATCCTAAAATGGCGAATTCGTCATTAGTAAAAAAACTAAAGATTGACCTTTTGAATTTAAAAAAACAATATGGAGATAAGGATTCAAAATACCCCGAAATGAAAACTGTTTTGGAAAAATACTGGTAATTTATTTTGTCTTAAATTAAATTAAATTTGACTCAGCCACCGCATACGGTTAAAATCATAGAATTTGTTAAATTGCAAGCAGTGTATTAAACCTTCAGAGAAATTGAAGTCTAATACAGAAGTCAAAAATTTATTGAATTGCACACATTTTGCCAGCGAATGACCTCGTCCGGTGAGCCGAAAAACAAGTGAAGTTGGCGTAAGAAACTGACCTGTTTGAGCGACGAAGGAGCGAGTTTAGACGGTTTCAGCCAACTGAGCGTAAGTTTTTTGAGTGAAGCGGGCGCAGTCTTGACTTTTTTGCTTACTTTTTGTGTTAAGACAAAAAGTAAGTTAGGGTTTGGGGCGGAAGCCCCGATAATACAAAATAACATTTTATAAATGCACTATGGGTTTAAATTATAAATTAATATGTACTAACTTCAAGTCCCGTTAGGGTAACCAACGGTCATGACCGAAGGGAATAATTAGGGACAGTTCTCATTTTAAAATCAAAATCTTTTATGCAATTCAAATTCTATAAATCACGAATAATACCACTTTTGTCCACAGTTGCACTTCCGCTGTTTGCATCAACACCAGCAAAGGAGGCAACAAAAGAGAAACCAAACGTTATTCTTATTTTATCTGACGATCATAGTTTTCCTCATGTAGGTTGCTATGGTGATGTCAATGTGCTGAAATACAATATTACACCAAATTTAGATGCATTTGCCAAACAGGGAATACGATTTGAGCGAGCTTATACTACAGCTCCTCAATCTGCCCCATCACGGACTTCTATATTTACAGGTTGCAGTCCGGTGAGCATTGATGTGACCCGCTTTGCTGAGCCTTCAAGAAAAGAAGTTCCATTTTTTACGGATATATTGCGTAAATCCGGTTATTGGGTGGGTCTCGACGGCCGCAATCACCATTTGGATGGCGCAGAGGGTGATAAAAATCCATTGATCAATGAAGTTTTGGCAAAAGAAGGAATGCGTAGTCTCGAACTACGATTTGACCATGTAGCAAAATACAACACAAAAGGCACTCATCTAGCGGAAGTGCCACAAAGATTTAGTTCTGTTCTTGATGAAGTGCCAAAGGGGAAACCATTTTTTCTTTATTTTGGGTTTAATCAGCCACATCGGAAATTTGAGGACGGATACGAAGAAATCAATCCCGATCAATTGGTGTTGCCACCTGATTTCCCCGATTTGCCTGAAGTTCGAAAAGATTATGCCCGTTACTTATCTGATGTTCGGGATATGGACGGTGCATTTGGGGCTATTATGAAAGTGCTGGAAGATAGGAAATTGACCAAAAATACCATCGTGATTTTTATGGGCGATAATGGCGAATCGTTGTTGCGGGGCAAAGGAACACTTCACAGTCGGGGTCTTCACGTACCGTTAATCATTCGTTTTCCAGGTGTTACAAAACCAAATACAGCTACAAAGACCTTGGTCAGTGGTGAAGACATTGCGCCAACCATTCTTGAATTATTAGGATTGAATTTTGAAAAACCAATTTCAGGTAGAAGTTTTAGTAATACATTAAAATGCTTAGAAGATCAGAATCAACGTGAATACGTTTTCGGTGAACGTGGATGGCACTTTGGACCACTTTCCCGCACAGATGGATTGGATTTTTGCAGATCGGTTACCTCAGAAAAACTTCATTTTATTTATAATGCATTGCCTAAACAAGAATTTGCACAGGTGGATATGGTGAAAACAGAGGCTTGGGAAGAAGTTGTGAAAGCAAATTCTGAAAACAGATTGTCCGATTTAATAAAAAGCTTTTATTTTTACAAGGAACGACCTATTTTTGAATTATACGATTTAGAAAATGACCCTTTTGAGTTAAAAAATCTATCAGGACAAAAAGAATACAAAGAAATGGAGAAAATAATTCGAAACGAATTGGAAAAGAAGATGTTAATAGACCATGATTATTTGCCTCTTCCAACACATGTAATAGAAAACAATAAAAATAAAAATAAGAATGAAAACACCGCAAATTAATTTCAGCTTTCTTTTGCTGTTAATTGCAGCAATTTTATGCAATTTAAACCCAATTCAAGCCCAAAAAGTAGCCGTACCCATTAATACCTATGGAGTGTGGGATCGTGGTGAAGGAATTGAAGATTATTCCGACCCTAAAGCAGATTTCGTGATGGGAATAGAAGTATCAGCCAGATGGTCTGAAGTTCAGGCAAATGGGCCGGATAAATTTGATTTTTCTACTTTTCAGAACACCTTAGATAAAGCTGCAAAATACCATAAAATTGTAAAAGTCAGTATCAATGTTGGACCAGACTCTCCAGATTGGTTGTATGACAATGGTGTGCCGTTGGTTAAAGTGGCGGATAACAAACCCGGCAAACATGATAAATTCCCGAATTATCCTTTTTATTTTAGCGATGCTTACAAAAAGTATTATTTTGAGATGATCAAACAATTCTCGCTTTTCCTGAGAAATCAGCCAAAAGAGAAATTTGATTGTATCGCATTTGTACAGGTAAAAACAGGTGCAACAGGCGATGAAGCTCCTTACAAAGGAAAACCGTATGATAATAAATATGAGATTACGAAAAGATCCGATTGGGATAATTTCCGCTTAGAGTCATTTGCTCAATTTAAGAAGTATTTCAATGATGTAAAGGATCGTCAGTTGGTATTGGTGTTTAATGGTGTAGACCCCGAAAAACAACCCATTGCATACAATTGGGTGATGAAGACCATCGACCCTCAAATTGGTTTTGGAATTAAAGGCGGCGCTTATAACAGAGGTCATCATTTAACCGGCGAGCAATCATTCAAAGAGCAATGGACGCCTTATCTCATTAATCCTAAAGGGATGAAACTATTCTCTGCAGCTGAAATGGACAATTCGTGGCAAGCTCCTATATTTAAGATAAACACGGAACTGGGTTTTTACTGGTCGGCACTTAGTGGTTTGAATACAGGACTTTCTTCTTATAATTGCTCTAGAAACGCAATTCGTTACGCCATGGAGCATCAGGAAATTAGAGACATATTTAAAATGTATAATAAATATGCGCAACAGGTATATCCTGCCACGGCAACAGCTGCTTATTCTGTTTTTCACGAAGGACTCAATGCTGCTGATACAGTTAAGTTTCCTCAGAAAACATTTGGAAGGGCAAGTGAGAAAAATCGTGAACGATATGTAAATATTTGCAAAGCATATGAAGCAAGAGGTGCTAGAATTGATGATTTAGATGCTGCTATTATTGGTCAGGTGAACCAACGTGAGCGACAGACGGGTTATAATGATGCAGGATGGGATATTGCAGAAGGAAATTATGAACGATTCTTGACACAAATTAAACCGGACGAAACTTCTATTGGTCTTTTCAGAGTGCGTGGAACCATTGATAAAAATTCATCTAAATTCGATCGATTTGCCCGTTCGTTCGAAAATGCAACCGGCAAAAATACCATGTATTTCAAATTCGATGACGAGATGTTTGCCAATTCAAAGCCTGCAACACTCATATTTACAATTACCTGGCTTGATAAAAATGCCGGATCTACCTGGTCGCTTAATTATAACAGCGGTGGCAAAGCATTGAAATCAGCCTTAAATGTAAAAGGAATTGGCGACAATCAATGGAAAACTCAAACCGTGACTATAAACGATGCAATTGTAGATAAAAGTGGTAAATTCGGTTCCGATTTTACATTGCAAAACACCGATAAAGTTGATGATATTTTCAATGGTATAGAGGTAGATATTACAAGAAAAAAATAAAATATCAATAGAATGAAAAATTCAATTTTAAACAGCACTTCACTGACATTAGCGTTAGCAGGTGTTTGTGTCTCGACTAATGTTGCTAGTGAAACCAAACGACCAAACATTCTGGTGATTATGGGCGACGATATTTCGCGCACAAGCATGGGAGCTTATGGTTGCAAGTATATTAAAACGCCCAACTTCGACCGCATTGCCAGGGAAGGTGTCTTATTTACCAATGCGTATGTTTGTAATCCAAAAAGCTCACCATCAAGAGCTTGTTTCCTAACCGGGCGGTATTCATGGCAACTAGAAGAAGCCTGTAATCACATACCGGTAATGCCTCCCAAATTCACATTTTATCCTGAACAATTGGAAAAAAACGGATATAATATTGGGTTTACCGGTAAAGGTTGGGCACCTGGCGTTTTTTATGGTGAGCACAATCCGGCTGGTTGGGAATACAATGATATTTCGTTAACACCACCTACCAAAGGCATCAGCAAACAGGATTATGCCTCCAATTTCGAAGCATATCTGAACAAACAAGATGGAAGTAAACCTTTTTGCTTCTGGTTTGGAACACATGAAGCGCATCGTAAATACGAAAAAGATTCGTACAAAAAATTTGGCAAAGAAATAAGCAATGTACCTGTTCAGGAGTTTTTACCCGACAATGAATTAGTGCGTGGTGATTTAGCTGATTATGGTGTAGAAGTAGAATACCACGACATGATGATAGGTAAAGCTTTGGAATCGTTGGCTAAACGTGGTTTGCTCGACAATACCATTATCATTGCCACTTCCGATCAGGGAATGCCTTTCCCACGGGTGAAAGGTCAGATTTATGACGAAGATTTCCACGAAGCATTGGTAGTTCGCTGGGGAGCTAAAATTAAACCCGGTAGAACAGTCACCGATTTTGTGAATTTTCCGGATGTTGCACCAACCATTATGGAAGCTGCTGGGTTGAAACCACATGAGCAAATGACTGGAAAAAGCTTTCTTAATGTTTTGCTTTCAGATAAATCAGGAAGAGTTGACAAAACCAGAGATTATTCATTAGTTGGAAGAGAACGTCACGACATGGGACGAATTGAGGGTGATCAAATAGCTGTGGGTTATCCTGTACGTGCCATCAGAACCGAAAAATACCTCTATTCGCACAACTACAAAGAAAATAGATGGCCAGCGGGTGATCCAGAATACGGATATAACAATTGCGATGATTCTCCTACCAAAACCTATTTAACCGAACTCAAAGAGTCAGATCCGGATTATAAATACTACTTGATGGCATTTGGAAAACGTCCTGCCGATGAGCTTTATGACATAACCAAAGACAAAGATTGTGTACATAATTTAGCGGCTAATCCAAAATATGCTTCGGTTGTCAAAGAATTGAAAGAGAAAATGGAAAAAGCATTGACCGCTCAAAACGATCCACGTATGTTTGGCAAAGGGGATATATTCGATTACTATCCGCAAGCTCGCGAAGCAAAACTTCAAAAAATGTACAAAGAGAAGTACTACAATATGTTTGATAAGTTCTTCGAAAAATACGGATTTAAAACAGTTCCAATGCCTGCAGGATGGGTTGAATCACGAGATGGGGAATAATCATTAAATTTATACGTTACAATTAACTCTTAAGTCATATTTTTAAAAATATATTCAAATGAAAATCAATAATTTATTATTACCTGCAGTTTCGCTTTTAGCATTGAATGCAGGTGCAAAAGAAAAGAAAACTGTTTCAAAACCAGTTGAAAAACCGAATATCGTTTTTATCCTGGCTGATGATATGGGATATCACGAAGCAGGTTGTTTCGGTGGAAAAGTTATTGAAACTCCCAACATCGATGCGTTGGCAAAACAGGGAATGAGATTTACAAATGCCTATTGTGGTTCTAACATTTCAGCACCTTCCAGGGGAGCTTTAATGACCGGTAAACATACCGGACATGCTTGGATCAGAGATAATAGAGATATTGGTTATGAAGACGGAAATGTTGCATTACGTGCAGGTGAAGTTACGGTTGCTGAAGTGCTAAAAAGTGCAGGATATACTACCGGTGCGTTTGGTAAATGGGGACTTGGAGGTCCAAAAACTGAAGGTTCGCCAATGAGTCACGGATTTGATCAATTTTACGGTTATTTCGGTCAAATACATGCACACGATTATTTTACCACTTATCTGCGTCAGAACGAAGATTCAGTTACTCTAAACGGCAATATTACAATGCCATATACGGTTTATAGTCCGGTTGTTATTGAAGAAGAAGCGTTAAAATTTATTGATAAAAACAAGAACAAACCTTTCTTCCTTTACTTTGCACCGACATTGCCGCATGAGCCATATCATCAACCAGATGATTCTGTGTTGGCATATTATGCAAAAAAAACAGGTTTCCCAAAAGGTGTTGCACATGAAGAAGCTTTTTCTGTGCCTAAATACGCATCGTTGACTTCACGTTTGGATACAGAAGTGGGTGACATTGTTGCAAAACTGAAAGAATTGAATCTGTTAGAAAATACGTTGATAATTTTTGCAAGTGATAATGGTACAGCACTTAGACCGGCTGAAGATAGCTATTTACATACAGGCGGACAGCTTCATGGTCGTAAAAGTGAAGTGTATGAAGGTGGCATAAAAAGTCCGGTTATTGCTAGCTGGAAAGGAAAAATCAAACCAGGAAGTACATCTGATCACCTTACTGCCTTTTGGGACTTCCTGCCAACTTGTGCAGAGATTGTTAATGTAAAAGATCCTGATAACATTGATGGAATATCTTATTTACCTACACTTTTAGGCAAGGATAAAAAACAGGTTCAACATGAGTATCTCTATTGGGAACGTTCTCAAGCTCAGGGAATCCGCAAAGGTGATATGAAAGCTGTAATCAAAAATGTGAAAGACCAGGAGCCGACTATCGAAATTTACAATTTGGCAAAAGATCCATCTGAAAAAACAGATTTATCTGCTTCAATGCCCGAATTAAAGGCAGAATTTCTGAAGATAGCTAAAAATGGACGTGTTGAATCTGACCTTTTTCCATTGATTAAAAAAGAGAAAAAAGCCAAAAAGAAAAATACTGAAGAATGAAAATTCAAAATTCAATCCTATCATTACTTGCACTTCCAATTGTGCCTGCCGTTGCCGCAAAAACTACGGTCAAGCCTAATATTGTCATCATTTATCTCGACGATTTAGGGTATGGCGATATTAGTTGCTATGGTACCGGTAAAATAAATACACCCAATATTGATGCATTGGCTAACAATGGTGTACGGTTTACCAATGGCTATGCCACTTCGGCTACCAGCACACCGAGCCGTTATGGTTTGCTTACCGGAGTTTATCCCTGGCGCAATAAAGATGCTAAAATCTTACCTGGTTCGGCACCCATGCTTATTGGAACTGACCAACAAACCTTGCCCAAAGTGCTTCGCAGTGCGGGTTATCAAACAGCGGTGGTCGGTAAATGGCACTTGGGTTTGGGTACCGGTATCGTGGATTGGAACAAAAAAGTAACGCCCAATCCAAACGATGTCGGGTTTGATTATTCCTATGTAATGGCAGCAACTCAAGACCGTGTACCAACTGTATATATTGACAACGGATATGTAGATGGATTAAAGTCTGATGATAATATTCAGGTTGACTACGATAAAAACTTCGCGGGTGAGCCAACCGGTAAATTAAATCCGGAGCTAACCACCATGAAATGGCATCATGGTCATAATGGTTCTATCGTGAATGGAATTCCACGCATTGGTTTTGTGAAAGGTGGTCAATCGGCCAACTGGAGTGATGTTAATCTTGCCGACCATTTCCTTACCAAAGCACAAGATTATGTGAAAATACACAAAGCAAATCCGTTCTTTCTATATTATGCTATGAATCAACCGCATGTTCCCCGAACTCCAAATCAACGGTTTGTTGGAAAATCAGGGATGGGGCCACGTGGTGATGTGATTTTGGAAGCAGACTGGTGCATTGGAGAATTTATAAAAACACTCAAAAAGGAAGGTGTATTTGATAACACTCTAATTATTTTTTCAAGCGATAATGGTCCTGTATTGAACGACGGTTATTATGACGATGCGGTCGAAAAGCTGGGCGAACATAAACCCGGTGGACCGCTGCGGGGTGGTAAATACAGTTTGTTGGAAGCCGGAACACGTGTTCCGTTTTTCACTTACTGGAAAGGCAAGATCAAACCTCAGGTTTCTGATGCTTTGGTGTGTCAGGTTGACTTAATATCTTCGTTGGCAAAACTTGTGGGGGCTGATGTGAAACCGACTGACAGTCAGAATTTGTTGGATGTTTTGATAGGTAAAAGTCGGAAAGGACGCGAAAGTCTTGTGATAGAGGCAAATACAAAAACCGCATTCCGAAAAGGAAACTGGTTGATGATTCCTCCCTATAGCGGTGATGCAGTTTTAGAAGAAGTAAATATCGAAGTGGGAAATTCACCTGAATATCAACTCTATAATTTGAAAGATGATATCGGTCAAAAACATAATCTGGCTAAAAACATGCCGGAAATATTAAATATGCTGATAAAAGAGTTTAAAGCAGTTCGTGGTGATTACCAAAACGTTGAAAAAATTGAATTAAAATAATCAAATGAACAAGCCAAGAATTATGTTGCTGTTGGCAACTCTTTTTGTCGGAATTTCACTATTTAGCAAAAGCAACTCTCCACAAGGGAGTTGCTTTTCATTAAATGCAGCAGATTTTCAAAAAACAATTAATGGCAAACAGGTCGGCCTTTATTTTTTGAAAAATGGACAATTGGAAGTGGCTATTACCAATTATGGCGGTCGAATTGTAAGCTTGTGCGCGCCATCCAGAAATGGAGAAATGGCAGATGTCGTGCTAGGTTTTAAGAGTATTGATGATTACCTGAAAGCAAAAGGCATCTATCACGGGGCAATCATCGGTCGGGTGGCTGGTAGAATTGCTAACGGAAAATTTGATTTAAATGGCTCAACCTATTCACTACCGCTTAACAGCCCGCCGAATCACCTGCATGGTGGTGTAAATGGTTTTCACAATCAGGTTTGGGATGTGAGTGCAGTGACTGATACCTCCATAGTTCTGACTTATCTCTCTGTAGATAGTGAAATGGGTTATCCGGGAAATTTGACTGTTAAGGCAACTTATATCATCAATTCAAAAAATGAACTTTCAATGGAATTAGCCGCTACCACCGATAAAAGTACACCGATAAACCTTACCAACCATGCTTTTTTTAATTTGGCAGGCGAAGGTAGCGGAACTATTCTGAATCACACACTAAGCATTCCAGTCCAATATATTTGTCCGGTGAATGCAGATAAAATTTCAACCGGAAAATTGATGAGTGTAAAAAATACGCCGTTCGATTTCCGAAAACCAAAACCAATTGGGAAAGATTTGAATTTAAAAAAAACTGATGAACAATTGAAATTAGCCGGTGGTTACGACCATCATTTTGTATTGAGTAAGAAAAAGAACAACGTTCTGAAATTATCTGCCACTGCGTTTGACCCTCAAAGTGGACGAAAAATGGAAGTTTTTACCGATGAGCCTTGTATTCATTTCTTTACTGCCAATTTCTTTAACGGATCTGATATTGGAAAAACGGGGAAACCGATTAATTATCGTGAATCATTTGCGCTGGAAACGCAACGATTTCCATTCGTACCTAATCAGAAAACATTCCCCGCTATTATACTGAATCCTAGTGAAAAATATGAAGCGAAAACAATCTATCGGTTTTCTATTGTTAAGTAGAATCAGTAATCATAAAACCGTTTAATATTCAATATTTCATGAAACGAGTAATATCTTTATATTTCTTATTCTTCATTCTGATCCAGTTCTCATTTAGCCAGCAATCGCAAGATTCGATTACCAATCTATTCGATAATCTCAAAGTAGGCGAATTACCTTATCGACTATTAAAACCGTTGAATTTCGACACTAAAAAGAAATATCCTGTTATTCTTAGCCTTCACGGTGCTGGCGGAAGAGGAACTGATAATGTGAAGCAAATTGCTGATAGCAAATGGCTTAAATACCTGGCAGGTGAGGAAATTCGCTCAACTTATTCGTGTTACATCGTTGGACCGCAATCCATGGGGTTGTGGAGCGAAGAGCAATTGGCTCTGCTCAAAACGATTATCAAAGAGTTACCTTCAGTTGATTTAAATCGTATTTATATTCTTGGTCATTCGATGGGAGGTCACGGTTCATACCGATTCATCCAGTTTGACCCAACTTTTTTTGCCGCAGCTGCTCCTTCTGCCGGAAGTGGATTGCCCGAAACAGAAGATTTCATTGATGTAAATAAAATCAAAAACATACCTGTCTGGGCATTCCACGGAGATAAAGACCCTAAATGTCCGTACGAGAAAGACGTAAAAGTGTTTGAGGAAATGACAAAAGTGTGTGGAAATATGAAATTCACAACCTGGCATGGCGATGCTCATGGTGGTCCTGTGGCACTTAAAATGCTAACGGGTGCAAACAATGGAACAACACAAATGAGCAGTAATCAATGTGATGCAGAACCGGTGTTTTTGAAATGGCTTTTTAAACAAAGAAGGTAAGCAGTAAGGTTTTTGAGCTTTTGCAAGAGATACTTTGCCAACACTTTGTAGGCAATGTGAGATTTTTAAAACTATGTAATGGCGAATGCCCATTATATCAAACATCACCACAATAAATAAATAAATAAATAAATCATGTACTTCAAGTAAGTGCTATTTGATTATGTGAATAATGTTCTTTTTGAATATTTTGTTAAATTCGTAAAGTCCATAATTGAATAAAGCATAATCATATTTTATAGGATCTGTCGGATCAAATTCCCGTAGAACAGCAGTAATTTCTTCCACAGCTTTCCAGTCGTTTTGTTTGCGGTTCAGCAAACCAAAAGCACGTGCCACATCACCAGAATGAACATCGAGTGGAAGCATTAATGCCGAAGCCGGAATGCCTTTCCAAAGTCCAAAATCAACTTCATTTTCGTCGGAACGAACCATCCAACGCAGAAACATATTCAGGCGTTTGGCTGAGGAATTGGCAGTAACATCGGAAATGTGCTTGCTGACGTGTTTATCGTGTGGAAGTGAAAGAAATACTTCTCTGAAGTGCATCAGAGCGCCAAAAACTGTTTCTTCGGATTGATAGCCTTTGGTGAAAACGTCCTCAAGTCCGCCATGATTCAGATAGATATTTCTCAATGATTTCAGAAAAAAGAGGCAATCGTTGCCATTAAAAGTGCGGTGAACATAGCCCGAAACGATTGAAAATTCCCGTTCGTCGGCTTCGGTAATGAACTCAAAAGGCGAATTGTCCATCAGTTCCATCAGGCGTTTTGCATTTTTGATAATGCTAACCCGCTGTCCCCAGGCGATGGTTGCTGCCAGAAAACCGGCTATTTCAATGTCTTCTTTCCGGCTAAAGCGGTGCGGAATCTGAACCGGATCGGTTTCAATAAAATCAATCCGGTTATAAAGCTTTACACGGTCGTCAAGAAGGGCTTTCAGTTCCAATTGTTTATTTCAATTCAGTTTTAACGGCATTTTTATAATCAGCTGTAAATCCTGTATGTGCAGTAAAAATATATTCGGCAGCCGGCAGATTGTTGATTTTTTGGAAAGACCTGATTGCCAGCGGCATATCTTTACTGAAAAATGAGTTTGGTTTGCCCACTTTACCTTCTTTCAACCCAAATGCATCACCTACAAATAAATATTTATCATTGATAAGATAGGACATCGAACCGGGTGTGTGGCCGGGTGTTGCTATGCAGGTAATTACAGTTTTAGAAATCGTAATTCTCTGTCCATCATCAAGTAAAGTATAGTCATTACGGGAAATATGATTGTGCATAAACATCATTTTGGCAGTTTTACCATTAATCATCTGCTCCTCGTCGCGCGAAAGATAAATTTTAGCATTTGAAAAAGCTGAAAGTGCTGCAGTATGATCGCCATCGCCGTGCGTCAGGAAAACGGCAACAACTTTAGCCGTGTCAATGTTGAGTTTTTTCAACTCTTCTTTAATTACTTTATCGTCAGCTCCGGCATCAATGGCAATGTAATTATCGCAATCTTTCACCAGAAACATGTTCACAAAACCATTTTTCACTGCAAAAACATTGCTTACAACTTCTTTTGTATCTATAACATGCATGTTTTTTACTTCCGATTTCATTTTCAACCCAAAGCCCACAGCGGTCAATATCAGGATGCCAATTACAACTCCGATTCCTATTAAAATTCGTTTAAGTGTCTTATTCATAATTCATTCATTTTGAGGGTGATTGTTTCTTTATTATATCTTTATTTAGAGGAAAATATCTTGGCACAGTTTCTTTGTATTCAGCATATAGTGGATATTTCTTCAAACTGATTCCTTCAGTAAAGTCGGAACTACCCATGAACAAAAGTATAAGTAAAACCGGACCTGTGAGCGTCCAGTTAATCCACTGTCCTGATGCTGCCACTCCAAAAAGATAAAATGAGACCCATGTAAATTGTTCGCCGATAAAATTAGGGTGACGAACATACTTCCACAAACCGTCAGACATAAATCCATTTTGGAGTGAACGATTATATTTGCCATCAGCTATAATTTTTTGCTTCTTCTGTAAATGAAACTCAAAAAGCTGATTATCAGCAATTGTTTCGAGTAAAATACATGAAATCATCAGCAATGCTGCCAAAATATCAATGAAATTAAGGCTTACATTATTGTATTCAAGCGCCAACACCAAGGGTGTACAAAACAGAAGAATCAGAAAAAGTTGATAGAGCGAAATAAAAAGCAAATTGAAAAGAGTGAATCTTATTCCTTTCAAAACGGGATTTTGGCGCAACACACTCCAGCGATAATCCTCTTCCCCTTTCCACGGAATAATATTATAACCGCCTTTGCGATAGAAGTTATAGCTTAGTCTAACACCCCAGAAAGTAACCAGCAGAGTCATTATCCAGATTCGCGGTGAATCCGGGCAGTATGATAGTGTAATCAGACTGTAAACTATTGGCATTATGCTCCATATTTTATCCACCTGACTGTAATTCCGGGTGATTTCGCTAATCAGAAAACAAACAGCTGCAGTAATAAGCATAATACTTGTGAGAGTTGCAAATAAATGTCCGGCACGTGGATTTTTAGAAGTAATATTCTGAAATAAAGTTAGTTGGCTGATTAATGAAAGTATAAAATGATTCATAGATGACGAATTATATTGTTTATTCAGAAATTAAACAATTTTAATGCAGGTTTTGTTTGGTTAAATATTCAGTTAGAATACAAAAGGAATAAACATTTTGGTGTTTTTCATGTAAATCCTGTATTTATCGCCAAAATAGGCAATGCATTCTTTTTCATCGTAACGTGAAGTCAGATAGAATAAATAGGTAGAAACTAAAGAAATAATGCATAAGTCAACTGAAGGATTTTTCAGCAAAATGCCCCAGGTTACAAAAATCAAAGAGGCATACAGCGGGTGACGGGTATGGCGAAAAACACCGGTTTCTACCAGCTCAGTAGTTTTTTCAAAACTAAACAGTTTGCTGTCGTTACGACTCGATGAGGGTTTGCCCTTGCGGAGTATTTCGTACATTCCGGCACCGACGAGCCAGATGGAATAGAAAAGTAAAAACCATGAAATCAGTTGATTAATGCTGAATGGATTTTCAAACCAGTGTCTGTAATTCACGGCCAGCAGCCAGGCTAGTCCTTCCCAGCCAAAGAAACGATAAAACCCGTGACTTTTTACATGAAACAGGGTGCGCCACGAAAGGAAAAGTATAGCTGCGCTGAGAATGCCAAAAATAAATAGATTTGCCATAATCGTAAAGAGTTGAATTTAAATTTCGCTAATCCGAATCTTTTTTGTTTTCAGTTTACAATTATTAGTCAGGAAAATAAGGTCGTCAATTTTCGAAGCCAGCACACCCACAAACGCGCAATCCTGTTTAATTTCAATCACTCCAAGTTCGTTTTGCTTTAGTTTGCCCTGTTTTTGAAACAGTCCGGCTATGTCGCCTTTGGAGATTTTATCACGCCTTCCTCCCGAAATATATACCGTTTTCCAAATTGAAGGTAATGGGAGGGGAGCAGGTCGAATTTCTTCTATGGGTGTTTTTCCAATAAAGTCGGGCAATTCTTCGTTTTTCCAGACCAGAATATAAGCTGTTCCGTCGCTGTTCATACGCGCTGTACGACCATTTCGGTGCGTAAATTCCTGACTTTTAGACGGAAGTTGATAGTGCAGAATGAATTTGATTTCGGGAATATCCAGTCCACGGGCTGCCAAATCGGTTGCAAGAATAAGTTGGTGCGTACCGTTCCGAAACTTCACCAAAGCCCGTTCGCGGTCGATTTGCTCCATACCGCCATGAAAAGTGCCGTGACTTATGTTGTTGGCAGTCAGGTGGTCGCTTACCCGTTGAATGGTTTCCTTGTAATTGCAAAAGATAATTCCAGGCTGATTACCAATGTGACTCAACGCATCTACCAACGTTTCCAGTTTATCTTTCGAAGGCGAAAGAATGGTTTTGATGGTCAGCTGAGTGATCTCTTCGTGCAGGTAGTTGATGTATTTAGGATGTTTTAACCCTACAAATGCAGGAATTTTTAGAGCTTGAGTGGCCGAAGTCAGTACTTTTTTCTTCACACCGGGTAATGCTGCTACAATTTCAGTCATTTCGGCTTCAAAACCCACTTCCAGCGATTTGTCGAACTCGTCGAGAACCAGCGTTTTGATAAATTCAGTAGAAAAACTTTCTTTGCGCAAATGATCGGCAACACGTCCCGGAGTGCCAATAAGTATTGCCGGACGGTGTTTCAAATCAATTTTATCCTGCGAACCGGCACGACCGCCATACACGGCATTTGTTTTGAAACCCGTTCCCATTTGGCGGATAACCTGCTCAATCTGAAGGGCTAATTCACGCGAAGGAACGACTATCAGCACCTGAACTTCAGCACAGTTTTCGTCTAATTCGTCAATTATGGGCAGCAGAAAAGCAACAGTTTTTCCTGTTCCTGTGGGCGAGAGCAAAACCACTTCGGATTGTGACTGAATAGTTGAAAATGCCTCATTTTGCATGGGGTTGAGCGTTTCAATGCCCAGTTTGCTGAGAATAGTTTGTTGATTCATAGCACAAAGGTACTACAATCTAAAGTATATTGAGTTATCCGATTATTTTTTACCTCCACGCAGCCATGCCAGCATCATTTTCACTTCGGTAAAATCCATAAAACTACTTAGCATTTCGAAAACTGAACCTGTTTCCGAACCGTTTTTGATTATTTCCATTGCATTATGACGCTTGTCTAGCGAAACAAATTCTTCGATGCTCAGTTCACCTGACACAATGTATCGTTCCAGATGGCTGATAATGGTTGTTTTGTTGAGATTGCGGGTAAAAGCAATTTCGTCGATAGTTTTGCCGTCGTTGTACATGTGCAACGTTGTTCGGAAAGTTTCACCGACCGGCTTCTTCTCTTTCTTTTCACGCTTGGTGGTTTGCTTTTCGTGTATCAGTGATTCAAGTTTGTGCTCTTTGCAATAAGTTTGGATGACTTCCAAAAACGGTTTGCCGTATTTCTCCACCTTAGCCGGACCAAAACCGCTTATCAGCAACAGTTCTTTCTCATTATGAGGCAGATAGTCCGACATTTCATTCAAAGTCTGACTTCCGGCAACTAGATAAATTGGTAAATCACGTGGTTCGCATAATTGATTTCGAACAGTCATTAAACGGCGATATAATTCCGGTTGACGGGTGGTTAGTTTCTTGGTAGAACTTGTTTTCGCATATGCATTTACACTAAATTCAGGCAACGTAAAGGTATTTTTCAGAATAAAATAATCTTCCACTGAAAATTTGAGCTTCAGCCCTTTCATTAAGAAGATTTTCTGTGTGATATTCGAGAAAATCATCTTTATGTTTTCAGTATAATCCGAACCATTTGCTCTACTATCCGAAACGGCAGGCGATTGACGCAGAGTTTCGGCCAGATTTTGCATTTTTTCCATAAAAAAGTCGATGGCGGCAGCAATACGTTCGTGCAGGTATTCCTCATTCACTGGTCGAGAATCGAGTATGCGTTGCAATTGTCCCTGAAATTTGCCGGCAACTTCCTGCAATGCCTGACCCTGACGCAGTAAATCTTTCAAATAAGGCAATGTTTCTTCGTTGAATGAACTTTCAACTTCCTTGGTTTCGGTTAGTAAACGTGAAGTTTGACCAACAATATTTTTGAAGTCGAAAAGTTGCAGCAAAATAAAACTCCGATACGTATTTCGTGATTCATCCAGCTGAATTTCAAGCTCTTCAATGGGAAGTTTGTTTCGTTCATGTTCTACAATCTGACGGTCGTTCTGAATAGTGTTTGGATTGATTTTGCTCAGCAATACCATGCCTTCCAATGAGCGACACCGGCTCAACGCCACATAAACCTGTCCGGCAGCAAAAGCCGCTCCGGCATCAATTACCGCTTTGTCGAAGGTCAGTCCCTGACTTTTATGAATGGTAATAG
>JBAXPM010000058.1:0-21780 GCA_037132235.1 Paludibacter sp.
GCTTGTTCGTCTGGAATAGAAATACCGAATTCTTTTTCGAATTCCATAATCAATTCTACAGTGTCTAATGAGTCAGCACCAAGATCATTTGTGAAACTAGCTGTTGCTACTACATCTGATTCTTCTACGCCTAATTTGTCTACGATAATTGCTTTTACTTTAGCTTCTACTTCTGACATAATTCTTGTTTTTAAGTTGATAAATAGAAATTGTTTTATAATTTTGCGGTGCAAAGGAAACAAAAATTATCCAATTTACCTCGTTTTTCGTGATAAAATTTGTTATTTTTGCACAAACTCCTTACAACTGTGCAAATTTAAAAATATCTCAATGCCTTTAAGAATAGCACTTTTCGCCTCAGGTTCCGGTTCAAATGCGGAAAATATTATTCAATATTTTTCACATAGTTCTAAATTCGAATTTCCGGTCATTATTTCCAATAAATACGATGCATTTGTTCACGAACGAGCCAGAAAGCTGAATATACCTTCGATTACATTTTCAAAAGATGATTTTGTTAATGCTGAGCCGATACTTGCTTTTCTGAAAGAACAACGAATCGATTGTATCGTACTGGCCGGTTTTCTGCTGAAAGTGCCAGAAATACTTGTTCAGGCATATCCCGACAAAATTATCAATATACATCCTGCATTACTTCCAAAATACGGTGGCAAAGGCATGTATGGTCATCATGTTCATGAAGCAGTAGCGGCATCAGGTGATTCTGAATCCGGTATTAGCATACATTACGTGAATGCCCATTACGACGAAGGCAATATCATTTTTCAGGCAAAATGTCCGGTTTTGCCAACGGATACGCCCGACATGATTGCCGAAAAAGTACATGCACTTGAATATGAGTATTTTCCAAGTGTAATTGATGAACTTTGGGGAAGCTAATTTTAGATTTACGATTTTAGATGTTTGATTGGAGTTTTTACATAGTTTTAATACCCAATCTTAAATCGCACATCAAAAATAGTGATTTTTTGTCGTACCTTTGCACCCCGATTTTAGAAGTAAGCGGTAAGTAAGCAATATAAACTCCGAAACTCTCTAACTCTTCAAACTTTATAAACTTTCAAACTATAAAAATATGGCTCTTCAATGTGGTATCGTGGGTTTACCCAACGTTGGTAAATCTACTTTATTCAACTGTCTTTCCAATGCAAAAGCTCAGGCTGCAAACTTTCCTTTTTGTACAATAGAACCTAATGTTGGTGTAATTACTGTTCCAGATGAACGTTTGAATAAATTAGCCGAACTTGTTCACCCAAAACAAATTGTACCTACAACTGTCGAAATTGTGGATATTGCCGGATTAGTTAAAGGAGCGAGTAAAGGCGAAGGGCTTGGAAATAAGTTTCTGGCCAATATTCGTGAAACCGATGCAATTTTACATGTGCTGCGTTGTTTTGAAAATGAGAATATAACTCATGTTGATGGAAGCATTAATCCTGTTCGTGATAAAGAAATTATTGATGCAGAACTTCAGTTGAAAGACCTCGAAACGGTTGAAAGTCGTATAAATAAAGTTCAGAAACAAGCTGCAGCAGGCGACAAACAGGCCAAAGCAGTTTATGATATTTATGTACAATATCGTGAAGTTTTATTGCAGGGAAAATCAGCACGTACCGTAAAACTCGGCGAACTTGACAGTAAACTGGTGAAGGACTTATACTTACTGACTGATAAACCGGTTATGTATATTTGCAATGTTGACGAAGCTTCAGCTGCAAAAGGAAATGCTTTTGTGGATGCTGTACGTGAGTCGGTGAAAGACGAAGATGCTGAAATTCTGGTTGTTGCAGCAGCTACCGAAGCTGATATTGCTGAACTTGAAACCTATGAAGAACGTCAAATGTTTCTGGAAGAAGTAGGGTTGTCAGAATCAGGCGTTGCACGTTTAATCCGTGCAGCGTATCATTTACTTGATTTACAAACATATTTTACTGCCGGAGTTCAGGAAGTGCGAGCATGGACATTTCACCGTGGCTGGAAAGCTCCACAATGTGCCGGTGTAATTCATACCGATTTCGAAAAAGGTTTTATCCGCGCCGAAGTGATAAAATATGAGGATTTTACGACCTTAGGTTCAGAAGCTGCCTGCAAAGAAGCAGGAAAAATGAACGTGGAAGGAAAAGAATACGTGGTGACTGACGGTGATATAATGCATTTCAGATTTAATGTGTAAATGATCGACCCCCAACCCCTAAAGGGGAGAAATAAAAAATGCCGATAATTTAATAGATTATTGGCATTTTTTCTAAGAAAAAGTCTTGTTTTACTCCCCTTGAGGGGTTGGGGGTCGCTTTATTACCCAAACATTTCCACATCTTCTTTAGTAATTGTATTTCCGGCAAGAATTATCAGTCGTTCCACCACATTGCGTAATTCGCGGATATTTCCCGTCCAGGTGCGGCTTTGAAGTGTTTCAACAGCAGCATTTTCAAAAGTCTTTGGTTGAATGCCCTGTTCGCTGCAAATCAGTTCACAGAAATGCTTTATTAACAATGGAATGTCTTCTTTGCGGTCGTCAAGCGCCGGAACATGTATAGGGATAACATTCAGGCGATGGAATAAATCCTCGCGAAAATTACCAAGTTCGATTTCTTTTTTCAGGTTTTTATTCGTGGCAGCGAGTACCCGAACGTTTACTTTAATGCTTTTGTCGCTGCCCACACGAGTGAGTTCACTTTCCTGCAAAACACGCAGGACTTTAGTCTGTGCAGAAAGACTCATATCACCAATTTCGTCGAGAAAAATAGTTCCGCCATCGGCTTGTTCAAATTTCCCTATACGTTGTTTAATGGCTGATGTAAAAGAGCCTTTTTCGTGACCAAACAACTCACTTTCAATAAGTTCTGATGGAATAGCTGCGCAGTTTACTTCCACAAATGGAGCGTCCGTTCGGTTACTTCCTTCGTATAACAAACGTGCTACAATTTCTTTTCCTGTTCCGTTTTCGCCGGTTATCAGAACGCGCGCATCGGTTGGCGCAACACGCCCGATCATCATTCGGACTTTTTGTATGGCAGGCGAATCTCCAACCATTTGGTGACGTTTTGCTATCTTCTTTTTTAGAGTTTTTGTTTCGCTTACAAGTATGTTTCGTTCCAATGCATTACGAACGGTTATGAGTAAGCGGTTGAGGTCAATCGGCTTGGTGATAAAATCAAAAGCACCTTTCTTAATACATTCCACGGCTGTTTCGATATTTCCATGACCGGAGATCATAACCACAGGAGCTTCAATGCCTGATTCTTTCAATTGAACCAGAAACTCAATACCATCCATTTCCGGCATTTTAATGTCCGAGAAAATCAAATCGAAAACATTATTCTGTGCCGTTTCCAATCCCTGTCTGCCATTTTCCGCCAATGAAATCTGGTGCTTCTCAAACTCCAGAATTTCTTTCAGCGTATTGCGGATGCTGCGCTCGTCGTCAATTACCAGTATTTTAGCCATTTTTAGTTACAAATTACACGAATTAAAAAACGAATTATACGAATTTATGTGCTAAAATTATTTACAATGATTTTGCAGGTCTTATTTTCTAATAGCGAAATTAGTGAAATTCGTTTTAATTCGTCTAATTAGTTATTTACAAATCAAACCCAATATCACTCCTAAAGTATTTTTTTTCGTAGGTTAATTTCTGAGCATTTTCAAATGAAATAGCCAGTGCTTCATCTTTTGTATTTCCATACGAGCTGATAGCCATAACACGTCCGCCATTGGTCACAATATTTTCATCAATTTCAGTCGTACCGGCATGAAAAACAATGCTGTTTTTTACCAGATTAAGACCGGTAATTACTTTTCCTTTTTCAAAAGCTTCGGGATAACCACCCGAAACCAGCATAACTGTAACAGCTGTGCGCTCATCGAATTCTACTGTTTTCGTGTTCAGATTACCTTCTGCAACACCTTCGAGCAAGTCAACTAAATCCGATTTCAGACGAAGCATAACTACTTCAGTTTCAGGGTCACCCATACGGGCATTGTATTCAATGTTATAAGGTTCGCTATTCACTTTTATCAATCCGAAAAATATAAAACCTTTATAATTTATTCCTTCGCTGTAAAGTCCGTCAACGGTCGGTTTGATAATGCGTTCTTCTACTTTACGCATAAATTCGGCATCGGCAAACGGAACGGGCGAAACAGCACCCATACCACCGGTATTCAGACCTTTATCGCCTTCTCCAATACGTTTATAATCTTTTGCTTCGGGAAGGATTTTGTAATTTTTACCATCAGTGATAACAAAGACTGAACATTCAATTCCGGAAAGAAATTCTTCGATTACCACAGTCTTGCTGGCTTTACCGAATTTGCCATCGAGCATTGATTTCAGTTCAGCAATTGTTTCGTCTAAATCATTCAGAATCAACACACCTTTTCCGGCAGCCAACCCATCGGCTTTAAGCACGTATGGTGCTTTCAGATTTTTCAGAAATTCTATGCCTTTTTCAATACTTGAGGAAGTTACACTCAGATAGCCTGCCGTTGGGATATTGTGACGAAACATGAATTTCTTCGAGAAATCTTTACTTCCTTCAAGTTGCGCTCCAAATTTATCAGGACCGATAACAGGTATTTTTTTTGTTTCTTTTTCAGTGGCAAAAAAATCGACAACTCCTTTCACCAGAGGATCTTCCGGCCCAACAACGATTATATCAATGTTGTGTTTAAGAACGGCACTTTTGAGCTCCTGAAAATTATCGGCAGCAATGGGGAGATTAGTACCTACTGAAGCTGTGCCGGGATTTCCGGGTGCAATAAAAAGCTGATTAAGTTTTGGACTTTGAGATATTTTCCAGGCGATTGCATGTTCACGACCACCTGATCCGAGGAGAAGAATGTTCATAGGGTGTATTTGATTTTGAGTTGCAAAAGTAAGGAAATTCGTTGGAAAGGCAAACTCAAACCCTATAAAAAGCGAAAGGTAGCTTTACCTCACGGTAATCTACCAATCTTTGTTAACCTTAAATCTAATACTATGAAAAAATCACGATGCAAAAATACAACATAAAGAAATACCAACCAAACAATTTGAAGAAAAAATGCTCAAAAAATATGTTTTATAACATTATTTTAATTTTGGTCGACCAAATTAACCTATTTATAGTTTTCAGAGTGTGTTTTTTTAGAATTGTAGGTTTAGTATAATGAAATTCGGCATGCTGTAGAAGTTAAGGAATGTGAAAATGATAATAATTACATGTTTTATAAAATATATAAAAAAACAAAATAAAATGCTACAAAATGCTACAAATTAAATCCAATAAAATCAAGATAACCTGAAAATTAATATAAAAAACCAGCTGAGATGAGTTTAAGTGTAAATTATAGTTAATTCGGGTGGAATCAAAAATTATATTATTATATTTGCATGTATTAATTGTAATTCACATAGTTAATATATTTTGGATTTAGAGAACTCTTGTCGTATTACTTCACAACCTGTTAAATTAGCGAAAAGATGAATGAATTATTTAATAACGAGAAACTGCACCAGTCAATTCTGGAGGCAGCCATTAATGGTTTCCTCGTGGTTGACATCAATGGTAATATTAAAGAAGCAAATCAGAGTTATTCACGCATGTCAGGATATTCAATTGAAGAATTGATTGTGATGAATCTATATGATATTGAAGCACCTAAATCCAACCCTGAAGTTGATACTACTTCCATAAAACAGCAGAAGGATAATAAGAACCGATTTGAAACCAAACACAGACGGAAAGATGGAAGCCTTTTCGATGTGGAAATAAGTGTACATTACAATTCGATAGATAAAGAAGGGTTCATTATTGCATTTGTTGACGATATTACTTTACGGAAATCATACGAAAAAGAGCTTATCAAAAGCCTGACCGACTATAAAGATGTATTCTTAAATGCTCCAATTGGATATCATGAAATTGATATGGATGGAAGAGTAGTCCGCATGAATAAAACTGAGTTGGATATGCTCGGTTATACGTATGACGAAGTAAAAGGACGTTTTATATGGGAATTTGTAAACCATGGTGAATTTTCGGAACAAAATACAAGATCTAAACTACAACAAACTATTGAACTTGATGCAACGCCATTCGAACGTGAATTTTTAAGAAAAGACAATTTAATTATTGATGTATTGATAACTGATAAATATATTCTATCAGCCGATGGCGAAGTTATCGGAATTCGATCAGCCGTACAAGATATCACTCAACGAAAAAGAACTGAAGCCGAAGTTGTAAGATTAGGTAAACATTATCAGGCTATTATTGAAAAATCACCCGATGGATTTGTTTTGTTAAACAAGAAGGGAGATCCCAACTATGCAAGCCCTTCGGCTTTACGAATGTTTGGTTATGAGTTGGATGAATTTATTGCATTAAAATCCAATACATTAACTCACCCGAATGAATTGTCGATTGTGACAAATTGTTTGATGGAAATACTAAAAAATCCGGCCCATATTCCAACAATTGAATACCGTTTCAAACATAAAAACGGAGATTGGATATGGATTGAAAGTACGATCAGTAATTTATTGGCAGATCGTAATGTAGAATCAATTTTGATTAATTTCAGGAATATCAACGACCGCAAACTGACCGAAATCTCGCTGAAAGAAAGCAAAGATAAATTAAACATGGCAGAGTTTGCATCTAAATCAGGAAACTGGGAATTCTTTTCAGAAACCAATTCTATAAAATTATCGGAAGGTGCTGTAAGAATATTCGGATTAGACTATGATCAATTCGACAACGTGGAGGTCACAAAATTTGTATTACCCGAATACCACACATTAATCGAAGATACTTTAAAAAATCTCATAGAAAGAAACGAGCCTTATGATATTGAATTTAAAATAAACACAGCTGATACCGGTGAACTAAAAACCCTTCATTCAGCGGCTATCTACAGTATTAAAACCAAATCTGTATTTGGAATTATCAGGGATGTATCAGACCGGAAAAAAACAGAAGAAGCTTTGATGAATAGCGAAAAGATTCAACAAACAATTCTTCAAACTGCAATAAACGGTTTTTGTATTCTGGATACGAAAGGCCGATTTGTAGAATGCAATGAAAGTTATAGTCGAATGACTGGTTATACAACTCACGAACTGTTGAAAATGAGTATTACTGATATAAAGGTTCATGAATCGGTAGATAATGCAAAAGATAATTTCAAAGAAATTATTAAAACAGGATTCAATCGTTTTGAAACCAGGCATAGGTGTAAAGATGGAAGTATAATTGACGTGGATATTAATGCCCAGCTAAAAAAATTTAACAAGACAGACTTGATTGTTGCTTTTATAGCAAATATTACTGACCGGAAACGGAATGAGAAAAAAATAGAAGAAAATACTGCTTTACTGAATAAATTATTGATTTCAAGTACTGAATTTATTGAATTTAAACAGGAGGTTGATTATAAGAAATTGTTGGAAACTGTTACTGAAATTTCGGGAGCAAAGTTCGGATCATATAATCTACTTAGCGATAATCATAAAGATTTTAAAACAGTAGCTGTTACGGGTATTGATAAACTCCAAAAATCAGTTAAGTCGATTATTGGTTTTGAATTAATAGGTAAGGAGTGGAAATATGACGCAAACAAAGTTAGTAAAATAAAAAATGCGGTAATAACAAAATTTGATACTCTGGTCGAATTATCAGGTAATGTTATGCCAAAAAGTTTGGTTAGTTTAGTCTCCAAAATGTTTAATATTGGCGAAGTATGGATTATTCAGATAAAGAATGGAGATATAGTGATGGGCGATTTTACCTTGCTTTTTTCCAAAAATACTACTCTGCAAAATCCGAAAATACTTGAATTGTATAGCAAACAAATTGCTTTGTTAATTGAGCGATTAAAAGCCAAAGAAGCATTAATTGAAAGTGAAAATAAATACCGTTTGCTATTTGAATCTAACCCGATGCCAATGTCAATTTTCGATTCGGAAACGTTAGAATTTCTATCTGTAAATAAGGCATTTGTGGATAAGTATGGATTTAGCGAAGAAGAGTTTTCACACATGACGATTTTAGATATTAGGCCTAAAGAGGAATTTGATAAATTGAAACAATCAGTCAAATCTACTGATAAAGGCGTTCGAAATGCTGCTGTATTTATTCATAAAAAGAAAAATAATGAGCTCATTAATGTTGAAATTTTCAGACACGAGATTAATTATAATGGGAGAAATGCAAAATTAGTTTTAGCAAATGATGTTACCGAACGCATAAAAGCCGAAAATGCTTTGCACGAAAGTGAAATTTTCTTCCGTCAATCACAACATGCTGCCAATATTGGTTCATACATATTGACCGTCGAAACCGGTACATGGACATCTTCAGAAGTGCTGGATGAAATTTTCGGCATAGATGATAAATATGAAAGGAATTTAGACAAATGGTTAGAGTTGGTTCACCCTGACGATAGAGCCATGATGGATGATTATCTTACAAATTATGTAATTGCCGAACGACAACGATTCAATAAAGAATTCAGAATTGTCAGAAAGTCTGATAAAAAAACGATATGGGTATTATGTCTTGGAGAGTTACTCATTGTAGATGGCAAGATTTTATCTATGACAGGAACTGTTCTGGATATAACAGACCGCAAAAAGGCAGAAGAATTACTTGTTGAACGAACAGATTTTATCGAAAAACTGATTGATTTAAATCCGGGTATGGTTTATATCTACGATTTGGTTGACAGAAAGGATGTATATACAAATCATGGTATTAATCGAGCGTTGGGATATAGTGAGGATGAAATAAGTGAAATGGGTGATAAGTTACTTCCGACATTGATGCATCCCGACGATTTTAAAGAGTATGTTGCGAATATTGTGCCGTTATATAGTGAAGCGACCAATAATGAACAGATTACATACCAATGCAGAATGAAAAGAAAAGATGGTAGCTGGTGCTGGATTGAAGCTCTGGAAGTTGTTTATCTTCGAAATAAGGACCAAAAGCCGCTACAAATTTTAGGCCTTGGAATTGATATAACCAAAAGAAAAACTTCCGAACAAGAATTGATGAGGTATGAGAATTTGCTTTCCGATACTGAAAAACTCGGTAATGTAGGTGGTTGGGAATTTGATATTGAAACACGCAAATTACTTTGGACCAAGCAAGTTTATGCTATTCATGAGGTGCCGGATGATTATGTTCCTACAATTGAAGCCGCTATTGGGTTTTACACGCCGGAATCTGCTGTAATCATTTCTGAAGCGGTACAAAATGCAATAGAAAAAAATCAACCGTTTGATCTGGAATTAGAAGTACTAACAGCTAAAGGAAATTTAAGGAAAGTTCATTCGATTGGAATGGCAGACGCAACAACCGGCCGCGTGTTCGGATATTTCCAGGATATTACAGAACAAAAACGTATCGAAAAAAATCTTCGTGAAAGTGAACTGTTCTTCCGTCAATCGCAGAAAGCCGGTAGAATTGGTTCATACAACCTCAATCTGGAAGCCGGAATGTGGAACTCATCTGAAGTACTCGACGAAATTTTTGGAATTGATAAACAGTATGAACGGAGTATAGGTGGTTGGTCGGAACTTGTATATGAAGAAGACAGAGACATGATGAACGATTATTTTGCAAATCAGGTACTTGGTCAGCGACAACGCTTTAATAAGGAATATCGGATTAAAAGAAAATCTGATGGAAAAGTGTCTTGGGTGTTAGGACTTGGAGAGTTAATTGTCGAGAATGATGTTGTTAAAGCTATGGTAGGGACTATTCAGGATATTAATGACCGAAAGCTTATTGAACATGAGCTTCATCAAAAAATGTCTCAATTAGTTCGTTTCCAAAATGTTACAGTCGGGCGTGAACTTACAATGATTAATCTGAAAAAAGAAATAAATGAATTGCGTGCAAAAATTGGAGAAGAACCAAAGTACACGATTATTGATTAAAAATGTTTAATGTGAGTTCTAAACAACATTCGTTAAATTGAAATAATAGCATGTTTTTTTTTGAACCCACAAGGTTCAGATATTTGTAGATTAAAAAAACAATTGATATACGACCCCAATTGGGGTCGTATATTGATTAATAAATTTCGTTTTCTATAAATATAAATGATTATCGGCAATGTATACAGAGGAATATTTAGTGTTAAACTTGTAAAAGAAGGGCGTAGCCCGGAAATCTTAGTAGAAAAATTAAAAAATTTAGAAATTGAGGGGCATATGGTACATTCCGACTTGACGGAAGCCCTGAAATCTCTGGATTAAGATGTCAGGGCTAAAGCCCCTTTATTCATATCATTTTATTATATTATGAAGATTTCCGGGCTACGCCCCTAAATATCGTCTCAAAAAAATATATAATCATTTAAACAATGTGTTAATTACAGAGAATCATAAATTTATTTTATCTGGTAAACCCTTAGTAGATGCAATAAAAAGGTTTACTTCTCTTATTATCAATTAAATATAATATTTCTAACAGATATATAACGTTAATAGTCAACCCATAAATAACAATTGTATGGAAACCACGAATTATAAAATACTGGTAATTGATGATAATTCAGACAATCTGATTATCCTGGAAGCACTTTTGTTGGATGCTTTCCCAAAATCCACGGTTGTTTTAGCATCAAGCGGAGCCGAGGGACTGGTATTGGCTTCATCTGAGAAACCGGATATTATTTTGATGGACGTTCTGATGCCTGTAATGGATGGTTTTGAGGCGTGTGAAAAGTTGAAATCGGATGATAAACTTTCAGATATCCCGGTTGTATTCATCACTGCATTAATGGACGATAAAGAGAGTTACATGAGAGGTTTTGAGGTTGGAGTGGAAGCATTTCTTGCAAAACCATTCGATATGGATGAACTGATATCGTTGATCAGTAGTTTGCCTACGAGGAAAAATACAAATGAAATTTCAAGAAACTATATTTCAAACCTAAATATGGGTCAGTTAGCTGAAAAAGCAGAGCAAACTGATCATACATATGTAGCCACCTTAAATTTGCTTGAAGATGTAAAAGCCGAAAATATTGCCAGGCGTGAGACCGAAGAAGCTTTGCGCGAAAGCGAAGTAAGATATAGTAGTTTATTTACCGGAAGTTTTTCGGTTATGATTCTTGTTGACCTTGAAACTGCTGAAATAGAAGATGTAAACCCTGCTGCATGTGACTTTTATGGCTATTCCCATGAAGAGCTTTGCTCGAAAAACCTGACTGAGATTTGTAATAAGTCCGAAACTGAGTTAAAAAAAATGTTTGAAGAATGCATGATTCCAGGCAATTCTCTACATTTAATTAGTGAGCATATACTTTCAAATGGCGAGAAACGAAATGTTGAAGTGAATGCAACCACCATTATGTTAAATGGCAAGCCCTTGCTTTATTCAATTATAGAAGATATTTCTGAAAAGATAAAGATTCAACAAAAAGTCGAGGAAAGTGAAGAAAAGTACCGCTCATTAGTAGAAAATTCGCCCAATGGAATTGGGATTTATCAGGAAGGAAAATTTGTATTTGCAAATAAGGCTGCAGTTGAAATATTAGGTGGAAATAGTACGGAAGATATAATCGGATTACCTGTAATGTCAGTTGTTCATCCCGATAGTCTGGATGTGGTTGTTGAGCGGGTGAAACATGTGGCACAGGGTGGAGCTAAATTGCCTCCAATCGAGGAAAAATTAATACGGATAGATGGTTCGGTATTCTATGGCAAAGTTGCAGCATTGAGTACAACTTTTAACGGAAAACCCGCCGGTCAGGTTATTGTAACGGATATAACAGAACGTAAATTGCTTGAAATTCAAAAGCAGCTTGACAATCGTCGACTGGAATGTATTTTGAGATTGAATCAATTCAAAATTGATGCCATTCAGGAATTTCTTGATAATGCGCTTGAAGAAGCTATAAATTTAACGGATAGTAAAATCGGATATATTTATTATTTCGATGAAGCCACTCAGGAGTTTACACTTAACTCGTGGTCGAAAGAAGTGATGTCACACTGTGAAATAATGAATCCCGAAACCCTTTATAAGTTAGAAAAAACGGGCATTTGGGGTGAGGCAGTGAGACAGCGTAAACCTATATTAATAAACGATTTTGAGGCATTTCATCCACACAAGAAAGGGTATCCCGAAGGTCTTGTGGGGTTGAAGAATTTTCTGACAGTTCCGGTTTTTGATAATGATAAAATTGTAGCTGTTGTAGGTGTTGCCAATAAGCAAAGTGATTATGTTGATTCTGATATCAGTCAGTTGAGCTTAATGATGGAAGCGGTTTGGATAAAAGTGGTAGAAACGCAGAATGCAAATAAACTACTCGAAAGTGAATTGAAATACAGGCAATTAGTCGAAAATTCACATATTGGTATTTGTATTCATCAGGATGGTAAATTTGTTTACATCAACCAAACAGGACTATCTCTATTTGGGGCAACAAGTCATGATGAAATTATTGGTAAACCGATTTTCTCGATTGTGCATCCTGATAGTGTAGAAGAAGCGAAAAAACGCGTATCGCTTGTAAATTCGGGAGTTCATGTACTACCAATTGAGCATAAATTACTAAGAATTGATGGAAGTGTTTTTTTGGCAGAGGTATCATCCAGTGCAACCACTTATAACGAAAAACCTGCCGGTCAGGTTATTATAACTGATATTACTGAAAAAAAGGCAGCTGAAAATAAACTTCGGGACAGCGAAGAAAAATTCCGTGAAATGACCAATCTGTTGCCGCAGATAGTTTTTGAAACAGACATGTCGGGCAATTTAACGTATATCAATAAACGTGCCTATCAGATTGGCGGATTTGACGAAATCAACGATAACCTGGTTGGAAAAAGTTGCTTTGATTTTTTTGTACCCGAAGACAAACCAAAGTTATTAATGAATATTGAAGGGAGTTTTAAAGATATTAAAATTCCTGATAATGAGTATAAAATGATTCGGAAAGATGGCAGTCTTTTACCCGTTTCAATTTATGCAACTCATGTGGTTAGAGAGAATCATCGTGTCGGACTCCGGGGAATCATTGTAGATACTACCGAGCAGAAAAATCAGGAATCAAAAATAGTTCGTATTGCCCGATTATACTCGTTTCAAAGCCAGATTAACCACGCTATTGTAGTATCAAATAGTTTTTACGAATTATTCCAGACTATCTGCGATGTTGCTATTCAGTATGGTCAGTTAAGAATGAGTTGGGTAGGAATTTATAATGAGACAGAAAAATTATTAAAACCATCGAATCATGCCGGTTATAATGAAAATTACATTGAAAATTTAAATATTTATCCCGGGAAAGGCAGCACCGGCAAAGGTCCAACCGGAATCGCATTTCTCGAAAAAAGAGTGGTGATTTGCAATGATATCGAAAACGATCCATTAATGTTACCATGGAGAGATGAAGCTCTTAAACGAGGGTATCTTTCATCTTTTTCAGCGCCTATATTTAAAAATAATAAACCATTTGCAATTTTTACTCTCTATGCAACTGAAAAAAACTATTTCAATTTTGATGAACAAACTCTGTTACAGGATATAAGCCGCAATATCTCACATGCCGTTGAAGCCATTGAATCAGAAACAGAACGACAGTTGAACGCTGTTGCCCTGACTGCAAGCGAACAGAAATACAGGGAATTAATGGATAATTCGCCCGAGGGTATAACTATTTACATCGATAACAAATGTGTTTATATTAATAATAATGCGTTAAAATTGATTGGTGCTAAAGATAAAAGTGAAGTATTGGGTAGGGATATTATGGATTTCATTCATCCTGTCAATGCTCAAGCAATTAAGGAAAGAATGAAATTCGTAGCACAGGCTCCTGTAAATACTATTTTACATCCTGTTGAGGAAGTATATATGCGATTGGATGGTACTGAAGTAGATGTTGAAACCAAAACAATGTTAATCAATTTCGATGGAAAACCCGCCATTCAATTTGTTGGTCATGATATTACCGAACGGAAAATAATTGAAACAGCGTTAGAGCAAAGTCGTCAGGAACTACAAACAATTTACGAAAATGCACCGGTAATCATGTGTGTGTTGGATGAAGATCATCATGTTATTTTTGCAAATGAGGCCTATAAAACCTTTAATAAACTGACAAATGATGTAATAGAAAACGGGGTGCGGAACATTGTTTTTGGCTGTTCAAATTCATTTGATGATCCGCGTGGTTGTGGACACAGCAAGAAATGTGGCAGTTGTTCCTTGAATAGTGCTGTAGCAAGTACTTACAAAACCGGAAAAGTTCATAGTAATGTAGAATATCACTCTGTAATTGAAATAGATGGAGCGCGTCGTTCAGTGTCTCTACTCGGATCTACATCCCTGATAAAAACCAATGACACCAAACGTATTCTTTTGTGTTTGATTGATATAAGTCAACGAAAACAAACAGAAGATGCTTTGCAGAAAAGTGAAGCTTTGCTTCGTTCGTTTATTGATAATTCACCTTTTGAAATATGGGCCAGGGATATCAATTACACCGGTATTCTTGAAAACAAAAAACTGGTAGATCATTTCGGTTCAATAGTTGGAACGAATTTACAAGAAGAGGATCGGTTAGATGATTTAACTCTTGCTCAGGTTAAAAAAATAAATGATCGTGCTTTAAGTGGTGAAATTATTGAACAGGAATACGAGTTCGTTCATAAGAATGAGAGAAAAACCTTTCAGCAAATCGTTTTCCCTATAAAAGACAATGACAATGTAATGGGTATTGCCGGATTTAATATTGATATTACCGAAAAGAAAGTAGCTGAATCTGCACTAAAACAATCGAAAGAAGAGCTAACAGATTTTGCTTCACACCTACAGGTAGTGCGTGAAAATGAAAGAAATATCCTTGCACGCGAAATTCACGATGATTTAGGGCAAATCCTGATTGCAATGAAGATTGATATTGGTTTGCTGAAACAAAGGGTTTTAAAGAATATTTCGGATGAAGTTCAACATAAAACTGCTGAACAAAGTTTCATTGAACTTCAAATGCATGTTGATAATACACTTAAATCGGCACGAAGAATTATGACCGACTTAAGACCTGATGTCCTTGATTTATTGGGATTTACTGATACTGTAACTCAGCACTTGAAGAGTTTCCAGGAACGTTACAGAATAAAATGTGTATTCAGCAAAAAAGTAAAGGGTATTCAATTGACATCCGAGCAGTCTGTTGCAATGTATCGTATCGTCCAGGAATCGTTAAATAATATTGCAAAGCATGCCAGAGCTTCTGAAGTAAGAATTAAACTCGAAAAACAAGATAAGAATATAGTGCTCGAAATTAAAGATAATGGAGTAGGATTTAATCTGAAAGATCCAAAGAAAGCAGATTCATATGGATTGCTGGGAATGAAAGAAAGAGTCTTTCTTTTGAAGGGTAATCTGGAGATTGATTCAACTCCAAATGTGGGAACAATCATTAAAGTTTCCGTTCCATATATGAAACCACCCAAATCGAAATAGTTATATATAGTTACGAGGAGTTAATGAAATATAATATTGTTTGGTCAAAATCCGAATAAAATCGCCAAATAAACATAACTTAAGGACTTTTATTCAGAGTATATTCTATTAGATGTAGTATTACATGCTACAAAAATTAAATTTGTTATAAATAATAAATATTCATTTTCAGATTGATATACATGGAGTTGAAAACCAAACTACATGTTTATTCATTTCCGTATGAAGATGTGCTTGTTTAACATAAAATCATTAGATAGTCGGTTTGTAGCAAATACTATAACGAAAAAAACATAAATGCTACAAATGCCTATATATCAACACTTTAAAAACAAATGATTACTTTTGACCGTTGTTACAAATACGCTTACAGAATAACGTTTTCTGAAATATATGATATTGAAATATAGTATTTTTAAGTAATAAATGTTTATCAGTTGAAAATACATTATTTCAAAAAAAATTGAATCAAACCATTTAATGGTTACTCACGATAATGACAAATGATTTAGAACATATTAAATCGAACGTTGAAGAGAATATCAGATTTACAGATATTTTCAAACAAGATGAAATTCAACGGATGCAGGATTTGTTTACGAATGCTACAGGAGTAGCTTCGTTGATAACCTATCTTGATGGAACTCCTATTACTCATGTTAATAGCTTCTGTCAAATATGCAATCTGTTTAATACAACTGAATCGGGAAATGCATACTGTAAAAAAGCGGATGTTTATTTTGGTTCGTTCGATCCTAAAGGAATTGTAATTAAGCAATGTCTTAATTTTGGTTTGTGGGATGCAAATATTGAAATCAGAATAAAAGGAAAACATGTTGCCAATTGGCTTTTAGGACAGGTGCGGTCGGAAAGTGTAGACCTTTTGAGAATAATTAATTACGCCGAAGAAGCCGGAATAGATCGAAGTAAGTACAGGGATGCATTGAAAAACATACCTTTAATGTCGCTCGAACGGTTTAAGGATGTAGTTAAAATGCTTGATACCTTTGTAAATCAGGTGTGTGAAGAAGGCTACCAGAATTATCTCCTGAAGAAAAATTTAGAAGAAAAGAAGGAAATAAACAAGTTTCTGTCAGAAAGAGAAGAATCTATATCTCTATTGTTGGATTCAATAGGAGATGCTGTTATTTCGACTGATAGAACTGGCAATATTGTCAGCATGAATTCGGTTGCCGAATTAATAACCGGTTGGACTATAGCCGAAGCGTTTGGAAAACCATTTAATGACATATTCAAATTGTCAAATTCAATCACTAATTTGCCAATTGAATCGCCAATTGAACAAGTTTTACTCACCGGAAAAATTATAAATTTAGGTAGTGAGACAGAATTACTTACCAAATCAGGTCAAAAAATTCATATTACAGACAGTGCAGCCCCGATAAAAAATAAATTAGGTACAATTTGCGGGGTCGTTTTAGTGTTCTCGGATGTAACTCAGAAGTATAATGTTGAAGAAACTATCAGGGAAGGTGAAGTCAAATACCGAAATCTGATTAATCATCTGAATTCAGGTATTGTAGTTCATGCAGCCGACACGTCCATTATTTTAAATAACCCAAAAGCATCTGAATTGTTAGGGCTAAGCACCGAACAGATGCAGGGTTTGAAAGCTATTGATCCCGAATGGAAGTTTGTTGACGAAAACGAAAATCCCTTACCTCTGGATATGTACCCTGTAAACCGAATTGTACAATCCAAAAAACCTTTTAAAGATCAGGTTTCCGGAATTTGCTGTACAAAACAAGGTGAGATTACATGGGTAAACGTTAATGGCTTCCCGGTTTTTAATTCTTCGGATGAATTAACTCAGATTGTAATCAGTTTCGATGATATTACTGCCCAGAAAAAGAATGCTGATAAGTTAAAGGAGGATGAAAAATTCTTATCACAAACTCAACTTATCGCCAAACTGGGGACATATTCTATAGATGTTAAACATGGACTGATTGAAAGTTCTGAAATGTTGGATGATATTCTGGGACTTGATTCAAAACACGGTAATTTAGCATCAGATTATGTTTCAATAATTCAACCGGACTGGAAAAAAACGGTTATGCAGTATTTTTCCAAAGAAATTATTTTAGATAAGAAACGATGTGATATTGAGTTTAAAATCATCCGAAAAAATGATTCTACTGAACGTTGGGTTCATGCTTTAGGTGAGTTAATATTTGATCGAAATGGCAGAATCTCTAAAATGATTGGAACCATTCAGGATATAACTTTGCAGATGACTGCCAAAGATACACTGAAAGAATCCCAGGATGAATTGAAAAAATTTGCAGCGCATTTGCAAAATGTGCGTGAAGAAGAAAGAATTATGCTGGCCAGAGAAATTCATGATGATTTAGCTCAGATTCTGATAGCAATGAAAATTGATTTAGGATTGTTGAAGCAAAACATGTTGAGTGTGGTAGATTCGAAGAATTATAGTGATGTTAAAACACAATTTGATGATTTGACTGAAATAGTAAATAATACACTTATTTCTGCTCGTAGGATTATGACTGATTTAAGACCTGAAGTGCTTGATATGGTCGGATTTACTGATACTGTGAAGCAACATCTTAATCACTTCCAACAAAGACATAAAATTAAATGTGTATTTGAAAATCAAATGCCTGATCTAACACTTAATCCCGATCAGTCTGTTGCTTTATTCAGAATAGTTCAGGAAGCATTAAACAATGTGGCAAAGCATGCCAGAGCAAGCCAGGCTTCCGTGCTTCTGCAACAAATAGAAGACAAATTGTTGTTGAAAATAGAGGATGACGGAATTGGTTTTGAACATGATGAACAAAAATCTCCTGACACTTTTGGTTTAATAGGAATCCGGGAACGTGTATCTCTACTGGAAGGAGAGCTAAGAATAAATTCGACTAAAGGTGGTGGTACGACAATTACCATTACGATGCCATACATTAATGATTTAATGAATAATAACCTGCAAAACGAAACTGAAAAATGATAAAGCTTTTAATCGTCGATGATCATGAAATTTTACGTGAAGGTTTAAAAAGAATTTTAAACAGCGAAACGGATATGGAAGTGGTAGCTGAAGCCGATAACGGGACACAAGCACTTAAATTGATTTCAGAGATTGATTGTGACATAGTGTTGCTCGATTTAAACCTTCCGGATAGAAACGGAATAGATTTAATTGCTGATATAAAGAAGAAAAAACCCAAAACTCAGATACTTGTTTTAAGCATTTGTCCCGAAAAAAAATATGCTATACCGGCTTTCAGAAGAGGTGCTTTAGGGTATTTAAATAAAGATTCTGCTCTGACTGAGTTGGTTACTGCCATTCGGAGAGTTCAGTCTAAAAAACGATACATGAGTATGTCATTAGCCGAACAATTGGCTTTCGAAACGAATGCTGATAATGACAGGGTGCAAAGAAGTTTAACCAGTCTGGAGGGTAAAATAATGTTGTTGATTGCCGGTGGAAAAGAAAATAAAGATATTGCAAAAGAACTTACGTTAAGTATAACTTCAGTAGCTCAGTACCGACGGAAAGTTTTAGAGAAATTACGCTTAAAAAACAACGTTCAATTAACGCATTACGCTTTTGAAAACAATATGATTTAACGTTAAATTGTTTAAGAAGAAAAAGCAATTGTTTTTGGAATAATACGATAAATACTGGTATTCTGGTTGATGCATCAAAAAAATATTAATTTATTTTGCAAAATTTTCATTTCAGACCTTAACACTATTGCAACAGTTAGTAAATTATTATTATATTTGCATCAAATATCCAATGTTTTATGATATTTTGAAAACATTTTCGATACAAAGATGTTTTAAATAGATTAATATCAGTAATAATAGAGTTAGTTTTTTCCCGGAATTTCATAATGATTTAAAAATTTGAAATATGATAAAAATATTTATTGTAGACGATCATGAGATAATTCGTGAAGGATTAAAAAAGATTTTGAAAGAAGAATCTGATTTAGTTGTTACCGGAGAAGCGCAGAGTGGAGATGAACTGCTGGAAGATATCAAGAATATTGATTGTGATATTATAATTTTGGATATGAACATGCCCGGAAGAAGTGGTTTGGAATTAGTATCCGATGTTAAGACTCTAAGACCTAATATTCACATTCTTGTTCTAAGTATCCATCCGGAAGATAAATTTGCTTTACGCACTCTAAAAGCCGGTGCTTCAGGTTATCTTTGTAAAGATACCGCTCTGGATGAGTTGGTGAATGCTTTACGGAAAGTATATACTAAAGGTAGATATTTGAGTTCTACTTTAGCGGAGCAACTTGCTTTCGACTATATGCCTGATAAAAATCAATTGCCCCATGAATCCTTGTCACACAGGGAACAGGAAATAATGATTATGCTTGTAAAAGGCAAAAAGGTGAAAGATATTGCTGAAGAATTAAAACTAAGTATCAGCACAGTTTTTACCTACAGAGTTCGTATATTTGAAAAATTAAATATCAAGAGTAATGTAGAACTTACTCATTATGCAATTTCAAATAAACTGGTAGAAAGTTGAAATTCTGATTAGATACAAAAAAAAGTGAGGCAGTTTTAAACTGCCTCACTTTTTTTTACTTCTTTCTGAGATTTTCGAGTGCTGTTTTAACGGTCTTGTCTTCTTTGTAAAGCAAAGGATAGAAACCCGTATCGCCGAGCATATTCCTGCAAATGTATGCTTTCAACTGAAGCAGAAGATAATGTTTTGAGATATTGATTTCTCGTGGATTTGGAGTAACACCTTTTGACGACGCAAACGATGTGAAATCAGCCAGAATGTTTTGTTTGTCAAGATAATCCGACATTAAATTCCCTGTTTTATAGGATTTTAGTTTGTCGCGGTTTTTGTCGGTATAAGCAAATGCAAACTGATACAGATAACCGTAATTAATTACTTTGCTTAAATATGGTGTATATTCCGATGTGTCGCGCGATACAAAGATATCAGGCATAATTCCACCACCTCCATAAACTGTACGACCACCTACTGTTTTGTATTTCAGTGTTTTTGTAACGTGAATACTGTCTTTGCTATCCAACTCACCATGTTTAAAGCGATTTAGAATATCCATTTCATAATCCTCGGATTTTCCGCGTATGTAAGGTTTTTGAATACTTCTGCCCGATGGAGTATAATAACGAGCAACTGTAAGTCTAATGGCTGAATTATCAGACAATTTCATCTGTTGTTGAACCAATCCTTTTCCAAAAGAGCGACGACCAATTATAGCTCCACGATCATTGTCCTGAATTGCTCCGGAGAAAATTTCGCTGGCAGAAGCTGAAAATTCGTCAATCAAAACTGCTAATGGCAGATTAATACAACTTCCTTTTCCATCCGATTTAGCTTCTGAACGGGGATAAGCTTTGCCTTCTGAATATACTATCATGCGGCCTGCAGGAAGGAATTCATTCACCATGTTGATAGCTTGCTCCATGTATCCACCGCTGTTTTCGCGCAGGTCGATAATATATTTTTTTGCCCCCTGATTGCGGAGTTTTGCAATAGCATCAAGGAATTCAGAATAAGTTGTATCGGCAAATTTGCTAACTTTGATAAAACCAACGCCTGGTTCAATCATGTAAGCTATATCAACAGAATTAACTGGTATCTGACCACGGGTAATACTATAATGAAGAATTTCGTGCGTTCCACGTCGTTTTATGCCAAGTTTTACTTTGCTTTTCGCTTTCCCGCGAAGTTTCTTCATAACTTTTTCATTGGTAATCTTTTTCCCTACAAATGCCGTATCATTTACCTGTATAATGCGGTCTCCGGCAAGCAACCCTACTTTTTCCGAAGGTCCGCCGCTGATTACAGCCACAATCATTATTGTGTCGTTTTGTATGTTGAATTGTACTCCAATACCACTGAAACTTCCCTCAAGTTCGCTGTTCACATCAGCAAGATCGGCTGCAGGAATATAAACAGAATGTGGGTCAAGTTTGGAAGCTATGTCCGTCATTATCTCCTCAGTAGTTTGTTTAATATTCACGGTGTCAACATATTGCGTATTGATGATTGAAAGCAATTCGTTAACTTTACTGTGTGAAATCATTCCCGTCAATCCTGAACCATTTGCTTTGTTAGACAATAGGTTACCAATCATTATACCACATAGGATTGATACTAAAATAATCAGGACTAATACTAAATTTCTTTTGTTCATTTTTAATACTTTATATTATTGTAGATTTTATTCTTTGTCACTATCAACCGACATAAATTAATAATCGATTGATTTTGTTTTTAAATTGTTTG
>JBAXPM010000059.1:0-21689 GCA_037132235.1 Paludibacter sp.
GAATGTTGTCTGCTTTGTCGCTTGAAAATGAATTTATAAGGAACGACTATTTAATCGGTCGATAAAAACAACAAGAGCTGCCTCCAACCGGAAACAGCTCTTGTTTAATTCTTATTGAGGGGGTGACTCCAGGTCACCCTCTCAATTGAAAATAAATTTTATTCCACAATTTTCTTCATGGCAGTCATGGCAGCACGCAATTCAGCACCACAAATTTCGATAGAGTGGTTGCGGGTAGCAGCATTTACTTTTACCAGTTCGAAGTTGTCAACGTGTCCTGATTTACCTGTATTGAAGTTTTTACCGATAATGTTGGTTTCAACTTTCTTCATGAAATCTCCCAACAATGGTTTACATGCATGATCGAACAGGTAGCAACCGTATTCAGCAGTATCGGAAATTACACGGTTCATTTCGAACAGTTTTTTGCGGGCAATGGTATTGGCAATCAGCGGAGTTTCGTGCAACGATTCGTAGTAAGCCGAAGCAGGTTTCATGCCCGATTTTGTCATTAATTCGTAAGCAAGTTCTACACCTGCTTTGATAAATGCAACCATTAATGTACCATTATCAAAGTATTCCTGTTCCGTAATTTCCATTGTTCCGGCAGGAGTTTTTTCGAATTCAGTTTCGCCGGTAGCTGCACGCCAGGTCAACAGGTTTTTGTCGCCCGCAGCCCAGTCTTCCATCATAGTTTTAGAAAACTCACCTGAAAGAATGTCGTCCATGTGTTTTTCATATAATGGAGTCATTATTTCTTTCAACTCTTCAGCCAACTTGAATGCTTCAATTTTAGCAGGATTAGAAAGACGATCCATCATGTGTGAAATTCCACCAATTTTCAATGCTTCAGTGATAACTTCCCAACCGTATTGAATAAATTTAGATGCATAGGCTTTATCAATTCCTTTTTCAACCATTTTGTTGAAACAAAGAATAGAACCGGTTTGTAAAACACCACAAAGAATGGTTTGCTCACCCATTAAATCCGATTTTACTTCGGCAACAAATGAAGAGTTCAAAACACCGGCTTTGTGACCACCTGTACCTACGCAATAAGCTTTCGCAATTTCCAGTCCATCACCGTTAGGGTCATTATCCAAATGCACTGCAATCAGAGTTGGAACACCAAAACCACGAAGGTATTCAGCACGAACTTCGGAAGCAGGCGATTTTGGAGCCACCATGATTACAGTCAAATCTTTACGGATTTGCATGCCTTCCTCAACGATATTAAAACCATGAGAATACGACAGACAAGCACCTTTTTTCATCAAAGGCATAATATGATTTACAACCGGTGTGTGGTACTTGTCAGGTGTCAGATTTAATACTAAATCACCTTTTGGCACCATATTTTCAATGGTATCAACCTCAAATTTATTTTCGATTACATTCTGGTATGAAATCTGTTTTTCGTCGATTTCAACTTTGCGAAGAGCGTAAGCAATATCCAGGCCGCTATCGCGCATATTAAGTCCCTGAGCCAAACCCTGAGCTCCGCAACCAACGATTACAATTTTCTTACCAATCAGTTTCTGAACACCGGCAGCGAATTCGCTGCTTTCCATAAAATCGCATTTTCCTAATTCCTGAACTTTCAGGCGATGAGGTAGTGAATTAAAATAATTTGCCATTGTTTTTTAAGTTTTGCTCTATATATTCTAATCTTTTTTCGTATTAAAACAAACAAATAAGAAATCAGATAAAATTTATTGGAGCGTATTTATAATTATTAGTTAATATATTTTGATTTTAAAATGATAAGTTCTTCTCGAATTTCGTCTGAATATTTTCAAGCATATCGCTCAACCGTTCAACTTTAGAACGGGTAATAGCAACCCGGCCTGAGCGAATAAACTGCAATACACCTATCGACATACTCAATTCTTCAAACATTTGTTGTGTTTCTTCGTAATGTCCGGCTTTCTGCAAAACAGCATAGTCAGGAGTCATTTCGAGAATACGCACATGATATTTGCGAACCATATCTTCTATTGAGCCAAGTCCAAGTAGTTTATCCGTGGATACTTTATACAACGCAATTTCTTGAAAAACAAGATCTTCGTCGGTATTATAATAGGCTTTCAGAATATCGACACGTTTATCAATTTGTTTTACCACTTTCGAAACTACATCTTCAGTGGCAAGAACTGTAATTGTAAACTTATGAATGCCTTTCAGAGCCGATGGAGAAACGGAAAGTGTTTCAATATTGATTGCCCTACGGGTAAAAATAATGGTTATCTGTCCCAGTAAACCTACTGTATTTTCTGAAAAAACAGTAATGGTATATAATTTTGTTTCCATAATAGTCTTAATTTTCAATGACTTAATTTCCAATTTTCAATTTCAGAATATCTTCATTGAAAATTGGTAATTTAGCAATTGGTAATTGATTAGTCTCCTAAAAGTATATTAGTAACAGTTGCTCCGGCAGGCATCATTGGATAAACCATACCTTTTTTCTCAACATTTACTACCAATAAATATGGTTTGTCGTCTTTAAGCATGTCAGCTATGGCAGCGTCAAGGTCTTCGCGTACATGAACTTCTGTTCCATCAATGCGATATGCTTTAGCAATGGCAATAAAATCCGGATTTTGCATTTCGGTAAACGAATAACGTTCTTCGAAGAACATTTCCTGCCATTGACGTACCATACCGAGGAAGTGATTGTTCAGAATAATCATCTTTACACCAATCTGCTCCTGCATAATAGTTCCGAGTTCCTGAATAGTCATTTGGAAACCTCCATCACCGGCAAACATACAAACCGTACGTTCCGGAGCACCCATTTTAGCACCCATAGCAGCCGGGATTCCAAATCCCATCGTTCCTAAACCACCTGAAGTAACCATACTGCGGGACTTGCTGTAATTAAAATATCGTGCAGCCATCATTTGGTTTTGTCCAACATCAGTTACCAATATAGCTTCGTTATTAGTTGCAAGTGATATTTTATGAATTACCTCACCCATAGTTATTTCACCCGATTCAGGATGAACTTCGCGTTGAATTACTTTTTCAAACTCAAGCGTTTCAAACTCTTTGAATGATTCAATCCACTCTGAGTGTTTTGCAGGATTTATTTTAGCGGTTAAAGCCGGTAATGTTTCTTTTGTTGTACCCAAAACCGGTGCATCGGGTTTCACATTTTTACCAATTTCAGCTGCATCAATATCTAAATGAATAATTTTTGCCTGTTTGGCATAAGTATTTAAATCACCGGTAACACGGTCGTCGAAACGCATTCCGATGGCAATCAGCACATCACATTCATTGGTTTTTTTATTTGGAGCAACATTTCCATGCATACCTAAAAATCCTTTATTCAAAGGAAAGTCAGTTGGCATAGCTGAAGACCCCAACAATGTCCAGGCAGCAGGAATGTCGGCCTTTTCAAGAAATTCCAACAATTCTTTTTCAGCATTTCCCAAAATAACTCCCTGACCAACCAATGCAAACGGTTTCTTAGCACCATTTATCAATGCAGCAGCAGCTTCAATCTGTAAAGGCTGAACTTCAGGTATAGGCAAATAACTGCGAATAAAAGTGCAGGGTTTATAGTCAAATTCTACTTCCTGAATTTGTGCACTTTTTGCAAAATCCAATACCACAGGACCCGGACGACCACTGCGTGCAATGTAAAATGCACGAGCCACCGCCCATGCAATATCTTCAGGACGACGTATCTGATACGCCCATTTGGTAATGGGCTGTGTGATACCTACCACATCTATTTCCTGAAAAGCATCTGTTCCCAGCAAAGAAGCACCAACCTGACCGGCAATAACCACCATCGGTGTACTGTCGAGCATGGCATCTGCAATTCCGGTTACGGCATTAGTTGCAGCCGGACCTGAAGTTACCAACGCAACACCAACTTTTCCCGAAACACGTGCATAACCCTGTGCAGCATGCGTTGCACCCTGTTCGTGACGTGTAAGAATATGATTGATATGTTTATCGTAATCGTAAAGTGCATCGAAAACGGGCATAATCGCTCCGCCCGGATACCCGAAAATGGTATCAACACCTTCTTCTATTAGCGCCTGCATAAAAGCATGTGCGCCTGTTATTTTAGTTTTTGTTTCCATAAGATTTAAATAGCCCCTAAATCCCCTAAAGGGGACTTAAGTAAGCAAAATGAATATATTCTTCACAAATCAAAAAGTTACCAACCAACCTAAAAGTCCCCTATAGGGGATTTAGGGGCCTCTCTAATCTATCATTCTCACAGCACCTTTATCGGCAGAACTTACCAAACTGGCGTATGCACGAAGTGCTTTTGAAACGACACGATTTCTATCGTTGGGTTTGAATGCATCCTTGCCACGTGCCAATTCAACTTCGCGACGTTTCAACAATTCTTCCTCACTTACTTTTACATTAATGGTGCGGTTTGGAATATCAATTTCAATAATATCACCATCCACAATTAATCCGATATTTCCACCTGAAGCTGCTTCGGGAGAAACATGTCCGATAGACAGACCCGAAGTTCCACCAGAAAAACGACCATCAGTTATCAACGCACATTCTTTTCCAAGATGTTTCGATTTGATATACGAAGTCGGATAAAGCATCTCCTGCATTCCCGGTCCGCCTTTTGGTCCTTCGTGTGTAATCACCACCACATCGCCGGCAACCACTTTTCCACTCAGAATTCCTGTACAAGCGCTGTCTTGCGACGTAAATACTTTGGCAGGTCCACTGAATTTCCAGATACTTTCGTCAACACCTGCAGTCTTTATAACGCATCCGTCCTGTGCAATGTTCCCTTTCAGAATGCCTAATCCACCATCTTTGGTGTAAGCATGTTCCACACTGCGGATACAACCACCAACCCGATCGCCATCCAACTCGGGATATTGAACGCTTTGAGAGCCCATTACAAGGTTAAAACGACGTGCGGGTGCACTTTTATATATTTCAATGGCTTTGGCAGTAACTGTCTGAGCCGTAATATCATATTGTTCAATGGCTTGTCCCAATGTCAGTCCGTCGACACGATAAACCGATTTGTTTACCAAATCCCCTTTACTTAATTCTGCCAAAATTCCCAGAATTCCACCTGCACGATTTACATCCTGAATATGATATTTCTGCGAATTCGGTGCAACTTTACATAAACAAGGAGTAACACGAGAAAGTTTATCCATATCATCCATTGTGAGCTCCACTTCAGCTTCGTGTGCAATTGCCAGAATATGAAGAACAGTATTGGTAGAACCACCCATGGCAATATCCAGCGTCATAGCATTCAGAAATGCTTCGCGGGTTGCAATTGAACGTGGTAAAACTGAATTATCACCTTCGAAGTAAAATTTATTGGCATTATCAACAATCAATTTAGCTGCGTCAACAAACAGTTGTGTGCGATTTGAATGTGTAGCAACAATTGTTCCGTTACCCGGCAAAGCCAAACCAATTGCTTCATTCAGACAATTCATGGAGTTTGCTGTGAACATCCCCGAACATGAACCACAAGTAGGACAAGCTGCATTTTCAATTTTCTTTACCTGTTCGTCAGATACACTTTCATCAGCCGACTGCACCATTGCATCCACCAAATCAAGATGTTTTCCATCCAATTCACCGGCTTCCATTGGACCCCCAGAAACAAAAACACATGGTATATTCAATCGCATGGCTGCCATAAGCATCCCCGGAGTAATTTTATCACAGTTGCTGATACAAACCATGGCATCAGCCTTGTGAGCATTTACCATATATTCAACACTGTCGGCAATCAGGTCTCGTGAAGGTAATGAATAAAGCATACCGTCATGACCCATGGCAATTCCATCGTCAATAGCAATGGTATTGAATTCGGCTGCAAAACAGCCCAGTTTTTCTATTTCTGCTTTTACTTTCTGACCAATTTCGTGCAAATGAACGTGTCCGGGTACGAACTGAGTAAATGAGTTGACAATAGCAATAATCGGTTTACCCATTTGCTCATTTGTCATTCCGTTAGCACGCCACAATGAGCGCGCTCCTGCCATTCTACGACCTCCGGTGCTGGTTGCACTGCGTAATTCCTGTTTCATATATTCAATTTCCAATTATTTAATTTTCAATTCCCAATTACTTATATATCTGGAAGTATTTCTAAATAAAAAACCTTTCTCCGTTATGGTGAGAAAGGTTTTTTTATGCTTTTATAGTAACATACATTTACAACATAACCATCCTCACCTTTGATTAATGACCAAAAGTAACACGACTATAGAGAGGACAGAATTAATGTGTTTTGTTGTCATAATGTTTATTTTCGGGTGCAAAGATAACCTATCTTTGCGAAAATTCCAAATAGTTCGGTAGAAAAATTTGTTATTTTTGTTCAAATTGTAAGAAATTTGGCTAAAAATATTGGAATAAATTATAAATCATAATAAAATGAGCAATTTCACTCAATATACGTTATATAAATCATTCACCAGTTTAAATATATAACAGTCGAAAAGTATAAACAATGCTATTTTGTATTATTTTTGCAATCTATTTTCTAAAACGCTATGGACAAACAAGACTTTCAATATATCAACAATATAAACTCACCCACTGATTTAAAAACATTTAAAAAAGAAGAATTACCTGCTGTTTGCGACGAACTCAGACAATTTATAATCGATGAGGTTTCAAAAAACCCGGGGCATTTGGGTTCCAGTTTAGGAGTTGTTGAGCTTACAGTGGCTATTCATTATGTTTTTAACGCACCTTACGACCGGATTGTTTGGGACGTTGGACATCAGGCTTACGGTCATAAAATTCTCACCGGTCGTCGCGACCAGTTCCACACCAACCGTCTATTTAAAGGTCTATGCGGATTTCCCACACCAAAAGAAAGTGAGTACGACGCATTTGGTGTTGGACATTCGTCCACTTCTATTTCTGCAGGACTAGGCATGTCGGTAGCTTCACTTCTTAAGGATGAATCTGATCGACAGGTAGTTGCTATTATTGGTGATGGCGCTATGACCGGCGGGTTGGCTTTTGAAGGATTGAATAATGCATCAATGAGTAAAAATAATATGTTGATTATTCTCAACGATAATCAAATGGCCATTGATCCAATACAGGGTGGTTTTACGCAATATCTGGTTGATATTACAACTTCCAGAGCTTATAATAAAATCCGTAACAGAACATACAAAATACTTAAGAGGATAGGTATCATAAACGAAAAAAGGCGTGAACGGATTATTAGTTTCAACAATACTCTGAAAGCAACTCTTACGAAACAACACAATATTTTCGAAGGGTTGAATATCCGATATTTTGGACCGATTGATGGACATGATGTCAACGAGCTTGTTCGTGTCATGTCGGAAATTAAAAAATTCAATGGTCCTAAAGTATTGCATGTCATTACAAAAAAAGGTAAAGGGTATGAATTTGCCGAAAACTCAGCTACCGAATGGCATGCTCCGGGAGTATTTAATATCGAGACGGGCGAACGTAAAAACTGTGCACCATCTGTCCCAACTCCACCACTTTTTCAGGATGTTTTTGGAAAAACTTTATTAAAACTGGCGTTGAGTAATGAGAAAATTGTTGCTGTTACTCCTGCTATGCCCAGTGGATGTTCAATGATAATCATGCAGAAAGAATTGCCACACCGTGTTTTCGATGTAGGAATTGCAGAAGGACATGCTGTAACATTCTCCGCCGGAATGGCTAAAGAAGGTTTGATTCCGTTCTGCAACATATATTCTTCGTTTATGCAACGTGCTTACGACAATGTGATTCATGATGTTGCTTTGCAGAACTTAAATGTAGTATTTTGCCTAGACAGAGCGGGAATTGTAGGATCAGACGGCGCAACACATCATGGTTTGTTCGATCTGGCTTATATGCGCTGTATTCCGAACCTTACTATTTCAGCTCCACGCAATGAGACAGAACTCCGCAACTTAATGTACACAGCCCAGCTTAAAGAAAATGGGCCATTTGTGATTCGTTATCCTCGCGGAAAAGGTACCATTGTAGACTGGAAAAAACCGATGACCGAAATGGAAATTGGTAAAGGTGAATGCCTGAAAACCGGTAAAGATCTGGCTGTAATTACCATTGGAACAATGGCAATAAGTGCTGCGAAAGCTATTGAACAGGTTGAAAAAGAACAAAATGCTTCTATTGCACACTACGATATCCGATTCCTGAAACCACTCGACGAAGCCCTGCTTCACGAAGTGGCTAAGAACTTCAAAAAGATTATTACCATTGAGGATGGTGTAATAAATGGTGGTTTTGGCAGTGCAGTACTAGAATTTATGTCCGACAATAATTACGCAGTTCAGGTAAAACGACTTGGCATTCCCGACAGTTTTATTGAGCACGGTACACCCGAAGAATTATATCAGATGCTTGGACTTGACAGTGAGGGAATTGCTGAAAGCATTTCCGAAGTTTTGAAAAGTATAAAGCAGTAAACTCAAAAAGTAAAAGCATAAAAAAATTTGTATAATATGTAAAAATAGCCACAGCAAAAATCTGTGGCTATTTTTATTTTAATTCAGCAAAAAAAAGGCAATAAATTATTCGTTAAATTGAATAATTTTTCCAATCTTTGCGAAAAATAAAATCAACTTACAAAATTTGTATAAAATGAAGAAAATCAGTCTGTATTTCCTTTTGCCAATGGCGATACTTGCTTTTCAGTCCTGCAACGAGGACAAAGTAAACGAAGTCAAAAAGAACGGAGCTATTGAAACGAGCATTCAGGTGGATCATTTAAACGACAGTTTGGATATTCTGATTAGCACAAACAAAATCTGGTCTCATAATATATTAGTCAAAACCACCATTCATTGTGATACGATTCCAGGGTTGGGAATTGCCAGAGAAGAAGCTGAAAATGAGGAAGGTGAAACCAAAAACGTAACGCTCAAAAAGGATTATGAATTGTATATTACCGTGAAATAGCCATGAAGAAATCGAAAATCATAAAACTGGTTTTGGTTGCCACTGCTTTCTCGTCATGCAACCATAAAGCCGACCACGACCGCAAGGTGTATATGCGTTCTGACACCACTGCAGGCTATTCACGCACCGAAGGTCATTCTCATTTTGGCGGATTTTACGTGTTCCGTCCGTATGGAATTTTCACTCCGGGAGGTTATTATCGCGCCGGATATTACTCGGGTGGCATTCACGAAAGTTCGAATATCGGTAGCAGCTCGTTCAAGAGCGCAACCGTTCGTGGTGGCTTTGGCAGCAGCACTTTTCATGTTTCTTCGTAAAAAACAGCATGAAAAGAAGAACCACCACGCCACGCACCGACTGGCAAAAGAAAGTTGAAGAACTAGGATTTGGATTTCATACTCTCGATACTACCTATTGGGACGAATCGGTCTATTACGAGTTCAGCATGAGCGAAGTCGACCGTATTGAAAAAGCTACCAACGACCTTTGGGAAATGTGTCAGGAAGCAGTTCAATACGTAATTGACAATAAATTATACCGACGCTTTCATATCCCCGAATGGTTTGTACCGCATATCGAAGAGAGCTGGAACAATGATGCACCGGCCATTTACGGGCGTTTCGACTTTTCGATGAAAGATGGTGTTCCCAAACTGCTTGAATTTAATGCCGACACACCGACTTCCCTGTTTGAGGCTTCGGTTGTGCAATGGTACTGGCTGCAGGACACTCACCCGAGCAACGACCAGTTTAATTCCATTCACGAAAAATTGATTGCTTACTGGAAATATCTGAAAGAATATCTTCACGATGGCACACTGCATTTTTCGGCTGTAGAAGAAAATCTGGAAGACCTTACCACCACCGAATATATGCGCGATTGTGCCATCCAGGCTAGACTCGAAACGAAATTTATCAACCTGATGGATATTGGCTGGAATGTGGACTATAAGGAATTTCGCGACCTGGATGAGCTAACCATCAAAAATATCTTTAAACTTTACCCTTGGGAATGGCTTGTGAATGAAGAATTTGGGAACCATATTATCCCCGACCGCAACAAAACTTTCTGGATTGAACCAAGTTGGAAGATGATTCTTTCTAATAAAGCTATTTTGCCCATACTGTGGAAACTGAATGAAGGACACGAGAATCTGCTCCCTTCATTTACCGAATTTGACAAAATGTCGTTAGGTTTCAGCTATGCAAAAAAACCGATTCTGTCGCGCGAAGGAGCTAACATTCAGCTTTTCAGCAACGGAAGCCTGATTTCAGAAACCAAAGGAGATTATGGCGAAGAAGGATTTATTTATCAGGAACTTTGCCCTCTACCTGAATTTGATGGCAATTACCCGCTTATCGGTAGTTGGGTTGTTGGTCAGGAAGCTGCCGGAATGGGAATCCGTGAAACTAAGACCTTGATTACCGACAATTTAAGCCGGTTTGTACCGCATCTGATTGTCTAATTTCAGCAAACAAAAAAAGACTAAACTCACGTTTAGTCTTTTTTTATCAGTTTTCGTGGAGATTACCGGACTCGAACCGGTCACCTCGACACTGCCAGTGTCGCGCTCTAGCCAGATGAGCTAAACCCCCGTAACTGATTTTGAATTTGCGGTGCAAAGATAAGGAAGTTTTGGAAATTATGAGTACTTTTGTTAGAGATTTTTCTTTCAATATCAGCTATCTTTTCCATATTTTGTTGAAAAAATAAATCCACGAATCTCTATTGAAATCGTAAATTGATAAATTGTAAATGTAATTATGCTTATTTTCAACACTACATACAAAGTATCTTCGAAGGTAAACGACAACTGGATAAACTGGACAAAGGAAAGCCATATTCCGTTTATGCTTGACTCGGGCAGTTTCAGCAAAGCTCAGATAACCAAAATAGTTGGCAGCGAGGATGAAGAAGGAACTTCCTACTCTGTACAGTTCCACATTGACGATATGAACTCGCTTATGAACTGGCATAAAGACTATGCAAGTGCTTTTCAAAATAGTTGTACTGCTGCATTTGGAAATGAAGTAAGTTTTTTTTCTACAGTTCTAGAATTGATTGACTAATGGCTAAAGAGCAAATCATACTTGGCATTGACCCGGGAACAACTATCATGGGTTATGGCATTCTGAAAGTGAACGGCAACAAAACCGAAATGCTGGCAATGGGTGTGCTTGACCTGAAAAAATATACCGACCATTACCTCAAATTACAACGTATTTTTGCCCGAACGTTATCATTAATCGATGAGTTTCATCCCGATCATTTGGCTATTGAAGCACCTTTTTTTGGTAAAAATGTGCAGTCGATGCTAAAACTCGGGCGGGCGCAGGGTGTGGCTATGTCGGCGGCTCTGTACCGCGACATTCCGATTACAGAATATGCTCCATTGAAGATTAAAATGGCTATCACCGGCAGTGGAAATGCATCCAAAGAGCAGGTGGCTGATATGTTACGCCGTTTTTTGTCTATTCCTCAGGATCAAATGTTACCACAGCTTGACGCAACCGACGGATTGGCAGCAGCTTATTGTCATTTTTTGCAGTTGGGACGACCAACTTCAGAAAAAGCATATTCAGGATGGAAAGATTTTATCGCCAAAAATGAGTCGAAGGTAAAGACTCCACGAACGAAGAAACCAGAAAAGGAATAAGATTTACTTCTTAAAGGTCCATTCTTCGGAACAGTATTTTGTTTCGGCCAACAAATTTATTTGAGAAATAAGTTCGTCCGACAAGTTCTCAACACTTTCCTGCTGATAATTTTCCTGAATTTTACGAATTAAAAACTCAAAAAACTCTGCAGCTTCCAGGGTGAATTGCCCCTGTTCAGCAAACCAGATCCGCAGGTTCTTCACCCTGCTTCGAACCGATGCAATGCCCTTCACCTGTTCTTCATGTGCTTTTGAGCTTAACGCATTTTCTAGTACTTCAAGATTAGTATCGTACAACAAAGTTCCATGATGCAACTCACGGTTTTTGGCCACATGCGAAGCTGTGCCGGTGATTTTGTATTCGCTTTGCAACCAAAGGTCTTTGCGTTTGCCAATCCCGACAGGAATTCCCAGATTGGTCAAAACACGAACGATTGGTTGAAGAAATTCATCATTTAGCGCTGATTTTCCTTCGGTTTTGTTGGAAATAAAGCAAAAATTCAGGTTGCCCAAATCGTGAAATACCGCTCCCCCACCCGACATACGTCTGACGATTCGAATTTCATTCTGCGCACAAAATTCCAAATCAACCTCATTCCGAATTGCCTGATTACAACCTATTATTACCGATGGCTCATTCACATACAAAAACAACAAATCGTCCCTCCGCTCACAGAAAAAGTAGTCCTCGGCAGCCAGGTTGAATGTTGGTGAATTGGATGTTGAATGGATGATTTGCATAGACCTCTCCCCAACCCTCTCCAGAGGAGAGGGAATAAGTTCTAATTAGGATTTTCAGAAAAACAAATATACATAAAATAGCTTTGATTTCAATAAACCAACAAAAAAACATCCAATGATTTCTATCTATTGGATGTTTTTATTCTCTCCATCCCTTTTGGAGAGGGTTGGAGTGGGGTCTATTTCACATTAAACGCCACCCGCAGTTCATCAATTTCCTTGTCGCCCATGGGTTTAAGTGGTCCAATTGATGAAGCCATTACCAATGAGTTAGCTGAAAATTCAGCTACTTCAAGGTAATCAAAAGTATTAATCAGTTTGTTGCCGGTTACAATCACGCAGTCATTTTCAACAATAATAACCCGATTTTTGGCGAACATATCAGCAATAACATCCGTATCATTATACAAACTTTCGAATGGAATAGAAGGAACGTCCTGCAGAAAAATCCAGCTTTCAGGAATGGTGCGCACATCAAATTTTTGATGACTTACCGCGTGTGCCATCAGGTTGGTTGGCTGCGTGGTAATGATAGAATTTATATGCGGGTAAAGCTGGTAAATGCGGTGGTGAAGCGCCACTGAACGACTTGGTTCTTTGCCTGCTTCAGCCATCCCATTCTTAACCTGAACAATATTTTTGGGTAAAATATCCCAACGGGCAACATCGCGGGGTGTAATCAGAAAGTCATTATCTTTCCAGCGCACAGAAACCGTTCCGTAAGTAGAAATCATCAATCCCTGATCGCAGGCACGACGAATAATACTCACCATTTCTGTCCGAATTTCACGTTCGTCCGATGGATACTCAACATCCATAAATGGTGTAATATTCTTTGGAAAGTGATTGACATATTTTGAAATTTGTTCGTCGGTTAACGTATTTATTTTACCAATACGACCTGCATTTACAATAGTGCGACAGCAGAATTCAAGTGTTTCGAAACGTTGATAAGCGTCCATCATATCAGTTCCACCAAGTACAACTCCATGGTTTTCCATGATAACAGCCTTGTATTTCTTGTTCTTGAATTCAGCAGCAATTTTCTTACCCAAATCTTCACTTCCTGGACAACCGTAAGGTGCAAAACCAATTTCGCCACAAATCTTACGAGCCTGTGGAACGATACTGGTATCAGGTACAACGCGGGCAATACTAAATGCTACCAGTCCCGGTGGATGAGCGTGGATAATAGCCGTCAATTCAGGACGAGCATCAAAAATTGCTTTGTGAAATGGGAATTCCGACGATGGTTTATGCTGACCAATCACCGTTCCGTCCTTTTTCACACACACAATATCTTTCACCGTGAGTGAACCTTTGTCAACCGCCGAAGGCGTTATCCAAATATCACCATTTCCATCTTTAATGGAAATGTTTCCACCCGATGTTGTTGTCATTCCACTCCGGTAAATACGTCCGATAATCACATTAATCTGTTCTTTCGGATGCATTAATTTTACATCTAGTTGTTTCATAATTAATAAGACTACCCCTAACCCCTAAAGGGGGATAAGAGTGATTAGTATTGATAATTTCTTTCTCTTTAAAGGTGAAAATTATGAAGACGAACTTGCATAATTACCCTTTAGGGGTTAGGGGTTATTTGTCATATTTTTTAGCAGGAAAGCTTCTGCCTCTATGCTCCACAAACCCAGATTTTTGTCACACATTTCAGCCAGTATTTTGTACACTTCATTTGTTTCGCCCAGTTTGGCAAAGTCCGAAATTGGTGTCAATGGCATATCTACGTGTGTATAAATCAGTTTCTTTCCGCCCGGAATTTCAGGCAGGTGTTTGGTAGCTTCGATAACAGCACCCAAACCACCAATATGAGTTACCAATCCGGCAGGGTCAAGACCTTTCGACATCATATCGAGCGCTTCCACCATGTCGTCGGTATTTCCGCCACTGGTACCTACCACGTGTGTGTAAGCATAGTGTACGTTGTAGAAATTGAACGAAGCACTGAAATTCGGATCGCTTGGGCCTGCAAAGAAGTTCAAACAACCATCAAATGCCAGAATAGCATCACCCTGCTCCACAACCGGTTTTACCGGAGCAAATACAAACACATCGTCGTATCCGTATCCGCCTGTAATAGCTTTCAGCTCTTCCACCGGATTTTCCATTTTACCGGTATTGATATATTTCAAATCGATACCGCGTGAAGCAGCAAATTCTACGCTATAAAACTGTGCAGCACGATCCAAACGGGTTTGATCTACGTCGGTTACTACCAATACAGACGGTTTGCGGTCGTCACGACGAAGCACGTAGTTGATAGCTGCCAATCCCATAGGACCAACACCAGCCAAAACAGCCATTTTACCGCCATCTACAATGTCCATTTTGTGCACATAACTTCCGGGAGTAGTGTGATAGTTGGCATGCATAGCACCAATCACGCACGAAAGCGGTTCGGCCAATGACGCAGGATAGTAACCTTCGCCTTTGTAAGCCAGCAAACAGTCTTTTTCCATGACCTCGTTCGGGATAATCACATAAGTTGCATCACCACCAATGTGTTGGTAGCTGTAACCCGGCGCACTCAACACGCCCACAGGACCATCTTCGAAATACAAAGCCGGTTGAATAGAGAATTTATCTCCTGCGCTAAATTTATCAGCCCATTTTGAACCGATTTGTACCAATTCGCCGGCAAATTCGTGCCCGATGATGATTGGATTTTCGGCGATATCATTTGGAACACGTTTGTGGTCGGTAGCCTGAGTTGCTGCTTTGTACGATGACATACAAAGTGAATCGGAAACTACTTTCGCCAATATTTCATTGTCTTTAATCTGAGGCAATTCGAACTCTTCCAGGCGAAGATCTTTTTTGCCATATAAACGGATTGCGGTTGTTTTCATCTTTTTTGAGAACCAAGAGTCAAGAACCAAGAATCAAGACGGTTTCGTATTGATGGTTGATTTTGCGCTGGTTGATTGTTTGATTATTTATATTCTAAAATTTGATCTAATAATGAAAGCACTTTGGAAGCCAGTGTCTTGAATCTTGAATCTTGGTTCTTGACTCTTTGTTCTTTTATCTATGAAAGCATCACCTGTCCACCGGTAATTGGCAATGCCTGTCCGGTTTCGCCGCATTGTTCCATCAGGTACAAGGCACCTTTGGTAACGTCCTCGGGTGAGCATCCTTTTTGCAAAGGAACTTGTGCCAAATAAAACGCTTTTACATCATCTATAGTTTTGGCGCCGGGTACTTTTCCTGCATTTAAGTACTGAACAAACAGTCCATTAACAGGATCACTCCACAGAGGACCTTCGTAGAAGTTACCCGGGCAAATAGAGTTTACTTTAATACGGAACGGAGCTAATTCCAATGCAAAAGACTGAGTCAAGCCAATGCCACCAAATTTACCACCGGCATAAGCGAAGTTTGCCTTGCTGCCGCGCAATCCCGATTTAGAATTTACCTGAATAATGTCGGCATAATACTCAGGAGCATATTTGGTTTGCAACTTCATAACCTTGCTAACCACTTTGGTGCAATAGAAATAGGCGTTATAATTGATTTTTGTTACAAATTCGAAATCTTCGGGCGTCATATCGTCCAATCCACCGGCACGAAGCACACCTGCATTGCTTACAAAACAGTCGATAGCTCCAAAGTTGCAAATGGTTTCGTGCACTAGGTTTTCGATGCTTGGAATTTCGCTAACGTTGGTTTTTACAAAGATGGCACGGTTACTTTTTGCCAAAGTGTTGAAACGCTCCACCGTAGCACGACCAACTGTTTCGTTCATATCAGCTACTACAATGTTAGCGCCTTGTTGCAACAGGCAACGGGCAATTCCTTCGCCAAAACCCTGTGCAGCTCCGGTAACTATAATGGTTTTATTCTCAGCACGACCGGCTGCTCCACCTGCCGCCACACTGCGACGGTAGTTTTCTACTTCCCAATTGTCGATAAAGTCGATTTGCGCTTGCGTCATTGGGTGAGGACCACCAAACGATTCGGAAAAAAAGGCAATCTTCATCGCATCCTCGAATACGTCCAGAATAATGTCGCACTGAGCAGCATTATCTCCTACAGCCACCAAACCGATTCCTTTGATCAAAATTACCTTTGGTTGATATCCAAATTTAGCAGTGAAAACCGGAATTTGTTTTGCAGCCTCGGCCAATACAACTTCAGGTTCTTCGTCGTTGAGGAAAATATAGTTCGATTTGCAATAAACAATCGCATCCGGAGTAAACGGTTTTGCAATTTTGGCTTGCGCTTCTTCGGTGTCGTAGAAATGTTTGATTAATGCGTTCTTGCGCACTTTCAGGGTTTTCAAACCTTCTTTTGAAAGTATCATGCGAATGCCCGGCAATACTTTCTCAGTACAGTTGCAAGTAGCACGTTCTTCGGTTGGAACAGGGAACTTCACGGCTTTTTCAAGCGTATCGAGCACTTTAGTATAAAGTACTTTTACTTCTTCGATGCTGTTGGCAGCCACGAAGATTCCGTGGTTTTGCAACCAGATAACAGCAGGTTCGGCACCGTCCTCGGCACGGAAAGCTTTGATAGCGTCTTCCACTTTTTTGAACAGCACATAACCCGGATCGGTGTATTCGATGTACAATGCTTTGGCGCCAAACAACTTTTGCAAGTCGGCCTGAGCATTACTCGCGCACATCAAACCATTCACCAATGTTGGGTGCATGTGTACCACAAAGGCGAAGTCAATCACGTTGTGCATCGACGTTTCCACCGATGGGCGTTTGCCTTTGGTGATGGTAGCATCCGCTAAATCGTTTTTTACCTGTTCTTCACGTTCTGCCGCATTAGCGCTGTACACTTTGTCGGACATGAGGTTCAATTTGGCTCTGTCCAACACCGCAAAACCGTCTTCGGCAATAGTTGCCAACGACGAGCCACTGGCTTTTACCCAGATTTTCTCTGCGTTTTTGTACGATGTATTTCCACCGCCTGCAATCACGAAACGGCTATCACGACCGTAGAATTGCGATATTGAAATTAAGTCAGTCAAAGCTGCCCCCCAGCCCCCTGAAGGGGGAGTAAGAGAGCGATTATCACTTTTTTCTGTATTTTTCATTGAGTAATTTAGTTTATATTTGATTCTACAAAACTTCCTTCTGGCTCAGTTTTCCCCCTTTAGGGGGTTAGGGGGCAGATATTAGTTGATCTCCCAGATTTATAAACTCTTGTCTTTTCGAGCGGTCCGCTTGTCCGTTGGCATCCACGTAGCCGCGTAAGCCTTGTGCTACCAAATGTTGGTGAGCCGCTACCACGCAAACACCTTCGTAGTTGATTTGCAACAAACGGTCGGTAAGTGCTGTACTGTTACGCGCAAAAAGCTCAATGGGTTCCATGGCAGGCGTGTTGTGCTCGCTACCGAAGGTAACAACAAAGCCCTGATCGTTCAGATAGCTGGCGTATTTCTCCAACAATTCCACATCGTTGCGGGTAGTGATAAATTCTACCGAATGGAAACCGCGCCCGGTCAATTGTTTGGCTACACGTTCCAGATCGCCTTCGAAATCGGTGTAACCACCTTTGGCATCATCAGCCAGAAACGGATAGGTTGGTATGCCGCCACCCGCCAAGATAATATCGCAAACGGTTTGCATAGGCAAAAATGCCTTTGGATCTTCGGGAACGAATGCGCCACCACGTGCTTTGAGCAAGTTACCCCGGATTTCATTTTCTACACCTGCAATATCGTTGATTTCCGATTTCAATTCTTTTCCTCCGAAAAGCTTGTGAAACAAGATACGGATATCCAACGGATTGTTATTACAAGCTTCATATACTTTCAAGCGCAATGCTTTAGCCAAATGGCGTTCGCGGATAGAACCTTTGGTCAGGTCGTTTTTGATCCATTCAAAATCGAGTGCAAAACCGGCATTATTCGCAGCCAGAATTTCATTTACCTTGCCACACATGGCTTCCACTTGTGCATTGGCTTCGGCACTTACGTCGGCCAATTGAGTTGCAAAAGGCTCAGCCAGTTGGAACGGATACGAAAGTCCTTTACCGCTCAGGTAGGTGCGACCCGGATTTCCGGGATCATTCACCCTCAGACCGGCTTTTTGGTCGGCTTCGTTCAGACTGATAAACTCTATATTGAACAACGGATACAATCCGCGTTCCTTACAACCAACCGCCCAGGCTTCGTAGCCTGCAGTAGTATAAAAATCATTTATACCAACCACTTTTACACCTTCGGCAACTGCCATATCAAGCGCTTCAGCAACATCTTTGAATGCACTGAATGAGTAAGGTGTGTGGAGGTGTGCGTTTACTTTTATGTTTTTCATGATAAATATGTAATTACCACTAAGGCACTATGGACACAAAGAAACACTAAAAGAATTGTGAATCTAAGTGGTCTTAGTGCCTTAGTGGTTAAATATTAAATTATACGCCTAATTTCGATCTTCTGATAAACTCAGCATCAGTAAAGTTTTGACCAGAAATATATCCTGCCAAAGGTTGAATGCGTTCGTTAATCATATCGAGGAACCAGCTTACTTGTGGGAAGAATGAATCTTCCAATTCGAAGGCCGGAGTAATCCAGTTACGTGAACCAAGTACACAAACCGGAGCATCCAGGTAGTCGAAGCAAAGGGTGCTGATGTTAGTTGCAAAGTCGTTAAGGAACGAACCACGTGCGCAAGCGTCGCCGGCAACAATGATTTTACCAGTTTTCTTCACCGAAGCCACCACTTGTTCGTAGTTGAATGGAACTAACGAGCGAGCATCGATAACTTCTGCACTTAAGCCGTATTTTTCTTCCAGTTCTTTAGCAGCAGCCAAAGCAGGATATAATGTGTGACCAACAGTAAGGAACGTAATGTCTTTACCTTCTTTTTTCACGTCCGGCTCACCAAATGGAATTTCGTAGTAACCTTCAGGAACACCGCCTTTGTGGAATTGCTCACCAATTTCGTAGATACGTTGGCTTTCGAAGTAAACTACAGGGTCAGTTCCCTGCAAAGCTGAGTTCATCAAACCTTTTGCATCGTATGGAGTTACAGGGAAACAAACTTTCAATCCTGGTATTTGAGTAACCAACGAAGTCCAGTCTTGTGAGTGTTGAGCACCATATTTTGAACCTACCGATACACGCAATGTGATAGGCATTTTCAATACATTACCACTCATCGATTGCCATTTAGGCATTTGGTTGAACACTTCATCACCACAACGACCCAGGAAGTCACAATACATGATTTCAGGAACCACACGGCCACCACACATGGCGTAACCAATAGCAGTACCTACGATAGACGCTTCAGCGATAGGCGAGTTGAACAAACGGTGGTAAGGAAGTGCTTCTGTCATACCGCCATAAACGGCAAACGCACCACCCCAATCGCGGTTTTCTTCACCGTAAGCTACCAACGAAGCATCTTTGTAGAAACGATCCATCATAGCTTCGAAAATACCGTCGCGCAACTGATATTGTTTCATTTTGCTGAAAGGTTTTCCATCGGCATCAAAAGCAAAACGTTCTTTGGTCGCAATTTTCTTTACACGTGAGTTTTCAGCCAATGGCATCAAAACGTCAGGTGTAACAGTTGACATAGAATCAACCGAACCGTTCGAGAACATCATATCGCCAATAACCTGAGCATTGGTCATACGTGGAGAAACAGCATCGTCGATTGATTTCAGGAACATGTCGTAAACCAATGCTTTTACATCAGCCCATGTTGCATCTAAATCAGCTTGTGTAGCTTCGCCAGCTTCAATTAATTGTTTTCCGAAAGAAGCGATACAATCCTGTGCTTCCCATGCTTCCACTTCTTCTTTGGTACGATACGAAGACGCATCAGAAGGTGAGTGACCGCTGTAACGATATGTCAATACATCCAATAAAACAGGACCTTTTTTCTCTTCAAGAATAACGCGTTTGCGTTTGTAAGCATCGATAACAGCCAATGGATTGTAACCGTCAACACGCTCTGCATGCATTTGTTCCGGATTTACACCAGCACCAATACGAGCTGCAATATCATAACCCATGGTTTCACCAGCAGTTTGTCCGCCCATACCATATTGGTTGTTCATAATGTTGATAATTACCGGAAGTCCACCTTGCATATCACCTTCCCACAACTGACGGAATTGATCCATCGATGCAAAAGTAATACCTTCCCATACAGGACCACAAGCCATAGAAGCGTCACCAATGTTAGCAACTACTAAACCTTTTTGACGGTTTACTTTTTTGTACAATGCAGCACCAACAGCAATATCGCCCGAACCACCTACAAGAGCGTTGTTAGGATAAACACCGAATGGTGTAAAGAAAGCATGCATTGAACCACCCAATCCGCGGTTGAAACCTGTTGAACGTGCAAAAATTTCAGCCAATGTTCCGTAAACGAGGAAGCGACGAGCCAATTCTTTAGTTGTTCCGGTAAAGTCTTTTTTTACTACAGCCAATACAGCTCCGTCGAAGAACGATTCCATTACATCCATCAGAAATTTATCGTCTGATTTATGAATAGCTGACATACCTTTAGCAAGGATTTCGCCGTGTGAACGGTGGCTACCAAAAATATAATCGTCAACGGTCAACGTCCATGCCATACCTACTGCTGCCGATTCCTGTCCGATTGACAAGTGAGCAGGACCAGGGTGGTTGTACGGAGTTCCGTTATATGCACCAGCAATTTTAATCTGGTTAATCATAGTTTCGAACTCGCGAATCAACACCATGTCGTGATAAATGGTTTTGAACTCTTCGTTGGTAAAATTACCTTTTTCGTCTTTGACGGTTTTTTGATACTGATTTACTGGAATAGGTTGAAATTCCACAAAACCCGGTTTACGAGATTCAGCTGGGTCGATAAATTGTACTTTTGGCATTGTATAATTGGTTTATTTGTTTGTTATTTTTTTGCGTAGGGAAAAGTCGTGACTTGTCCTTTGATAATATTTTTCAGGACAAGTCGCGACCTGTCCCTACCAATTTATATTGAAAAAATTGTTTCTTTAAATATCTCGCTAACAGTCGGGTGAGGGAAAACCACTTCTTCCATTTCCGATAGCGTCATTTCCTGTTCAATAGCCATGCAAGCTCCGTAAATCATTTCGCTGCAAGGATTACCAAGCATATGAACACCGATAACTTCGCCGTGTTTAGCACCTACCAACACTTTGCAAAGTCCTGAGCCACCTTCATTTTCGGCAACGAAACGTCCTGCATAAGCCATTGGCAATTTGGCTACTTTGTAGTCTATACCTTTTGCTTTGGCCGATTCTTCTGTTTCACCTACACCCGCCACTTCAGGATTGGTATAAACCACGCCCGGAATTGCATCGTAACGCATCTTGTCGGCACGACCGGTGAGATTATTAACCACCACTTCGC
>JBAXPM010000060.1:0-19422 GCA_037132235.1 Paludibacter sp.
GTCGGGGTAGCGGGATTCGAACCCACGACCCCCTGCTCCCAAAGCAGGTGCGCTAACCGGACTGCGCTACACCCCGAAAGTGCTTTTCTCAAAAGCGAGTGCAAAGATACAATTTTTTTCTAATGTTGCAAACTATTTTTATCAAAAGAATGAAGAAATCAATAAAGTCGCTGATAATCCAATTAATACAACTATCGTAGTCCAGCCAAATATATTCTGAAACTTATTATTAACATGAGTTCCCATCACATCTTTGTTATTTACCAGCAAAATCATACATATTAATACCACCGGTAATAACAATCCATTTGCTACCTGCGACCACAATGTAATGACAATTAGCGGTGCATTCGGAATTAAAATAATGGCTGCACCAATAATAATGATAAAAGTAAATAACCAGTAGAACTGAGGTGCTTCTTTCCATTTTTTGTCAATACCGGCCTCAAAACCAAAGGCTTCGCAAACATAAAATGCTGTAGCTACAGGTAGGATAGTGGCTGAAAAAATAGAAGCAATAAACAATCCGAAAGCAAATGTTGCAGAAGCAAGATCACCGGCTATAGGTTTCAGAGCCATCGCAGCATCTTTAGCTTCTTCTATTTTTATGCCATTTTCATGGAGTGTTGAAGCACAGGCTACAATGATGAAGAACGCCACCACAACCGTAATAATACTTCCGATTATCACATCAGCTATCGTATATTTATATTCGGTGATTTTTATACCCTTTTCAATTACAGCCGATTGCATGTAAAACTGCATCCACGGTGCAATGGTAGTACCAATAATTCCGATTACAACAGTCAGATATCCCATGCTAAACTCAATCTTAGGTTTAATCATGGCCTCACCAATTTCGTTCCAGTGCGGTTTGCCCATCAATGCTGAAACCACGTAAATCAACAAAAATGCACTAAAAATAAGGAAAACACGTTCGCTGAGTTTATATGTTCCTTTTACCACAAGCCACCATACCAAAACAGCAGCAATCGGTACACTGATGTATTTACTTATTCCGAAAACCTGAGAACTACCGGCTACTCCGGCAAATTCGGTAGTGGTATTACCAATATCAGCAATAAGTAGTCCGACAAATATAAAAAAAGTAATTTTTACACCAGCATTTTCACGAATCAAATCGGCTAATCCTTTGCCGGAAACAATACCCATCCGGGCATTCATTTCCTGAACCACAATCAGAACAATCAACGCAGGAATCATAGTCCACAAAAGGTTGTAGCCATACAATGCACCTGCCACAGAATAGGTTGTGATACCACCGGCATCATTGTCAACGCTGCCGGTTACTATTCCGGGACCAAGAATGGCAAGGAAAAGAACAATGTTACGGAAAAAAGATTTACGACGTTTGTTGAAATCTTTGTTGTTGATTATCGCCATACCCGACCTCCTCTTTTCGTTTTACCTTTATCCATAAGGTCTTCCACAATATCGTCGATAACAACCATTCCTAACAGTGTATTCTGAGCATCGGTAACCGGAATTGCCAGCAAATCGTATTTCTCGATAATTTCACCGAGCGTATTCACTTTATCTTCGTCCTGAACGCTGATAATTTCTTTATTCATGATTTCCGAAATTTTCATTTCAGGGCTCGAGATAACCAAATCGCGCAACGAAATTGTTGCAACCAGTTTTTCATCTTTGTCAATTACAAACATCAGATAAAGCACATCAGCTTCTGGTTTCTGTCTGCGAAGTTCATTCAGGGTATCTTCCACAGTCATGGTTTCGTGGAACGAAAGTATATCGGTTGTCATCAAACTACCAACTTCTTTCGACTCATATTCAAGCAGTTCGCGCACTTCTTCCGACGAATCTTTTTCCATTTCGTTCAGAATCTGTTCGGCTTTTTCATCCTCCAGTGTATCGAGCAAGTCGGCCACCTCATCAGCAGGCATTTTTTCAAGCACGTCAGCCACTTTTTCAATCGACAGACTTTCAATCAACTGAGCCTGTGCATATGGTTCCATTTCTTCCAAAACGTCGGCAGCGCGTTCTTCATCAAGTGCTTCGAAAATTTTGGCACGTGAAACCGAACCCATTTCTTCAATGATATCCGCTAAATCGGAAGGGTGGAGGCGTTGCAGCTTGTTGGATGCCTGCGATAGTTTGATATTGTAATTCGTTGTGTCGAATGCCTGAACGTCGTCCCAAAGAATAAAACGTGTTTCCAAATCCTTGTTGAAAATATTCATGGTTTTATTCACAATATCCGCCACACCAAGTCGTCGAAGCAGACCTTCTGTACCAATATCTACAGCAATGGCATAAGTCCCTGAAGCAATGGAAACCAAACGTACATCGTTGACACGAACCAGTTTACGTCCATTAATATCAACTATTTGTTTGTCGAGAATGTTTTTTGCAAGCGGAAGACTATTGTGCAGAGTTGCTTCAGGTAAATCAATAATTTCCGAACAGCTAAACTTATATTTTTGTTGTTTACCGGAAATCTGAATGTGTTGATAGTCGAGATATCGCACCGTGCCATCAATTTTGGTCTTCAGTGCAACAAATATCGGACGAAAAGCTTCTTCCTGAGCTGAAATCTCAGGTGTTGCATTTACGTATATATCCATGACCTTACCCAATCGGGTACCATGCAGGTCATAAATCTTAGAGCCAATTACCTGGCTTAAGTAAAATGTGATTTGTGATGTCATTGTCACCTCCTTTTCTTTGCGATTCAAAAGGTGACTGTGGTGAGATTATTACAGACTACCTACTGAACCGGGATGATTCTTACTAAATTTCGTATCGCAGGGTCGTCGTCCATTTTCGAATGAATTTTAAAAATTACGGTGCAAAAGTAATGTTTATTTCTCAAACAAAGTTTAAGCCAAATAGTTTTAACCTATTTTTGTTTTGCAGTTATTTTTTTAGTTAATTTATTCATAAATCTCTCTACATCTATCAAAACACGTTCATGATTCCCTGTTCCGACAATATCACCGATACTATCAGTTGCAGTTAGTTCGAAGGTATATTTACGTCCTTCAACAGCTGTCAGTATGGCTTCACAGTTAATAATTTCGCCTATGGCACTGGCTTTCAAATGTTTCACGCTGATAGAAATTCCTACACTCGAACCTCCTTCAGGTAATTCAATTAGTTGCATGGCAGTATTTTCCATTAAGGCAACCAGAGCAGGAGTTGCAAAGACGGGTAACAAACCTGAACCATATTCAGATGCAGTTTGATGTTCTTTAACTGTTATCATTTGTGTTAATGATTCAATCATTCGTTTTTATAAATGTTTTAACGGTTTGAAACTTGTTGTCTGAAGTAATTTTTACAAGATAAATTCCGTTTTTCAGATTGCTAATATCCATTGTGAATGGAAAATGTGAAGTGGTTTGATTTGAAATTAATTGTCCTACAGGAGAATATAATGTTATGTAACAATTATTTAGCTCTGAATTTTGATTGTCAATGACAATTCGCGTGCTTGCAGGGTTTGGTTGAACGGTAATTGATACAGAATTTGCAAACTGTTCAGAAATTGATGTTCGGATATCACTGCCATCGGCACTAAACGGATAAAACCACCGGATACAATCACTTTGATCGCTGCTGGAGGCTTTTACATCTCTGCAAAGCCATGCACTTACGTTAGCGTAATCGGGATATTTAGGCATCATGGCAAATCCTTCTACATTGTTACTCCCTGAAGTCGGGTTTGGAATAAAATACTCTTTTAGGGTGTTTAATTTGTATTCGCTGCTTACAACTGTTGTTTTTAGATCTGTTATTTCAAGATAATTATCTCCGGTATTATGCAGTATGTACAACAAGCCGGTTGACTGGTCAAAAGTCAGATCGCAGCATTCGGTACGATTTGTTTTATACTTCCCGACATACAGAAAATCGTTGCTGGTTGAAGGATTAATATCAAATACCCAAACATAACCACCGTCCTGATGGGAAATGAATATTAAACCACCCATTCCTTTGGCAGAAGTATATGCCTTTCTAGTGGCAGAACTTATAAATCCGATTTTGGACAGATAACTTTCAGGAACAAAAGCAATACCTTCCGGACCTGTATTTCCTGTATCCGACATAGGAGATGGTGATTGCAATAACGACCAGTATTTTGACTTTGTAAGCCCTGAAAAATCGGCATTATGAGTATATTTTCGTATCTCGTAACTATTTTCGTCGATTGTATAAAACTCATTTAACGCATTATTCACCATCGTAACTCCTTCGGGACCTCCCATATTACTTAATGTTGAAGTAAGGCTAAAAGTATTAGTGGTTTTATTCAGAGTCAAAATATACACAACACCTTCATCAGCAACACAATACAAGCGATTAGTTGCAGAATTCCAGTACATTCCGCTTAATTCGGCTACCGATGTTGGAAATAACGATGAGATGTTCACAGCTGAATCCCATGTTTTTGAAGGCCATGTAGATTGCGAAACCGCAAAGATAGAATTTGCAAACAAAAAAAGAGTGAAGAGTTGTTTAACCAAAGAATTACTCATGCAGATGTTTTATGCTCTTACTTTTCCTTTTCCAGTAGTTATGAAGCAATTGTATAGTATGGTAATGCTTATTTTTTAGCAGAATAATCAAAACTTGTTCCCCGAATTTAAAATCCTTAATGTTTTGGTCTACTTCCCATGCAAAAATATCGGCATATTCTTTTCGTAATGTCATAGAATTGGTATCTATCATAAGCCGGACTTTGCTTTGTGCTTTTGCTAATGAAATAATACTTTTATAATTATCAAATTCATTATGTTCTATAAGAAATTCATCGAATGAATTCCAGAAAATAACAACATTCTCGAAATGCATCCTCGTTTTATTTTTTGTAATAGCAGATGAATTATAATGAACGTAATGGTAAAAAGCCTGATTTACTTTTACAATTTTCTTTGCAAAATAATAAAGCCGGGTCATAACATGCCTGTCTTCGTAATAATCCAAACCATGAGGAACGCGGCAATCGCGACGAAGATAAAGCTGGCGACGTACTAATTTATTACAAAGAAACGTATGCGATTCAATGTTCCGAATTATATCACCAAAATGGTCATCTTTATTCTCTGAAAGGTAATCTACAAGAATTTCTGTCCGATTAGGATATTCCATAATCATATCAGAAACAACAATATCAGCATTTGTCTCAATTGCTTTTTTGTATAACACATCGATCATTTCGGGTTCAATAAAATCATCACTGTCAACAACTGCAATATAATCGCCGGTTGCAGCATCTAAAGCAGTGTTCCTCGATGCTGCAAGTCCCTGATTTGCTTTGTGATCAATAATTGTAATTCGGTTTTTTCGGGCAGGATAACGTTTAATTACTTCTTCAAGTATTTCAATACTTTCGTCAGGTGTATTGTCATTTACAAAAATGAATTCTATATCTTTGAAAGTCTGATTGAAAAGGCTTTCAGCGCATTTTTCAATAAATCTGGAGACTTTAAATACAGGTACAAGTATTGAAACTTTTGGATTCATAGAAGTTAAAGGTTAGATAAATCACGTTTAACAATAAGTAGCTTGTGGAAAAGATGCGCTAAAATAAATAATTTATTTTGAATAAGCAAAAGCATAAGTTTTTGTCCTTTGTGAAATTTGTTTTTAACTAGTTTCTCTTCTTCGCAAAACATTTTAGAGTAATCTTTCCGCAGTTTGTATGAGTCAGTATCTATCAGAAGACTCACTTTACTTCTTATTTTTCCGATATCCAGATAATGTTTGTATTGTTCAAATACTCCTTGATGTTTTAAGAATTCATCAAATAGGCGCCAGTATAACAAAACATTTTCAAAGTGAGTTTTACTTCTTGTTTGCGTCACTGCCACAGGGTTTGTTTTGTTGTAATGATAAAAAGCTTTATCAACTTTTACCACCTTTTCGGCATAATAATATATTCGTGCTATCACATGTTTGTCGTCCAGAAAATTTAATTCTTCAGGAGATCTGCATTCCGGTTTCTGACATAATGAACGACGAATCAATTTGTTCCAAAGCACCGTGATACAGCGGTCGTATACAATAAAATCGTTGAATAAATCTTTTGTATTCGCTGATACATAGTCTTTTACAATAACTGTCTTGTGCTCTGTTTCAAGATAGAAATCGGAAATAACCACATCGGCATTTTCTGCAACAGCATGTTTGTAGAGTTCTTCAACTGTATCAGGCTCAATATAATCATCACAATCAATAATCAATATATAATCGCCCTTTGCAGCATCGAGTGCAGTGTTTCTTGAAGCAGATGTTCCTCTGTTTTCTGTGTGATTTATAATTTTAATCTGACTTTTTCTGTCAGGAAATTTTTCAATAGATTTTAGAATTTTTTCAATACTATCATCGGGTGTGACATCGTTTACGAAAATGAATTCAATACTTTCAAAAGTCTGATTGAAAAGACTTTCAGCACATTTTTCGATATATGCTGAAGCATTATACACAGAAACTAATATAGATACTTTGGGGTTCATAAAAGCTTGTGTTTACGAATCAGATAGTTACAATACACTATTTCGCAATATCCGGAGAGTGTAAGTGCCAGAACAACTGCTGCTATTGTATGAAAGATGAGAATACCAATTACACAAAACACTATAAAACTGATAAATGCCATAAACTGGTTGCGTGTCACAAAATAATACTTGTTTTGTGGCACAAAAATAAAATTGATATAAGAGCCCACAATCAGCCAAACCATCATAGAAGCACTTATAATGATAGCCAACGGATAGGCATCAACCATTTGTCTGCCACCCAGAAGCAGGATTATCCAGTAACCAAATAAAACCACAGAAAGGATAACAGCCAGACCGATAAGCATTTCGTAGCGTATAATCTTTTTAATTAAGGCTTTATCAGTTCGTTCCATTACTTTGGGAAACAACGCACCATTTATATTCGTTGTTAGCATGCGGGGCAATAATATTATTTTATTGGCCAGATCGTAGTAAGCCACATCGCGCATACCGAAAAATGCTCCGATAATGATAGTTACACTTTCCTGTTTGATGGTAGCAGTAGAGTTTGACCAAAAGAACGGTAATGCATCATTAAAATAAACTTTTAATGACGTGATTGAAACAAGTTTTATGCGGATATCTTCTTTGGTTACTAAAAATACATTTGACAGTATTGCTCCGATAACAAGTGAAAATGAGGCAATCAGCACATAAATATAACAGTCGTCAGGTTTATGGATAAAAAGGAATATAAAGGGCAGTGATAAAACCTTGATTCCGAGCTGAATATAGGTTATTATCCTCATTTTCTGAACACCCTGAAAATACCATACGGGCAGCAATGTTTCGGCAAATATCTGACTGAAACATATCGCAAAGATAAGTTTGTGATTTTTCATGACAGGTATGCTGAAAAGTAAAACTACAAAAATCAGTGTAGAAAGTAATGACAGATAGAATTTGGCAGTCAGTACGCTCGATACGATTTTACTTTTGGCCTGAGGGTTATCTTTGTTTTCTACAATTCCCTTTACTGCCGGCATAGTAAAACCAAATGTAATAAACCCTATAAAATACGATGTTACCGAAAGTGCAAATACATATAAACCATAACTTCCTGCACCAAGAACCCGAATGAGATAAGGGTAAATCAGAATGCCGAAAAGTGAATTTATAACCTGTAAGGCTGTCATAAAAAAGTAATTCTCAACTACTTTCGTATTGTTGATAACTTTGCTTTTCAGGTTACGGTAGCGGGTTTGCATGGGGCTTACAATTCAAAGGGAATGTTTTTCAATTGAACACTAAATACTTTGTCAGGTTTAACCGGAGATTCGAGTATAACAGAATTCATTTTACGGCGGGTATAAACAGCACAAATGGTGTTCGACACGTGATAAACATGTTGATGTGCAGAAGCCGGAAGTCCATCGAGAATGGCTGCAATTACCGAATGACGTGGAGTTTCGGGATTATAGCCGTAGTCGTGCCAGATTATCATGGAGTTTTCATCTTTCAGCAGTTCAAAGACTTTGCCGCTGTCGGATTTCACAGCCTCGTATGTATGGTCGCCATCAACGAAAATCAAATCGTATTTCTGATTCAATGTACTGAAATCGAAGGTCAGCGAGTTGGCATAAACGCTTTTGATCTTTGTTTTATCTGTAATCAGACAACCGTGCAGGTGTGCATATTTTTCATCCAATCCCATGGCAATAATATCTTCGGGCGATAGATTGATTGATGTACAGTTTGCTCCTGTATCAGATACATTCAAAATGCTTTCACCACGCCAGGTACCTATTTCCATGTAATCACAATTTTTAAATGAAGCAGCAACCGATTTGAGTAGAGCAAGGTCGGTGAGGAGGGAAGAACCATCCAAAAAAGTGAAATGGTTTACTTCTGCTGTTCCGTTTTGCAGAAAATTATTAATGTCGACTGTTGGTAACTGGGTTTTACCGTATTTCTTTTGCAGGTAAGATTGGTATTCGGTTTCGTCTTTTAGTACCAGAAATACCGATGATGGTTTCAGAATTAATTTGCGGAAAATCCGGTATATGGCATGTAGCCGTTGACTGTTTGTCATTTTAAAATTTGATTTTTTCTATAATTATATTCCTGTTATTGAAGAATGTAGTACAAAAGTAATGTAATTTTATTCCATTTTATAACTGAAAAAGTTAAATGAAACAAACTTAATTGAATCTGACTCATTACGGCAACAAATATATAATTGAATTTTGGAAAATAACTATTGATTAAAACTTATTGCTAATTTTGCAAAGTCAACACTAACAAATGAGATTAAAAATATTACTTACTTTTGACCATGAATTGCCATTAGGAAAATTGAAAACTTCCTATGAATCTGCACTTTTCGAACCTACACAACGGGTTTTGGATTTAGCTGATCGATTAGGTGTCAAGGTTAATTTTTTCACTGATATCCTTTGTGCAAAACAATTTCAGAATTGGGATAATGATGATTTTTATAAACCCTATAAAAATCAGTTGCAAAATGCTTTAATTAAAGGTCATGATGTGCAGTTACATATACATCCGCATTGGCTCACAACTACATACAAAGATCCAGATTATCATCCTTCCCGGGATTTTGGACTTTCAGATTTTAAAAATAATTCGGAATTTGGCGGAATTAGCGGGATTATCAGGTCAGGCATTGAAGAATTAAATACTATTTGTCGGGAAGTAAACCCTGAATATCAATGCATTGCATATCGGGCAGGTGGTTACAATATTGCTCCTTGTACAACTGAAATTTTTAAAGCGTTGCAAGCTGAAGGAATTCTATATGACAGTTCGATAGCTCTGGGGTATTTTTTCAAATCAACCATTTCTGAAGTTGATTTTACAAAGCTTCCCAAAAAACCAAACTGGTTTATTGATGCTGAAAATTTTCAAAATTCGTCAGCAAATTCAGGTGTTTTGGAAATACCTATTGCTACCATTCCAAAATCGCCTTTTGAAATCCCAACGTTGTTTAAAATGAAAAAATATGCTTTCAGAGAGCCTCTAAGACATGGTGGAATGATACATTCGGAAGAAAAAATCGATATAATCTCCAGACTAAAAATGTTATTTGCTGCACGGATGCTTTCTTTCGATAATTATACGCTTTCGCTGAAATATCTGTTGCATATTGTTGATTATCAGGTCAAAAAATATAAATCAGAAGATGTGCTCATGTTTTCAGTTGTTTCACATCCCAAAAGCATGAGTGATTATTCGTTTGAATTAATGGAAGGTTTTGTTCGGGAAATACAAAAGAAATACCCGGACGTGGAATTTTGTACCTTTTCCGGTTTAAATTGTAATCAAAATACAACAAAGCTATGATTATAAGTAAGTTACTATATAAAGTTGTATCTAAAAAATCTTTTTCAAAGATTCGTTATGCATATTATACCTATAGAAAGAGTTTGTATAAACCACTCTCGGAAGAAAAACTCAGAAAATTACTGACATTGCGGCTTGGCATAAAAAACGGATCTGTGGTTTTTATACATAGTTCGATGGATTTCATTAATACAGAAGCTCCGGCTGAAAGAATATTTGAAATTTTACTTGAAATAGTAGGTGATGAGGGTACATTGGTTTTTCCATGCTGGCAATTTAATTATCGGGCGGAGGATTACTTCAAAAAGGATAAGATTTTTGACATTGAGAATTCCCGAACCGTTATGGGAGTTCTACCCGAAATTGCCCGCCAGCACCCTAAGGCACTGAGAAGTATTCATCCAATAAATTCGATTTTAGCCATTGGAAAGCATGCTGAAGAACTGATTTGCGACCACCATACATCCATTTATCCATGTGGCGAGATGAGTCCGTATTACAAGATGATGAAATATAATGCTATTATTGTGGGGTTGGGAGTTAGCTGTCATTACTTGTCGTTTGTTCATTGCCCGGAAGATGTTTTAAAGGAAAAATTTCCGTTAAAGACACGAACTGATGAGGTTTTTGCTGGAAAAGTGAAGTTGAAGGATGGCGAAATTATAACTGTGAATACCTTAGTGGCAGATGCTAATATTACAAATCGGAATCTGCCTGGTTTTGTAAGGAAATATCTGAATAAGTCCTGTTTTGAACAATTTACTATTCGTGGAAGCAGCTTTTTCAGAGCTGATTCTAAGAGTTTGTTTGCGAGGATTGTTGAGTTGGCAGAAAGAGGAATTACAATTTATAATTGCTAAGTAAGGATTATTTTTTCAGTATTTCCTGATATATATTCATCATCTCTTTTCCCACCGATTTATAACTATACCGTTCCAGTGCTTTATTTCTGATTTCTTCGGAATTATACTCAGAGTGATGATCAAGCATATAGTCTATTGAATTGAAAAGTGCCTGTTCATCGCCTTTGTGGATAAGTAACCCATTACTTTGGTCGATATGTTCGGCAATTCCACCTACATTAGTCGAAATAACCGGTAAACCACAGGCAAAACTCTCGGATATAACCACCGGAATATTTTCGTAATTAGAAAATAGTACTGTGAAATGACTTTCCTGATAGGTTTTAACAAGTTCTTCGCCGGTAAGCATTCCTGTAAACTTAATCACTTTGTCATCCAATCCTTTTTCAACCGCCAATTCTTTGATATGTTCAAAATCTATACCTTTTCCTACCAGTACAAGTTCAAAATCCTGACGTTTTATTTGCAATGCCTGAATTACATTAATCAGCCCACTCAGATTTTTCTGTGCATCATCAAAGCAGGTTACGTTCAGAATCCGGATTTTTTTCGATGTGGGTGTTGCCAGTCGATCGAAAAATAAATCATCTACTACATTGTTGATAATCCGATAGTTCATATTGTGCATACCGTGATTCTCCATGGATTTTTGCAGATGCAGGGTTACAGGCATCACTGCATCGGCATTGCGGGCTGCAAATGTCGATAACATACGATGAATCCTGCTGTTAAAGGTTTTTTCCCTGAAATATCGCGTCCAGTGTTCGATTACTGTGTAAGGTATTTTATAACGTTTCTTCAGCCACGCAGCAATCAATGGTGTTCGGGTAAAAACGCTGACCTGAATAATCTCTGGTAAGCCCCAGGAGTCAAACAGTATCTCAAATCCTTTTTTGTAAGAAAGCAAATATTCAATCCTTTTACGGGTATTTCCCCATATTGATTTTCCGGAAGATGGATAATAAACAATTATTTCCTGAAAACCATGCTCGGATGTTATCACAATTTCTCTCTTTTTTATCAATGGGTCGGGATGCACGTAAAGCACGGCTACATTGGCATACAATGCAACTGCCTCGGCATGCTTCCGCACAAATAACCCAAACATGGGATCGTATCGGTGCGGGTACCATTGCGATATGAAGAGAACTTTTGTCAATTGGTTAATAGTTATAGTTTACAGTTTATCATTAATCATTAACAATTAATAATTATCATTTTCACTTTGTTTCCTTAGAAGTTATTTTCCCCACTAAAAACGAAGGGCGGAAGCGTTTTAGTATATAATAAGGTTTGTTTTTAGCTCCAAATCCCGAATATAACCGTGCAACGCCTTCGATGCGTGATCCTTCGAAATCGAAAATCATTGGTTTTGTTGCATGACCTTTTATTAGTTCATCAATAAGAAGAAACATGGCAAACGATTTCTTGCCCAATTCGTTTGAAACCGGCAAAAGGTAAATCAACCTGTTGGCAGTTTTTAGCAGACAAAGTGCTGCTATCAGTTCATTATCAGCCGAATATACACCAAAAAGCTCCAATCCATTTTGCTCAACTCCCTTGCTTAAAAGTCCCTCTAATACCGGCTGTCGGGGCGATAGAAATTGTTTATCTACCGAAAAATAAAACCGTATATATTGGTCTGATGTCAACTGTTCAATATGCAGTCCAAGCTTTGAGGCTTTAGCTATATTTCTTTGTGTATTTGTTGAATATCCGGCTTTTAGTTCCTGATAATTTTTCTCCAACGGCAATAAATAATTCGGAAACGCATCTGCTTTACTGCAACTGTTGCATTCGTTCAGTGCCAGTTCGTAACTGAAATATGGAATTTCCTTGATAAATCTCAGTACAATTTTTTCGGTAATTTCGTGAGTAGAAAATATCCCCAGTTGCTGTGTCAGAACCGGTTGTACAAGGTACGGAATTTTATATCTCGATTTAAGCGGAAGCGGCATAACGTAGCTATAATCAGCAGTTACAAGTGCTTCCCAATCGGGCGAAACCACATCCAAATACCAGGCACAGGCATAAATCAATCCATTGTGAGCCAATGAAATACATTCATTCCAACGCTGATAATCAATTTCTTTATTTCGCAGATGTAAAATTTTCATACCGGATTAATGACAATACATATGCAAAAGTAATAAATATTTGTTACAAAACGTAAAAATTAATTGAAAACATATTATATTTAACGAACGGAAAATGAAAAGATGAGGATTTGATAATTTCATAAAAAGATAGTTCACTTAAGTTGCTGGAAACAAATAATATCAAAACTGTGAATTCAACGGAAAATTAAATACAGACTGGGAATTATATCCCATAAGTTTTGTATTGTCAGGAGAATTTATAGTGAAATCTTACACTCCATTTTGTGTCGGAAATATAATTCCGGTTTGATGTTTAATCACTTTTTGCTATTTTCTTATCAATTATTTTATTATTTGGAAAGAAAAATGTAATTTTGAGGCTTCAAAAAAATAAGAATATATAGCAATAATGGCTAAAGTATCAAATAATAACCCAGGTACTCTTTATAACTCCCTAAGCGGTTATAGTCGCATTTCAGGATCAATTGTTGCTGAAAACGATTTCAGAATTGATGGTGAAATAGACGGTGATATTACCTGTAAGGGTAAGGTAGTTGTTGGTGCAAATGGTTTTCTGAAAGGCTCTGTTTCGTGTGTGAGTGCCGAAATAATAGGTAAGGTTGAAGGTAATATCACAGCCTCAGAATCTATTTCGCTGCGAAGTACAGCCAATATTAAAAGCAATGTAAAAACCAGAATGTTGATTATAGAACCCAATGCTATTTTTAACGGTACTTGTGCTGTTAGTAAAGCAGAGAAAGGTAATTTTTCAAAATAATAGATTTTTTCCCGACAATCTTTCCCATTTTTTCAATAAACTGAAAATAAAAGAGCAATTTTGCAGTTTGTAATTTACCGGATAAATAAAAAACTCTTCTCATAGATGGCTTTAGCAAACGAGAATTATCTGAAAACTCCAGAAGTCTATTGTTTCGACGAAATTGAGAAGCGTGTAAATGCATATAAGCTGGTACATCCAAACGCGAAACTGATTCGTTTAGGAATAGGGGATGTTACCCGTCCGTTACCAAACGAAGTGCTGCAGGCTATGCACGATGCTATTGATGAAATGAGCTCTGCCGACACTTTCAGAGGATATAGTCCGCCTCAGGGCTATGATTTTTTAATTGAAAAGATTGTAAAAGATTACCGTTCTTACGGAATAAGTGTTGATAAAGAGAGCGTTTTTATCAACGATGGGGCCAAATCAGATATTGGAAATATCGGTCATGTGTTGGGTCGGGATAATATAATTGCAATTGCTGAACCTGTTTACCCTGTTTATGAAAACGCAACTATTATGAGCGGTAGGGCAGGTGTACTTACAGATGAAATGAAATGGAGCAATGTGGTTTACCTGCGTTGCAATGAAGAAACCGGTTTTGCCCCCGAATTGCCAAAAGAAAGAGTTGATATTATCTATTTGTGTAATCCGAATAATCCGACCGGAACTGTTATGAAAAAAACAGAACTGAAACGGTGGGTTGATTACGCTATTGAGAATGAGAGCATTATTGTTTATGATGGAGCGTATTGTTCGTTTGTGAATGAACCGGATGTTCCCCGTAGCATATACGAAATAAAAGGTGCTAAAAAAGTTGCAGTTGAGATAAGGAGTTATTCAAAGACTGCCGGTTTTACAGGTCTTCGTTGCGGTTATACTATATTCCCAACCGAATTAATGGTATATTCAAAATTAGGTGAAGAAGTATCGCTGAACAAATTATGGAATCGAAGGATTGCTAATTATACCAATGGTGTTTCATATCTTGTACAACGTGCTGCAGAGGCACTTTATAGTAAAAAGGGGAAAAATGAAACTCAGGAATTAGTAAATTATTATCTCACCAATACAGCTTTGATCAGGAATGAATTGAAATCAATCGGGTTTAAAGTTTTTGGTGGAGTAAGTTCACCATACGTATGGTTTAGAACACCCGATAATCAACCATCGTGGAAGTTTTTCCAACAATTGTTGTATGAGAATCAGATTGTAGCCACTCCGGGTATAATTTTTGGAGTGCGCGGCGAAGGTTTTATGCGCTTCTCAGGGTTCAGTAGCCGGGAAGAAACACTTGTAGCGCTGGAACGAATTAGAAAAAGTAAATATTAGATTTGAAAAAATATTAATTTTGAATTATTAATTATTAATTAAAATAATATGTGTGGAATTGTAGGTTATATTGGTAATAGGGATGCTTATCCAATCTTGATTAAAGGACTTCAGCGCCTTGAATACCGCGGATATGACAGTGCCGGGATTGCACTATTGCATGATGGAAATTTAAATGTATACAAAGCTAAAGGAAAAGTTTCAGATCTGGAACATTTTGCAAAACAGAAAGATATACAGGGAAATGTAGGTATTGCTCATACACGATGGGCTACACACGGTGAACCAAATCAGGTGAATGCTCACCCACACTATTCTCAATCCGAAGAGTTGGCAATTATTCACAACGGAATTATTGAAAACTATGCTGTATTAAAAGAAGGTCTGAAAGCTCAGGGATATACTTTCCACAGCCAGACAGATACTGAAGTGTTGATCCAGTTAATTGAATACGTAAAAAAGTCGAATAAAGTTGATTTGACTAAAGCTGTGCAACTGGCATTGAATCAGGTTATTGGTGCTTATGCTATTGCAGTGATAGAAAAAGGTCAACCCGACCTGATTGTGGCCGCCCGCAAAGGTAGTCCGTTGGTAGTAGGTATTGGTGAAAATGAATTCTTTTTGGCATCCGATGCAACTCCAATCATTGAATATACCGATCAGGTTGTATATATTGGTGATGAAGAAATTGTTACTCTGCAACGTGGAAAACAGTTGAAAATAAGAACAATAGGTGATGCTGAAAAAACTCCTGAAATCAAAAAACTGGAATTGACAATCAGTCAGTTGGAAAAAGGTGGCTACCCTCACTTTATGATAAAGGAAATCAACGAGCAGCCTAAAACCTTGAGTGATAGTATGCGTGGCCGAATAAGTCATGAAAAAAATGAAATAAAATTGTCGGGTTTTATTGACAATAAGGAAAAATTCATGAATGCAAGCCGTATTATTATTACTGCCTGTGGAACTTCATGGCATGCCGGATTAATTGGAAAATATGCTATCGAAGAATTTGCCCGTATACCTGTGGAAGTGGAGTATTCTTCTGAATTCCGTTACCGTAAACCGGTGATACACAAGGATGATATTGTTATTGCCATATCTCAGTCGGGTGAAACTGCCGATACACTGGCAGCTGTTGAGCTTGCAAAATCAAAAGGTGCTTTTATTTTTGGAATTTGTAATGTGGTTGGTTCATCCATACCTCGTAATACAGATTCCGGTTGTTATACTCATGCCGGACCCGAAATTGGTGTAGCTTCAACTAAAGCTTTCACAGCTCAGGTAACTGTTTTGACCATGCTTGCTTTGCTTATTGGTAAAGAAAAAGGAACACTTGATAAAGATCAATATTCAAGTATTGTTGCTGAACTTGGGTTGATTCCTGACAAAATAAGACATTTACTAAAACAGAATGCTGTTATTGCCGAGTTTGCTAAAACATTTACCTATGCACAAAATTTCATCTACCTGGGACGTGGTTATAATTTCCCGGTTGCATTGGAAGGCGCTCTAAAACTGAAAGAAATCTCTTATATACATGCCGAAGGATATCCTGCAGCTGAAATGAAACATGGCCCGATTGCACTTATCAGTCAGGAAATGCCGGTAGTTGTTATTGCACCAAGTGCAGGTATGTACGAAAAGGTGGTAAGCAACATACAGGAGATAAAAGCACGTAAAGGTAAAATTATTTCAATAGTTACTGAAGGTGATGTGGTGGTTCAGAATCTTTCCGATTATACAATTTGTATACCGGATACTGTGGAATGTCTGGTGCCTTTGCTGGCAGCTATTCCCTTACAGTTGCTCGCATATCATATAGCCATTGTGAAGGGCTGCGATGTAGATCAACCACGCAACCTTGCCAAATCGGTAACAGTAGAATAGTACACACAAAAAACCCCTGCGTCTTCGTCGGGGTTTTTTATTTGTTCTTGTTTATCAGTTTATTAGTTGATTGGTTTATTAGTTGATTGGTTAATTAGTTGATTGGTTAATTGGGAAGATAGTACTGTTATTAAGTTAAAAAACATCAACAAAGTTTTAAGTAATAAATGGCAAATAATTTTGAGACTTTAGAAGTTTGGAAAGAATGTAGAAACTTTAGAAAACAAATTTCACTAATTGTAAAAACATTTCCAAACGAAGAAAAATTCAGATTAACTGACCAATTAATCAGAGCAAGCAGATCGGTAACTGCAAATATTGCTGAAGGACATGGACGGTATCATTTTCAGGAAAACACTCAATTTTGTAGGCAGGCAAGGGGTTCATTGTCTGAGATACTTGATCATTTAATTTGTGCTTTAGATGAAGATTATATTACTGATTTTCAATTGAATGAATTTCGAAATCAACATGAAATATGTTTACGATTAATCAATGGTTATATTGGTTTTCTTCAAAAACAAAAGGAAGTGTTCAAAACAAAACCAATAACCGATTCACTAATTAACCAATAACCAATTTTTAAATACAATGTGTGGAATTGCAATGGTCAGGCTTTTGAAGTCGCTTGAATTTTATCAGGAGAAATATGGCACCTGGCAGTATGGTTTACAGAAAATGTACCTGCTAATGGAAAAACAGCATAACCGTGGGCAGGAAGGTGCCGGACTGGCAACACTAAAACTGGATATGCCAGCGGGCGAAGAATATATCTGGCGCGAACGCGTGGAAGGGAAAAATGCTATTCAGGATATTTTTGCAACCATTAATAAAAAACTGTCTTCAATCTCTGAAGAGGTTTACCTTAGTGCAGAAAAATCGAAAACAGAATTACCATTTGCAGGTGAATTATATCTGGGACATTTGCGCTACAGTACCACCGGTCGAAGTGGTTTGTCGTATGTACACCCTTTTTTGCGCCGTCATAACTGGAAAAACCGTACCATGGTGCTTGCAGGGAACTTCAATCTGACTAATGTAGACGAATTATTTGAAAATCTGACACTGAAAGGACAACATCCACGCGACAAAGGGGATACTTTCCTGATGCTGGAGTCACTTGGTTTTCAATTGGACAGAGAAGTTCAGAAAGAATACGATGAAATAAAAAAACGATACACTAACGATTTATCTATAACTCAAAAAATTGAGGAAAACCTTGACATAGCTTCATTTATCCGTAAATCGGAGAAACTTTGGGATGGTGGTTATACCATTTGCGGAATGCTTGGTCATGGCGATTCGTTTGTTTTCCGCGATCCGAAAGGTATTCGTCCGGCTTTTTATTATGCAAATGACGAAATTATAGTTACCGCTTCCGAACGTCCAGTAATTCAGACGGCTATGAATGTGAAAGAGGAGGATGTGAAGGAACTGAATCCGGGCGAAGCTATGATAATCAAGAAAAACGGAACGATAAGTTTTGAAACGATTCGTACCGCTGCTTCTGAATTTGCCAAATGTTCCTTCGAGCGGATATATTTCTCTCGCGGTAGTGATGCCGAAATCTATCAGGAACGCAAGAAACTTGGTGAAATGCTTGCAGAACCAATTCTCAAAGCCATTGACAACGACATGGAAAATACGGTTTTCTCGTTTATCCCCAATACAGCCGAAGTTGCATTTTTTGGAATGAAAGATGGTATTAAAACCGCTACCAATAAGCCAATTCGTGCGGAAAAAGTACTCATTAAGGATATTAAACTGCGAACTTTTATTTCGACCAACCACGAACGTAATGACCTGGCAACACACGTGTATGATATTACGTATGGTTCTATTCGCAGGGGGAAAGTTGATAATCTGGTGGCAATTGACGACTCTATTGTTCGTGGTACTACACTGAAACAGAGCATTCTCAAGATTCTGTACCGACTCGAACCAAAGAAAATTGTGATCGTTTCTTCCTCGCCGCAGGTACGTTATCCCGATTATTACGGAATTGATATGGCCAGTATGAGTGAGTTTTGTGCGTTCAGAGCAGCCATTGAATTATTGAAAGAATCAGGTCGTCAGCATATTATTGACGAAGTGTACAGGAAATCAAAGGAACAGGAGAATTTGCCGAAAGAACAGGTTGTGAATTATGTAAAGGAGATTTATAAACCATTTGCTCCCGAGGAAATTTCAGCCAAAATTGCTGAAATGCTTACACCGGCTAATGTTGATTGTCCCGTTCAGCTCGTTTATCAAACCATTGAAGGTTTGCATGTGGCCTGTCCTAATCACAAAGGCGATTGGTATTTTACCGGAAATTATCCAACACCCGGTGGTAACCGATTGGTGAACAAGGCGTTTATCAATTATTACGAAGGAAAAGACGGAATATAAATTGAATTTTAATAGTATCGAAAAAAAACCTGACTCAGATTTGAATCAGGTTTTTTTAATGAATAACTGAAATACAAAACTAGACAGCATTTTATCTTCAGTTATTCTCAATAATCATTTTTCGTGCAAAATGTTTGTGTTATTTGAATATCCGTTTGAATACCTAGTCGCTCCTTATAAGTAGGTTATATGTCTGTATTACAACAGAATAACCATTA
>JBAXPM010000061.1:0-19114 GCA_037132235.1 Paludibacter sp.
GGTTATTCTGTTGTAATACAGACATATAACCTACTTATAAGGAGCGACTATTTATTAGATAGTTTAATATGTATTAGTTGAGAATAACTTTTGCTGAAACATTTTTACCATTAATCTTAACAGCAACAAAATAAACACCTGATTTAAGTTCCGGATTCAGTGTTGTATTTACTGTCGTGAGTATTGAACTATAGATTCGTTGACCTAAAGTATTGCAAATTACAACCGAACTTTCGTTAGGAACCGCTCCATCTATAACAATTTTATTGTTTGAATCAGATGAAATCTTAACACCCATTAAATCAGTTGAATTGATACCAGTAGCAACGGAAGGAGCTTTGAAAACAAGTGAAAATCTATTTGATGTTGAAGTTACATCTGAAGTAAAACAGTAGTCAGAAACTGTTAGATCTTGTTCTTTGTTCATTAATTTATCAAGAAGAATAATCTGAGTACCCGATGAAAAATTGCTTATCTGCGAAGCTTTAATCGTAAAAGAATTTGATTGTCCGGTTGTAAACCCAACTGGTATTTCGGTATCGTATATAATTGAATTCAAACCGTTTATAACAACTTGTTCGTTATCAGCCAAGGTGTAAATTTCGGGAATACTCACTGAGTTATTTGACATTTTTTGTGTATCATATTCATCGTAAGCATCAGATGCTGAAGGATTCGTGATTAATATAGCCTCATCACTTACCATACCGTTTGAAACCTGCAAACGTACAAGCTGTTCGTTTAAATTAGTTACAGATGGTGCTTTGAAACGATTTGGTACAATGCTTTGATCTTTGTGAGAACGCATCAAATTATTGAAGGTAAGATTTGCTGTTGTCTGCCCATCAGCTACACGCACCCAAAATGCCTGCATTGGTGGTATATCGGCTGTTATCCCAATAAGTGAGTTATTGTTATTACTTGTACCTATATGATTCAACGCACTGTATGAGTCGAAAACATAAGCGGTTTTACCTTCATTTTGGGTTCTAAACCAGAATGAGTTGCCAAGATTCGATGTATTTATATGTTGCAAAGCTGATTCAAAATTAAGGAATGATGGATATGGATTTCCAACCAAATTAAAACCTTCTTTTGCAACACCCGGATGACGTGTGATGCTTATTTGTTGTATCCCTGTATTTAAAGTTCCATTGAAAGTTACGGCAGCACTTGAAGTCATATTGGCCACATATCCTTTTGCAACAGTTAGAGCTGTAGAATTATTGATTATTTGTGGCCATGTAGCCGATGCTTCATCGTAGTAATAAAGAATATTGGATGTTGCATTAAATACCGAACTGCTTGCATTTGAAACCGGACTTGAAATATACCAGTTACGTCCGGCAGTAAGATATTGCTGAATATTAGTTGAACCCGAAACAGTTAGACCTCCTGATGCATTATTATCTACCAGTGTACCTGTTCCATTCAAAACAGCACTATTAATATTTAAGGTTGAAGCTGATAAAGCAGAACCATTATTTATAGTAAGTTTAGCACCACCCTGAATAATTATATTGTTATACGTGCTATTAGCGTCAATAACTAAATGTCCATTATTCTCAATTGTTAGATCGCAAGTAGGACAACTTGTAAGGGTTGAAGCATTTACTGACGAACTAATTGTTATAGATGCAACATCAAAATTAGCTACTAATGCCCTGTTTTCGTTTGCAGAAAACGTATAATCTGCATTGGTTGACATAACAGTTCCACCAACTCCATCTGTCCAATTTACAAATCTGTAACCGCTTAATGGTGTTGCAACAACATTAACTGATTGACCTGAAGTAAATGTACCAACTGAACCACTAACAGTTCCTTTATTTATATCTGCCGATGTTGCAGTAATTGCAAATTTGACATTAAGAGATATTGGTGCATTGATTGCTCCAATAGGTACATTAGATGTAAAAGAAACCGTCTCTACAACATCGTAAATTTTACCTGTTGTAGGATCATATACTTTGTAACTGAAACCCGTCACAGGAGTGGTATTATATCCTGTTGTAATATTATACAGAGGGCCAACCGGACTAGACCCTAAACCTCCATACCCCCAACATAGATTATTTTTAAAAACACCTAACAATGAACCTGTTGGCTGAAATAATGTAGCATTTTTATACACTCTTGCCAAAATAGGCATACTGTATTGAAGACCCACCTGCTTTACCCAGGGACTAGCCATACTGTTTGAGGCAACACGTTCAATAGACTGAGTCTTAATATAGACTGAATCATTACTTGTTGTTGTTTTAGCAAATAATGAACTTGCTAACACAACAAGAAAACTAACTAAAAAGAAATTCTTTTTCATTTTGATGTTTTTTTAATGTATAATTTCAATTATTTATAATTTATGTTCTCAATTTTTGTATAGATATACGTATTTATATGTCTATTATACTGATACTTAAAAAATACACATACCCTTTTTAAAGCTATCTTACCACTTCATCTTCATACCGTGTTACAGTAATCATATTACCGTTTAAAGTGGTTGTGAATACTTTTCCGTAATTTTGTTTGATTTGGTAGAATCGAGTTCTAACCATAATTTGGAGTGCCTGAATATTTTTAAGCGTGAATGCTTTAGATTCTGCAACACTTAGATTAAGAGAGTCAGATATAATCATTTTTACATTTGCCTCAGGGTCATGTTTCAGCTCATCATTTTTAATTTCAACTTCCATTTTTATTGAGTTTTTATTTAGTTAAGGAGTATTGTTTAAGTTCTACAAGTGAATTTGTTTGAATTTCAATTTAGTTAGCGTATTGGAGTTTCAGACATTGGACACAGCCTAATTTTTGTTGTAAAATTACCCGAATGTTTTTACGAAATAGTTACTTTTAAATGATATGACAATTAAAAAAATAAGACAAAACAATTGAGGATATATGTCATTTCAATTACTCAATTAAATCAAACAACATGTTAAATTCCATTCGTTAGGATGAAAAAAATCCAAACAATCATTCTGTAATTTCAGATAATTGTTTGGACAATTTATTTTTGGATAATTTAAAATGTAAGATATATATTCTTATTTTAGAATGATTTTCTGTGTACTAAACTTCAAGCCATTATTTACTTTAATGAAATAGATACCCTTTGTAATCTTATTATCTCGTCTTATAACAACTTCTTGATTGTTAGTAGTCTCTCCATTATAAAGAACACTTACCATTTGACCTGAAGTATTATAGAGTTGAATTAATGTATTTTCCTGTGTATCAAATCCTAATGAAATTTTAAACTCTGACTCAACTGGATTCGGAAAAATACTAAACTGAGATTTATTAATGTCATTTAATGCTGAAATACCAGAAATATTTATTGATATTGGAGCCTGAATTTGACCTACAGGCACACCATCTTGAAAGTCAACTGTTTCTAATATGCTATATGTCAGTTTTGAAGTTGGATCATAGAGTTTATAATTAAAACCTGTTTCAGATTCAAGATTATATCCCATTGTAACATTAAAAATTAGTCCTACCGGACTATTTCCCAAACCAGCGTAGCCCCAACATTTATTATCTTTGAAAATTCCTAACAAAGCACCTGTAGGTTGAAATAGAATATTGTTCTTATAAACTCTTACTAATATTGGCATACTATATCTTAAACCAACCTCCCTAGTCCAAGGATCAGTCTGATTAGAAGATTTTGATAAAGTGTCTTTTACAGTCTTATTTTCAGCTTGAATAAACATGAAAGAGACAGACAAAATAAATAAAATTGGGGTTAATTTCTTCATAACTTTTTTTATTAATGTATTGAGTTAGTAATTTATTTAGTTGAGTAACTTGAGAACCTGTAATAACAAGCCTTAACTGTTATTGAAATATTATTTTTTGTACTAATTTATCTGTTCCAATTTTCACATGAAGTAAATAGATACCATTTGAAAAGGAATTATCTCTTTCTACAACAAGCACTTTATCACCTGCAATTGATCCTGAAAAAATTTGTTTTACCAACAATCCTTGCAAATTATAAATTTGAACATTGGTATCATTCCGAGATAGAGAATTTAATGTTATTTCAAAGAAATTGGAAACAGGATTTGGAAAAACATCAACTCTTACTTCATTAATATTTGTCACTTCAGTTACTGATCCAATCTCAAAATTTGCAATTAAACTTCTATTTTCTGAAGCAGTGAAAGTATAATCTGCGTTAGTCGACATAATGCTACCTCCAACACCATCAGTCCAGTTTACAAAATGATAACCATCCAATGGAGTAGCTGTAACATGTACCGATTGACCTGATGTAAAAGTACCTACATCACCACTAACTGTCCCTTTGTTAATATCAGAAGAAGTTACAGTAATAGAAAATTTTAAATTTAAAGAAATTGGAGCGTTAATAGCACCTACGGGTACATTAGATGTAAAAGTTACCGGTTCTACAACATCATAAATTTTACCTGTTGTTGCATCATATACTTTGTAACTGAATCCTGTCACTGGAGTGGTATTATATCCTGTTGTAATATTATAAAGAGGTCCAACCGGGCTATTCCCTAAACCTCCATACCCCCAACATAGATTATCCTTAAAAACACCTAACAATGAACCTGTAGGCTGAAATAATGTAGCATTTTTATACACTCGTGCCAAAATAGGCATACTGTATTGAAGACCCACTTGTTTTACCCATGGTGTTGCCTGAGTAGAAGTTACTTCGGTTACGATATTCACATTGTTGTTTTCAGAATACAAACACAACGATAAACTTAAAATAAATGATAATAGAAATATGTTCTTTTTCATATAAGTGTTTTAAATAAATAAAAAGAGATTCCGGGGTGTAAATAAACACCCCGGATTTTCTCCATTTTTAATAAATACAATAATTGATTATTTTAGCACCACTTTTTGTGTAAATTGTTTATCACCTACAGAAGCCTTAATCAAATATAGTCCATTGTTCAAGTTTTCTCTTTGAACTGTAATGGTTTTTACACCATCAACGTTACCACTAAACAGCGATTTAACAAACTTGCCTTGCATATCATACATTGTTACCGATGCATCAGCAATGGTAGTTGAATTTAATGTAAATACAATTGAAGATTGAATTTGATTAGGATATACACTAAATTGTTCAGTAGAAGAAATTTGATTTAGTTCAGTAGAAGAAACTGATTTGATATGAAATGCAGCAGGAGTTGAAATATTTCCAACTGATACTAAACTTTCAAAATCAACTGCTTCCTCAACTTCATAAGTTTGTGAAGTTTTAGGATCAAATACTTTGCAACTCAATCCACTTAATGATTCTAAATCAGATCCTACAGTTACATTAAAGGTATTGTCCGAAAGAGTTCCTGCACCAAAACATTGACCATTTTTAAAGATACCCATTTGCATACCTTCATGTTGATACAAACTTCCGTTTTTATAAACCTGAGCTAAAACCGGCATTGCAAATCGTTGACCAACTTCAGGAGTCCATACAGTTTTATCTGTATTGTTAGCATTCAATGATTTTACTTTTACAGCAGTTGATGCATTGTTTGTAGGGAAACTAAATGTGCTTGGATTAGCAGATTTGAAAATGTATCCTTTACCAGGAACCATAGCTAAAGCTCCCCAACCACCAGCACTATACCAAGCTGTTTTACCTTGAGTAACCACATTGTCATTAACGACTGCACTTATACCATTTAATGCTACACGGATATCATAAGAATTCGTTAACGAATATCCAAACCAATTATATCCTGCAATAAACGAAATAGGCTCATTCTTAACCAAAGGTTGATTTGTTATGCTAACACTTCCAGGGGCAGTAGCTTTTGTATAAAGTACATACATTTTGTTTTTCAACAAACCCGTGCTTTCCATTCCGTACCATACACCATCAAAATAGAACGATGATTCAATACCATCTGAGATAAAGTCTCCGTTTGTAGCAGTATAGTTAAGAACAGTTCCTACACTATTATTTTCAGGAATTACGTTAAATGAAATCCAATTATATTTATTACCTCCTGTAACTAATGCGATACTTAAAGATCCTGTTGCATCTAAACGAACCGGACTACCTGGAGTACCAACTGTTCCTTGTGCATCAAAATCTACCACTGTTGGTAAATTATATAATGTTCTTGAAGAAGCATCATATAATTTAATATCCAAATTTGAATTTGTTGATTCATTTGAACCTACAGTAATTTGGAAATCATTTGAAACCGGTGTAATTTCCTGGCTACCTAAACATTCACCATCTTTATAAACCATAATCATTGATCCTGGAGTTGTTACCTGACTTCCTTTTGCATAAGCTGTAAATACCATAGGAGCATAATACTGCAACCCTTCAGTTGGAGTAAACTGCCAGTATGATTTGCTAAGCATTTTAGATGATGCAGTTGGTAAGAAATTAGGAGCAGTCAGATTGAAAGGATCGGTGATTTTTAAATCAGCAATCGTATTCAAGGTATCATTTTTAAAGGTGATATCTTTATACCAAGCACGTGGCATTGCAGAGGTTGCCCATGTTTGACCTGTAATACCACTGAAATTAGTTGCCATTGAAGCAATAACAGAGTTTCTTACTTTCAAATCACCTGCTGTAGCATTTGCCTGAGTAGTATTACCATCGATATACAAACCAATTGGCCAACCTGCAAAAATTGAGTTGTAAATTTGCAATTTGCTATTTCTACGAATGTGCATAGCACGTTTGTAGTTTTGGTTCATTGTTGAAGTTGTAACAGTTCCATTTAACGGACCAAATGAACTTACATTACTGAATAAACCAGAGGTAAAAGGAGTTAGACCTGAACCTGCAGCATCATTATCAGATTCAAAACTGTTTGAACCACTAATGTCTGCAATTTGAGGATCGCGTAATGCTACGGCATACTGAACCATACCTGAATATCCAAAGTCCGTATCAAAATCATCATCCAAACCTGCAAAAGCTATAAGGTGTTTGCAATTAACGGTACCACCAAACCATTCGAATGAGTCATCACCGGCATAAGATACCTGAACATAATCAACTGAAGTACCTGAACCTACGCCACCAAATGTTAAACCATTGATTTCGTTGTTAGGCATAAATGCTACACCACCATATTCAAGACGAACATATTTTAAGCTCCCCGAGTTATCAGCATCATCAGTACCACCATACACTGTGCGAAGTCCACCTTCAATAGTGGCTGTACCCTGATTGATTTTAGCTTTACCACAAAGTACCACACCACCCCAGTCGCCAGAAGCGCGGCTTCCTACAGGTTGATTTGATGTAAATACAATAGGATCAGCTGCAGTACCGTTAGCAATAAGTTTTGCACCCGGTTCAATAATCAAAGCACCTTTGTTTGTTTTGTCACCACGAATAGTTACACCCGGTTTGATTGTAAGTGTTGCACCTGTTGTTACATAAGCCCAACCATTCAGAAAATAATTGTAAACTGGAGTAAATTTAGGAGCTGTCAAAGTATATGGGTCAGAAACTAATAAAGATGCATTGTCAGCATACACTGAATTCTTTCTTGAAGCATCATTAAACCAGTTTGAAGCAGCTGTCACATCCCATGTTTGACCTGTTGGTACTGCATAATTAGCAGCCATACCACCAAATACACAATTTTCTATAACTAAATCACCGTTTGTTGCATTTGCCTGAGTGGTATTACCATCGATATATAAACCAACCGGCCAACCTGAAAATACTCCATTGAATATTTTAAGTCTTGAGTTTCTGCGAATATGCAAAGCACGTTTGTAATTTTGGTTCATGGTAGAAGTTGTAACAGTTCCATTTAGTGGACCAAACGAACTTACGTTACAAAATGTAGCTGAAGTGTAAGGAGTAAGTGATGAACCTGCAGCATCGTTATCTGATTCAAAAAAGTTTGAACCACTAATGTCAGCAATCTGAGGATCACGTAGACCTACGATGAACTGAACTTTTCCGGAAAAACCGAAGTCAGTATCAAAGTCATCATCCAAACCAGCAAAAGCAATAAGGTGTTTACAATTTACATTTCCACCAAACCATTCGAATGAGTCATCACCGGCATAAGATACCTGAACATAATCAACCGAAGTGCCTGAACCTACACCACCGAAAGTCAAACCATTGATTTCGTTGTTAGGCATAAATGCTACACCACCGTATTCAATACGTACATACTTCAAACTACCAGAGTTATCAGTATCATCAGTACCACCATACACTGTGCGAAGTCCACCTTCGATAGTGGCTGTACCCTGGTTGATTTTAGCTTTACCACAAAGTACCACACCACCCCAGTCACCGGAAGCACGATTTCCTGCTGGTTGATTTGATGTAAATACGATTGGTTCAGCTGCAGTACCGTTTGCAATAAGTTTTCCACCCGGTTCAATAATCAAAGCACCTTTGTTCGTTTTATCACCACGGATTACAGTACCGGCTTCAATTGTCAATGTAGCTCCGCTCGTTACATACACCCAACCGTTCAACAAATAAACATTGTTTTTTGTCCATGTTGTGTTTGTTGTAATGTCGCTAGCATTTACTGTAACTGTTGTAGCAGGGTAAGCAGTAGCATTAGGAGTAAAGTTTCCCCAACCGGCAGTCCAGTCAGTTTTACCAAAAGCACCAACATAATCTACCTGAGTAAAAAATGGATCAGACAACAATGGGTTAGTGAACGAAGCAGTTCCTGAAAGAGGTGATCCCCATGTTGTGTTAGTTGAAATGTCACCTGCATTGATTGTTCTCTCAGTAGCAGGATAAACTTTGTTCTGCGGATCAAAACTTGACCAGCCTGAGGTCCAGTCCGTTGTGCCCATTGCACCACGGAAATTCACTTTGTCAAAAAAAGCATTGTCAATAGTGTTTTGAGCAGACATACTTGTCGCCAGAAACATTAAAGCACCAAAAAGAAAATTCTTTTTCATTGTTTTTAATTTTTAACGTTTAATAATTAGTTAATAGAACACAAATAATTTACAAAATAATATTTATAGCAATTTTAAATTGTCGTCCGGGTTTAAATCTTTGTCTAACATCTGTTACAGATTTGGCTTTTTTTGTAACCGGATCAGTAAACTCATCTAATTGTTGGAAAACTACCTCATCATCTAAAATATTCTTCACACCAAGCTTCATACTCATCCATTTGGTGATTTTACGCTCTAAGGTCAAATCCAATGAATTAAAAGGCATTTCGTATATGTGTGGAGTATCTTTATCACCAACCATACTGATTCGCTTTCCAACTATATTGTACATTAGATTTACACTTGTCAGCATTTTTAAATCCTGATAAAACATTCCTAAATTAAGAATGTAAGGCGATTGTCCCTGTAGTTCTCTTTTACCGGTTCTCTCAGTTGTTGAAGATTCCACATTTATCTCTGATTTAATATATGATGCATTAATTATAAAAGTAAGATTCTTCAAAAATGCCAACGAATTGATTTGTTCAAGTTCATGTAATCTTTTTCTGATATCCAATTCAACACCATACGAGTTAGCATCTTTCGCATTATCGAAAGTATAATTCCAACCAGAACCGGTTTTAAGAATTTTTGATTCAATCGGATTGATAAAACTCTTGTAAAACACACCCAACGAAACTATTTCTTCTGTAGTTGGATACCACTCATACCTCAGATCAGCATTAGATATATAAGAGTTTTTTACCAATGGATTTCCGTATATAGTTGTATTTTCTTCGAAACTATAAAATGCAAATGGTGAAATTTCACGAAACTCTGGTCGGTTAATGGTTTGACCTACGGCAAATCTTAATAGCATTTTATCAGAAAAATTATACGTAGTATTTATCGAAGGGAAAAAATCCAGTTTGTCGTTTAGTACTGAAACCGGTTTCATTTTTGCTCCATCGAATCCATCCAACATTTGAATATTATCTTCAATCCTGAGCCCCAAATAAGCATTGAATGTTTTACTAACAGGTATATTTAAAGCCAGATAACCGGCATATAACTTGTTACCAGCAGTATATGAGTCAGCTTGATTTGTAGATTCAGCTATAACCATTCCTGTATTATAATCAATATTATTTTTAAATATCTTATCTATTGATTGAAAAAATGATGTTGAAAATGCAGTGCTATCTATAGTACTGTTAATCTGGGGCTGATAATACTTGTTCTTTCCAAGAACATATCCAAACACTCTTGTTGAAAAAGAACGGTTTTTTAATTCGTAACTCAAGCCTACTTTTATTTCTGGTAAAATACCAAGTATATTTAATTTGTGACTGAAATTGACACAACCATTTATAATATGTTCTTCATTATACATTGATAAGCGTCCTATTCCCTGTGGATCGACATTGTTAGCAGGAGACATAAAGTATTTTGATTCTGAATCTGCATCAGAACCAATTTGAGTGTAAATTCGTCGCATATCAGGCTGATTTTTATTTGCATAGGAATAGCCTAAAGTCCAGTCTAACTTTGATTTATCGTTATTAAATGAGTGGGTTCCGGCTAACTGACCCGAATAGGTCGTTCTTGATTCATACGATAATTCGTATGATCTTCTGAACCAACCTTCAGAAAATTCTAATCCATTTTTTAGGATAGTTTTACTTTGACCGTAGTTGTTGAAAAGATTACGAAACTCAATCTTTTGATTATTACCAAATAAGAATACCCAGTTCGATAGAAGACTAACCCGAACTCTCGATTGAAAGGTGTTTTGATTGTATTTATATAAAGTGTCAGCTTGATTTCCGTAAGCTGCACGAAAACTATTTTCAGTGACATTGGTAGAATTATAGCCTAAAGAGCTTATTGAGCCAATACTGAAATCACCAACGGTAAATCGTTTATTTATTCCTAACTGAAAATCTGCATCCGGTTTTGCTATTGTTTTTTCTGGAGTTAAAATAGTATTAAACGATTTGCTGATGGAATTGATTTGTGCAATTTTTTCATCTGTTTTCTGATTATATAGACTTTTAAATACTTCTGTTGAAGGAACTCCGGTTGGAATCGCTCTTGTTCCATCATCATATCCTAGCCAATCAGTCTTGCCTCCCTGATAAGTAAAAAACTCTTGTCCTGTAGTTCCAATATGATTTCCATACGAATAGGAAAAAGTGATACTGTTTTTATCTATCAAACTTTTGGTTTTAATATTAATCATAGCTCCTGCAAAATCGGCAGGAAGTTCAGGAGCGGCAGATTTGTAAATCAATATATTATCAATTTGTCCGCTGGGGATAACATCAAAGGAGAATGCACGTACATCGCTTTCGCTACTTGGAGTTGTAGCACCATTCAACCAAACAGAATTGTATCTTTCGGTCAAACCACGAACAATTACAAATTTGCCATCGCGAATACTTACTCCCGGAACGCGTCGAATAACTTCCGAAGCATCCTTATCTTGCGATTTTGAAATTTGTTGAGAAGAGATACCATTTACTGTCAGAGCACTTGCTTTATTGCTCATAAGGAGTGAAAGTTCTGTATCAGTCCGGCGAGTAGCAGTAACCACTACATCTTTTATTTGAGTGGAGGAAGGTTTTAATACTATATTATTTGTATTGATTGTATTTCCTTTTGAAAGAGCGACCTTTTGAATTTTCTTTTCGTATGAAATAAATGAGAAAATTACATTATACGTGCCATTTGGAATATTCTTTATTGTATATTCGCCTTTCATATCGGTAATAGTACCAAAAGATGTACCTTGAATCAATATATTACAGCCAATAATACTTTCACCTGTTTCAGCATCTGTCACAACACCATGTATTGAATTTTGTCCAAATGCTTTTACAACGCAAATCACTAATAATAAAGAAATTAAAAGTTTTTTAATCACAATAGTCTAATTGAAAATTTATACGACAAAAATATCATATAGTATTTCCAAAATGATTAAAGGGACATTAATAAGGAATTAATAAAAAAATGCATTTAAGTTGCTGTGGTGTGTCATTCGTGTTACACTTTATTTCTTTGTGATTCGAATCTCAATATCATAGGTTTCCTTATCAATCATAAACTAAAAAAGCAAAAAATGGAAAGTGTTTTAAACTCTCCATTTTCTGCTTCTTTGACACAATTCATGTCTAAACTTTACATCGTTTTCTTCTTTATTTCTTTCCAAAGTGCCTTGAACAAAGCTGCTGCTTTTGAATTAGGCGCAAAATCTGCCAAGGGCTTTCTATAAATTCCCATTTTCTCTACATCTGCCATAAAAGGAATAGCTGAAGAGCATAGATTGGGCATTTTGCGAATAAGTTCTTTCATCATGTTCTGATGAACAGTTTTCCGAACTTCTACCATGGAGAAAAATGGAATCACTGCCGATGTTTTCAACTCATCTTCTTCAAAAAATGAGATAATCTGTTCGTAGGTTCGCTGACAAAGAGGAGTGGGCACCGTAGGAACAAGAATATAATCGCAGGCATGAAAAATATTCTCGGCTAAAATGGATATTCCTGGAGGACAGTCCAGAAAAACCACATCATACTCATTTTTCAATTCCTTCAGAGCTTCTTTGATTCTTTTCTTTGATTTCTTCACCTGATCCAAAATCGTATCCATGTTGCGGTATGAAAAATCAGAAGGAATGATATGTAGTTTTCGATAATCGGTCTCAGTAATAATCTCCCTGAGTTCGATTTTACCACTAATGATTTTTTTTAAACTGGCATCATTTCCCAATTCTTTATCGTAATAAAAGGTAGAAGAGCCTTGTGGATCCAAATCCCATAAAAGGGTTTTATTTCCATCAAGGCTCGATAGATAGGATAGATTAACTGATGCAGCAGTTTTTCCTACACCTCCTTTGATATTGTATATACCAAATACTATCATTTGGGTTCTTCGACTTTCTCAGTCTTTGGTGGTTTTTGTTTTTTCTGTTTCTTGAGTGGATTCAGTTTTTTGTCCAACTCCTTATTCAGTATTTTCTTTGCCGTTTTTACGTATTCCAGTGTCAGTTCTCGTTCCTGTTCAAAAACCGATTTTTTGTTTTTCAGTTTTTCTTTCAATGCAACAATTTCCTTTTCAAGCTTGTCCATTTTACGAACAGCTACTCCAAGAGTTTTTGCAAACTCTTTATCCTGCTCAGTTTTCTGTAAAATTTCTGCGTTAGTTTTGAAAGCTTCTACTACTTTAAAAGCCTCTTCTGTTTTGTTTTTTTGGTTTTTCTTTTTCATAACATTCTTTTTTAAAGATTAATATAATATCCCGATCAGAATCAATAGAGCAAATGTAGGAATAATTAATTGTTTATGAGCATTATATGAATAAAATCTCAGGTCTGATATAATTATTCTTTGATTTTTCAAGCTAATGTTGTTTGTGGTCTTTTCAGATTAAAAACTGATAAACTTAATTTAAATGATTTATTAAAACCACATTACCTACAACTCCCCCATTTTCCAACAATCTATTCGCTTCTGTAGCTTCAATTAGTGGCATTCGTTTATAAATTAGCGGTTTGATTTTCCCCTCTTTGAGTAAATTAAATAGCTCAGCCATATCTTCAAGTACGGGTTGTTTATTCATTGTATAATTGACCGAAATTCCATAGCTTTTTGCTTTCACTCCTTTAGATATTCCCGAGAACATATCATACAGCGATTTAATAAAATACGAAAAAGATTTCAGTGAATATCCGTATTCAACAAGTAAACCACCACGTCGCAATGTCTTAATACATTTCTTAATATACCCGCCACCCACACCATCAAACACATAGTCTAATCCTTGAGGATATAAATTTCTGATTACGGTTACAAAATTCTGCGTTTTATAATCAATTAGAGTTGCGTCAAATTGTTTTAAAATTTCATGTTTCTGAAACGAAGCCGTTCCTAATAATTCTAAGTTAAACAATTTTCCCAAATCGAGTAACGCAGAACCAACCCCACCACTTGCACCGGTTATTAAAACCTTATCACCTGCCTTAACTTTAGCAACTCGTTTCAACATTTGATAGGCTGTTGTGTAATTGAGGATAACAGCCGCTGCTTCGGCACTATCAACTGACATCGGCACTTTTACTAAATGTTCGGGTTTTAGAGTAATATATTCGGAATAGCCACCAAAGGTTGTAAGTGCCCCAACTCTTTCACCCACTTTTGGTACTGATAAATTCGATCCTTTTTGGTAAACTGTGCCTACAATTACATAACCAGGTACAAATGGTTTCTTTGGGGCAGCAGGATAATTATAGTAGCGCATGGCAATATCTGTTCCACCAACTGCACATGCCTGAACCTTGATTAAAACTTCATCTGGTCCGGGATTAACCATTACTTTGTCAATAACCTGAAGTACTTCAGGACCGCCTTTTTTGCTGATTATAACACTCTTGAAAAACATACAATTATTGTTTTAACGATAACGTAATAACTACATTCCCTTTTTTATGACCTTTATCAACATACCGGTGAGCTTCGACAATTTGCTCCAGTGGGTAGATTCTATCAATAACTGATTTCAATTTCCCTGCCTCACAGAGTTCTTTAAGGTAAATCAGGTCTTCAACCTTTAATTTAAAGTTGTTTGACATAGCCATAATGTTTAGATAGACTCCAGACTTTGCTAACGATTTTTTACGTTTTGAAGATGCAATTTTGCCTACTGAATCAAAAATAAAGTCATATAAATCACCACTTTGAGTAAAATCCTCTTTTGTATAATCAATAACCTTATCAGCTCCAAGCGATTTTACCATTTCCAAATTCGCTGTACTGCAAACTCCTGTAACTTCTGCTCCAAAGTGCTTTGCAAGTTGCACAGCATATGTACCAACGCTACCCGAAGCTCCATAGATTAAAACCTTTTGACCATTATGAATATTGGCTTTTCTAAGATTATTCAAGGCTGTTAATGCTCCATTTGAAACAGGAGCTGCTTCCTCATGGGTGAAATTACTTGGTTTTAGAGCAATAATTCCATTCTCAGGCAAGCAACAATATTGAGCATAAGCTCCTAAATTTAAATCGGTGGATGCAAAAACAGAATCACCTTTTTTAAATAGCTTTACATTTTTACCTAATGCTTCAATTTCTCCTGACAATTCCATTCCAAGTATTTTTTTTCTTGGACCCTTGAAACCCAACATTATTCGCATAACAGGCTTGAAAAAGGAATCCATTACCGATCCTAAACCGGGTTCTAAACGCCGAATCTTAGTATCTCCGATATGAACAGTGGTTGCGATTACTTTTATCAGCACTTCATTGTCCTTCGGAGTTGGTTTTTCCAACTCAATTAATTGAAGGACTTCCGGCGGACCGTATTTTTTACATATTACTGCTTTCATGATTTTTCCTGTAATTCTCAAAGGTAGTTTCTTGAAAATTTGTTTGATTTATTTCGGAATTCCTCCAAATAATTTCTTTATGTTATAATGGAATTTATGCATGCCGTCAGGATGAGTAAACATGAATATGCAATGATTATAAATCAAATTCACATTGTTCGCTCTACACAAAGCAATAACTTCGGGCGTTTCTGATTTTTGTTGTATCCATATATTTTTAATACCCCGTTCAATAGCCGATTTTACTACTGCTAAAGTTTGTGCCGGATTAGTAAGTACCAGTAAATTCTTAACGCTCTCAGGAAGATCCGAAACTGATTTGAATTCATTTCGTTTTATATTAGAGTTTATATAAGTTAGATATTTATTGACCCCCAAACCCCCAAATGGGGGCTTAAGAGTGAAATCAGGGGACTTTTTACATCTATCAAAAAATTCAAAAACTACGTATTAAAGCCCCCATTTGGGGGTTTGGGGGTCGAAGATAAAATTGATAAAAACTAAGAAAAAAGAATAACCTTTCAACATATATAATGCCTATTATTTTCAACGAAATTTGGATTTATTCTAAGGACTGTATATCCTTTAGCCCAGAGATGTGAACTGACTGAAGTACTAAAGCTTTTTTCCTTACGCGATGCTCCTGCAATAGCAATAACCTTACAGTTCAGAAACCGGTCAATATTTTGGATTGAAATTAATTGCATAGCTATATTAGATTTTTAAATGAATTATTTATCTGAAACAAATCGTTGTTTTTCCTTTTTGCAAATCAACTGAACCGCCCATTTTCCGGTTTGAGCCGATGGTGGTAATCCACCACCCGGGAATAACCATTGTCCGGCCATATAAAAGTTTTGAAGTCCGGGAAGTTTCATTTTCAAAGTTTTCATCATATTTTCTTTCGAAGGCATAAATCCCTCATAAGCCCCATCTTTTACTCCGGTATATTTCACATCCGTTTTCGGAGTTGCCACATCAATCACCTCAATATATTCGGTAATGCCCGGATATATTTTTTCAAGACAAGCCGTTGCATCTTTCTTTATTTGCATTTTTTCTTCCTTATATTCTTTGGCATCCATGTTTTCCCATAAATTCCAGGGGCTGTCGTATCGGAGTACAATGGTTGTTTTTCCTTCAGGTGCCATGGTGGAATCGTAGGCATAATTCATTACAGAATATCCGTTATCCAGTGTCGTTTTTCCAATCGTCAAACCTTTGGTAATATTTATGATAATCGGAAACTCAGACGGAACATCTTTTATAATCCCGAATGAAACCTGCACAATAGGGGTAAAAAGTTCCCAGTTTTTATAGGCGAAATCAATTTCTTTCGACATATACTTTGCTTCCAACATCTTGAAAATGGTGGTATATCCATCTGCAGCACCAATTACATAATCTGCAGGAATTAATGTCCCATCAGTTAATAACACCCCTCTCGCAACATTATATTCAACAACAATTCGTTCGACTTTTGTTTTGTTCGAGAATTTCCCTCCCTGTTTTTGGAATTTTTCCAACATTCGTTGAGCTAATGGATAAGAACCACCCTTGATATAACCGGCATTTTTTTGATTAAACCAGCCAAGCATAAATATAAATGCCAATGCCGAGAAATCCCTGTTGCCATAAAGCGAAAAGAAAACTGATTTTATTTTCTGATTTTTAAAGTTTAATTTATCGAAATATTCCTGACAAGTCATCCTTCCAAATTTCCGAATCACATTAAAAACAGGCATCATTTGAGGTAAAATCCGGATATAATCCCAAGGACTACGTAATTCAGGTGCCAAAGCAAATGGTTCCAGCAAAGCACTTTTACGCATATCTTTGCACATCTGTTTAATGGAAGCTTCATCTTCGGGAGCCAACTCAATCAGGTATTTCTCCCACCGGTCAATATTGGAATAAATAATAAACTCATTCCCCTCATCATCCAAAATCCTTGAATGAATTTCGTGGTCGATAATTTCGGTTTCGTTATTGATAACGTTTGTTTCTTTCCAAATTTCGTGGAAAGCACCTTTTGAAGTTCCTACCAACCAATGCAAACAATAATCGAAACGATATCCTTTGCGATCCCAGGCAGTACATTGCCCACCGGCAACATCGTGCATTTCGATAATTTCGGTTTCAAAACCATTCATTGCAGCATAAATTCCGGCAGACAAACCGGCAATTCCGCCTCCGATAATAACTACTTTTTTACTCATGAGGAAATTTTATTGGTTTTTAAATTACGTTTAAAGAAAATGCTCATTAGGATACCAATAGCAATAATGAACAACCAATTAATTGAAATAGAGGCAACTTCAAATCTGTAACTCCGGTCGATTCCAAACAGGATGGCATACACAACAAATGCAATAATATTCAAGATAAAAGGCAAGAACAAAAGCCAATGAATTGCCTTTTCCATAGCATTGGTAGACGAAAAAATAAATGAAATGAAAAATAATGCGATACTCATGGTGATGTATCCTAACTCTTCCAATGCTATAAATATTCCATGTCCATTATATTGAGTAAGTAGAGCTATACCTTCAGTTTCAGCTTTCATCATACTAATTGGAATTACTGCAAATTGAATAAAGTAATCGGCTAATAAAACCGTAGTAGAAATTAAAGCAAAAGCAACTCCGATGAAACTAAAAATCTGCTTCTCTTTGGGAGCAGAATAATGTACTGAAACAACAAATATCAAAAAAACAAAAAGCTGAAAAACAGCAAGATACATCCAATGATAGTCTCGGGGATAATAATTCAACAAATCGTTGAATGGATATTCCATACAGTTTCCTGAACAATATGGACCGGAAGGAGGTATAGCCATCATTGCAAATCCAAATGTAAGGATTGTGTGGAAAGTCAAAGCAACAGAAGCATATAATCCGACTTTTGACGAAAGGGTTTTAGTGTTTTCCATATTTTAAATATTTTCAGATAACAGGAATTTTTCTGCAAAATTATCTGCTTACTAAGTTTATCTTTTTTATAAAACCTTCATATCGTAGCAGAATTTCACCGTTGAAATTCTCATCATTCAAATGTGTTTTCATAAAAGCATCGGCATCTTCTTTCTTATCATCGGGCAAAACCAGTCCAACCGGAAATGCCTGACAAAAAATACATTTTTTCTTTAATCTGCTTTCAACTTCCTTGAAAACCAAGCCATGCCCAAATTTTTCGTCTTTCTTTGCATACGTACTTCCGCAACAAGTTACAAAAATCAATTTGTTTATTTGCTCAAAATATTTACTAATAAAGCTATTAAGTGGCGGAATGAATTTACCCATCCAGATTGGGCCACACAAAACCACTCTGTCATATTCTTTAATATTGTGCTTAAGTGACCTGTTTCCTAAATGAATATTCATTAAAAACAGAACAAAGACATTCAGTCGTGGCTTGATTTCTTCTATTTCACAGGACAAGCTTTTTGAAATTTTTTCGGCTAAGTATTTATTACTACCTTTTCTTGAATAATAGACTACAATTGTTTTCATTATTTCTACTCTAATATGATTTTAAGTTGTATGACTTATATCCTTTTTTATTAACATACTTTTTCATCAATATAAAGTCAAAGACTTATCACCACATTTCCCACTTTCTCTCCGGTTTCCACAAACCGTGTAGCTTCAATAAGCTGTTCGAATGTATATATACGGTCGATTACTGCTTTGTATTTTCCGGCCTCCATCAATTCTTTCAGTAATACAATATCTTCTTTTGTGTCTTTGGGAATAGGAAACAGAACTTTTTTAGCACCAAAAAGCGGAGTCAGTAATGCCAGAAAAATGTTTTGCGACCAAT
>JBAXPM010000062.1:0-19051 GCA_037132235.1 Paludibacter sp.
AGAATGTTGTCTGCTTTGTCGCTTGAAAATGAATTTATAAGGAACGACTAAATATAAACCTGAATGGCAAATATCTGATTGCTATACCATTTTGTAAACTACAGCGTTTATATTCATTCCTGCACCGACTGAAGCAAAAATCAATACGTCACCAGCATTTATCTGATGGTTTTCCATATTGTCTTTTATAATCAGGTCGTACAATGTAGGTAGGGTCGCTACAGAGGTGTTTCCCAAATTATGAACCGTCATTGGCATAATATCTTCAGGCGCATTTTCTATGCCATAAAGACTGTACAGTCGTTTAAGGATTGCATCATCCATCTTGCCGTTGGCCTGATGAATCAACACCTTTTTCACTTCACCAATTGCATAACCACTTTTATCTAAACAGTTTTTAATGGCTTGAGGAACGGTTTCAAGAGCATACTGATACAGCCGGCGACCGTTCATTTTCAGGAAAAGGTCTTTTGAGTTTTCGAAGTCAGGATTATTTGATGGTCCCATGTGAAGCAATCCGGCATGGCTAAAGGTGTCCGACCGGGTTTTGTGAGCAACGATTCCAATAGGAGTAGTACTTTCACAACCTTCAAGAATCACAGCTCCGGCACCGTCGGCATACAGCATGCAATCGCGGTCGTGCGGGTCGCTGATGCGTGACAAAACTTCTGCACCTATGACCAGAATTTTCTTTGCATCGCCCGATTTGATGAAATAATCGGCCTGAATTACCGCTTGTAACCAACCCGGGCAGCCAAATGTAATATCATAAGCTACAGTTTCGGGGTTTTTAATCCCCAGTTTCTGTTTAACTTTCGAAGCCATTGCCGGCACATGATCCGAAGCACGGTTGTTAGCTGTAGTATCACCAAAATTATTAGCCACAATCACATAATCAAGTTCTTCTGCATCAATACCCGAAGCTTTAATTGCCTCTTCGGCAGCCAGAAAGGCCATATCTGTAGTTGTCATGTCGTCTGTTATATAGCGCCGTTCTTCAATTGTAGTTATTTCATGGAACTTCTCAGCTATTTCCTTACCGGATTTATTGATTTTTAATCCGTTCGTCTCGTAAAACACGTTTGTTACGAATTCTTCATTTTTTACAACCCGAGAAGGAATATAACTTCCCGTTCCTGTTATCAAACTATATGTCTTTTTTTTCATTGTACCAATCGTTTTCTGATAATTGTCAACTTTCAAATTCCAACTCTACTGTCTGACAAAGTTAGACTTAATTAGTAATATGCAGTAGCAAAATATATTAATTGTTATAAAAGTACATTAATACGATATTCTAACTGATTGATATACAAATATTCACACAGTGTTATGATTGAGCCTGTTTCAGAACATTCCATAAAACTTCCTTGTTTTGAAAAACGCTTTTTGTCGGTGTCGGAAATAACTTATTCCATTTATTTTTTGTAATTTTGCAGCCCTGAAATAGTTATTAGTTAATCAGTTATTGGATTGATTGGGGTTGTTTAAACTCAAAATTCGTTCAATTCGTCTCTAATTCGTTCAATTCGTATATGACTAAATTTAAAGAATATACCGGCTTAAATCTTTCCGACGTAAACAAAGAACAGTTGAAACGTTGGCAGGAACTTGATGTTTTTCATAAAAGTATTGAAACCCGTGAAGGAAAACCTTCGTTTGTGTTTTATGAAGGTCCGCCTTCGGCCAACGGACTTCCGGGTATTCACCACGTGATGGGGCGTACCATTAAAGACGTTTTTTGCCGTTATAAAACCATGCAGGGCTTCCAGGTGAAACGTAAAGCCGGTTGGGATACGCATGGACTTCCTGTAGAACTTGGCGTTGAAAAGGCATTGGGAATTACCAAGGAAGACATAGGTAAAACGATTAGTGTGGATGATTATAATGCTGCCTGTCGTCGTGACGTGCTCAAATATACCAAAGAGTGGGAAGATTTGACTACCAAAATGGGCTATTGGGTGGATATGAATAATCCCTACATTACCTATGACAATCGTTATATCGAAACGTTGTGGTGGTTGCTCAAACAACTTTACAATAAAAACTTATTATACAAAGGCTACACTATTCAGCCTTACTCGCCGGCTGCCGGAACAGGACTTTCTACTCACGAACTTAACCAACCCGGTTGTTATCGCGATGTGAAAGATACCACCTGTGTGGCACAATTTAAAGTAAAAGGTGAAACTGATACATATTTTCTTGCCTGGACCACAACTCCTTGGACTTTACCCTCGAATACTGCTTTGTGCGTAGGACCAAACATCGATTATGTAAAGGTGAAATCGTACAATCCATATACCAAAGAAGCTTGTAATCTGATTTTAGCAGAAAGTCTGTTAGGCTCGGTTATGGGTAAAAACGAATATGAGATTTCAGCAAAATACAAAGGTTCAGAACTTGCTGGAACTGAATACGAGCAACTAATTCCGTGGGTAAATCCGGGTGAAGGAGCATTTAAAGTTATCACAGGAGACTTCGTAACTACAGAGGACGGTACAGGTATCGTTCATATTGCACCTACTTTTGGAGCTGATGATGACCGTGTGGCAAAACAAAACGGAGTTCCACCATTGTTGTTGATTGACAAGGATGGAAACCGCCAGCCGATGGTTGACCGCAGCGGAAAATTCTTTGAAATTGCTGATTTGAGTGAAGGTTTTGTAAAATCAAATATCAATACCGAACTCTATAAAGATTTTGCAGGACGATATGTGAAAAATGCATACGAAATAGCTCCAGAGCCAACTCCAACCGGCGATACTGCCGAAGTAACTACGCTTGATATCGACCTTTGTGTGATGCTGAAATTGCAGGGTCTTGCATTCAAAATTGAAAAACACATTCACAACTATCCGCACTGCTGGCGAACTGATAAGCCGGTATTGTATTATCCGCTGGATAGCTGGTTTATCAAAACCACAGCCTGCCGTGAAGAGATGATGTCGTTGAACGATACTATCAACTGGAAACCGGTATCTACCGGAACAGGCCGTTTCGGAAAATGGCTTGAAAACCTGCAGGACTGGAACCTGAGCCGCAGTCGCTATTGGGGAACTCCGCTGCCAATATGGCGCAGTGAAGATGGTTTGGAAGAAATTTGTATTGGCTCGGTGGAAGAATTGATTACGGAAATCGAAAAGTCAATTGCAGCCGGATTCATGTCCGAAAATCCATACAGGAATTTTAAAGTTGGAGAATATACAGCTGATAATTACGCGGTAAAAAATATTGACTTGCACCGTCCATATGTAGATGGAATTGTATTGGTTTCTGCTTCGGGTAAACCGATGAAACGCGAACTCGATTTGATTGATGTTTGGTTCGATTCAGGGGCAATGCCTTATGCACAACTTCATTATCCGTTTGAAAACAAGGAAATGGTGGAGAGTGGTTCGTTCTTCCCTGCCGATTTTATTTCGGAAGGAGTAGACCAAACCCGCGGTTGGTTCTTTACATTGCACGCTATCAGCACCATGGTTCGTGGTTCGGTGGCGTTTAAAAGCGTTATTTCTAACGGTTTGGTTCTTGATAAAAACGGCAATAAAATGTCGAAACGCCTGGGTAATGGAGTTGATCCATTTATCGCGATTGAAAAATACGGTTCCGATCCGTTGCGCTGGTATATGATGACTAACGCTTCGCCCTGGGACAACCTGAAATTTGATATGGAAGGTGTGGAAGAAGTACGTCGCAAATTCTTTGGTACACTTTATAATACCTATTCGTTCTTCTCGCTGTATGCCAACGTCGATAAATTCACCTATTCTGAAGCAGAAGTACCCTTGGAAAAACGCCCTGAAATTGATCGTTGGATTATTTCGTTACTCAATACACTGGTAAAAGATGTGACTGAGTATTATGAAACCTATGAACCAACCCGAGCAGGACGTGCCATTTCTGATTTTGTGGGCGAGAACCTGAGTAACTGGTATGTGCGCCTGAACCGCAAACGCTACTGGGGTGGTGCATACGACGAAGATAAAATTGCTGCATATCAAACGCTTTATACTTGCCTTGAAACCGTAGCACGACTGATGGCACCAATCGCACCTTTTTTTGCCGATCAATTATTTCTGGATTTGAATGCTGTGACCGGAAAAGATGCTGCCGAATCTGTTCACTTGGCCGATTTCCCGACTTATAATGAAGCTTTGATTGATTCTAATTTGGAAGAATGTATGCAGTTGGCGCAACAAACTTCGTCCATGATACTGGCGCTGCGTCGCAAAGCAGAGAAAAAAGTGCGTCAACCGCTGACTAAAGCAGTAGTACCTGCACCAGATGAAATTACTTTCAAACAGCTGAGTTATATTGCCGAATTGGTGAAAGCCGAGGTGAACGTAAAAGAAATTGAAGTAATTCCGGCTGATACGGATATGGAAAATCTGGTGAAGAAAATTAAACCGAATTTCAAAACGCTTGGTAAGAAATATGGTAAGCAAATGAAAGAAATTGCTGAGGCATTTGGCGCTATAACCAGTCATGAAATAAGCGAAATTGAGAGAAAAGGAGAATACATGCTTAAACTGGCTTCGGGTGATGTGGAAATCACCACCGAGGATGTGGAAATTATTACCGAAGATATGCCGGGCTGGTTGGTTGCTAATGAAGGTAAACTGACCGTGGCACTTGACATAACTGTTACAGACGAATTGTTGCGTGAAGGTATTGCCCGTGAACTGGTGAACCGTATTCAGAACATTCGTAAATCAAGCGGTTACGAAATCACCGACAAAATTGTGATTGAAATCGAAAGTCGTGAAGAAATTGTAGAGGCTGTAAAGGAATATGCAAATTACATTGCCACGCAAACATTAGCTAACTCAGTTTTGTTGAAAGATAATATAGTCGATGCTACTGAGTTGGATTTTGATGATTATATCGTAAAAGTATTAGTAAAAAAAGATAATTAAGAATTGTTTAAAATTTAATATCAAAATAATTGTTCAACTGAAAGAATTTTGCTATTTTCGCAAACTATTTTAAAACTGACGGATTAAAGGGTTAGTGTTATTTGAAGAGAACAATAAAAATTTACAACTATGGCTGAAAAGACAAGATATACAGATGCAGAATTGGAGGAATTTCGGGCGCTGATTACAGAAAAGCTTGAAAAAGCTCAGAAAGAATATGAAGAGTTGCGACTTGCAATAGCCAATTTGGATGGAAACGACGTGATGGATACATCGCCAACGTTTAAGGTTTTGGAAGAAGGTGCTTCAACCCTTTCAAAAGAAGAAGCAGGCCGCTTGGCTCAACGTCAGATGAAGTTTATTCAGCATTTACAGTCGGCAATGATTCGTATCGAAAATAAAACATACGGTATCTGCCGCGAAACCGGCAAACTAATCCCGAAAGAAAGACTTCGCGCGGTTCCACATGCTACGTTGAGCATTGAAGCCAAAAACGATCAGAGATAATCGGATGCAAAACTCATTTCAATTCGGCAACGGAAATAATCTCTGTTGCCGAATTTGTGTTTTAAAACAGTGACTATTAATTTATTTGCTATTTCCCATATTTTTTAGATACAAAACCAAATCGTAAATACCTTTATGTCAATAGCAAAAAAATCCATTTTACTTATCCTCTTAATTCTGATTGTTGATCAGACGGTTAAAATCTATGTCAAGCTTCATTTTAGTTTGGGAGAGTCAGTAGATGTGTTTGGTTGGTTCAAAATTTATTTCATCGAGAACAACGGCATGGCTTTTGGGATGGAACTTATTGGCAAGTTATTTCTTACTGTTTTCAGGATTATCGCTGTTGGTGCTTTAGCATATTATATCAGGTTATTGATAAAAAAAGAGGTCAGAACGGGTTATATTCTTACCGTTTCGTTGGTGCTTGCCGGTGCTGCCGGAAATATTCTCGATTCATTGTTTTACGGAATGATATTCAGTGCCAGTCAGTACATGGGGCAGGTTGCAACACTATTTCCCGAAGGTGGTGGTTATGCCGGTTTATTTTATGGCAAGGTGGTGGATATGCTTTATTTTCCACTTATTAAAAATGCATCCGGAGAAACGCTCTTTTTTAGTCCGATTTTTAATATTGCCGATTCTGCTATTACGGTTGCGGTTACAATAATTTTGTTGTTTTTCCGTAAAGAATTGAATGAGAGTCTTGAAACCAAAAAAGAAGATGAAACGAAAACGACAGTCGAATCATAAATTATCCCATTTACTCTTCTTTGGGATAGTAACGGCTCTGGTTTTATCTGGATGTTTCCGGCCTAAAGGTGTATTGAGTCAGAATGAAATGACTGAAGTGCTCGTTGATATGCATAAAACAGATGCTCTGCTGGCCGAAAAAAACATTGCATACAGTCAATATTCCCTAAAAGCTCCATATTACAATTATATTTTTAAAAAACACAACATTACAAAGGCTGAGTTCGATTCTTCGTTGGTTTGGTATACTAAAAATCCGAAAAAGTTTGACAACATGTATGATGAAGTTATCAAAAAGCTGACCGTTTTACAAAAAGAAGTGGATGATAATAAGTTTCACCCAATTGATTGGGCTAATATTGGTAAAATAAGAGCTAATGTATGGAATAAACCAACCCATCATAAATTCACAAAAGATTCAGTACGTACTAAACTGGATTTTGAAATTAATCAAGCTGATTTTCTTTACAAAGATATATATGAACTGAAGTTGTTGCTTAGTATTGCGAAGGAAGATTCATGCAAAAAACAACGCATAGAATTGCGTATCAATTATTACAACGGTACTTCCGACCACACTTACACGTTGGTTAAGAATGATGGACTTACACGTCGGTTTACACTCAGAATGCCCGCTTACAAGATGCTGAAAATCAAATCTGTGTCGGGTTGTTTGTTAGGTAGTTCAGGATTTAAAGGAAAATTCAACGCTACCCTTGACAGCATTTGTCTGATTCGTGAATTCAATTCTATACAAGCCGATAGTCTGAAACGGTTGGTTCAGGAGGCCGATACAACGCATTACATTGGAGCACCTAATTACGATAATCTGATGCCACCAAGACCATCCGGAAAATCGTTTAAAAAGAGCAGAATTCTGAACCCTTTATGATAAGCAGAGTTGGCAGTCATCTTTTGTTTTGTGAACCTGACAGAATCCTTAAAGAAATAGTTGTTGAACGGGATGAACATCAGACGATCACTTCTATTTTTAGTCTGACCGACGCTAAAGTAGAAACAGAACAAACATTATTTTTTGATGGAATAATTAGTCTGGAAGTTGTATCGCTAATGAAAAATCTGACTGAGTTACAACTTGTTGAAATAAGAAAAGAATATAATTATGTTGATTTTACAGTCGAAAATGCGGAAATCAATTTGGGAACTGAAAAGCCACTCGTAATTGATTTTGGTACTGAGAAATCTGAAGAAATTAACCGGACACTTTTACAAGTTTCGCATATATGTGTTGAAATTTCACTTTTTGATTTTATCGCAGCCTGTGTGTATTTTCCGGCACTGATACTACGAGAAACTGCGGTTTTAGAGTTGACTAAACCTGCAAAACTGATACTTTGGGAACAGGTTGATTTATTGAATAAAAAGCTGAAAACAAATACACAACTACGTGTAATATAAAATGTTTAGGTAAAAGGAGAAAACAAAAACCGGTGGTGAGTGTTATTATTAGCTATATCCGGTTTTTTATAACAAAACTATAATCCGATTCAAACCATGTGGCAAATTTTTATAGGTAGTTTAATGTTGGGATTAATTCATCCGCTATTCCCAAATCACTGGATTCCACTTATTACCATCTCAAAAGCAGAGAAATGGACAACCCGAGAATCAATTTTTGCAACATTGATAACCGGTTTTGCACACACGCTGAGTACGATAATTATTGGGATTTTAGTTGGTTTTGTGGGTATAAAACTTTCAGAGAATTACAGTTACATTACACGAATAGCTGCACCGGTGATACTTCTTGTTATAGGTTTGATTTATATTGTCATGGATTTTAAATCTAAGCATCATCATCTTCATTTTGAACTTGACAACAAGAAACTAAAAGCCAGAAAATCGAAATCAACTGTGTTAATAAGTATGTGTATCGGTATGTTTTTATCACCTTGTATTGAAATTGAGGCCTATTACTTTCAGGCTGCAACTAAAGGATGGCTCGGAATTCTAATCGTTTCGAGTGTATATCTGGTTGTTACACTATCAATTATGCTTGGGTTGGTTTATCTTGGACTTAAGGGATTAAATAAGTTGAAAACAGATTCATTGGAACACCATGAAAAACTCATTTCCGGAATTGTGCTTATATTCTTAGGGTTGCTGGGCTATTTTGTGGAGTTTTAAATCTTGTCCCTGAATTAAAAAAGTAGTACTTTTGTGGCTGATTTAAATTATTAATGACAGTTTTCAATCGTAAATTGTAAATTGTGAATTGTAAATAGAAAATGAGTGTTGTAGAAAAAATAAAGAGCGCTAAATCCACTGCCTTTTCGTTTGAATTGTTACCGCCGTTGAAAGGTAACGGTATCGAAACTGTTTATCGAACCATAGACACCCTGCGTGAATTTGATCCGAAATACATCAATATAACCACTCATCGCAGCGAACTGGTTTTCAAAGAAAAAGCCAACGGACTCTTTGAGCAGGTTGCTGAACGTCATCGTCCGGGAACAGTTGCTATTGCTGCTGCCATTCAGAATAAATATAAAATTGCCGTTGTGCCACATATTATATGCAGCGGTTTTACCCGTGAAGAAACTGAATATGCACTGATTGACCTCCAATTTCTGGGAATTACAGACTTACTTTTGTTGCGTGGCGATAAAGCTAAACATGAACGAGAATTCTCACCAACCGGACATAAACACGCTACCGAATTACAGGTTCAGGTAAATAATTTCAATGAAGGACTGTTTCTGGATGGTTCTAAAATGAAATCGCCCATTTCAGCTTTTTCGTATGGAATGGCATGCTATCCCGAAAAACACGAAGAAGCACCCAATTTGGAATCGGATTTAATTTACGCGAAACAAAAAGTAGATGCCGGAGCAGAATATCTGGTTACACAAATGTTCTTCGATAATCAAAAGTATTACGATTTCGTCGAGAAATGTAAGGCAAACGGTATTAATGTACCGATAATTCCCGGCATTAAGCCAATAACGCTGATGAATCAATTGACAGTTCTTCCCAAAATTTTCTCTACCTATATTCCTGAAGAATTTGCAGCAGCTTTGCGTGCTTGTAAAACCGATAATGATGCGGTGGAAGTAGGAGTGGAGTGGTGTACACAACAGGCTAAAGACCTTATAGCTCACGGCGTTCCGAGTATTCATTTCTACAGCATGATGGCTACTCAAAGCGTGAAACGGGTGGCAAAACAGGTATTTTAATACCCCCGGCCCCTGAAGGGGAGTAAGAAAGGAAATTATAAATTATTAATAGACAATAGTAACTCTGTTCCCCTTTAGGGGTTAGGGGTCAATTCTCAAAATGTTAGGTTTCTTATTTTTTATCGTCATATTTATCCTGTTCATAGGATTAATGATTATTTCGAGTATATTCGGATTTATCCGTTCCATTTTCAGTTTTGGAAAACGGAATGCACAATCACAAAATACACAATCGCAGGATTTCCAACAACCAACTTCAAAATCAAAGATTTTTGATAAAAGTGAGGGTGAGTATGTTGATTATGAGGAAGTGAAGTAATTTTCAATAAATCAATTCTCAATTTCCAATTAAATTGATTGTTGAATATTTCTTCTGCTATTTAACTGTTATAACGAGCGAACAATTGGAAATTGAATAATTCTTGGAAACCAAGAGGCACAGCCGAGCGGGAAATTAGATGAACTGCACTTCTTTAAAATAAAATCCTTTCCTTTCGCCCAACTCTGTTTCAAGTTCCAGTTTTCCATCAGGATGTACAGTTACTATTTTAGCTTTGAACTCTTCTATATCCGTTTTATAAGAATGAAATCCATTTCTGCGGTACATGATGCGGGAATATTCTGAACGTATGAAGTCTGTATTTAATTCACGATAAATTTCCTGTATATTATTACTGATAGCTTTCAGGAGTTTTTTACGGTTGAATGAGCGACCGGTGATTTGTCGCAGCGAAACAGGGTTGGGTACATCGCTTCGAAACGTTTTCTGATTCACATTCAGACCGATACCAATCACCGTTTTTATTTTGTTTGCCTGAAAGGAGTTCTCAATCAATATGCCGGCAAGTTTTTTATCTTTCCAATAAATATCATTCGGCCACTTTACTTCAATGTAGTTCGTGTATTTATCCAGCGCTTGTTTGATAGCCAGGCTCACTAACTGCGAAATCAGAAACAATTCGTCAGCCTGAATTTTCTGTGGATAAAGCAGCATGCTGAAAAGCAGATTCTTTCCTTGTTCCGCTTCCCATGTATTTCCGGTTTGCCCTTTTCCGGCTGATTGAAAATCAGTATATACCACAAAACCTTCAACCAATGGCTCTCTGCGAAGCATTTCCCAAAGCAAAGTGTTGGTGGAAGGTGTTTCAGGAGTATAAAAAACCCCTAACCCCTGAAGGGGAACTGAGTTTGTTTCGTCTACTATCTCTTTATCTACAATCATATTATTCTCTTCCTTAAGCCCCTTTAGGGGTTTGGGGTTCTCTTTCAAGTTCCCCTTTAGGGGTTTGGGGTCTTAGTGGTTAGTGGCAACTATCTCCAGCAAAAATTTCTCCATCGCCTTCAGTACTTCGTGCGTTGTACCGTTCGGATAATTTACCATAATGGCAAAGACCAGCGTTTTGTTTTTCAGTTCGATATAGCCCGCATAGCATTTCACGTTGTCGATAGTTCCGCTTTTGGCATGGACTTTCCCTTCCAGTTTTGTGTTGACTAACAAATCGGACAACGTTCCCCTTCCGCCCGAAACAGGCAGGCTGTTGTAAAATTCGGTTGAATAGCTGCTTTTCGTTTTCATATACCTGAGTAAATCCACAAAGAAATTGGCTGATACAGCGTCCGCAGGTGTAAGTCCGCACCCGTCATATTGATACAGTTGATTCATAGGTAATCCCAGAGTTTTCCAGTAATTGTGGATAAAGTAAAGGGATTGACTGGTGCTACCAACGGAATTGTTTTTGATGCTGATGTACTTAAACAGATACTCGGCAAAATGATTATTGCTTTTCACGTTCGTTTCGGTGATAATATCTTTCAGCGCAGGCGAAAGGTATTTGTAAATCAGTTTTCTGTTAGCTGAAACAGACTGAACCGTATCTGAATCATTAATTTTTATACCGCTTTCTGCCAGTCTGTTGTGCAGGTGAAGTGACAACAGCTGCGCCGGATTGGGAATGTCGCCTTTCACAGTGAATTCAGCTTTGTAGGCAGGAATTTCGCCGTACACACTGCGGTCTAACGAATAGGGTGCACCATAAAAATAAGCTTTATCGCGATCGGTGGAAGTGCTTTGCAGGTGATTTTCCATTTTCAATCCGGCAATTTCGGGTTCAACCCGAAGTATATCAGGTGTAGTGCCAATTGCACCCGAACGAAAAACCATCCGGTAGGTATTGTCCATGTACGAAATGCCGTGAATGCCAGGTGCATAGTAGTTCCCGATATCTTCCCATGTCCATTTGGGATTCAGTACCTGCGTTTCGAAAATTGTTTCGTCCGTCAATATGCGTCCGGTTATTTTGTTTATGCCGGCTTGCTTTATTGCCTGTACCCATTTATGTAGAAAGTTTTTCTCGCCCAGTTTCTCCGAACCTAAGGTTGGATCACCGCCACCAACGATGTACAAATTGCCTTTCAATGTGCTGTCGGGGCTGATAGTACCATCAACTTCCAATCTGGTTTCGAACCGAAAGTCTGGTCCGAAAAGTTCGAGAATGGTGGCTGTGGTCACCAGCTTCATCGTGGAAGCAGGTGTAACAAGATTTTCGGGACGATACTGGCAGAGTGTTTTGTTAGTTTTTAGGTCTTTAACCAGCAGGCTTATGTTAGCATTTGCCAACAGCGGACTTTGTACAAACTTTTCGACAGGTTTGGCTGCAAATAAGAGGATTGGTGGAAATAAGAGAAGGAAAAGTATCTGTTTGAAACGCATGGTTCGTGGTTTAAAATCATTCAAACACAAAAGTAAAAAGAAAAAACGGGATGAAGGTAAATATTCATGAAATTATAAGTGGGAGTGCGACTCCAAGTCGCGCCCCCACTACTAATGCTGCTCCCCTGCAAACGTTTCTTTCTCTCCTTATTCATCTTAGTGGTAGTACGACTCCAAGTCGTGCTACCACTTAATAATTTGCTCTTATGAGCAACACACCGATTACCGCTCGGCTATGCCACTTGGTTTAGCAAGAAACGTATTCCAGCGTGTGAGTTGGATAATCGGGTTGCTGTTTATTACTTGTATTCAATAAACGTATTATCCTTTGCAGTGCCTTGAATAGTAGGAGTTTGATCTACTCCATGAATACTGCGGGCATAGTATGGAACGCCTTCTGTTTTGTCTGATACATATTCATAAATTTCTTCAAAAGTAAGTTTGCCGTCTTTGTTTTTATCGCTCTTCTCTTTATCCTGCAACGCCTTTAAAAAGAAATAAGTGAACATGCCATGTTGTTTATCATTATACCACGACGAAACTTGAGAACCTGCACTGGATGATAGCACAACGCAATTATCAGCTACAGCAATGGGATTGGATACGGTAATGGTTATTGGACTTATGTCTTTGAAAATCTCTGCTCCCGAAAAACAGGCATCGGTTACTATAGTTACACTTTTGGCATTAAGCTTAGCTATATTGGCGTAGAATAAATCCAATGAATAACCACCTTGTTGCACATATTGAGGGTCACAATCTACAGGCACGAAATATCCTTTATTATCATTTAAACCAGGTGCACCATGACCTGAATAATAAACAAAGACATCCGAAATCCCTTGTTTCATATTATTGAAGAGCTTTCCTTGTGGGTTTTCTTTGTTTCCAAAATAGGTTTCAAAGGTACTTTTTGTTGCATTTTCGATAAAGAAAATATTACCTTCAGTATATCCTAACACATTCACCAGATACTTTTTCATAGTTTCCGCATCATTCAGAGCATACGAAACTTTTTTAGTATAAAGATAATCTTTATTGCCTATTACTACAGCAAAAGCAGTTGGATTTGAATTAGATGTTTTTATTGCACTTATATCCAAATCTGAAACTTGAAGTTTAGGTGTACTTATTATATTAGTATTTGTTATGGGAAGGGCAATGTTCAAGTCTTCTAATGAAAATGAAACTGGTTTATTACTTGCTGCAATGAAATTAGGTTGTTCAGAGATTTTCCATTTATAATAGTAAACATCCATTGGAGCCACCAAGCCTGATTTGGGTAATTCTCCGTTCGTAATTTTTTTCAAATCAAATGGTTTTGTTAATGAAATTTGGTCGCCATACTGATATAATACGTCACCTCCAGATTGAATCTTTATTTTATATGAACCAAAATGATCTCCACCATTTGGATTAAAAACAAGAACAGCATCTGTAATGACCCATTTATCGTTTATTATTTCTATATTAACGGGGAAAATAAGTATTTTTTCTTGATTGCTATATTGTTCCATTTCCGAAACATTTACTCTTCTTGTCAGATCCTTAGCAATTGAAGGTGGAATTTTAATCGTTATATTTAGAGAATCGTCCAAGACCTTAATCAAATAAGTTTCATCATCCACATTATAACCTCCAAATCTTCCATAATGAATTCCTTTTAAATATCTCGACTTCACTGAAGTCAAAACATCTTTGGTAATTTCCTTCAATTTTTCATCTGAGTTTTTCAGTCTTATTTCATAATCAGAGTTTTTCTCAAATTCTGATTTTACTAACCATTGATTGAACCTTGTTGAAATTGCATCTTTAATTTCTTTTGTTGCACTTTCACCCCTATATGCAAAGCACAATGAAGTTTGGAGTAAAAGTAAGGCAATAAATAGTTTTGTTTTCATACTGCAAATTATTTATATTCAATAAACGTATTATTTTTCCCACTTCCTTGAATAGTAGGAGTTTGATCTACTCCATGAATACTGCGGGCATAAAAAGGAACTCCTTCTGAATTATCTGAAACATACTCATATATTTCTTCATAAGTAAGTTTGCCATCTTTGTTTTTATCGCTCTTCACTTTGTCTTGTAATGCTTTTAGAAAGAAATAAGTAAACATACCATGTTGCTTGTCATTATACCACGACGAAACCTGAGAACCTGCACTGGAAGATAGCACTACGCAATTATCGGCAACAGCAATGGGATTGGAAATTGTAATGGTTATCGGGCTTATATCTTTGAAAATCTCTGCCCCGGAAAAACAGGCATCGGTTACTACAGTTACACTTTTGGCATTAAGTTTAGCTATATTGGCGTAAAATAAATCCAATGAATAACCGCCCTGCTGCACGTATTGTGGTTCGCAATCTACCGGTACAAAATAACCCTTATTGTCTTTTAATCCCGGAGCTCCATGTCCTGCATAATAAATAAATACATCGGTTACCCCCGGCTTTATGTTATTAAATAACTTACCATCGGGATTTTCTTTATTACCGAAATAAGTTTCAAAAGTGCTTTTGGTTGCATTCTCGATATAGAATATGTTTCCTTCACTATATCCCAATACATTCACCAGATACTTTTTCATTGTTTCGGCATCATTCAGCGCATACGAAACTTTTTTTGTGTATTGATAATCTTTATTGCCAATCACCACAGCAAAAGCAGTAGGGTTTGAATTCGTTGTTTTTACACTATTCATATCCAAATCTGGAACTTGTGGTTTGGGAGTACTTGCTGTTTCTGTATTAAATGTAGGAAGAGTAATATTCAAATCTTCTAAATTTAATTTTACAGGTATAATGGCGGATGCATTAAAGGTTGGTTGCTCGGCGATTTTCCATTCATATGTAAAATATTCTCTATGGTAATGTTTATTATTAGGGTCTTTTTCATCTGCTTCAAATTTTTGTATACCAATTTCGCTTTTGGGATTTTTAAAATTATAAGTGACTGGTTTATCGTTTCTTTCAGTAACAAAATAATCTTCTCCTATTTTCTTTAGCCCTTGTATATTAACTAAACTGCCATTAAATAATGTACCAACTAAAATGCCACCTGTTACAACCCATTTGTCGCTAATTATTTGCACTTCATTTGGTAAAAATGCAATCTCATTATATCCAGGGTTTGATTCAAAATATTTTGCAAGTTTAGGACTAACTTTTATTGTTATGCTATCATAATCAGAGTTTATAGCTACTTTTCGCATTAGAAAAGTCTCATCATCAGCATTATAACTAATACTCGAGACACTTTTGTATTTTTTATAGTATATATTTCTCATATCTTGTATTATGTAACTACTTTTCAGTTCTGCAATAACGTTTTGAGTCAACTTCTCCAACGTATCATTTGCATTTTTTATTCTTGCCTCATATTCTGTAGTTTTTTCAAACTCTCCTTTTTTAAGCCATTGATTAAATTGTTTAGCAACATTATCTTTAATCTCTTGGGTTGCACTTTCTTGTCCAAACACATTTAATGTAAATTGAAAAAGTAATAGAGTGATTATAAGTTTTGTTTTCATGGCAAATCATATTTTTGATTAAATTTATTTATTAGTATTTCCAATTCTTTAATTTGAAGTAATAAACTATTATTCCCTGGGTATTTCTTGAATTGTTCAAAATACTGTTCAATATATTTCACATTCTCTTCATCTATAACTTTTATTTTTAAATCTTTTAATGGAAACTCTTCATGATTTCCAATAAATGTCAATAATGTAAAAATGGCCATATCAAGTATTCGATATAATGGAACTTCTTCACTTTGGCGACTCCAAGCCGAATTTTGGTCATCTTGACCCTTTCTAAATATCTTAACTGAAATATCTTTATCTGAAAGTTCCCGTACATCTGTGCTCCATTGAGCAAATCCAATTGACAATGCCATAGCATCAGTACTTTCTGGATATGGTTCAACTTGTTTATAATCATTAACTACAATAATTGGTTTGTGTTTTAAGTCTATCGGTGCTTCCATAATTTCTTATTTTTGAATTGATAAAGTTATATATTCTACTTTACGCTGGTCTGGCATAATGCTGTAAATCCAATTAAAGATATTCTCGTTAGTGGTTACCTGACTTTTATCCATTTTGATAAACGGCAGTTGTGTTTTTGTGAGTACAAATATTAATCGATTGGTTTCCTGCTGCTTCATATCCGTGTGAAGCGTGTAATCAATCTTTACAGTTGGATATTTAGTCAGTTCCAACGGATTTAATTTTGTTTGTTTCTCGTAGGCATTCGGATAAAGCACAAATGCTTCCTTATCGGTGATATTAAATACAGTTAGGTAACAAACTTGTGTTGACCTTAACTTGAAAGTGAGCTTATCATCATTATTGTAAACTGCCTTTATACCTTCAATATTGGCATCGAACGAAATATCTGGTTTTGTATCGTATTTTATTACGGCAGCATCAATTGTTACATTACAAACTACCTCAAAGTCATTTTTACAGTAAATCCGTTCACTTTTTATGGAATAGGATTGTATTGCTCCCTGAATTTCAGACTGAATATCGGAACTGAAAAACTGAGAGTAGTCATTCTTTAGCTGGCTTGTGAACAACAACTGATATGATTTTATCTGCTCCCCAATACCTGCCGCTTTTAATGCATTTATTTTTGCATCGTTCAGCGCCTGAAATTTTGCCTGATTAGGACTTACATCACCCGCAATGATAGCTTCGCCCACAATTCCATAAACTTGTGAGGTATTTTGTCCTGAAAGTGTATTTCCAATTAATAACAGGTAAAGAAGAACTGATATACTATTATTGATTAGACATCTTGTCCATTTCACTGTTGAATACATCTTCAAATTTCTTTTTATCATAATCAAGTTGTAGTTTCTCGTTTTTTGAGATTTTAGTTGTTACTCCATCGAGTAAAGTTTGTTTAGGTACTTCTATTGCTGCCCAATAGGAATAACTGCCATCTTGTTCTTTGAATATTTTTTCGTCGATGAGTTTTACATTGGTAAGGGTTTGGTCAATAACTTCCCTTGATAATTCTTCAAACTTATTTTCAAATTCTTGTTTGTCTCCTACCGTACGTTGATTGGTATATTGATCGGTAACTCTTTTAATTATTGATTTCACATTACCTGCCAATTCTGCTTTTGCATTTAGTAATGCAATTTTCTTAGCAGTTGCCAAGTCTGGACTTTTTCCAACTTGTTTTGTTCTGAAAAAATCTTTGTCTGATTTGTATTTACTTTCAGATAATGGCACTGTAATTTCTTGTGCTTTAGTAACTTTTTCAAGTTTTTTAGAACTACTGCAAGCTGTTGTAACCACCATTACAATTAAACCGATAAATAATAACTGAGTTGTTTTCATGTTGTTCTTGTTTTATGATTATAAAATTAGAAAGTAATTATGTTTATTTTCGAGCATTTGTTGCTACAATTGACGAGGTAATTATCAGAATTGCAAATATAAATATATTTTTACAAATGAATCTCGATATTTGTAACTATTTTTTCTAAATTTCTCTCCTTTTCCATTCACTCCACAAAATACAGAGTACTCATCCGCAGCGCAGATTATCACTCCACAAAATGCGAAGTGCTCAGATGCAGCGCGGATTATCACTCTACAAAATGCGAAGTGCTCAGACGCAGCGCGGATTATCACTTTACAAAATGCAGAGTACTCAGACGCAGCGCGGAAAATCACTCTGCAAAATGCAGAGTAGATATTTCTGTCAGGAAACAGAAAAATCGTAGTTAATTAACCTTAATTTCTTTATCGGAGTCTGCCAATTTGTCATAGAGTGTTGTCAATTAGTCAGTTTAATGGTGTAAATAATTAGCTTTGGCAGATTGGCAGATGAAAAAATGGCAGTATTTATCTAAAATTAGTTTAGCGTATGAACTATTTTACAAAACAAATGAACAATATGAGTATATTTAACTGTTTGATTTAAACTATATTAAGTTAATGGTGTGGCATTTTGTTGATAAATATTGGAGCTAAATTGCAATTCCGGCATCAGTTTAGCACGGAATTTGTAAAAAAGGGAGACGTTGTTTTGCCGGTTTGGCACAGAGAAAACCGAACGGCACACGATGCGCTGATGCTATGGAATTTTTATTGATGTTTACAGTTTACGGGCGAACAGGAAGCCAAAAAACAGGGATTAATGGTTAATGATTAATGGTTAACCCAGGTATTAATGATGAAGAAAGTAAGAGCAAGGCGGTTAATTATTAATTTTTTAAAACAATAAGCTTATGAGTAAAACTATTACTCCGATTTCGTTAACCCGAGTGCCCACGTTAGAGTTTCCCGAACTGGCCGAAACTTTAGTCCGTATTGTAGATCAGTACGGAGCAGAAACCATGTTTATTAAAGACACCGCCGACGCGCTGAAAGAACGCGTTCAGTCAGTAGAGGCTTTGAAGGTGAAAGAACGTAAACATCCCGAAAGCAAGGTAATTCAGACCTTGTTTGCCAAACGCAGAGATATTATCGCTGCCATGGTACGTCAAACCAAAGCTGAGCAGAAAGCTAACCTGAGTTCGCAAGCCGCACAGCTACAACTTGTTGTTCCTTTTATTGAAAAATACTGGAATGATGTTCGCAGTCTCAACGAAAAGACTATCAACTCCTGCATGAAACAAATGCTGGCTGAGGTGGATACTATTGAAGACATAAAGCTGGCATTTGATGCCCTGGGTTTAACGATCTATCTGACTGAGCTCAGAACGATAGAAACAACGCTCTTTGATAGCCGTGAAAAACGCCGTAAGTCAAAATCGATTGCACCCAAGGTAGATTCTAAACAAGTGAGAGGGTCAGTAAGTGAAACTATTACCGATTTGGTACATGCCATCGAACTGGCTCGCAAAGCACATCCCGAAGTAGATTACACTCCGATGATTACCGAAATAGTCGCTCCTTATAAGTAGGTTATATGTCTGTATTACAACAGAATAACCAT
>JBAXPM010000063.1:0-17419 GCA_037132235.1 Paludibacter sp.
TGATTAAATTTCTTTATTCCCCTTTAGGGGTTAGGGGCAGCTATTTCGTTAATTCTATTCGTACATATATAGGCAAATTCCCCAATACATCGCGAACAATACTATAACTGTCCCTGAACTTCGATTGTAAAACCAGTTGATTGTATTCTGCGGTTGAGTATGTCATTTTCAGTTGTTTTTTCAGGAACATGATAGACATGAACCTGCGCAGTTGACCATATCCCGCCAGATTATTCTGCATATTAATATTCAGCAAATCAGGGTCGTAATCGCGTGTGGTTTCAAACAAATAAGCTTTCTGACCGGGTTTCAGTATCCGGTAAATCTCATTCAGTCCATCAATAGGAGCATCCCAGTTGTAAAAACTACCCGAACACACTACACAATCAAAATAATCATCAGGGTAATCGGTTTTGGTGATATTACCTTCATTCAAAACTGCTTGACCTTTAAGCTTTTCAGCTGCTATTTTCAGCATCGAAGCCGAAATATCCAGTCCATGCAATTCCATTCCCGGAATCTGTTCTTTCAGTTCCAGCAGCAACCGTCCCGGGCCTGTTCCCACATCCAGCAGCCGTCCTTCGGTGAAACGGGCAGCAACATATCCCGCCATTTTTGTAAAAGAACTGTTTACGCCTTTAATGTCTGTCAGCCTGTCGTATTTACGGGCTGCAAACAAGGGCATTTTTATGAAATTTTTCTCTCCTCGCGTTTCCATAGTTCTTTTTCGGAGTTTAACAGATTTTACAGGCGTTTTGTTATGCTGCACGGGCAAAAGTATAAAAAATAAATCAATTTATTATCTAACTTTGCAGGGATAATATTGAACAGGCAGATTATGAAAAAACTCGTTGTATTAAGTGGTGCGGGCATGAGTGCCGAAAGTGGAATCAGCACTTTTCGTGATATGGGAGGGTTATGGGAGCAATACCGGATTGAAGAAGTGGCTACTCCCGAAGCCTGGGAAGAAAATCCTGAGCTGGTACTTGAATTCTATAATCAGCGTCGTGAGCAACTCGTTCAGGCTAAACCTAACGCAGGACATCTTGCATTGGCTGAATTAGAAAAGAAATACGATGTACAAATTATTACTCAAAACGTGGATAATCTGCACGAACGCGCCGGAAGTACCCATGTGTTGCACCTTCACGGAGAGCTTATGAAAGTCCGCTCCACCGGATTCGGGCAAGAAGTGTACGAACTGACACCCGATAATTACAAAACCCACCTGGGAGATAAATGCCCGAAAGGATTTCAACTCCGACCTCACATTGTGTGGTTTGGCGAAAGCGTACCCAATTATTCCCGTGCTGTAGAAATAGCTCAGCAGGCCGATATTATGCTGGTAATAGGTACCTCGCTTCAGGTATATCCTGCTGCCGGACTGGTCAATTATTCGCCCGAAGGCATTCCTGTTTACCTCATTGATCCGAACGATATTCCCAACCTGCCATCTTATATTACTGTTATTCGGAAAGGGGCAGGAGAGGGGATGAAAGAGATTTTGAAATTGTTGATGGGATGATAAGCCGCTTTATTATCAACTACCACTCCTAAGATACAACTGCCCCTAACCCCTAAAGGGGAACTGAAGTTACTTTCGTCTCCTAAAACTCTTTTTTTTGAATTCTCTCGCATACCACTCTTTAAGCCCCCTGCCTCTATCCCCCTTCGGGTACTTTCCCCAAAAAGGGAAAGACAATGGAAAAAAGTATTTGGTTTGGGGCGGTATTATATTTGTTTCATTTAATTATTAGATTTATTTTTCCAAACTCTAATGCTGCCAACTGCTACTGCCAACTGCTACTGCCCACTATAAACTATAAACTACCTACTACAAAGCACTTTTCCGCACCCTGCATATTTCACTTCCACGGGTTCGCCGCTGAAGCCCACCATGCCGAATTCAACCGCTATGCTCAAAACCACACTTACTTCGTCGGTTAGCAGGTCTGCCTGTTTTTCGGATAAGTTAGCAGTCAGGGCTTGTTCTTCCAGAATGGTATTGGCTGAGAACCACGCACTGTTGGTTACTACCGATACACCATGCAACGCCGGTACTGTCGGAATGTAATCGCGCAGCTTTTCATCAAAAATCATATCCGACACTGCTCCCAGCGCCACAATGATACGAAAATACGGCAACCGCTGTATGTTCAGCAAATCCATATCCGTGTTGATGCGCGGAACAGTTACCAATGCCGACAGCGTTTCACGGTTCAGTTCGTAAGTGGCTGAAACCCGCAATACAGTATTAAACGGATAGTTACGGTTGAAGTTGAAGCCATCCAGTGCCTGCCGGAACTGCGATAACCGCACAGCCCGCTTTCCTTTTTCTCCCGCAGCATCTGCTTTCTGCATTTTGTTGACCAGTCCGTTGAGTACCGAAGTGAGGTTATAATCCGCCAGTCGGTGAAGACCGCCAAACGTATAACGCAAAGCCGAAGCCAGCTTGGTCACTCCGCTCCACTCTTTTTGCTGCAGGCGCATGCCCTCGTACTGAGGCAGACGCTTAATTTTATCGCCACTCGCACCGCCTTTGGTACGTGCTATTATCTGATCACTGCCCCTGCGGGTGTAAAAACTGATATTACTCAAACTACCCGATAACTGTATCGGCCCTTTTACGATTGCCATATCTTTTTATTTACGATTTATTCATTTACGATTTACGATTGTCCACCCCAATCCATCAACTGGCGAAGATTTGAAGTTACTATCGTCTATTTTTACCGCCCCAAGCCCCTAAAGGGGGTGTAAAATTACCTTCGTCTCCTAAAACTATTCTTTATTTTTAATAGTCCCGCATACCACTCTTCAAGTCCCCTTTAGGGGATATAGGGGCGGTATTATATTGTCCCGCACACCACTCTTTAAGCCCCTTTAGGGGTTTGGGGTTTCTTATTCCCCTTTAGGATTTAGCGGTTCTTAAACACTTTGCAAATCTATAAATTTATTATGAATCCTACAAATTTCCATTATATATACTTTATTTATTTAAATATACTGTATATATACGACAGATATACGGTGTATATAGGATATATATAGTTTAAATAAATTTATTACATGCTTTTAGAGCATTATTTGTGTGGTGAATTATTGGTGAAAGCGCATACATGCGCATATAAAATATCGATAACTTTTTTAAAAAAAGTAACACACTTTTATTCTTAACTAAAAAATAATTGTTATTTTTGTGATTGTAAAATTAAATCAAACAAATACATATTTATTTAAACTATGAAAAAGGAAAAGGCACTCTTTTTTAGGGATTATATGCTGACTTGTACAGATACATTTTTCAGAATTCTAAATGATAGAAACAAGAATATCCTTACCATTGTACAGGAAAAACCGGTTAATACAAATGAGGAGGATTTTAAAAAATATTTTGAGGAGTTTATTGATGAAGTAAAAGATAATATCCGTGAATATAGTGATGTTGATTTTATTGATAAATACTTAACGACTTGTTTTAACGACTATTTTGATTTTCATTGTTTTCCTGAAGATATAGATATAAGAATTATTGAAACCGGTTATGAAGTAAAATTCCTGAAAACACTTAAACAGAACTTAGATACTTATCATTTCGAATTGAGAAATATATATTATGGTTATGACGGAAATCCGATTAGTCGGCCATTACAAAAAATGTTCGACGAAATCATTAATCCGATAACGGTTTATGAAGTTGAAAAAATAAAAATCACACCAGAAAATGAACCTCTAAGATCTATTTCGCAAAAACCCGAATTTGACGAGCGATTTGATTTTGATAAAATGATGAATGAATGTTCTGCTGTGGCTGGAAATGTATTACATAAAATTGATTTTATACATAATCGTATCTATGATTTTAAACAATGGCAAATACGATACGATGAAGAGGACACTTTCAAGTTTAAATTTTCAAAACATGAAAGTGACTATAAATATACTTCAGAGTATTATCCCAAATTTGAACAATTATGCAATCTGGAGTTGCAACGACTGGAAAAGAAATTAGAACTTGAGAAAAAAGTTTTAACGCATAAAGCCATTGAGAACAACCCTGTTGTGTTACAAGCTGTAACGACTGTTCAATATCAATGGGCTGCTTCAGGTACCGATCTACTGGAATTAGTAACTGCATTATACCAGAATAAATCCATAGAACGAAAAGATGGCAAAGCTCTTACCCGCAAAGAACTGACCGAATATTTTCAGACCATTTTCGGGTTGGAGATAAAAGATGTGGAAGGTAAACTGACCCGTGCTACCGGCAGGAATGCCAATACCCCGTTTCTTGATAAACTGGCACAGGAATTTAGGAATTATGCATCAGAGAAAATGAGGAAACAGAGCAAGAGAAAATAGATTAACAAAGTATAGGAATTCTAAAATTATTTGTTTAATTTTGAGGTTTTAATTTATTTACATTCATTTCATTCATTATAAAGTATCGTGGCAAAACAGGAAAAACAAAAGAGTATAGAGGAATCGTTGTGGGATTCGGCGAATAAGTTGCGCGGAACGGTGGAGTCGTCGGAGTATAAGCACGTGGTGCTGGGGTTGATATTTCTGAAATTTGCGAGCGATAAGTTTGAGGAACGGCGTGCGGAGCTGATAGCCGAAGGCAAAGAAAAATACCTGGAAATGGTGGAATTCTATACCATGCGCAATGTGTTTTTTCTGCCCGAAGAAGCCCGCTGGAGTACCATTATAGCCAATGCCAAACAGTCCGACATAGCCATAAAGATAGATACCGCTCTGTTTACCATAGAGAAAAACAATCCTGCCCTAAAGGGCGCTTTGCCTGACAACTATTTCTCGCGCCTGAACATGGACGTGAGTAAACTGGCGGCTTTGCTCGATACCATTAATAATATCGACACCCTGCGCGATAAGCAGCAGGATATTGTGGGACGTGTGTACGAGTATTTTCTGAGCAAGTTTGCACTGGCCGAGGGCAAGGGAAAAGGTGAATTCTACACCCCGAAAAGCATTGTAAACCTGATAGCCGAACTGATAGAACCCTACAAAGGCGTAATTTATGACCCTGCCTGCGGTTCGGGAGGTATGTTTGTGCAAAGTATCAAGTTTATTGAGAGCCACCACGGGAATAAAAAGGAACTATCCATCTACGGACAGGAATACACTTCTACCACCTATAAGCTGGCGAAGATGAACCTGGCCATACGTGGCATTTCGGCCAATCTGGGTGCAGTGCCGGCCGATACCTTTGGGCGTGACCAACACCCCGACCTGAAAGCCGATTACATTATGGCTAACCCGCCTTTTAATCAGAAAGACTGGCGCGCCGATAACGAACTGACAGACGACCCACGCTGGCGGGGTTATGATGTGCCTGCCAAAAGCAATGCTAATTATGCATGGATTTTAAATATGGCAAGTAAGTTGAGCGAAAACGGCGTAGCCGGTTTTGTATTAGCCAATGGTGCATTAAGCGGTGGAGGAACTGAGTATGAAATACGAAAGAAACTGATACAAAATAATTTAATTGATGCAATTCTTATTCTGCCCGGAAGCATGTTTTATACCACTGATATAAGTGTGTCTATCTGGATTTTAAACAAAAACAAAAATGCCAGAACTGCGCAAATTAATGGTGGAACAAAAAACTACCGTGAACGTAAAAAAGAAATTCTCTTTATGGATTTGAGGCAGGTAGGCGAACCCTTTGAAAAGAAATTCATACAATTCAACGAGCAGCATATTAATGAAATTGCCAGTACTTACCACGCATGGCAACAAGAAAATAGCGGATATAAGGATATTCCTGAATTTTGTTATTCAGCTTCACTTGACGAAATATCCCAAAAAGACTTTTCACTGGTGCCGAGTAAATATATTGAATTTGTAAACCGCGACGAGAATGTAGCTTTTGAAGAAAAGATGCAGACTTTGCAGATTGAACTAACCGAAATACTAAAAGCAGAAGTTGATTCAAAAAACGATTTACTAACCGTATTTAAAGAATTAGGTTATGAGATTAAATTATAAAAAGCTCGGAGATTTTATAAGTCCCCACAATTACCTGAACGAAGGAATGGAGGTGACAGAGCTTTTAGGAATAAGCAATCAAAAGTATTTTCAGAAATCACATACCAACATTAACGGAATGGACTTTTCTACCTATAGAATAGTCAGAACCGGACAGTTTGCCTTTAACCGTGCCACTACAAGAAATGGTGAAAAAATATCTATTGCCTTACGGCAGGGAGGTGATTGTATTGTATCTCCTTCGTATCGTGTGTTTCAGGTGAACGATGAAAATGAATTGCTTTCAGAATACTTATTGATGTGGTTTAAACGACCGGAGTTTGACCGCTACGCTCGATTTAAAAGTCATGGAAGTGCGCACGAATTTTTTGAATATGACCAAATGTGTGAGGTGGAACTACCAATCCCATCCATAACAAAACAACGCGAAATTGTAAAAGAATACAATATCATTCTAGATCGCATAAACCTGAATAACAGCCTGATACAAAAACTGGAGGAAACTGCGCAGGCGGTTAATAAAAATTGGTTTGTGGATTTTGAGTTTCCAAATGCCGACGGAAAGCCGTATAAAAGTAGTGCTGGGGAAATGATTGAGAGTGAGTTGGGTATTATTCCGAAGGGGTGGAGAGTGGGTGAACTACAAGAATTAATTCTATTCAAAAATGGGAAAACAAGACCTACTTCAATAGGAAAGTATCCTGTTTATGGTGGAAATGGAATAGTTGAATACATAAATGAATTCAATGATGAAAATATCATTGCTATTGGTCGTGTGGGGGCTTATTGTGGAAGTCTATACAGAGTTTTAGGGAAATGTTGGATTAGCGATAATGCAATATCGGCAAAATCAAGAAATAATTTCAATATGTTTGCCTTTTACACTTTAAGTAGTTTAAATCTAAATGAGAGAAGTGAAGGTACAGGTCAACCTCTTATCACACAAGGACTTTTAAATGGGATTAAAATTATAGTGCCTAGTAATGAAATCATTCATGATTTTGAGAAAATAGCAATTGCATTGTTTGAAAATCATGATTTGACAATACAAGAGCTTGAAAAACTGGAAGACCTTAAAAACCTATTACTTTCTAAACTTACAACAATATAACATCATAATTTATGGCTGGAGATAAAAAATACATCGTACTTCAAAATAATTATTCATTGTCATATGATGATGATAAATGTTATGAAAATGATATTGAGATAGAATTTGATCCTAAATCAGATGCTAAAACACATGTACTAAAAAAGAAAGTAGAATTTTATAATAGTATTTTTAAAAAGTCATATAAAAATTTAGTCGTTTTAACTGCTGCTGGAACCTCTCTCGATAATGGGAAAAATAAAGGTAAAACGAGATCTGAACTTTGGAATTTCTGTAAAGCAGAAATAGAAGAATTCAAAGCAATAATTCCGGGAATTGAAAACAAGACTTTCTACTTAGATAATGACATTGAAGGTTTGTTATCCTACATAATATTGTGTGAAAAACTTGATGATGCAAAGAAAGCAAATATAATTTTAAAGAAAATAAAACTAGAGGAAAAAATAAAAATTGCTTGTAGTCTAGAATTGGATAAATCTTCTGCACCGCATAAAAATTTTCTAGATAAAATCACTGCAAGGAAATCTAATGACCCTAGAATTCAATTATTTACTACTAACTATGATACTTTATTCGAACAAGCAGCAATCGAAGGTGGATTTGTTGTAATTGATGGTTTTTCATTTACACAGCCACGAAAATTTTCAGGTAGATATTTTGATTATGACATTGTAAATAGGGAAAAAACCAGAATCAAGCAAGAAGAAAGTTTTGTCTCTAAAGTATTTCACCTCTATAAACTTCATGGTTCAATTAATTGGGAAAGAGATGCAGTTAAAGGTATAATTCAAAAAGAAACTTCTGCTAATCCATTGATTATTTACCCTGCGGCAGATAAATATGAAAGTTCATATGAGCAACCTTATTTTGAAATGATGTCACGCTTTCAACAGTCGCTGAGACAAGACAACACTTTGTTAATTGTACTAGGCTTTGGATTTCAAGATAAACACATCCAAAATGTAATTATTGAAGCCGTGTCACAAAACCCAAGTTTTCAGTTAGTTATTACCAATTTCAACGTAAATGACTCAATTGATGTCGATACATTAAAAGATTTCTTTGAAGAAATTTCAACAAATAAAACTAAACGTAAAGTAACGGTCATATTTGATAAATTCAAAGACTTTACTGATAATTATCCTGAGAATCAAATATATTCAAAAGACAACAATGAACCCCTTTAGTCACAATTACTTTCTTGGTTATATTAACGAAGTTGGACCTCAGAATGTAAGAATCCATTTCCCTACATCAAGCTTATTGGAGAGGTTCTTTCACGAAGGCGTACACTACACTGGAGGAAATGTTGGTAATTTTATCATAATTGAAGGAGAAGAGTATGGATTTTTAGCAAGAATGATTGAATTGAATCTTCCTGATAGTGAAAAGAAAGAAATAAGTGAAAAAGCTATTAAGCAAGATGAAAGTTCTTTTCACCCTTCAGGTAAAGCTGAGCTATTATTGAGTTTTAGTGTCTTTAACCCAGAGAAAACCGAAAAAACCGTTTCAAAATACCCATCATTAGGAGCTAAGGTTTATGCCTGTTCAGATGAACAAATTGGAATATATGTAAAAGAGTTTGGGAAAAAATCAAATGAAGATGATAATGTATATGCAACTTTAGGGAAGCTTACCTCAAACGATGCAGAATGCGAGGTTTCGTTAAATGCCCTATTTGGTAGACACTGTGCGGTAGTTGGAACTACAGGAGGAGGCAAAAGTTGGACTGTTGCAAAATTAATCGAGTCAATTATTGGAAGCACAAATAATAAAGTAATTTTAATAGATGCTACCGGAGAGTATGAGAATTTAAAAAGTGATAATTGTATTTTTGGTGATAATGCTTTTTTTCATTATTCTTCACTTAGCACTAATGATGTATTAGTATTATTGCGACCTGGTGGTCAGGTTCAGGCACCAAAATTAGTTGAAGCAATTAAATCATTGAAAATACTACGGAAACTTGAAGAGTCTATTGGAACTGATCCATTGGTAGAAAAAACAGAAAATGGTTATTCAATATCAATTAATGCTACTACAAAAGAAGAAATTATTGTTAGGGATGGAACGATTGTAAAGATGAATCAATTGATTAGACCTTACAATAGATTTTATTCAAAATATATAACTGATATTGACAGCCCTGAAGCAAATTTCAACATTAATAAATTGGATATTCAATTGATTAATGAATGTGTCTGGGATACAGATCCGACAAGATGGGGCAATAGACAAGATAATCAATTAAACCATTGTGTTAGCTTAATATTAAGAGCTAAATCTTTAATAAACAATCCAGACTTTGCAAACATATTTGGATTTGGAAAAAATAAAAGTGATTCAAATGAAGTTACAAACAAAATTGAATCATTCCTGAAAGGAAAAAATCAATTGTTGCGATTAGCATTTAATAATGTAACTTCAGATTTTCAAATTAGAGAGATATTGGTAAATGCAATTGGTCAGTTTCTACTTGAAAAATCATTAAAGGGAGATTTTAAGGCTAGTCCATTAGTTGTTTTTATGGATGAAGCTCATAGGTATTTAAATAAAAATGTAAAGGACGAGTATTTTGAATCAAAATCACTTGATGCTTATGATTTAATCGCAAAAGAGTGTAGAAAATTTGGTCTATTCCTTTGTTTAGCAACTCAAATGCCAAGAGACATCCCTATTGGCACATTGAGTCAAATGGGGACTTTTATTGTTCATAGATTAATAAACGAACAAGATAAGAAAGCAATTGAAAATGCTGCTTCTTCTGCTAATAGAAGTGCTTTATCCTTTTTACCAATACTTGGCGAAGGTGAAGCTCTTTTGGTTGGTGTTGATTTCCCAATGCCTTTGATGATTAAAATTCATGAGCCAAATAAAAAACCAGAATCAAGGACTCCGAGATTAAAAAAGAAATAAACTTTAACAAATATCTTATATGACAGTTGGATTATTAAAAGGGGCACTTCTTGAATACATAGTCAGAAACCTCCTCAAAAATTGCGGCTTTACTAATGTAAAAGCTGATGGTATTTACACTTATGAGAATCATGGATTATTTTATGTAAATGGAAAGGGGGCGGCGCATGATGCTGATGTGATAATGAATCCACCTGTCCAAATGCCATTTAATTACCCTACACAATTAATTTTTGAGTGTAAGGCTTATGATAAAGATATTTCTCTAGCAATCGTAAGAAATGCTGCTGGTTTGAGGAATGATTTAAATGAATTCGAAATCGTAACGAAAGAATCAATAGAATTAAGAAAAAATAATCGTAGAGCTGAATATGCAATTGAAATGCGAAACAGATATAATTATCAGGTTGGTGTTGCTTCAATTAATGAATTCACAAAACCGGCAGTAGAATTTTCAGCCAATAATAAAATACCATTGTTATCATTAAAATGGGTTTTAGGTAGCGATACTATTAGAATGATTAATTCAATTTCTAAAGAAGATATAGAACGTCATTCAGAAGAAAAGATTACTAGATTATATCGTTTTTTAAAAGACAGAAATGGGGATCTCAGAAATGATATCTATAGAGATGTAAATAGTTTTGTTGATTTAGAATTCGCAAAAATTGGTGATATTTTCGCTAGGTTTCATCATGTGCAGAATTGGTTTCATGTTGGGCTTCTTGAAACTGGTGATATGGTTTTTCTATATAATCGGAATCACGAACAAAATTATATTTTTGATGGGAATACACATTCTGCTAGATTTCACTGGAGAGAGCAATCTCCTAACCTATGGGAACTTTCAATTGATTATAATAGAGAAAAAATAAAATATGATTTTTATTTACCTGAGAGAATATATGAATACTGGAAATCATTCTCTTTTGATAAAGAAAAAGCATTGGATATGAAACAAGCATTCTTTTCAAGAATCTTTGTATTCAATCGATCAGGTAATGAGGGAATGCCATTTACTATTCTAAATATTGATGAGCATTGGCTTAGAAGAGCAAAGGAAGATTTAGATGAAAATTAATATCAAAATATTATGAAACACATTTTTGCCTTAGAAGGTGAATGGGTAAGTAATATGAGGCGTAAAGACTCTATTGAGCCTGCTTTGAAATTGTTGGAGCAGGTATGTGATATTAAACACGTTTTTAGAAAAGTGGCAACCATACATGATTTCAGGCATTACCTAAAACGCACAACAAACGCATCTTTATCAAAGTATTCAATTATATACCTCGCCTTTCATGGGAAACCCGGGCTGATACAGTTAGGTGATTCTACTGAAATAACCGTAGATGAAATTGCAGAAGAATTTCCAGCATTATTTGCTGACAAAATAGTCCATTTTGGAAGTTGCAGTACTTTACGGATGAATGAAGAAGAACTGAAAGAATTTAAAAAGATATCAGGTGCAAGATTAGTTTCAGGGTATACAAAAGATATCGACTTTATAGATAGTACAATTCTGGATGTTGCTTATTTCAATCAATTACAGTATTTAGAGAGGGTTGGAGTAATTGGAAAAAGAATGTATAAACTCTATCCTGGGCTGTGTGAACGGCTGGGATTTGTAACTGTTTAGGAAACACTAATAACTAATAATATGAATACAAGTCTCATTTTAATTGTTTGTGCAGGAGTTATCATTTCTGTATTGTGGTACGGATTCAGAAAAATGTGTTCAAGTTGCCACACCTTATTCAGTTTAAAAAAAGTAGGCGAAGAACATCACCGTTCTGAAACCAGGTATAGAACAGAAACCCATAAAGATGTAGAAAAAGACAGAAGTGGAAATATTATCAAAACGATAGAAAAGAAAGTACAGGTTCCCTATGAGGTGCATTTCTACAATGTAACTTATAGATGCAGTAAATGCGGTTATCAGTTTCAACGAGTTGAAAGAAGCGGAAAACATCTGAAAGAAGCAGGTGGTTTATTTTTAATTGTTGTATTAGTTATTGGTGGCATAGTAGGTAAAGAAAATAAAAAGAATCAGCAGGATGAAACTCAAACTACCCCTGTACAGCAGGAACAGGTAGAGCAAAGCAATACAGAACCAAAGCAGAATGTTTATAACACTGACCAAAATTCAGAAAAATCAATAAATACAGATACTGTTGGTGCCCGGTCAGTTCAGGATGTTTCAACTGACAATAATATAAAAGAACCTGCAATCAGCACTAATCAAGTAACAAGAGAGTCATCTCAAATGCTAAAAATTCAATTAGCAAAAGAAATGATTGGAAGAGGTAAAAGTGAGGATGAAATAGCTGATTCAACCTATTTGCCAAGAAATAAGATTAAGAGTCTGATGCAAAGCGTTGGAAATTAAGATCCTTCCACTGTGGGGTTTTGTTAACCGTGACAAAACAAACAAAAAAAAGGTAGCTTGTGGCTACCCGGGGGTATCCTAGTTTAAGTACTGTGACTAATTTCGGATACGATGCAAAGATAAGAAGAAATAAATAAAGCACAAAATAAAAAAAATGATAGCACTCCCCACCGACCCTTTGCATGGCATAACCCTAAAAGCGATACTGGAGACGCTTGTGGAGTACTATGGTTGGGAGGAAATGGATAAACGGATACGTATTAATTGTTTTAGCATAAACCCCAGCATCAATTCCAGTTTAAAGTTTCTGCGCAAAACACCGTGGGCAAGGGCTAAGGTGGAGGAGTTATATGTTGAATATTGTAGGAAAATATAAATCGTGGAAAAATTTCAGAATAAATACCGTATTCCCTCAGCGCGTGCGAAATGGCACGATTATAACGGTGGGGAATATTTTATCACCATTTGTACGGCTGGCAGGGAACATTATTTTGGGGAGATACGCGATGGGATTATGATATTAAATGTATTAGGGAAATATACGGTTGATAATCTGGAACGGATTAATCAGCATTATCCCTATTGCGTGGTACCGTTGTTTGTTGTTATGCCCAACCATATCCATGCCATTGTGGTGATTGATGAAAAAACAAACGGAAACAAAACACCAAACGTTCCGAACGTAATCGACGTAGAGACGATGTGCACATCGTCTCTACAAACAGAAATAAATGAACGTTGGAAAAATAAATGGGTGGATGAAAAAATGCAATCTGTTTCGGCCAGGCGGGGGAAATTATCTACGGCAATGGGTGGGTTTAAACGGGCAGTTACCCGTTTTTCGAATGAAAACGTTATTGATTTTGCATGGCAAACCCGTTTTCACGATCATATTATTCGTAATCAGGATGAAATGAACAGGATTGCATGCTACGTTGAAAATAATGTAACGACATGGGAGAATGATAAATTTTATACAAAATAAAACCGTAGAGACGATGTACACATCGTCTCTACAAACAATTATTTACAGATGAAATTCACCGAAGATAAATTAGAATCGGCTTATATATCGCTGTTAGGCGATAGGGGTATTCCGCATGTATCCGGTAAAACATTATTTCGCGATACCCGTGAAGTGCTGTTTAAAGAGGATTTAAAAGCCTTTTTATTGAAGCAATATGCTGCGGACGAGCTAACCATTTCTGAGGCTGATTCTATTATTCGAAAACTGGAGATATTGCCTTCGTCGGATTTGTACGAAAGCAACAAAACCATTATGCGCATGATTGCCGATGGGTTTGTGCTGAAACGTGAAGACCCCAAAAAGAAAGATGTATTTATTCAGCTGATTGATTATAGCAATCTGGCCAACCGCAAAACCCAACATCATTTCATTGGAACTGAAGGGCTAAAAGTGGCCGACAGTGTGGAGTTTGAGTACCAGCTCAAAGACAACAATATCTACAAAATTGTCAATCAACTTGAAATTCAGGGTTTCGAAAAACGAATTCCCGATGCTATATTGTATATCAACGGACTGCCGCTGGTGGTGTTTGAGTTTAAAAGTTCGAGCAGGGAGGATGCCACCATACACAATGCGTATGTGCAGCTTTCTACCCGCTACCGCCGCGATATTCCCGAACTGTTTAAATACAATGCGTTTTGCGTTATTAGCGATGGGATAAACAACAAAGCAGGTTCTTTTTTTGCACCTTATGAATTCTTTTATGCCTGGCGCATGATAGAAGGGCTGGAAAGGGAGGTAGATGGTATTGATTCTATGTACACACTGGTTCAGGGCATGTTCGACAAGCATCGTCTGCGTGATATTATCCGCAACTTTATTATCCTCCCCGACAGTTCGAAAAGGGACGATAAAATAGTGTGCCGCTATCCACAATACTACGCTGCCAATAAGCTGTTTCACAATATCCGCAAACATCAACGCCCGGATGGCGATGGGAAAGGCGGAACGTACTTTGGGGCTACCGGTTGCGGGAAGAGTTATACCATGCTGTACCTTACCCGCCTGCTGATGCGCAGTCTGGATATGATGAGCCCTACCATCGTGCTGATAACCGACCGCACCGATTTGGACGATCAATTGTCGGGTCAGTTCACCAATGCCAAAACCTTTATTGGCGACGAAACAGTGGTAAGCGTGGAGAGCCGTGTGCAACTGAAAGAATTGCTGAAGAACCGCAAAAGTGGCGGGGTTTTCCTGACCACCATTCATAAATTTACTGAAAGTACCGAACTGCTAACCGACCGAAGCAATGTGATATGCATTTCGGACGAGGCTCACCGCTCACAAACCAACCTGGACCAGAAGATAAAAATCACCGATAAGGGTGTAGTCAGGAGTTTTGGTTTTGCCAAATACCTGCACGATTCGCTACCCAATGCCACTTATGTGGGCTTTACAGGTACGCCGATTGATTCTACGCTGGATGTGTTTGGCGATGTGGTGGATGCCTACACCATCAACGAATCGGTGAAAGATGAAATTACGGTACGCATTGTGTACGAAGGGCGTGCTGCCAAAGTATTGCTCGACAACACTAAATTGCACGAGATAGAAAAATACTACGAGGAATGTGCCGAACAGGGCGCAAATGAATATCAGATAGACGAAAGCAAACGCGAAACAACTCAGATGAATGCTATACTGGGTGACCCTGACCGATTGAAAGCGTTGGCTGAAGACTTTGTAACGCATTATGAGAAACGGGTATGTGAAGGTGCAACGCAAAAGGGAAAAGCAATGTTTGTGTGTAGCAACCGGGCTATTGCATACGATTTCTATCGCGAAGTAATTAAACTGCGTCCGGAATGGGCAGTGAAAAAGGTGGCTGATGAGGGTGTGGAACTCACTGAAAAAGACCAGCGGGAAATAAAACCGATGGAACATATCAAAATGGTGATGACTCGTGGAAAGGATGACCCGAAGAGACTGTTTGACCTGTTGGGAAATGATGACTACCGCAAAGAGCTGGACCGTCAGTTTAAAAATGCGAAATCAAACTTCAAAATAGCCATTGTGGTGGATATGTGGCTCACGGGCTTTGATGTGCCATTTCTGGATACCATTTATATTGATAAACCCATACAGCAACATAACCTGATACAGACTATATCCCGCGTCAACCGTAAGTTTGAAGGCAAAGAAAAGGGTCTGGTAGTGGATTATATCGGCATAAAAACCCAGATGAATATGGCGTTGAAAAAGTATTCGAAGCTGGATGGGGTGAACTATGAGGATGTGGCACAGTCGGTAGTAGCTGCCAAAGATCAACTGGATTTGCTGGCTAAGATATTCCACAAGTTCAACAGCGAGAAATACTTTTCAGGCACACCCCTGGAACAACTGCAATGCCTGAACAAAGCAGCTGAGTTTGTGCAACTCACCATGCAGGTGGAACGCCGGTTTATGGGCATAGCCAGAAGGTTGAAAGCGGCTTATGATATTTGTTGCGGCACTTCGGAATTCACACAACAGGAACGCGATACCATTCACTTTTATATAGCTGTACGTTCCATAGTTGCCAAACTTACCCGTGGCGAAGCACCCGACACAGAACAAATGAATGCCCGGGTGCGGGAAATGATAAAGGAAGCCATTACGAGTGAAGGTGTGGAAGAAATCTATAAACTGGGCGAGGAAAACGAACCTACCATCGATCTGTTTGATGAGGACTACTTAGCCAAGATTGATAAGATTAAACTGCCTCATACCAAAATTAAACTGTTGGAAAAGCTGCTTTTGAGGGCTATTGAGGAATTCAAACGGGTAAACAAAATAAAGGGAATTGATTTCTCCAGACAGCTTCAAAACATCGTTGATAAATACAACGAGCGCAAGGAAATGGATATTCTGCGCAGTGAGGTGCTGGAAGATTTTACCGATGAGATCATCGACCTGTATCATGCACTGATAAAGGAAAAGGAATCGTTTGCTGATATGGGAATTGATTTTGAAGAAAAAGCCTTTTACGATATTCTGAAAGATCTGGCACGAAGGTATGACTTTGTATATCCAGATGATAAATTGTTAGTCCTTGCCCGGGAAGTGAAAAAAGTGGTGGACGATAAAGCCCGCTATACCGACTGGAACCAGCGCGACGATATCAAAGCGGAACTAAAAGCCGACCTGATTATATTATTGGCTGAACACGGTTATCCCCCCGTTACCCGCGATGAAGTGTTCAAGGAGATATTTGAACAGGCCGAGAATTTCAAGAAATATAATGGGTGAAAATACATCCTTTTAGACCTAACAGGTTTTGGAAACCTGTTAGGTCTCTTAAACTAACAATCTTATGTTCCACGAACACAACGACTACGATAACCCCCACGATAAGCTGGATAAGATGCCGCTCTACCAAAAAGGGCAGGAGATTACCGAGCTGGTACGAAGCATTGCATCATTGATTGAGGATGAGGAGGGAGAGTTGGGCTACACCAAGCAGCTTATGCTGGAAGATGCCTATATGCTTTGCGCCAAGATTGCTGCTGCCGAGGGAGGCGATTTGTACGATATCCGCATGGAGAATGCAGCGCTTATCCGCCGTGCTGCCCACAGCCTGAAGTTACATATTCATTCGTTGCGGATGTTTGGCTTTGAACATGCCGAATACTATATGATGGTGCGCGACAAAGTGGAAGAATACCGCCTGCTGTTTATCGACTGGGTGGCGGGCTTTGATAAAACCAACTACATTGCCGACCGCTGGGGATTATTTAATCCACCGGGAGTAAGTCATGATGAAAATGATGACGAAGGTGGTTTTGATCCCGGGAGGTTTGGGGATTTTTTTGAGGATGATGATGAATAATATTTTTTAACCCCTCCTCAGCCTTTCAGCCTGAGACTCCCCTTTGAGAAAGGGGAGATTTACTGGACGCGAGGTGATATACAATTTATAATCTTAATTGAAATAATTAGTCGCTCCTTATAAGTAGGTTATATGTCTGTATTACAACAGAATAAC
>JBAXPM010000064.1:0-17086 GCA_037132235.1 Paludibacter sp.
TCATAATATCCTGTAAGCGTTTATCCACTTCTTCTTTCGGCCAGCTAAGTTTCATGGCGTTTTGCGACATTTCCAAACCGGAAACTGAAACTCCACCGGCATTAGCGGCTTTCCCCGGTGCATATAAAATCTTATTTTTCAGGAATATATTAACAGCTTCGATGGTGGAAGGCATATTTGCACCTTCTGAAACTGCAATGCAGCCATTCTTCACCAACATTTCAGCATCATGACCATCAATTTCATTCTGTGTAGCTGATGGCAATGCAATTGTGCATTTTTCAGCCCACGGACGCTGGCCATCAACATATTTGCAACCGTATTTATCTGCGTATTCTTTAATTCTTCCACGACGGTTGTTTTTCAGATCGAAGATATAAGCAAGTTTTTCAGTGTCAATACCATCCGGATCATAAATATAACCGCTGCTGTCGGACATGGTTAGCACTTTTCCACCCAGTTCAAGCACTTTTTCGGCCGTATATGTTGCCACATTACCCGAACCTGAGATAGCTACTATCTGACCTTTCAAATCGTTGATTCCTTTTCGTTTCAACATATTCATCAGAAAATAGATATTCCCATATCCGGTTGCTTCGGGGCGAATAAGCGAACCGCCAAATTCAAGTCCTTTGCCGGTAAATGTTCCTGTGTTTTCGTGAGCCAGCTTGCGATACATGCCATACATGTAAGCCACTTCGCGACCACCAACTCCGATATCACCTGCCGGAACATCGGTTTCGGGACCAATATGGCGCCACAATTCCAGAATATAAGCCTGACAGAAACGCATAATCTCACCATCCGATTTACCTTGCGGACTAAAATCAGAACCACCTTTTGCACCACCCATAGGTAAGGTAGTCAGCGCATTTTTAAAGGTTTGTTCGAAAGCCAGGAATTTAAGAATGGAAGGAGAAACAGATTCGTGGAAACGAATTCCACCTTTATAAGGACCAATGGCGTTATTGTGCTGCACCCGATAAGCCATATTAGTTTTCACATTACCTTTATCGTCCACCCAAGAGACACGGAACGAAAAGATACGGTCGGGAATACAAATGCGCTCTATGATATTTTGCTTTTCAAATTCGGGGTGCGCATTGTAGGTTTCTTCAATGGAGTGTAATACTTCTTCAACGGCCTGATAATATTCCGGTTCGTTCGGAAACCGTTGTTTCAAATTGTCAAGAACTTCTTTTACTTTCATAGCACAATACTTTTAAGTTTCAAGAAATTATTATACAACAAAATTACAAAAACAAACATGAAATTATCCTTGATTTAACATTATTTTTTATGAAAATTTCGGGGTAAATTAATTTCAAATGATATCCAGGGGCGTAGCCCTGCAATCTTCGTAGCAGAATAATATGTACACAACAAAGGGGCTTTAGCCCTGACATCTTAAACCATAGATTTCAGGGCTATGCCCCTCAATTTCTAATTTTTATTTATTCTACGAAGATTTCGTGGCTACGCCCTTCTTCTTCAAATTAAAACATTTAATATTGCCCTGCATACTTTGCGGATAATCATTTAATTTAAAAACAATTCGGAAGAAAAATAGCAGGAATTTATCTTTAAATATCCGATAACTGAAGCAATAAACGCTTCATCTTATCTATCATTGGCAGGTTGTCGTCGGTGTGAATTACATAATCTGCAAAAGGAATTTTATCTTTATCGTCAAACTGATTTGACATGCGGGCTTTTACCTGTTCGGGGTTTACTCCATCGCGTTTGATAACACGCCGAATCCTTAATTCTTCGGAAGCAGTCATCAGTATCACTTTATCTACCAGCTTATTAAACCCGCTTTCGAACAAAATTGCCGACTCCACAAATGCATATTTTTCGGAATTATTACGCATTATCCATTGTTTGAAATCATCACGTACCACAGGATGAACAATATCGTTGAGTTTACGAAGCAATTCGGGATTACCAAACACAATTTTTGCGATTTCGGCACGATTTAGTCCGGATTCATTGTAAATATCAGCACCAAAAAGTTCTGTTAGTTTTTCCCGGATAACAGGATGTTCATTTTGCAGCCTGCGGGCTTCCTTATCCGAATCGTAAACTGAATATCCTTCACGGCGCAGATGCTCTGACAGTGTTGTTTTTCCACTGCCAATGCCGCCGGTTATGCCTATGATTAAAGTATTTTTCATTTATATTTCGTTTAGCGAAATTCGTATTAATTCGTGTAATTCGTATTATCAGAAACCAAAACTCAATCCAAATGAAAGCGTAGTGTTTTTACCCTGCATATATTTGGGTGTAAATAAATCAAGATAACCCTGGGCAGTTCTTCTGTCCTCACCTGGTTTAATTGCCGTTGTCAAATCGTAACCTTTTATATCGCTGTAAGTTACGTTTGCAAAAGCGTACACATTGTTTATTATTTCCACATGAACATCACATGCCAGGGTAATACTGCTCCAGGTAATATCACCTAACGATGCCTGACTTATAATATCATCAATATCACTACGGAGGTATATATACTCATTTCCGTGTTTTGCATCGGTGTATGACAAACTTATATCCACTCCCTGAATGGGTTTATACCGGGCTGCCAGATAAAGTTCCGTGGAATTATCGTCGAGATAACTTCCAAGATTGTAACCGTTTGATGCCCATGTCAAAACAGGGATTGAAAGTTTGTAATTGATTATATTTGTATTGGTATATTCGGCTACTAATGACAGATTTTCTATCGGAAAATTGCTCAGATTCGCGCCAACTTTATACGAAATCGGATTACGCTCCTTACTGTTTGGCAGAAAGCGGCCAAAACTAATATCGTCAGCATAAATGGATGTATACAAGTGTAAATGGTTGATATTCCGCGAACTGATATTCAGAAAAACCTGTGAATTCTGATTTTCCAATGCCAATCCTTTCGTTAGTGTATGATCCTCTGATTTATAGAATGCTATCGGAATCAGGTAAGCTGCCTGAATGTTTGGTTCGGCATAAATAATTGAATTTCCGATAGACAGATTCAGGTTTCTGATGGGTATAAATGTAAACAGATTTGCTGCAATAAATTTATTAGCCATTCGATATTTCTTTACACCAACATTATCAATGTAGTAACGGGTAGAATCCTTTATATTTGACACCAACCAACCGTGCATGTACTGAAAATCAAACCAGCTAACCGGTTTTACATGCAACGTCAGCAGAGGAAACGATGGTGTACGTCCTGAGAGTATATTCGAGCCATGATAATTATCACCCCAAATCACATTGTCTTTTACTAATCCAATAGAACCAGAGTTCCAGCTATATTTAATTCCTCCACGAGAATCGCTGAAATCGCCACCCAATGCAGATTCTTTGTATTCAAAACCGGGATAATCATTCAGATAAGTCGGTCGTGCCAGCAATGCATCTGAAACTGGCATGCCTTTCAACCTGCTTCCATCAATCGACATATCGCGCAGACTTCCGTAAACACTCAGGTTTTTGCCAATCATCGTTTGCAATTCTGCACCATACCAGCGTTTGGTAAATGCACCGTTTGCATTTGTAGTTACATGCATTCCTAAAATCGGGGTAATTCTGGCACGAAAAGCAGAGTCTTTGTAATTGTAAGCCGGCTGAAGTAAAGCCAGGGTGGATGTTTTGGTTCGGAGTTCAAGGATGTTATCAGGCAAGCTATGAAGTTCCAACGCAAATTCATTCTTGAAAAACTTTAATTCTGCCCGTTGACGTGAATTAAGGGTTTTGTTCGCATCAGCTTCAAGCAGTTTTTCGGCAATATATAAGCGTGAATAGGGTTTTACAACCGAATTCAGTTCAATAACACCATCCGTTGCCAGTTCGTCCAGGAAATCATAAATGCGGGTGTACGAAATATGTTCGGGAATATCCTGTGCTGCCAGATAAAGTGTCGAAAAAATAGTCAGTGCGAAGAGTATCAGTTTTCTCATAACAAATCATTTTGTTACAAAAGTACAAAAAAAATTGACAACCGCTTTTCAGGATTGTCAATTTAAAAATCAGGAGTATAAATAACTACGACCCTCAAACTTAAACTATTTCCCCATCCTCTCAATAATCTTGTTTTTGTTTTCGCTGCTGAGGGAAGAGCCGAAGTAGAAGCTGAATACTTGTATTGTTACACTTTTGCTACCGGGCTGATCAATAGACACCTCAAATTCACCGTTGGTTGGGTTTGGAGTTATTTTAATTCTATCCGGTTTTAATATGTCTGTAACAGATGGAGACTGGTTCTTAGGCAATTTGTTATTAGATTCATTGTTTGTGTTCTCCGAATTATTCTTATACCCTGCCGATCTTGCCATCATATTCGTTTGACTTGTAGCAGAGCAAGTAAAATCTTTAATGTAAGCGTGGAAAGAGGAACCTGCTTTGACAGAAAATCCCGGTTTTAAAACTATGGATTCTCCTGTTGTAAAGGTAATGTTCGAATTATCCTTTATAATCACATCACCTTGTGTCCCGGTGGTTACATTACTGCCTGCTACTATACTTTGTCTTGCCTCGTATTGTACGGTCTTATTTACTCCTATCAATAAGCTCTATCTTTGTTCCATCAAGTTTTTCAATCTTTATATAACCATACTTCTTGGCAAAATAAATTAGCCTGATATCAGTTTTACCTTCTACCGTAGGATAAAATTTATAAACATTTTGGTATATTTTACCCAGTACTAAGGCAGTGTCAAGTGTGGCAGTATCATTTACAAAGTATCGTTCTGAATAAGCATTATTACCAAATCCACTCACCTGAAAATAAATATCAGCATTTCCGTAATCACTTGTTCTGTAAATACGTATATCCGCAAACTCAAATCCTGTTTTATCTGTAAAGACGATTAATGATTCACCAAAAATACTTTTTTTTACATTTGGAAAATCAATTAGACTAGAAACGAAAACATCTAATTCTGTTTTAATAGGAACATGAATACTGTCGGTACCATTCAACAGATAGGTAATTGTATCTTTATATACAATTTTCTGCCCTATAAAAGTCAATGTATCTTTGTTGTAATTCAAATGACTCAAATCATCTTTTGTGAATTGACAGTACCCAACTGGCATCTCATTCTTTTCGCAAGAAACCAATACCATTATAAGAAAAATGAATATAATTTTTTTCATGATCGAAGTTTTTTGGATTATTGCTTAATTATTTTCTCTGTCGTTATTTTTCCATTTTTGTTTGTAATTTTTAGCAAATAAATACCATTCGGCTGATCATTTAAATAAATTCTCTTTCCTAAACCTACATCTGCAATATCGCTATAAACTAAACTTCCCATCATATTGAATACTTGTATTGTTACACTTTTGCTATCGGGCTGGTTAATATATACCTCAAATTCACCGTCGGTTGGGTTTGGAGTTATTTTAATTTTATCCAGTTTTAATATATCTGTAACAGATGGAGACTGGTTGCTAGGCAATTTGTTATTTGATTCATTGTTTGTATTCTCCGTACTATTCTTATGCCCAGACGACCTTGCCATCATATTCGTTTGACTTGTAGCAGAGCAAGTAAAATCTTTAATGTAAGCGTGGAAAGAGGAACCTGCTTTGACAGAAAATCCCGGTTTTAAAACTATGGATTCTCCTGTTGTAAAGGTAATGTTCGAATTATCCTTTATAATCACATCACCTTGTGTCCCGGTGGTTACATTACTGCCTGCTACTATACTTTGTCTTGCCTCGTATTGTACGGTCTTATTTACTCCTATCAATAAGCTCTATCTTTGTTCCATCAAGTTTTTCAATCTTTATATAACCATACTTCTTGGCAAAAAAGATTAACCTGATATCGGATTTACCTTCTTCCGGAGGGTAAAATTTATAAACATTCTGATATAGTTTTCCTAATACCAACGCAGTATCAAGAGTGAAAGTATCAATGCTGAAATATTGCTTACTGTAACCCCATGTACCATTAGCGTCTATTTCAAAGAATTTCTCAGAGTTGCGATTTCCTAGTCTTGAAACAAGTATATTAGCATAATTAAACCCCGTACTTTTATTGAAAGAAATTAAAGATCGACCACTAATCGATTTATAATAGGTAAAGAAAGGATTATCATATATGGAATATATTTTCGTTGTAACAGTTATATTGAGAGTATCAATATTATTTAATATGTAATTAAGCGTATCTTTATATACAACATCTTTACCTGTAGATATGAAAGTATCTTTGTTGTAATGCAAATAACTCAAGTCATCCTTTGTTAATTGACTATATATGACTGGTTCATCATTATACACACATGCGGTTAAGCCCATAGAAAGCAAAATAAATATCCATTTTTTCATGATTGTAGTTTTAGGATTATTTCTTTATTATTTTCTCTGTGATTATTTTCCCGTTATTGTTTGTAATTTTTAGCAAATAGATACCATTCGGTTGATCGTTTATATAAATTCTCTTTCCTAAACCTGCATCTGCAATATCGCTATAAACTAAACTTCCCATCATATTGAATACTTGTATTGTTACACTTTTGCTATCGGGCTGATCAATAAATACCTCAAATTCACCGTTGGTTGGATTTGGAGTTAATTTAATTCTATCCGGTTTTAATATGTCTGTAACAGATGGAGACTGGTTGATCGGCAATTTGTTATTAGATTCGTTGTTTGTATTTTCCGAATTATTCTTATGCCCTGACGACCTAGCCATCATATTCGTTTGACTTGTCGCGGAGCAAGTATAATCTTTAATGTAAGCGTGGAAAATGGAACCGGACTTTACTGAAAATCCCGGTTTTAAAACTATGGATTCCCCAGCTGCAAAGCTAACATTCGAATTATCTTTTACAATCAAATCACCTTGTGTCCCTGTGGTTACATTCCTGCCTGCAAATATACTTTCTTTTGCCTCATATTGTAACGATTTCGTTGAATAAACCGTATTTTGCAGGTTTAAGTTATCTGGGTCTATCTGACCAATTAACCAATCTGTCATTTCCGATGTAACCCGTTATCGTCGCAGGTATTGATCGTTTTAATATCTTCTTTTCGGAATGCTATATAATACAAATTATGCAGCATCATGTAATCTAATCCATTGAAAGCAATATAAGTATCAGCTATGCTAAATCAGACATATTACCATCTATAGTTCAAACTCAATCCTATACCATAAGGGAAATAGGGATAATCTGATCCTACAGTATAACTAAAATCAAATATATTTTGAGTAGTATAACTGTTAGTTGTGTTAATTGTGTTGATAATTTTCTTTATATAACAAAAGCTTGGTTTGATATTAAACATTAGCCTATCACTGCCCAGTTTAATTGAAATTGCAGGTTCGATAAAAGCACCTAATTCATTATGTTTTACTTCATTTCTTGGCTGGAAAGTAGGGTTATCATAGTGCTCATGAAGATGCGAGTTAATTAATCCGAGTTTTAATCCAAAAGCATACTCGAAAAATTTATGTTTAATACCTCGTCGCCCTATATTTCCCTGAATATAATAAATTTGATAATTCCCTGATAATGTTGCATAGGGCATATCTCTCCAATAATAATCAGTAGAATATCCATTCCCAAACCCTACATATAATTCTTTTGTCCAGTTATTGGTTGGGTTAAATTTATATAAACCAACAGCACCGGTAATCAAATATGGGAATGTAGGTATGGGATTATGGTTGCCAGCTACCATCAAATTTCCGGAAAGCTGAACCGCTATTTTCTCTGTCAATCCATAGCTGACTGTTCCATTAATTGCAGGAAATAATGAAATTCCACCATCCACTCTTAATTCATTCTTCTCCTTTATCAGTGGGATATCTGTTGTTTGAGGATAGTAAACTGCGCACCCATTTAAAAGAAGGACTGAAATAAATATCTGTAAAATTTGCCTAAAGTGATTCATATTGGGAAACAAAATGAAATAAAGATTATTAGATTCTTCATAAAAATAGAACAATAAATAATCCAATGACTTTAAATCATTGGATTACTGCTTTTATTTTCTTATCAGATTATATGCTCTACCATCTTTATATTCATAGCGAATAATGCCATAATTATAGTTAAAGTAAACGCAGTTTGGTATTGTATCTCCAACAGTAACAAGTTGATCCTGAATTTTGTAAACATTATTATATGTAATTCCATTTATAGTGAAATTGACAGGGTTATTACCTGTATTAAAATCAGATTCTGAAAATAATATACTGAAAGAAGCATAGCCTTCAGCATGTGAACTAATATTAAAATGCAAAAATGTTGTCTTTTGGCTTGGTTTTACATAATAAACAATTATATATCTAAAATAATTACGTTCTATAGTTTGAGACCAATAATCCTTAACGCTTAAATTAAATGTATCCAATTTATTATTCATAGTATTTTGAAAATAAACTACCTCATTATTCTTGAATAATGGACTTTTATCACCAGGCAAGTCATATTTGTCATCCTGACAAGAGTATAACATAAATAGTACTAATAAATAGGTTATTGCTTTTTTCATAAAATTTTGTTTGAATTTAATATATAATGAAGACGTAGTAATTTGTTTAATTTAATATTATTTTTTTTGTAACTGTTTTGTCATTTAAATACAAACTGATAAAGTAAAAGCCTTTGGGTAATGCAGATATATCAATCACTTGATTATTTGAATTAATACAATCTCTGCTCACTACAACACCATTTGAATTTGCAACACGATAGTTGACAGGAAAATTAGAACTATTTGCTGATATTTCAAATTTTCCTTTACTTGGATTCGGATAAATTGAAATATTGATGTTAGTTGATTGAATATCATCAAGTAATGTTTCAGTATTATCGTTGCTAATATTTTTTTTTCTGCTCATCGATTGTGGAGATGGAGGCATAACATAAATACTACCGTCGTAATTGTTTGGACGCGTACCGACATAAGCTACAAACTTTTTATTACCTATACTACTAGCACTAAATCCGGGTTGAAGTTTTATCTGTTGTTTTGCTCTGTATGTAACATCGCTTCCTACTACTGAAGCGGTAGATTCAATGGTTTTAGCATATTGCGAATAGGTTCTTCTGTCAACATCGGCAGTTGTAATATTTAACGAACGGATATCTTCCTTTCGGAAAGCAATGTAATATAAATTATGCAACATCATATAATCCAAACCATTGAAATCAACATAAGCACGTGATGTTGTTTTAACTTTATCTTCCTCTGCTTGATCGGGTTGCTGATTAATGGTTTTACCTAAATGTTCAGGCCATAAACAACGAGAAATTGAAGTCCAATTAGTTACAGGGCAGTTAGTTGCCGGACCATCGTATGGTGCAGTATCAAGTAATCCTTGATAAATGGCTATTTCTGAATTATATTTAGTATCCTCAACTCCTAATATCCTATAATCTGGGTCGTGCATCACTAAGTTAACAAGAGGGAGATGCTCGGATATGTATGTACTTTTGGTATTATTTCTATTATAGAAGGAGCAATTCCCATAATAATACCATTGATCCCGTTGTTGTCTTAATTCATCAAACGCAGTAGCATTATTAGTTGATACATTTCCTATACATGCAACCGTACGGATTAAATCAAATTTAGTATAAATAGGATCCGAATTAGGGAACATTGTATTTCTGAAATTATCATCTGTAAACACACTGTTTAACATAGAAAAGCTATTTACGTCACCAAAACTAGGATATATAGCTAAATTCTCTCCTGTTATTGCTTGTCCTGCGAAAACGATACCATGGCTTATCATAGCAACTCCTCCATCCTTTCCATTACCTTCAAGTACAGGTGTATTTGTAACAGGATTGAATAATACCCAATGACTCAAAGCAGCATCAAATAGACCTAATACCCCCACTATCGATGTTAAATCACTGTACTGCATACTATTAATATTACGTTTCACAATATCCTTTGCCCATAACGAAAAATCAACAGTTTGTTGGGTCGTATTCATTATCCCCTTATTGGTTAAATACGATACTATTGTAGCATTAATAACACAGGGTAAATTTGCTATTGATTCAGAACTAGTTAACAGTTTGCTGATTAAACCTAATCCTAACATTCTATGTTCGATAATGTCCTGACTATTTGCTTCCTTATACGAACAATGACCGTTAAGATTACTGTTTTGTACCAGAAAACCATCACATTGACTTATTTTAGCATCAAAATGACTTTTATATTTGCTCCAAAAATCGAGTGAAACATCATCGCGTAGTGAAAATCCATTTATATCACCATCATTAATTGTTCCTCCTCGAAAATACGATTCGGAAAAATAATCCAATCGTTCTAAAGCAAGCATGGCATAATAGAGTTCTTTCAAGGTTACGGTATAATCCTGTCCGTTGTTCTTCAGAATCCACAGTTCGGTGGCAAGAACCGAGAGGTATTGGCTCATATTACTATTCTCATCACCCCAACAGATTCTATTATTCATATAAGTCAAATTTTCAGGGTCGTTATAAAATATCTCTGCTGCCGGAATATTCGTACCCTGATCCATCACGTTTTCACTTACTTTAATAAACTTTTCTCGTAGCCTGTTACGGTATCTCCAGTATTTATCAAGATTAATCTGTTGCTGTGTTTGGCAATAAAAAGGGATTGCCAAAAGTAGCAAAAATAATCCGGCTATTATTTTTTTCATATTAGTATCATTTTAAAGTAAATGATTATTATTTCTGATTCTTTTCCAATGCTTCTATGCGTTTCTGTTGCTCAATTACATACAGCGTTATTTTTTTTACTTTTTTATGTCGTTTAGTATGCATTTCACTCTTTTGAGACAAACCTATTGTTTTAAAACTTTTCTGCTATAAATATAAATACCATTATTGAAATTAAATTGAACGGTTAGAAGTCCTGTTTGAGAATTTGGAAGATTGAATTGAAGATTTCTTGAATTGACAGAATTAATTGAATACAAAAGATAGGATGAGGGATCAAATACTTTTATCTCAAGGTTATTAATTGGAATTAACTCAGTCAGAGATATGTTCATTTGAGTTGTCATTGGATTAGGAAATACTGAGATATTTACATTCAACAATGAATCAGTTCGAGAAATCACTTGCTGTTTAGTAGTATCAATCTGGCAATTAAAATACTTCAAGTTTGGATTGTAATTTGGTATTTCAGAAAAGTTATTACAATCATATATTTTTTGATACGAACTATTTAATGAATCTGCCGATAAATTTGATGCTAATAATCTCGATTTAAATTGAACTTTCTGTTCGCAAAATAAATCGGATGCTTTAATTTTTGCATTAAAATAGCTACCTAAATTAGCACTAAAACCGGGTTTTAAATCAACAGATTGCCCTGCTATTAAAGATGATGAACCTCCCGATTGCACGGTAAAATTCCCATTATTTGTAATTGTATATTTAACTATTTTATCGTATTGTTCATTTTCAATGACTGTGTGATTTGTTGGTAGAGTTAAATTCTGTGAAGTAAAATAATATTTCTGTCGAGGTGTTTCATTTGCAAGTACATGACTCATTATAAAATTCTCGGCTTCCTGATTCAATGAAAAATGATTAAAATTTTGATTGGTATTAGCATAGATATAATCAAAATTGGTATAGCATTGAGAGCTGTTTAAATTAAACGAATCATTGATACCAATATTTAAATCAAGAGCACTCACTGTAGGTATAAAGCACGTATTCTCTTTTGAATATACCGATACTCCAAGAGTGCTTGATATAGCATCGGAAAGCATTTCCATATATCCAGGTGAATAAGATCCCGAAGCATTATCGTAGGAATAATTTCCTGAAAGAAATGTTTGTTGACCTCCCCCTCCCATCGGAGTTTGTAGGGTTGTATTACCAATAGAATGAGCTCCCAATGAATAGATATTAAACTCTTCGATAGGTTGACTCCCATCAAAACCTGCTCTAACTGTTACAGATATATTGTCTGATGCCATTGGACAGGAATATCCGGAAAAATCAAATACACCACATGCACCTAACATAAAACAGTAGGGCCATTGAATAAATAAATCTTCATTTTCCTTCGTATAATTAAAGTCTAATAGCTTATCTCCGGGGTTAAAGCCCTGACCATATCCTGAATAATTCCCGTTTGATGAAGCAATCTTTAATGGAATTGCTGGATAACCATTAGTCGTAGGACTCAAACTGTATAACTCCGAAAAAAAATTTACACCTTCATCTGATGGTCGCGCAATTCCATCTTTCGAATTCGAGTAATGATATAATAGCATTTGACTTGCTGCGGGGGCATAACTATTGAACGACATAAGCAATATATTAGTTGCTATACCTACTACAGCTGTATTATTTCTGATATCCTCAATCAATTCCTGCAATCCCAATGGGAAATTTGCTCCTTTTTGTGGTGCATCGTGCGAGACAAAAAGCCGTGTGTGATGATTCTGATTATTAGCTTCCATCCAGGTTAATGCATATCGTGCAATCAACCCTCCCATGCTAAAACCCATCACCACAAAGTTATCTTCCGTTAATGAATTATTTGTGTAAATATCCTTAATAAGCTGAACCAGAAGCATTGCATTGTTTTGTAAGTAATCAGTACTATTGTCAAAATCAAGAATAATTACATCATAATCATTATCATACAGATTATAAATCAGGGCAGCTGATTTATTTGGATAAGCATAATTATTGAACAAATTGATATGATCATTAAAATATGTGTCATTTAAAAAGTCTATTCCTTCAATTATGATGTATGGTTTAATTACTGTTGTGTGATTTTTCCCTAATATTGTTAGATATTTACCGCTGATAGTTTTACCGTTATAAATTGTTGAAATTGAATTCACTGTTCGTAAAACAGTATTTTGGTCAACACTCCAAACATAACAAGGATATGAAGAACTTTGGGTAAATCCATACAAACTGTTACAGAATAAAATAAGGAGCAGTATTTGTTTATAAAATCCGTGTAATTTCATGTTGATTATCTTTAAGGTTTAAAAATCCATATTTGTTTGAATACACAATTAATGCTTTTTGATTTGATAATTCATCGAAAAATCTAACAAATAAACAATTAGCAATTTGTATGCTATTTATGCTGAACGTTTCTCTTGATACAATAAAATATGTGTTATCTGGATTATTTTCTCCATATTTAAGTAATTGGGCATCAAATCCTTTTTTTTTATAATCAGGATACCAAAAACCGATATGTTTGGATAGACTATCTTGCATAAATTCACTTGGTTTTTGCATACTAAAAGCTGCACCGGAAATAAAACAGCTATCAATAGAATATAGACCTATTCCAATTGTTGTTCTTGTGGAGGCATGGTAACCTAAACCCAAACCATCAGGAATATCATCAATAATTATACGATTGTCATAATTGCAAGATATTGTATCACCATTTTCAGATATAAAAAGAACTGTGTCAATTTCGGAATATGTATGTGGATTTCCTTTAAATTGTTCATAAGTAACATATTTTGAAACTTTACTTTGAAAGTTAAGAATCGAGTCTGTATTCATATAAATATCATCGAGTTCAGTTCTTGAAAAAAAGTGATATTTCATTATTTGCGTTGATTCGTTACAGCAACTACTCAAAAAAACTGCAACAAAACACAGTAGTAATAATTTGATTGTTTTCATTTTAATTAGTTTTAGAGTATGACAAGTCATATTAACAGCTTCACAAAATTAATAAAATAAATTGTAGCATCTATAAAACTTATCTATTCATTGAGAAGTGAACAGATAAGTTTTATTTTACGAAATTATTTTTTCAATTCCTGTTTCAATTGATCTATCTGCTTCTGTTGCTCAATTACATACAGAGTCAGTTCTTCTACTTTTTGAAGCAATTTGTTCTGCATTTCACCCATATTCATCCCTTTGTTTTTTACTTCGGCGGCCGAAGGTATTTCGGGCAGGTGGTTGTTGGCGTTCACATATTCCTCCACTTTGTTTAATGGCATGAGTTGATAGTTTTTATCGAACACATAATCGGCAAGATTTGTACTTAAATCAATCTTCACCTCTCTAGCGTGGATTGTTCCATTTACAGTTAAAAGTTCTTCCGTTGGAGTTGTTGCCAGAAATTCATCAGGTCTTGTAATCCCAATTCCAATTTTACCATTTTCACTGATCGCAAATCTTTGCAAACCATGAGTAAATAATTTGACACCTCCATAACCACTCATCCACAATGCCGGACCGGCAGCAATGGTTTTCGAATCAGCAAACCAACCTAAAGAATAATGACCCATACTTTTATCAGTATCATAAGTAAATACATCATTTAGATTATGACCGATTTTTCTATTGCTAATTATCTGCATATCACCATCAACATCGAGTTTAAAGTTTGGGTGAGGAACTCCTATACCCACATTTCCATCATCCTGAAAGGTCACTCTATGATTATATGTATTATGATCGTCGTATGCCCAAAACTGAAGTGAGTTTCCATAACCACCATTCATATTATAAATCGACCATCTTGACATTTCACCTACTCCTGTTTTAGCCGAGTTGTAAATGTGTATTTCTCCTCCAATACCATTAACTGCTCCAGATCCTGATATTGAAAATTCCGTATCGACACTAGCACTGCCTCCAACATCGAGTTTAATATTGGTCGGTAATTTACCAATACCGACATTACCATTTCCAAAATAATAATTAGATGCTAAAAATCCCATGGGGGTATAATCCAAATTGGCATCGTTTATTGATACAATACCTACTGCACCCGGATATGCTCCATTCACATCATTGAGCATTTGTATATGTTGATTTGATGCCATTTTTACATCAAACTTTGAAATTGGTGTCGTTGTTCCAATTCCCACTTTTCCACCTCTGGCTTGAAGTATTAAATCATAATTAATGCTATTATCAGTTCTTCCTGCCTGAAGCCATGCATTACCAGTGCTTGCAAGCCCGGAAAATAACCCATATCTTTCTTCTAGTTTTTGAATTGAAAAACTGGCAGTATTTGGTATGTATTCCGAGTTAGTTGAACTTACCTGAAGTTTTGTAGAAGCTAAAGTTGTTCCAATGCCTACATTATTACTCACACTCATAAAAATATTATCCATATCTCCAAATTCAATTTTAGTATCGGCAGGTTTTTGTTTTATCCAAGTACGAAGCGTAGACGGCGTTAAAAAACTGGCATCAACACTTATACCTCTTAGGTATGAAGCAGAAGACCAGCCACTACCAGAACTTTCGCGATTTACAAAATCGTTCACATACATAAGGTTACCACCAACATTAGCTTCCTCGCGCGTTAATGAGATAAAATTGGTAGCTACTCCACCTAAGATCAAATTTTGTTTTATATGCAAAGGGGTTTGCGGGGTCGTAGTTCCGATACCAACACTTCCCGAACCCAAAAACCAAGTATTGTCATTGGTTATAGTTTGCCATTGTGCACTTAATGTCATAGTAAACATTAATAAAACTGAAGTAATTAAATACAATTTGCTTTGTTTGGGTGTTTTCATAAGTGTTTGTTTTTAAAAGTTAATAAAATATTGTTTTTAAAGTTATTTATTTTGTTTATCTTGCTAACTGTTGACTGCTAACTGAACACTGTATACACCTTCTTTCCCTTCACCACGGTCATCCGCAATACCTCTTTTCGGTTAGCTTTGGTTTTGTAACTTACATGTACCCAATCAGGATGATTATTGTCGCCACCCTCCCATATCAGTTGGTCGAAGTCGAAGTGTGTGCGGATAAGGTTGAAAAGAGCCACATTATCAAATGCTTCGAGGTCGGCTGCTTCGCCTTTGCAATGTTGCGAGAGGGGTTTCGATGCGCCACCCATTTCTTTGTTTACTGCCACACTGCGAAAGCCCGAGTTTACGTGTATTGGCTGTCCCAACATATCCCGCAGGGGTTGAAGTAATCCTGTAACTAATTCCTTAAGTTTGGTTATCTCCGCCTCTGATGGTACATTGGGTAAGCGTGAGTTAGTACGTGTTAGCTCTTCGAGCGTGAAATTCTTAGATAGATTCATTTTGTAATTTGCCGCCTATATCCCCCTGAAGGGTGACTTTAAGATTAGTTCTATAATTATTTTTCTTTGTTTTATCTTTTCTATATTCCCCCTTTAGGGGGTTAGGGGGCTTCTATCCCTCCCGTTTAAATAACACCCCATCCGAATTGGTTACTCCCTGTTTAAACAGCGAACCGAAGAAGGCTGTAAGAAATACTCCTCCTAACATGATCCATTCCTGATTGGTTTTTGGTAATTCACCTTTATTGAGGTAAGCCAGGAACGGGAAGATGGCTGTTACCAAGGCATGATACAAGGCATTGAGCAAATCAACGCCACTTATTTTTCCAAATTCTGATTTCTTTTTCATTTTTATAGATATTAGAGTCAAGACAATTATTTCGTTTATTATTTTTTATTGAACCCACTTCGGGGTTATGTTTTTGATGGTTTCATATTCCGTCCCGATACATTGGGACGGTTATTCACATTCTAGTCCTTCGGACTTTATTCACTGTCAACTGTCCACTATCAACTGAATAAGACTATAAACTAGTCAAAGTTTTGACAACAAGTTGCAGCAGACTGTTTTTGAATTCATCTACTTTTATTAATCCCAGTCCTGCTTGTTTCAGGGCATTCATTTCTATCAGTTCTTTTTTGGCCATAACCAGAAACTGTAGGTCGTCAGCCGATAGATTTCCGGCAACTAATTCCGCAGTCCAGTTCTTAATGTCGGTTTGCAGGCTAGCCAACAGTTTAAGACCATCAATTTTTGCTTCGTTTGCATAGCTCTGAACACTTGATGTGGCAAGCTTTATTACTTCATCTTTGAGAGTTGCCAATAGGGCTTGAAAATCGATATTTCCCATAAACTTTATGTTTTAATTGCTTTTAATATCTGACGCTTTAATTTTTTTACTTTCCAGTTCGGCAATCTGATCGAATGCTTCACCTACTATTTTCTTTTCTTCCTGTACAAATACTGCACTGAGTTTCTTCTCGGTTTGCCATCGCTTTAAACATCCGCCTAATAAATGACCGTTGCTATCTAAAAGCTTGTCCCATAGCTGAAGTGTAATTT
>JBAXPM010000065.1:0-15659 GCA_037132235.1 Paludibacter sp.
ATTTTCCATTAAAGTAGTGTTTACCTGCAAAAATAGAAAATAATTTCCACTAATAGATTATAATTAGAAAATAATTTCCACTAAACTGTTTGTTGCTCAATAAATATTTTCTACTAAACGAGTCTATTTTACTAAAAAAGGAAAATAATTTCTACTAATCATTGTAAAAAGGAAAATAATTTCCACTGAGTAGGTGCTCAATGGATTTTATGCTAATGTTGGTTATTAATGCTAATGTTATTATTGATTGAGTTTGAACTTAATTATTATGAAATAGAAAGAATAATGAATTTAAAAACTCAACTCTCCAAAAAGCTCCGGACGGTGAAAATCGGGTTTATCCGTTGTTATATGACTCCAGCTCAGGTAATGTGGAACAGAAGTACCATCTCCACATTTATAGAAATTGGCTCGTAGTGTTTCAGGGAGGTTTCCATGTGGAATTTCTATCACATCAAAAGGAATTTCGACAGTAAGCTCCCACTCGATATTACCTGATTTTTCATCAAATGGTTCGTTACCCAAAGAGGCAAATCGTATGATGGATTTCATTTTCTGCTCTGAGAGTGGTTGAACATCTAATTCACGCCCTTTTCGCTTGGTTGCTAAACATGTACCTATACAGTTAAACTCAAAATTAAAATAATGGTCTTGACCGGGTTGTTTGCAGAAGAACTCCACGCAACTATCTTCCCAAACCGACTGTTGGTCGGTTGAATAGAGTGCACGTATATTCTTTTCAATTACCTTGAAATGAATAAACAAGCTATTACTGGAACGAGCTATTTTAAACCTACAAACTGGTTTGTAGGGAAATTGTGTGGCCCAATTGAGCATGTCAATATATTCAAACATCTGGTTGCTATCAAAATATTCTGCAACTTGATAAATGTCAGTATTATCAAGTTCTGAAGCATAATTTATGAATAGTGTCTTCATTTGCTTTTTAAATTACTTAGTCGATTGCTCATCTGTCAAATTTATATTCAACAAAAGCCTCAATGGCCTCATAGGAAGCAAGTCCTAATTTGTTGTATAAATTGGCTGTGGCCTGATTGCGTTCTTCAGCACGCTGCCAGAACAAACGCTCGTCATTTCCCATAAAAGGTGCACTTTCCATTTGTGACTGGTGTTTCAGAATTGCATTCCGTTTGCGGCGCAACTGTTCCGGACTAATGGGCACAGCCATTTCGATATGGTCAATTTCCCATTCGGCCCATGCACCGCGATACATCCACACACGACATTCTTTCATCCATTCTTTGGCTTTCAGTTCGTGAATAGCACCCAGGGCAGCATTTAAACACACTTTATGGGTTCCATGCGGGTCGGCCAGGTCGCCTGCCACAAAAATCTGATGCGGCTGAACTTCATCCAGTAGTTCCATTACTTTTAGAATATCAGCATCTTTGAGTTTGCCTTTCTGTACCTTTCCAGTTTCGTAAAACGGAAGATCCAGGAAATGAACATTTTCAGGTTGGAGACCTACAAACCTACACGCGGAGCGGGCTTCTTCCCTGCGAATTTGCGCCTTTACAAAAAGCACATCAGCGGTATCGGCATCACCGGCCTGTTTTTCCTGAGTGAGGAATTGAAGTATCTGAGCATATTTGGCGCGAATAGCCTGATTCTGACCATCGAAACGATCCATCACGTTTTGCATCAGCGAAATGTAACGGATTACCTCTTCATCGCCTACGGCAATATTACCTGAAGTTTGATAAGCCACATGCACTTCGTGATTCTGATCCACGAGGCGTTGAAATGTACCACCCATCGATATTACATCATCGTCGGGGTGAGGACTGAAAACCACCACACGCTTCGGATATGGATTGCCCCGTTCGGGGCGGTTTGAGTCATCGGCATTAGGTTTGCCACCCGGCCAACCGGTGATGGTGTGCTGTAAGTCGTTGAAAATCTTTATATTTACATTATATGCAGAACCGAACAGAGCAAGCAGTTCGTCCAGTCCGTGATGATTATAGTCTTTGTTGGTAAGTTTCAGAATGGGTTTGTCCGTTTCGTTGCACAGCCACACAATGGCGCGGCGGATAAGCATATCGGTCCATTCGCAGGGACCAACCAACCAGGGGTGACTGATACGGGTAAGATGCTGAGCCGCACTTAAATCGATAGCAGCCATTGCGTTTTTGTGCAATTGCAGGAACGAAGCCGGCACATTATCATCGGTTTTTCCTTCAATCACCTCCTTCAGAATGGCCGATTTATTTTCGCCCCACGCCAGCAGAATGACCTGTTTTGCATTCAGCAAGGTTGAAAGTCCCATAGTGATGGCACTTGATGGAATTTCGGACACCGAACTGTAAAACCGTTTCAAATCACGTTGTGATTCTACATCCAGTAGCATCAGACGAGTCAGTGTACTGATTTGCGAACCAGGTTCATTGTAAGCAATATTGCCTACTAACCCCACACTTACCAGTACCAAATCCAGTCCTTCATATTGTTCTATGAGCTCTTCGTAATGACGACAAAAGTCATAAACATTTGAACGATTCACAGTATCATCAGGAGTATAAAAGTTTACCGGATTAAAGTCTACTTTGTCAAGAAGGTTTGTTCTGATGAGTTTGGCATTGGAGTGGCGTTCGCCCGGATTTACCGGAAAGAATTCGGACACATTAAACACAACGACATCGGCAAAACTCAGGCCTTCTTCTTCGTGCATTCTCACCAATTCTTCGTAAATACCGAGTGGAGAAAACCCACCTGAAAGCCCTAAGATACAGCGTTCGCCCTGTTTTTCCTTTTCACGGATAAGCGTAGCTACTTTCTGAGCTATAGAGCGTGCTCCTTCTGTTGTATCGGCATAAATGCTGGTTCGCAGTTTTTCGTAGCGTGTCTGACGCAGACTTTCTATCATATCTCCGGGACGAAAATACCTTTCAGGAGTACGTTCCAGCGTAATTCTTGAGCTTAAGTCGTATTGCATGGGAGTTAATTAATAATTAAAAATTCACAATTAATAATTCTTGGCAAGCCAAGCGGCATAGCCGAGCAGGAAACTGAATTTCTACAATCCTTCAATTTCTTTAAAATAACGGTAAGTACCGACCTTTAATTCTTCGGTTGCAGATTCATCACAAACAATAATCCCTTTCGGGTGAAGTTGAAGGGCTGAGATAGTCCACATGTGATTTACTGAACCTTCTACGGCTTGATACAATGCGCGTGCTTTATTATGACCATTGACCATTATCAGCACTTCTTTGGAGTCCATAACTGTGCCAACACCGACTGTCAGAGCATTTTTGGGTACAAGACTGGTATCATTTTCAAAAAAACGGGAATTGGCAATAATGGTGTCCTGAGTTAGTGTTTTGATACGAGTACGCGAATGTAAAGAAGAACCTGGTTCGTTGAATGCAATATGTCCATCGGCGCCAATACCGCCCAGGAATAAATGAATTCCACCGATTGCTTTAATTTTTTCTTCATATGCCTCACATTCTGTTTCCAGGTTGGGAGCGTTGCCATTGAGAATATTTACATTTTTCGGGCAAATATCAATGAGACTGAAGAAATTATCCCACATAAAGCTGTGGTAGCTTTGTGGATGTTCTTTGGGAAGGCCTACATATTCGTCCATATTGAAAGTCACCACATTTTTAAACGATACTTTTCCGTCTTTGTATAGTTCTATCAGTTTTTGGTAAGACCCCAGTGGTGTTGAGCCGGTAGGAAGACCCAGAACAAAAGGACGGTCGGCTGTAGGTGCAAAATTCCGGATTTCAGTCATCACATAGTTTGCTACCCACTCCGAAATGCCTGTACAGTCAGGCTGAATTATTAAGCGCATTGGTTGAGTTTTTTAGTTTCATATAATTAATTCCGACAATCAAACACAATCTTTTGCATGGCTTCAAAATGCTCTTCCTGGCTTTGTAGCAATTTGAATTGTGCCAGTGAGCGTTGCCAGTTATGATGCTCATGTTCAATTTTATAATAAGTATCACCGTTCAGATAGTCACAAAAGAAACGCACTGTTTGCATGTAGCTCAATAACTTAGCTCCAAAAGCCAGATTTCCAAGTTCTGCCGGAGTAAGAAATGTAGCTTTTTTCAGATAACCACGTGTATATGCTTCAAAAATAGCAAGGTTCACTCCGATATTATCTAAATTTTCATCATCTTCCGCACCGGTATTAGCCGCCGAGCGCATAAAATCTCCAAAATCGGAGAGCACAAAACCCGGCATTACTGTATCCAGATCGACAATGCAAACCGGTTCATCGTTAGTATCGAATAGCATGTTATTTACCTTTGTATCGCAATGATTGATGCGTTTAGGCAATTTCCCTTCGCGGAAGAGGCGTTCAGGCATACACATTTCTTCTGCTCGGCTTTCAATTTCATCTACAAGCCACTGAGTTTTTGTCAATCGGCCTGCTGCATTAGCTTTTACGGCATCTCTGAACTGTTCCAACCGAAATTCTATATTATGAAAATTGGGTATGGTTTCAATCAGTTCGTCGTGGGCAATATCGGAAAGCATAAACTGGAAGTTTCCAAAAGCTTCTCCTGCTTTATAAGAAAGTTCTGGAGTTATGACATCGTAACTGTGAGTTCCCTGAATATTGACATAAACCCGCCAAAACGAACCTTCAGCATCCTGATAAAATAATTTTCCATCGTTGGCAGGTACCAATTGCAGTACTTTTTGTCCAATATTTGTTTCTCCGGCTTCCTTTAGTTTTTCGCGTAAGTGATTTGTTACAAGTTGTATGTTTTTCTGCAAACCTTCCACATTTTTGAAAATGTGGTGGTTTATCTTTTGCAGAAAATAGGATTCTCCACCAGGATTTTTACTTTCAACTATAAATGAATCGTTGATGTGACCAATTTTTAAGGGACGAATTTCACCCACTTCATTGCGTATGGCAAAGTGTTGAATCAGGTTAATCATACTTCAGTATTTTTGTGACTTTAAAGTGAATTATTTGCAAATATAGCTTATATTTATATCGTACGAAGATCAAAAAATGCTCTGATTGAAAGTATGTACAAAGTTATACCCATTTTGGACAATAGTGGCACCAGATTATTTTCCGGTAAAAAACCCTCACAGAGTAAAATGAATCTTACTCCTGAGGGTTAAATATATTTAGTGGAACTGCAGCTTAATGTTTTTCCAGATTTCTTTTTTTTGCAAGAGCTTCCAGAAAATAATAATCAGCATAATTAAGTGGTACATCAATTTCATTTCCATGTGGAATACTTCCAACAGAATGCATTAACAAGAAGTTGCTATTTGTGCCAACTATGGCAAGATAAGCAGGTCCTGAAAGACTTTCCATTATTTTATCAGCTGTTTTTTTGTATTCGGGTTTGCCTAAAGTGGATAATTCATACAGAGCAGAAGCCATTACAGCCGCAGCAGAAGCGTCACGGGGCTCATTTGGAATATTGGGAGCATTGAAATCCCAATAGGGTACTAGATCGTCGGGCATATTTTTATTGCTGAAAATATAGTTATAAATTCTGCTCACAAAATCTAAGTACTTTTTATCCTTCGTTTCGCGATAGCAAACTGTATAACCATACAACGCCCATGCCTGGCCCCTGGCCCATGCGGATTCATCTGAATACCCCTGTGCTGTACATTTACTACGAACTCCACCTTTAACCTTATCATAATCAACCACATGATAACAACTATAATCTTTTCTGAAATGGTTTACCATGGTTTGATCTGCATGGCTTATTGCAATTTTTTTGAATGATGCATCACCCGAGAAATCAGATGCTTTAAATAAAAGCTCGAGATTCATCATGTTATCAATAATTACAGGGCACATCCAAGCTCTTTTTGCCTGCCATCCACGGTTTTCATCCCAGGATTGTATAACTCCGGCTGCAGGTCTGAAACGGGTTGATAAAGATTTGGCTGCTTCAATAATAACTGCTTTATAGGCTGGGTTCTTTGTGATACGATAAGCATTACCATAACTACATCCAATTATAAAACCGATGTCGTGGTGGCAAGTCATATATTTAATCGAATCAAGTCTAAGCGTGTACTTCACTGCATATTTTTTCCACTTTTCCGCTCCGGTTAAATCATACATGTGCCACATTGTACCGGGAAAGAAACCACTTGTCCAGTCATCACTCGGAATGTACTGAATTTTATTATCATTAACTGTACGTGGATTCAGAAACGTACTGGACTGTTCAATAATATCAACCTGTCGTCCAATTTGTTGAACCGCCAGATTAATATCTTTGGTTATCATTTTTTTATTATTACTCATCAGAAATGAATTATTTCCAAACATGAGCAATAAAGAACCTGCTAAATACAACACTAATTTTTTCATCTGATTAAATATATTATTTGCCTAAGAAAACTGTAACCAGATTACAAAATAAAATCACTACTTTGTATTTAAAACAATTAGTTTTATTCTGCTTTACAATTTTTTCCTGAATTCTGAGATACAATATTTGGTTCAACTAAATCAATTTTCTTTTATCAGTCTATAACCTTAATTATAAAATTAACCTGTTTGTACTGACCATTGTCCATGTAATTTGCACTAGTTGCCGAAAAGGTGGCATAATAAACACCTTTTGTCATATAGGTATAGCTGTAAGCTTTTACATCCACCGACAGGTTTTTTACTAATGCTCCTGTACTTGGAGTACTCACAGGATTAATGATAGTGGGTGTACTTATGAGATAATCTTCATTCAACGAACTTCTTGACAAGGATGAGTTAATGAATATATTCACCGGATTACTTTTCGACCAAACACCCGCACCCGCAACAGCATAAGCAATAGCAGGATTTAAAATATCAAATTGTTTGAAAGTGAGTCCAGAAGCCAAAATCTCCACAGGAGTTTTCCCTTTCTGGTAGCGCACAAATTTCAGGTTGGCAATGGTCCATTTGGGCTGAACAGTGTCATTTAGAGCTGTTTTATACCTGAATTTCAGGCATACATTTTTACTCAACATGTTCATTGCGTTCACTTTGACCGATTTCTTTAAACCGTTTGTTGCCGGAAAACCACATTGCGCTGTCAGGTCGGTCCAGCTATAATCTTTCATATTGAGTATATTGGCAGAATCTTTCGAAAAAGCGGGTGTAGAAGCTATACCGAATAAGCCAGGAAAATTGTCTGAAACAGCAAGTGAGAGCGTGTTGGCTATATGTACACTATCAATACCCACGGGAGTAAGATCGAATTTCAGAAAGCAGGAATCAAACTGGCTAACCGGAATAACAGAGGTATTGTAGTAAAAATACTCATATCCGGGCTCTCCGCTAAAATAAGATATAAACTGGGCATTACCACTAAATTTAAAACTTAAGGGCATCCCTTTTTTGACAAAGACAGTATCTTTAATGATGGTATCTGTTGTAGCTGTATCTACTGTTGCTTCAAAAAGCATTTTTTCAGTAAGTGCATTGTCGCAGGAGCTAAAAAGCAGTGCAAAAAGCGACAGATATAGTATAAAATTGAATGTTTTCATTTCTTTTATTTTGTATTTCCAGGTATTAATAAATTAATCAGATAAATAAGGATATAAGCCGTTTACCATCCCGGATTATTGTAATATATCAGTTTATTTACACTAAGTTCATAAGCCGGAATAGGAAGATAATAATAGCTTGCCGGTATTTTAAAATAAGTCGGCGCATAACTCATATTGGCAGGCCAGCGTGGGTTTCCGGTTAAAAGAGTGGCAACTGCATTCATTGTTTCGGGATAAGCACCCCATCGGATTAAATCAAACCTTCGGGTAGCTTCGTAACAAAGTTCCATGGCCCGTTCCTTTTTAATTGCATCCCTGAATTGGGATGTTGTAAGACCCGATAAAGAACTTATTTTTGCCCGGGTTCGCACAGCATTGATACATTCGTAAGCAAGAGTTGTCGGAGCAGCATTAATTTCATTTTCAGCTTCGGCTATCATCAACAATACATCGGAATACCGAAGGAGCGGAAAGTTAATCGGTGTATAATTCTTATCCTTCGGCAATATCTGTTCATATTCCCTACGGTATTTTGCAATACAGCGTGCCGTATTCAACGTATCTGTTGCAGTGCCTGCAGTGTAAATAAAGCCGTTTGCGTCGGTATAGGGCAAGGTTTTTCCAGCCAGACTGGCAGGTGTTTTTCCATAATAGTATTTGCGTCCGGTTACTTTTGTGGTTGCTGCAGTACCGGTCGTAGTGTATGTAAACGGAGCTATGTTCCAGTTTCCACGCGCCGAATCAGCTTCCGATTTATACATATCAAAAAGTTTTAGCGTACAATAAATGTAGTTGTATCCCATACCCGGATTAGCCAGTCCACCTTTATCTGCATCCGCAGCTCCTACTGATTTTAAGTCCGGACCTCCAAAACCAATGGTATTACCTATTCGGCCAGTGGCAACTACCGAAGTGGTTCTGTTTCCTGCAAATTCCACTTCCCATATACTCTCCTTCACACCCGTGCTATTGTATTTATCTGTACACAAATCAATAAAAACCTGACTGTAAGGACTTACCAAACCATGTATAGCTGTTGTTTTTACATTTAAAGCCCAGTCTCTGGCATGTGTGAAATAAGCATTTACCGAATCGGCACTATTTGTTAGTGGATTACCAACCGCAGCATCGCGATAATTTTCTCCGGCACGGAAAAGATATACACGTGCTAAAATTCCCTTAACTGTCGATTGACTAATATGACCAGGACTTACGCTCGAGGCCAAAGGCACGAACGGTTCGGCAGCTATCATTTCGGACGTAATAAAATCATAAATCTGTTGTTTTGGTGTACGGGCAAGCGACAGATTGTTAATGTCCTTGGGTGTGTGAATTCTCAGTGGCACATCTCCAAAGTTCTGAACCAGCGTAAAATAATAAAAGGCTCTCAGGAATCGGGCTTCAGAGCGGTATTGTTCACGTGCAAGCGAATCGGAAGAAGCCGGCATAGCTCTATCTATATTTTCAAGTAACATATTAGCCCTGTTAATACCATCATACAAGGTACGCCAAAGGCTAAGCAGAGTTGGGTCAGAAATATTTGTTGAGCCACAAATTACTGATGATACAGGGGCAACGCGTTGATAATAACCTAAATCCTCTGCAGTAATTTTCCCAGCATAAGAATCTCCGTAGAAACTTGCATCCTGCAGAGGTGCATATACAGAGATAAGAAATGATTGCACCTGCGCTTTGTTCTGGAAATAAGTTTCAGGTGTAATAGCCATTGGAGTTGTATTCAGGAAATCACTGCACGAACTCAGGCTTAATACGAATTGTAATGACAGAACTATCTTAAATATGTTCAATTGTCGTTTCAACGGAAGGGGAGTTTGAAAGCCCCCGAAGTTTAATCTATTGGTTATCATAAAATTATGAATTATAAACTATGAATTATAAATTATTAAAAACTAATACTTACACCACCATTAAAAGATAATGCACGTGGATAGGCAGAAAAATCAAAGCCGGGAGTCAATGCTGAATTACGAACCGAAACCTCGGGGTCATACCCACCGGTATAGGATGTTAGCACCCATATATCATTTGCATTTACAAAAAAGCGTACTTTATTCAATTTCAGACTCTTCACTATTTTAGAATCAAGATTGTAACCTAGTGTTATATTCTTTAATCTCAGGAATGATCCATCCTGTATAGCCCTGGTTGAAAATACATTTAAGGATGCTTTGAAATAGGTAATTTTATTTGTTCCTGTAGCCGGATTTGGCACATAGTTAACTGGGATATCACTGTTCGGGTTGTCGGGCGACCAGTGGTTCTCCCAGCTTGTGAACAAGTTTGTAAATGTACCTCCGGTATATGTCTGGTATTTTAACAAGTTAGCACTCAAAATATCATTACCGTACGACCATTGGAAAAACACACTTAAATCAAATCCTTTATACGTGAAATCATTAATAAAACCTCCGATATGTGTGGGTGTTCCCTTTCCAATCACAGTCTGGTCGTTAGAATCAATTTTTCCATCGCCGTTCAGGTCACGGTATTTTGGGAAACCGGGTTGTGTAGCAGATTCTCCGGTGAAGGTTGGGACGCCAGGTTTAATGGTATAGGTATTGGCTACGGCATCATAATTAAAATCATTGTATTTATAGGTTCCCTGATAAATGTAACCATACATCATTCCTAATGGATATCCTATTTGGGTGTAATAGTTTGGCATACTGTTAAAGCCCTGATCAAAAGCGGCATTTGTGGTCAGGGTAGTTTGATTTTCGGTTAGTGCCACAACTTTATTCTGATTGAAAGAAATATTGAAGTTGGTGGACCAGGTGAAATCCTTAGTCTTTATATTCCATGTTTTCAGCGTGATTTCAAGTCCCTGATTCTCCGTTTTTCCAATATTTTTGTAACCGTTTGGATAACCCGAACTATAGGGTAAATTAGCATTGAGCAATAAATCATCCGTACTTTTTTTGTAGACATCCAGAGTCAGGAAAATCCGTTGATTTAACAAAGAAATATCGGTACCGGCATTCCATTGGGAGGTTGATTCCCAACGCAAACCAATATTGGATAATGTACTGGGTACAAGTCCTACTGAAGTTAAAGAATTATCAAAAGGATAGACCCCTGTATTGGAACCACTGGATAATTTTACCAACCTGGCATAGGTATCATAATCACCCACACGGTTATTTCCGGTAACCCCCCAACTGATGCGTAGTTTACCTGAGCTTACAATATCAGAGATTGGTTTCATAAAGTTTTCCTCAGTAAAATTCCAGGCAAGTGAGCCGGAAGGAAAATATCCAAACTGATTATCTCCTTTAAAACGGGAAGAACCATCAGCACGGAACGAAGCTGTGGCATAATACCTGTTCTTATAATTATAATTCAAACGACCTAAGTACGACATCATCGTCCAGCGCGAAACGTTTGAAGTCATTAGAAACGGAGTCCCTGCGCCCATTCCGGCCATGCCAAGCACTTCATATTCTGAAGGGATTTGAATGGTTTGGGTGGAATAAGCCTTAATATCCGATGCCTGCATGGTAAAACCCAGTAAGGCATTAAAATTGTGTGTTTTGTCAATCGATTTAGTATAGGTCAGGGTGTTTTCGTTCAGCCAGGTTTGACGGGATGAAGTGGTTTCGGTCGCATTCACACGGTTTGCATTGGTAATATTTCCGAAGCGGGTATTTGAATTATTAAAAGCCTCGTCTAATAAATCTTCATTGCTAAAACCCATAGATGCTTTTAAAATCAAGCCTTTAGTGAACTCATATTGCAGGTAAGCGTTGGTTTGTAATACATTTCGGGTAGTCTTTCGATATTCGTTATTCAGGTTTATAACAGGGTTTACCCGATAATCGGATATCACTGTTTCGTCAAAAATATCATTCAAATAACTATCCATAGATTGAGTAGGATATATGGCGGGACGAAAACCCCAAACATTGGAGAAGAGGTTATTGGCACTTGCCCACGAATTTTCGGAAGGCCTGGAACCAAATTGTGTTGCCCGGGAATAATTGGCATTAAGGTAAATGGTAAGGTCTTTCTTTTTAATCGTATTGGACACTTTACCTTGTATACGATTGTAAGTTGTGTTTATAATGACACCGTCCTGATTGAAATACGAAAGCGAAGCAGTATAACGGGAATCTTCTTTACCTCCGCTTATCATAAGGGAGTGATTTTGAACCGGTGCATCCCTGAAAATCAAATCCTGCCAGTTGATGGTGGGTACATTTCTGTAATCTTCAAGGGTCCATTTTTTGCCGTTCGTATCGGTAGCATAGTATCCGGCATTCATCACAGTGGCGTAGGAAACATCCTCCTGCATTTTCACGAAATTATAGGCATCCAGTACAGGCATTTGTTTGGTGACACGCTGCATACCGAATGAACCATCGTAGGTAATTACCGGAGCACCTACCTGCCCTTTTTTGGTGGTAATCATCACTACACCGTTGGCACCACGGGCACCATAAATAGCAGTTGCTGAAGCATCTTTCAATACCTCCATCGATTCAATATCACGTGGGTTAAGAGTGGAAGCTGAACCATCTTCCATGGGGAAACCATCAATAACATACAATGGTGCATTGGATCCTGTTATCGAATTGGTACCACGTACCACAATGTTCATATCAGCGCCGGGTGTACCTTCACTGGAGCTAACCTGCACACCGGCTATACGACCGGATAAGGCCTGATCAACATTAGACACATTCATCTTTAGCATATTGTCCAAATCAGCTTTCCCCACAGAACCGGTCAAATCACGTTTTTTAATTTCCTGATAGCCCATTACCACTACTTCATCCAAATCTTTATTGGCAGATTTCATACTAATATTGAACATGCGTTGAGTTCCAACTTTAACTTCCTGGGGTTCAAACCCGATATAGCTTACAATGAGTACTGTTGTGGAAGATGGCACGGATAGTCCAAACTTTCCATTAACATCCGTGACAGTTCCTTTGTTAAGGCCTTTGATTTTTATATTTGCACCGATTATAGCTTCACCGTTCGATTCGGTTACCGTACCCTGTATCATCAGCTGAGCCGGCAGGAAAACGGAGATAGAAAGAAGACTGAATAACAGTATGATGTTCTTAAACCTCATGATATTTTAATAAATGATGAATAATTAGGAAATGGAATCAATCAATACAGAAGAATTCTGTATTTTAAAATGTTGTGATGAGAAGAAATAATAACAGCATTCGTTTATTCTACCGGTATAATCATATATACCGGCAGAAATAAACAATAGCCAGATATTAACTAAAGAACCACTTTCTGAATCAAATCGCCTTTTGAGGAAGTAAGACGAACAATGTAAACTCCGGATGGTAACTGTATTTGTTCACCTTCGGCAATCAGCCCGTTCTTAAACAATTTCCCACTCATGGAAATAACCCGTACAACACCTGTATATTTTGATACAAGGGCATTTTTCATTGTTGTAAACCCGATAACATCCTGATGTGGAGCAATTACAGCTGTAGGAGGAACTCCACCATATTCGTAGCAACCCATATCATAGCCAGTGCCAACAGGACGGGCACAACCCAAAATATCGGTAGTGATTTTTTTGTTTCCAATAGAGTCTGTCAAATTAAGACCGGTATCAACAGCCGGAGAAAATTGAGAAAGGCTATAATCACCGGCTGCATAATTATTGAATGAAGCATCAGTAATGTCGGTTATACAGTTAGTCCCACCTGCAGGTACTGTTGTTTCAAAACCACAATAGTTAAACAATGGTATTTGAGCAGAGTAGGTGCCAATTTTATTGAACAAGCAGTTTGTGAATGAATATTTTGGTGTCAAAGCTAATAATTGTATATTAGCCGGAGCTGCTGCACTGCTTAAGTTATTGGCGAACGTACAGTTGTTAAACGAACTGGAAACCAGGCCTGCATAAAAATGAATGACAGTAGTTCCGGTATTTCCTGCAAACAAACAGTTGTTGGCAGTTAAGCTGGATTTACAATAAATGGCAGAACCTGAGTTTGGGCTGGTATTGCTAATAAATTTAGAATTCGTAATCAGGCATGAACTGGAACTTGCTATTAATAAACCTCCATTCGAAGCAGCGCTTGAAGAATTACCTGTGAAGGTACATTTATCAATAATATAATTACAGGTTTGGATGTGTAAACCACCACCACCTGTAGCTGAATTTCCTCCCGCTGCATTCGACACATTTGAACTAAAAGTACAACCAATCACTTTATAAATGTTGGTGGCTGTATTTTGATTTAAATAGGCTCCACCGCCGCTGCCAGCAGCTATATTGCCTGTAATTGTACAATTTTCGATGGTAATGGGTGCTGCATTGACTGCAGTAATATAAGAACCTATGCCGCCACCATTGGCATTGGTAGCACCATTGGCAGTATTGTTGGATATACTGCAATTTAAAATTTTTACACCGCTGGTTTTACTGTAAAGATACAATCCACCTGAACCACCATTTGAATTGTATTCAATTTTACATCCCGTCACTACACAGGTATCACCATAAACACTTACACCTCCTGCGGAAGTACCTGTTGAGGTACCAGTATTGTGATGTATATACGAATCTTTTAATGTTCCTTTGGATAATAGCGTGACTCCGGCACTTGCTCCTGTGGCTACTGTACCGGTAGCTTTACTAAGTGTAACAATACAATTTTGCATAACCGTTTTTGCACCCTGTATTTTTGCCCCGCCACCCGAGCTGTTACGGTTGCTGTTGGCGCAATTCTGGAAGGTAATCCCGTCAATAACCGAGGTGAGTGTAGCACTGCTTGTAGTCATAATACCAATATAAGCACCCGCACCATCAATAATAGTAGGGTTGGCATAATCCCAGGGCAAGGCTGATGCTTTGGCACGATCGGTTACTCCAAATTCAGTACCTGCAAACCCACCATACATACTTACTCCAGCAGTTAAGCTATCGCGTCCGTTAATGGTATAAGTACCTTTGGCAAGCCATATTTGGTCACCAGATGTAAATGCATGACCTGAAAATACTGGTGTGGCTAGTCTTTTATCATTTAGCCATTCGTTTAAAGTAACTGCTGCGCCAGCTGTACCCACAACTTGCAGATTGATAATAGTGTCGCCCACGCCTGGAGCTCGCCAGGTGGCTTCACCTGATGTTCCCAATTCTACCAAATAAGTTTTGGCAGCAAAAGCCGAAATGCTGCACATAAAGGTGATGCTGAGCATCAAAGTAATTAGTTTTTTCATGATAATAGATTATTTATTTGTTTATCTCCAACTTTAACCCCGAATAACTAACACCCGAGAGTTGAACAATTAGATAGTTTATTGATTTATTAGTTGACTACAACTTTTTGAATACTTCTGCCCACTTTCACCAAATAAATGCCCTGTGCTAATGCAGCGGAGAAATTGTTGGCATTGATTTTTTCGGATTTGATTTTTGAACCTGAAACACTGTAAATGCTTATTTCAGTGCCGTTCTCAACCCCATCAATCTGAAGAATTCCGTGGTTAATTCTGTAGTTTATTTGTTTTTGTAATTCTTTCAGACCGGTAGTAATTACCTGCGAAAAAGTAACTGCAAGTGCGTGACTCCCGGCTAATGACGATACAGTATAGGTACCACCGTTGTAGGTGTTTTGCCCATCAATCAGATTCGTAAGCTGGGATTTCACATCCACCCCGTTATAGGTTATGCTTGACAACTGATATCCGTAAACCGGTGTAATCACAAATGGCTGAGTGCTTCCCTGAGGAGCTGCAGAAACTGAAGCAGGACTTACACTACCACCTTCGCTGTTATAGCTAACGCTTGTTGTAAAGTATGGAAGTTCGTACGCTCCTATATCATACGCTCCACCCTGTGGACGTGCAACATCCAAAATGTCCTTCGTAACTGGATAAGTTGCACTGGTTAAATCCGTACCTACATTAAGAGCAAGTGAAGTAGATGACAATTGGTAATTGCGGTTGGCAACTGTAGCATTGGAAGCATCTACAAAATCGGCTGCAGTTATGGTATTAATACTTATCGTTGACAATGCAATATCGGATGCACAGGTAGTTAATGTTGGCCCTGTTTGTCCTCCAAATGCAGTAACCTTATAGAACAAACAATTAGTGAATACATACTTTGGATAAGTGGGACCAGCTCCAATATTCAGCAAACCAATAGG
>JBAXPM010000066.1:0-15274 GCA_037132235.1 Paludibacter sp.
CAAAGAGTTATGAAAATATATATCTATAAATCAGTTTTTAGAAGTACCCATAAATCTATGACAATAGATAAAATAACGTCCGATTTGCTGCGGCCAATCCGGTTGAACTGGAGTTTTAAAATTTGGTTTGGATTTTTGGGATTAGCGTTACTGGTATGTCTGGGAGCGTATGGATTACAGTTGAAAAACGGTTTGTCGGTAACCGGACTCGGCGATTATGTGTCGTGGGGAATGTATCTGGCTAACTTCGTGTTTTTCGTGGCTACTTCTTTAATTGGTATGCTTATTAGTGCAGTACTCGGACTGAGTGGTCAGAAATGGGCTGCACCATTGGCACGTATTGCCGAAATTATTGCACTTGCATTTGCAGCGGTTGCAGGTCTGGTTATTGTAATGGATATGGGGCGCCCCGAACGTCTGCTCAATGTGTTTATTCATGGACGTGTTCAGTCGCCGATTCTGTGGGACGTAACGGTGATAACTATTTATATGGTAATCAGCGCGTTGTTCCTTTACATTCCTCTGATTCCCGATTTGAAAATCTGTTCTGAAAAACTGGATGTACCGCCTTTTGTACAGAAAATTTATAAAATTCTCTCTCTTAATTGGGAAGGCACTATCGAACAGAAGAAAATGATTCAGCAATCAACCCGTGTCATTGCCATTTTCATCATACCGGTGGCACTTGCTATTCACACCGTTACTTCGTGGTTGTTTGCCAGTACTTCGCGTGTAGGTTGGGATTCAAGTATTTTTGGTCCTTACTTCGTTACCGGTGCTTTTGTTTCGGGAACAGCTGCGGTAATAATTGCCATGTACATTTTCCGTAAGAATTACAAACTTGAAGAATACATCACTGATAAGCATTTCGATATGATTGGAAAGCTGATGGTGCTGGTTTCGCTGGTTTATCTGTACTTCAACCTGAACGAATACATGGTTCCCGGTTATAAAATGAAAGAGGCTGAAGCAATGCATTTACGGGATCTTTTTACAGGAAATCACGCTATGTTGTTCTGGGGAGTTCAGATTCTGGGGCTGGCAATTCCTGTTGTGCTCCTGCTTTTCAAAAAAATGAGAAAACCGCTTCCGATGCTTGTTATCGGCATCATGATTTTGCTGGGTGCCTGGTTTAAACGCTATATCATTGTTGTTCCAACCATGGAACATCCGTTTCTTCCTATTCAGAATGTGCCACAAAACTGGAAAATATATACTCCCACGCTTATAGAAATACTGGTAACTCTGGCGCCTATAGTTATGGTACTGATGATTATCACCATTCTGGCAAAGGTAATTCCTATTGTTTCGGTGAGTGAAACGCTCGAACATAACGAAGAAAAAGAAATCCTGTAAGGATTTAATGTGAATAACCCCCGGTGCAACCGGGGGATGAAAGTAGGGAAAAACTGAACCCCGGAGTGGGTTCAATTTGATAGAATGAAAAATTATGTTCAACCCACTACGGGGTTGTGAATGCATTTTTGGCATTCACCCCCGGTTGCACCGGGGGTTATTCATATTAAACTCCTAACGGAGTTTTTTCTAAATAATTAACAGAACTTATGAAATAATACATTTACTTATGTACAATAGAAATTTTAAAATAGTTGCCCTTGCTGTTGTTTCGGTATTTTTCCTGAAATCGTTTGCTCAGAATAACTGGAACGTACCTGCCGATAAAAAAGCCAAAAACAGTTATATCAAATTCGATGCTGCATCATCAGGGCAGGGTGAAGCCATTTACAATAAAAACTGTGCTTCCTGTCACGGAAATCCGGGCAAAGGCAATGTTCAGAAAACACTGAATCCGATTCCGCCGGATTTATCTACAAAAGGAACTCAGTCGCTAACCGATGGTGAATTATTTTATATTCTTTCCACCGGTCGGGGGTTGATGCCGAATTTTAAAAGCATGATTTCGGATGAAGAACGCTGGAAAGTGATTTCGTATATCCGCAGTTTCAACAAAGGCTATGTGCAGACTCTTTCCAAATTTGATCCTAATAAAGCCAAGTTGCTAAAGGTCAGCACCAATTATGATCCGAAAACCGCTCAGGTAAAAGTGGATGTAAAAGTGAATGAGAAATCGGGAGTTGTTGCATTGAAAAATGCGGAAGTTGGATTGTTCGTTGTCCGCTATTTCGGTAAACTGCAGATTCAGAAAAATCAACTTACCAATGCTGAAGGACAGGTTGTGTTTGATTTCCCGAAAGATATTCCGGGTGATAAAACCGGAACTATTGAGTTGGTGGTAAAACTCAACGACGATAACTATGGTGAAATTGAATCTTCGACCAAACTACAACTGGGTGTACCAACCGATAAACCAGCACTGACTGATAAACGTGCTATCTGGGGTACGCTGGCAAAAGCACCGTTCTGGATAATTGCACTTTATCTGGCCGGAATCCTTACATTTGGCGCTGTATTATTGTATCTGATTTTTGCACTCAATAAAATTCGCAAAGCAGGTAGCAATAAACCACAATAAAACTAAGAATATGAAGAGTAACTTTCTTTCTATTGCAGCTATTTGTTTGCTTTTAAGCTTACAAACAGCATTTTCGCAGGTCGATCAGTCGGGCGAAGTTGGTGTGTACGAACATTTGGGAACTACTTTGCCACTTGACCTGAAATTTGCCACTGATAAAGCTGATTCAGTTACACTCCGTCAGCTCATTACCAAGCCGACAATACTGTCGTTCGTGTATTTCGATTGTCCGGGACTTTGCAGTCCGCTGCTCGAAGGAGTGGGTGATGTTATCCGCAAAACACCAACGGAAGTGTTGGGGAAAGATTATCAGGTAATTACGATTAGTTTCAATTTTCGGGATACACCGCTGAAAGCTAAGGATAAGAAAAAGAAATTTGTAGATCGTTACTCGAAAGATCATGGCGATGGCTGGATTTTCCTGACCACCGACAGTTCTACGATTTTCAAAATAACGGATGCAACCGGTTTCAAAGTAAAAGCTGTTGGATTGGATTTTGTTCATCCTTCAGCTATTATTGCTGTAAGTCCGACCGGAAAAATTACCCGTTACCTATACGGAATTACTTTCCTGACCTCAGACTTTAAACTGGCCATCATTGAAGCAGGAAAAGAACAAACCAGACCAACGATACAAAAGTTGTTGTTGATGTGTTATACCTATGATCCGGAAAACAAACGATTCGCATTGGATGTTACTAAAATTGCAGGAACAATAATTTTGTTTTTTATCGCAGTATTTTTTATTGTTTACGTATTAAGACCTAAAAAGAAAAATTAAAAATCAATATTATATGAGTAAAGAAGTCGGAAAAACCGGATATGTAAGTTATCTCGACCATCAGGGCAAATATACCGGAATTCGTTCCTGGATTTTTGCCACTGATCATAAGCGTATTGGCTTGCTGTATATGTATGCCATCGCTGCATTTTTTGTTATAGGAGCATTTTTGGGTTTAGCCATGCGTATCGAGTTAATCGCACCGGGTCAAACCATTATGAAACCGCAAACCTATAATGGCGTTTTTACGGTTCATGGAGTTATTATGATTTTTATGGTAGTAATTCCGGGTTTGTCAGCCGTTTTTGGTAATTTCTTTTTGCCAATAATGATTGGTGCTAAAGACGTTGCTTTTCCGAAATTGAATCGGTTTTCGTGGTGGATTTTCATGGTAGGTAGTGCCATGGCTGTTGCCTCACAATTTTTAAAACACGGACCTCCCGATACAGGCTGGACATTTTATGCTCCTTACAGTACCACTACCGGAACGAATGTGATTATGGCAACCACGGCAGCGTTTGTGCTTGGGTTCTCATCTATTCTTACAGGGCTGAATTTTATTGTAACCATTCATCAGATGCGTGCACCGGGCATGAAGTTTTTTAATATGCCGCTGTTTCCTTGGGCGATATATGCAACAGCCTGGATTCAGTTGCTGGCTACTCCGATTGTAGGTATCACACTGGTTATGCTTATTGCTGAGCGTTTGTTTGGAATCGGATTTTTCGATCCTGCACTGGGAGGCGATCCATTACTGTATCAGCATCTCTTCTGGATTTATTCGCATCCGGCGGTTTACGTTATGATTCTGCCTGCCATGGGTGTAATTTCGGAAGTAATTCCTACTTTTTGTCAACGTAAAATTTACGGTTATAAAGCCATTGCACTTTCAAGTCTGGCAATTGCGGGTGTTGGATTCCTCGTGTGGGGACATCACATGTATACTTCGGGTATGAGCGAACAGGCTCGGTGGTTTTTCTCCCTGCTTACGTTTATTGTGGCTGTGCCGAGTGCTATCAAGGTGTTCAACTGGCTTTCGACCATGTACAAAGGTTCTATTGATATGCAACCACCATTCCTGTATGCAGTTTCATTTATCTTCCTGTTTATTATTGGCGGAACTACCGGCCTGATTTTGGGTTCAGTGGCAACTGATGTTCAGGTACACGATACAGCATTTGTGGTGGCACACTTCCATTACATTATTTTTGGCGGTATGGGATTTGCATTTTTCTCGGCCATTCACTATTGGTTTCCGAAAATGTATGGCAGAATGTATAATATCAAACGGGCCAACTGGGCATGGGGATTTCTGTTTACCGGATTCAACCTGCTTTATTTCCCGCAGTTTATCATTGGTGTTCAGGGAATGCCGCGCCGTTATTATGATTATTTGCCACAATTCCAGTGGGCTCAGGTTATTTCAACGGTTGGTGGTTTTATACTTGTCAGTGGTATATTAATGATGATTTACAATCTGATAGCCGGTGCGCATAATGGAGCTATCGCTGTAGCAAATCCATGGCATGGCACCACACTCGAGTGGCAGATTCCATCGCCTCCATCGTTGGAGAATTTTGACGAAGAAATTGTTGTAAAAGAAAATCCCTACGATTACGAATAAAAGAATTTGTTATGAGTGAAAAACATCATGTAGAAGAACACCGTGACGACGAGGCCAAGAAATTAGGCATGTGGTTGTTTATCTTCACCGAACTTTTGCTGTTTGGTGGTTTATTTATTGTTTATTCTATTTTCAGGTTTGAATATCCGACGAGTTTCCGTGAAGGTAGTCTGGAACTTAGTGTAACCATTGGTGCCGTGAATACCATTGCGCTGCTGATTAGCAGTATGACAGTGGCTATGGCGTTGACAGCCGTTCAGAAAGGCGACAAAAAACTGGCCATGCAATTGATAGGAGTGACGTTGTTTATGGCACTTCTTTTCCTTGTAAACAAGTACTTTGAATGGGGACACAAGTTTGAAATGGGTTTATATCCCGGATCAGAGTTAATGACTCACCTTGACAGAGGACACCTGCTGTATTTCAGCCTTTATTTCTTCATGACCGGATTACATGCATTACATATTATAGTTGGTATGGTGTTACTTTTTATTTGTTTATTTAAAGTGAAAAGTGGTAATGTTCACAACCAGAATTATGCATTTATGGAAAATGGCGCACTTTACTGGCACCTTGTGGATTTAATCTGGATTTTCCTGTTCCCGTTAATGTATTTGATTTCATAACTTTAAAAACTTTGCACAGATGGCAAATAACACTTCACATACTACAGAATATAAAGTGCTGGTACGCGTGCTGCTGGTACTAATGACTATGACATTGTTAACAATTAGTATAACAACATTCAATTTGGGTGCATTCAGCGTAACTGTGGCATTACTCATTGCCTGTTTTAAAGGTTACATGGTTCTATCGTATTTCATGCATCTTAAATACGAAAGTCTTTTACTGCGCATTTTGGTGGGAATGGTTTTTGTGCTTTTTGCACTAATGGTTCTTATTACTTTTATCGATTATGCCTACCGGTAATCAACTAATTTTAAGTTCATTCAATTTTGGAGAATTGTAAATTGTAAATTGTAAAATTGTAAATTTAAATATATGTACAGTAACGCATCAAATTTTGTGCATGGAGTTGATAATGCCTTCATGCTGATATTTGGGATATCCATTTTCTTCCTGGTTACATTGACCGGTACGATGATTTATTTTATTATCAGGTATAATAAAAAACGTCATCCAAAAGCCGAACAGATTGAAGACAATATGTGGCTCGAAGTAACATGGACAGTTATACCGACGATATTGGTTTTTATTATGTTTTACGTTGGCTGGTCGAGTTTTTTACCAATGCGTATTGTGCCTAAGAACGTAATGCATGTTAAGGCTGTTGCCAAAATGTGGAAATATACTTTTGAATACGAAGGTAACAAAGAGTCGGATACACTGGTTTTGCCGGTTGATATACCTGTAAAAGTGGATTTAATTTCGAAAGACGTTCTTCACGGCTTCTCAATTCCGGCATTCCGCATTAAGGAAGATATTGTTCCGTTCAAAAACAACTATTCCTGGTTTACTCCGGGCGAGAAAGGTGATTTTGAATTGTATTGTACCGTTTATTGCGGGGTAAGTCACTCGTATATGTACACCATCGTTCGGGTTGTTGATCAGGATTATTTCAAGCAATGGCTGGCTAAATTACCGGTTAAGAAAGCTGATAATAATCTGGGACGTCAGGTGCTTGAGAAAAACGGATGTACAGCCTGTCACTCGCTGGATGGTTCAAAAACCGTAGGACCAACATTTAAAGGACTTCATGGCACTATGGTAGATGTGACAACCAATGGTGTTTCCCACAAGGTAAAAGCCGATAATGAATACATAAAATCGTCAATTCTTGATCCAAATAAGGACATTGTAAACGGATATCCGCAGGGAGTGATGAAAGCTTACAAAATAAGCGATAAGGATATTGAACTTATTAATGAATATCTGAAGAATCTGAAATAAAATTTTGAAAAACACTCATCTTAAAAGATGCTTGGTTTTCAAATAAATCTAAATCATGAGACACTATTTTTTAAAAACAATTGATATAATAAAATCTATATCCCCAAAATCTGTTCTCTCGCTAATAAAATACCGTGTTTCCATAGCCGTTTCATTTACGGGTGTCACAGGGTATATTGTTTATACCGGACATATAGATTGGAATGTGTTACTGGTTGCACTCGGAGTTTTCTTATTTGCGTCAGGTGCAAGCGGACTTAATGAGGTTCAGGAGCATAAGTACGATGCATTGATGAATCGTACCAAAAATCGTCCGATTCCTACAGGTCAGCTTTCGCCACATGTTGCATTTATCATCTCATTCTGGTTTATAAAAGCAGGATTCACAATTTTATTTCTCGCTTTTGGAATTATACCGGCTTTATTGGGTTTGCTCAATATTTTCTGGTACAATGGAGTGTACACTTATCTCAAACGGGTTTCATCCTTTGCTGTGGTGCCTGGTTCTCTGGTTGGTGCTATTCCTGCTTTTATAGGTTGGACGGCAGCAGGAGGGAAGATGGTTGACCCGACAATCATTTTTATTGCTTTCTTCCTGTTTATCTGGCAGATCCCTCACTTTTGGTTACTCATGCTGAAATACGGCGAAGAATACAAACTGGCCGGTTTTCGTACAGTTAATCAGGCTATACAAGCTGTAAACCTGAAGAAAATCATTTTCACATGGGTTGTTGCCACCTCGGTTATTTCAATTACAATTCCGTTATATCTGACACAACTTTCGTGGACGTTTTTTGCGCTCGTATTTATCCTTAATATTCTTTTTATCGGTCTGTTTACTTCACTGTCATTCGGAAAATCTTCAGAGCTAAACCTGAAAAAATCATTTATCAGCATCAATCTTTATATGATGATTTTTATGCTGATGCTGATTGCATTTAATTTAGCTATTTAATGATTTACTTTTGATAGAAGTAAATCTACCAAATTTTTTGCTGCTTTAAGATTCTCAAAATCGACAGTCAGATGGGCATGATCAATATATTCATTGTAAAGCCATGGATCACCAACTGCAAACACATAACCTTTTCCGTACTTTGCTTCAGCCATAATTACTTGTCCGTTTTCTTCTAAAACAGATTTTGATGTTTTAGTACAGCTAATTGATGATATTTCTTTCAGAAAAATCTTGGAGACATTTTTAAACAATGGATGATTTGGAAGATTTATGCTTGCACAGCTATTGTAATTACGGGGCATACCTGCTTCGGCTTTTTTTTCGGGATGTAATAAATCGGTATTAAATTTCATCCCAAATTTTGCAGCCAGAATATTAAAACTATCCAGTTCACAATTTTTCCCATCGTTGGCAAGCATTACCAATACACCTCCATTTTTCACCCAGTTGGAAATAACAGTTGCAGCAGCAATATCCATAAAATTCGGATTGGCAGTTTCCAACTTTGTATCCGGATCTACAATTATATAAACACTCGCAGTTTCAAGGTTTTTTTTACTTGGTTTTTCTTTGAGAGTAGAAATTATAGCACCTTTAGCCTGAAAAAGTTCACCGAGCTCGGAGAATCCACTTAACGCTTTATCTTCCCAAATGTAATGATAAGGTTTTCCGGTTTTGCTATTTATTTCATTGTTGTAGAAATTGTCGAGAACTACCTTTTTTTGAGCTGAAATAGTTGAAAATATGCAAACAAATAAAGTTGTAATTAAAATCTCATGTTTCACGAATTTCATAATAGTTTTTTAATGTATTGTTGTTAATAATATTTATTCTTAGTTTTCCTTCTTCTATACTTCTCCGTTCGATATTAAATGTTGTCTGTATTCTGAAGGAGTGGTGCCAAATTTCTGTTTGAAACAACGACTGAAATAACGCGGGTCTTCAATTCCGACTTTGTAGGATATTTCAGAAACAGATAAATCTGTCCTGCGGATATATTCTGCAGCTCTTTCAAACCGGATTTCGCGTACAAACTCAACTGGCGATAAACCCGTCAGACTCTTTAGTTTGTTGAAGAAAACTGTGCGGCTCATGTTTAATTCTGAGGCAAGATAATCGATATTCAAATCGAAGTTTTCAATATTTTCGTTCATAAGCTTAATAAGATGTTGCATAAACTTATCTTCATCCGATGTAATTTCCAGTGGTGGTAAGGTCAACTCGGATTTGTTGCTTACATATTGTGCACGGTAGTAATGTTGTAATTTAAGCCGTTGAATAATCAGATTCTCTATACGGGCATGTAAAAATTCTGAACTAAACGGTTTTGTAATGAAATCATCTGCACCAACCTTCATACCGGCCACCTTGCTTTCCATATCTGTGACTGCAGTCAGTAAAATAACAGGAATGTGGGATGTGCGTGAATCTGATTTTATTAACTTAGTGAGTTCCAATCCATCCATTTCCGGCATCAGCAAGTCTGTAATGATAAAATCGGGCATTAAATGTTCCACCTTGTTCCAACCTACCAGACCATTTTCAGCTTCTACAACCCGGTATTTCTTTTTCAGACTTTTCTTCAGGAAATGACGAAGTTCGTCATTGTCTTCAACAACTAAGATTAATGGTGCCATTTTTACGGAATCAGTGTTTTCGAGTTCCGAAAGTTGTTCAGTTTCAAGAGATTCTCTTTGAGGCTTGGTCTCGTTAGATACAATCAGATCTACATCATCGTCATAATGATCAGTACCCAGTTTAAACTCCACATCGAAAGTAGTACCTTTACCCAACTGACTATCTACATGTATGCTTCCATGATGCAAATCTACCAGTTTCTTTACCAGATCAAGACCGATACCCGTACTTTTTTGAGCAATATTTCTCAAAGTGGGAACACTGAAAAAGCGATCGAAAATAAAATTAATCTTCTCTTGTGCAATTCCAACACCTTCATCAATAACAGAAAGGATTGCAGTATCTTCTGTTAGTTTTGTTTTAACCGTGATATTTTTACCTGATGGAGTAAATTTGAATGCGTTGGAGAGCAGATTTGAAACAATAGATTCATATTGCTCCGGGTCAACCCATATTTTCGCATTATTCGATTCGTCTATAAAATGAAAACTGATGTTTTTTGAGTGAGCAATTTCAAGGAAATTACTACTAATCAGGCGTGTAAAATCTCCGAAATGAATTTCTTCCACTGTCAATCTCATTTTATTGTTCTGAACTTTACGGAAATCGAGAATTTGATTTATCAAACCCATTACACGATCCAGATTCCGTCGTATCATTGTTAGTTGCTCATGAATAGCCGAATCTTGATTTTCCTGCAGTATGTTGTCAATTGGTAATGAAATTAAAGTAAGCGGAGTGCGTAATTCATGCGAAATGTCGGTGAAAAAACGCAGTTTCATATCCGTCATTTGTTTTTCGAGTTGCACATTATTCTTAAGTTTGAAAATAGTAAGGAAAATGTATAATGTGACCACAAAAACCCCAATGATGAGTATCAGGTAAATAAATTTGGCAAATCCTGACTGCCAGAACGATGGTAAAATACGAATCTGAATTTGACGCTCGTTTTCAAGCCAAACACCCTCACTGTCGGTAGATTTTACATGAAAAGTATAAGTGCCGGGAGGTAATGCGGTGTATGTCGCAAAATGTTTAAATTGAACATTGTTCCAGTCGCGGTCGAAACCATCCAGTTTGTAAGCATATTGAATTTTCTCCGGTGCCCGCATATCGAGGGTTGCAAATTCAAGAGTAAATACATTTTGTTTGCTCCGGAATTCAATCTTTTCACTTTTGTCAAGAGGTTTATCGAGAATATCTTCTTTATCACCTGTCTCCACTTCTTTGTTGAACAACAATAGTCTTGTGAAAACCAATGGTGCATTAATTACCCGACGCCTTACAGCATCAGGGTTGAATGAATAAAAGCCTGATTTAGAGCCAACACAAATTTCGCCGGATTGTAGTAAACAAGCCGATGCTTCAGAGAATTCCACATTTTCAAGCTCATTTCCTTTCCCAAATGATTCAATTTTTTTTGACTTTTTACTGAATTTGACTATCGAATTTTCGGTTGTGAGCCACAAATTTCCCTGATTATCATCAATAATAGTATAAATAACATTATTCGGCATACCTTTCGTGCGGTCATATACTTCAAATTCAGGTTGTTTATTGTTATCAATCTGTTTTTTTAGTTTATTTAATCCACCACCAAATGTACCAAACCACATGTTTTTTTCCACATCTTCAAAAATGCAGTACACATCATTTGTTCCTAAACTATTTGAGTCATTATTGTTTTTATGAAAATAGCGGAATTTTATATCTTTAATTGATTTAAATGCGGCATTAAACAAAACAAAACCTTCAGTTGTAGCAACCCAAATTTGGTTTCTGGAATCGGTAAATACCTGACGAACCTTAGAACAATAGGTATTTGGATAATTTGAAAGGTCATTTTTAGCATGAAGAAAACGGATTTTGCCGTTTTGTTCATCAATTAAATGTAATCCTCCGCCGTAGCTTCCTGCCCATATCCGACCGTTTTTATCCTGAATAACTGAGTAGAAATCGTTATTTGCGGGTGAATAAATATCATTGGGATTATGAACAAAATTTTCAATTCGGAAAGAATTGCCTGAACCAATAGGACTTAGGCGGAACAAACCCTGTTTCTTTGTTGCCAGCCAAATATTCCCCGATTTATCCTGTAGAAAATTATATACCAACACTTCCATGTTTCCACCGCGGGTAATTCTTCCATCGCGACTTAATGTGCCGATTTCCCTTTTGTTTTGATCAAATACATGAACTGAACCATCTTTACAGGCAATCCACATTCTGTTTTTGTTGTCTTCGAAAATGGCACGTGTTTCATTTGAAATACTGTAAACTGAATGATTCTGAAATAAAATATGATTGAAATAATCGGGCAGGAAAGTACATTTAAAAAGCCCGTTACCACGATTAGTGCTTATCCATAAAACTCCCTGAGAGTCAGATAAAACGTGGTTCACGCCATAAGAAAACAACACATTGATATCGTCGCTATAGGCACTGTTGAACGGAACAAGACGATTATTCGTGCGGTCGAACCAGGAAAAGAAACCAAGGTAAGGTTGAACCCACAGAATGTCCTTTTCGTCTTCGAAAATCTGAAAATTCGGATTGGTAACCTGACCTTCATTTATTTTTGTATCATATTGAATAATTTTATTGTTCTCCGGTGAGAAATGAAGCACTCCCGATGACCGGATTTCTAACCATGCATCACCTGCCCTGTCAATATAGATGCTTTGAATATCATTTGTCTTCATAACAGGAAATCTTTCTTTTGTAAAATGTTGCAGATTTCCCTGTAAAACATCAAAAGTAAAGAATCCTTTTCCCTGTGTAGCCAGCAAATAATTACTTGAATTAAAGCATGCAATATTTGTTACAATAACATTGTCTGATAAATCGGTAGTTTTAAAAGTCTTTGTTCTTTTTTCATATTGATAAAGTTTACCTTCAGAAGAGAAAAGTATTCTTTTGTCGTTTTCGTTGAATGAATAAAATGCTTGTTTGCTAAAATAGTCGTGAATTTTACCTGATTGTTCCAAACACCTTAATCCGCTTTGAGTCAAAAACCATGTATTTTTATCATGATCCTCAAATATTAATCTCACCGAATTATTTGGCAGAGAATTGTTTTTTTTATTGAAAAGAGTAATCGTAAGTTTTTGGGTTACTTCATCAGTTTCAATTTTGTAGAAACCATTATCATAGGTCGAAAGCCACACATTACCGGAAGGAAATGTATAAATATCACGGATTTTATCATTAAGCAACTGACCGTTCCCTTTATCAATTCTGGCTAATTCCTCGGTTGATTGATCCAGACGGTAAATAATATCATCGTATGTTTTTACCCAGATTGAACCCCATTTATCTTCTTTAATTGATAAAATGCGATTGCTTAAAATTGATAGTTTTTTATCGGGTTTTGAACTGTAGAGTATGAAATTATATCCATCAAACTTATTTAATCCATCACGAGTTCCAAACCACATATAACCTTTGTGATCTTTCATCATAGCAGTAATGCTATTTTGCGACAAACCATTATCGGAAGTATAATGAGAAAAAGAAAAATGGTACTGAGCATTTGCAGAAAGAGCTGATAAAATGCTGATTAATAGAAACAACCTTTTCATAATGCTGAATTTTAATAATTTCATACACAAAAATAAGGATTTGATTCAGCAATGTGATATTATTTTTCTGTTTTTTTTCTGTTGTGTCAAAAAATGCACAGAATCAATTTATTTTTCCACATTATTTGAAATTAATACCTCTATATTTGCATCGTAAAACATTAAACAAATTCAAACAATTAAAACAAAAAATTATTATGAAAAAAACATTACTTTTATCAGCATTAGCGTTTATCGTTATTTTGGGGTTAAACGCACAAACAACAATCTGGAATATGGGAGGTGATCCAACTGTTGCAGCTGCAGGTTCTCCTGCGTGGCCTCTTAGTGCAGGATTGGCAAGCGGAGTGTTAAATGGTACGGTTGTGACACCCGGAGGAACTGAAACGATTAACGGACTGACAATTACCACAGGTGCTGTTGTTACCACGACACCATGTGGAGTTGTTTCAGCATCGGTAAAAAGTTTCACATCACCTACTACCACTAAAGCCTATGCTTTTGTTAATAAGTTTCTGTTGAATGGTGCAGGATATACGGGTGCCGTTAATACCGATGTGACCCCTACATTAAAAATGCCAACTCAAAAATATGCCAGTTTTCAGGTAAGTGGCAATAGTACCGTATATATGATTGGTATTACAGGATCCAGCTCTTCTGCAAGAAAAATGTTCTTAACTGATGGAACAAATCTTATAGGAAGTGGTATAGATTTTCCAGCCGGAACTAATTTAAGTGAAGGAACAATCACCTATACGGGGCCAGCAACCACATTGTATTTATTTGGTAATGCTTCTGTAGCGTTGTACTATTTATCAGCTACCGGCGTTGTGATTGCTGGTGTAAATCAGGTTTTATCTGACAAAGGAGTTAGTTATAATGGAATTGAGATTGTAAACTCAAAAGGATTGGATATTGAAGTTTATAATATGCTTGGCAAAAGAGTTGCTACTTCGAAAACCAATATCCCTACGACTAATTTACCAAAAGGAATTTATGTAGTTCGTGCTTCAGGAATCAATGAATCACTAAAAATTTCGATCTAAGTTAAGTTTTGGTTATACTTACACTGAGGGTGTCCAATTGGATACCCTCTTTTATTATAAACGTTTTTCCAAAAAATATCTATGTTGTTTTCTTATATTAGTTTTCCGATAAGAATGCAAATTAAATAAATGTTACTATCACTTTCAATGAACAAAACAATTTGATATTATTCCTAATCGTATTTTTGTCTCTTTTAGGATTAAATTTTATAAATTTGTAGTCTGTATATTATTTAGGGTTCTTTTAATTGTAAATCTATACAGAAGAATGGAAAATATATAAATTAATATTACTTTCAAAAGTAAGAATGCAATAAAAGATGATTTTAATGAGGTGAAACCCATATTAATCTACTTATGAGACCAAGGAAAATACAACAAAAAATCAATTCAAAACCAGTTCAATTTCAAAGCAATTTTAAGTCCTTCTTTAATCTGGAGAATAAATATATATGGATTTCATTCGGGATACTATATTTTATCACCATTCTGATCTATAGAAGAGTTGCTGGGTATGGTTTGCTGCTTGGGTGGGATGACATGGATTATGTTACCAAAAATACAGATATACAGTCTTTGAACTGGACAAGTGTTAAGAATATTTTTAGCGGTTTTTATGAAGGAAATTATCAACCACTGACTATTTTATTTTACGCCATTCAGTATTGGGCTGGCAATGGCAGTTCAGTCGTTTTCCATTCAACCAACATTCTTTTCCATTTGCTAAACACATTTTTGGTATATGTTTTTATTCGGAAACTTTCTCCCAAAAATAGCATTGTTGCATTTATTACAGCTGCATTGTTTGCTGTTCATCCCATGCATGTCGAATCGGTGGCATGGGTATCAGAGTTCAAAGATGTATTGTATGCCTTTTTCTTTTTGTTGGGACTAGTTGAATACCTGAAATTTGTTGATTCTTGTTAAAATGGAAACTGCTATTAACTCCAATTTTAAGCATGACAGTCTCAATATCTCTATCCCCTTTTTCAAAGTATTTTTTAGCCTCGTCCAGCTTAATCTCACGAATATATTCAGACGTTGATTTACCAAGTAATGATACAATTTTCCTGTGTAACTGCATTCTGCTGATTGCTAATTTATCGCAGATAAAATCGATACTGAAAATTGGATTTTCAAGGTTTTCCAGTATTATTTTATTCATTTCATTTAGGAAAACCTGTTCTCTATTTAGTCGCTCCTTATAAGTAGGTTATATGTCTGTATTACAACAGAATAAC
>JBAXPM010000067.1:0-15248 GCA_037132235.1 Paludibacter sp.
GTGGGTGGTCAATTTCATCCGGAGAAGACTGGTCATTTTGACCGGAATATCCATTTTGACTATTGATTGAATACTATAAATTTGACGAGGTGTAAACATCTGACCATAAGTGTCAATACCCCAACCAGGAGTGTTGAAATTTCTATTATTGCCCACTTCCATTCTGTCTTTTGGAACCTCAACATCATTAGGGATATTACTTAAAATTAACATTTCAGCTTTGTTGGGCAATCTATAGTTTTTAGTGTTTTGACCATCCTCTATTACAGCCAAAAGTCTTTCATATGTATCTCCAGCTTTAAATTGTTCTTTTAATTTATTAGAATCAGTAACACTACCACAACAGGGACAAGTCAAATTTGTGCGATTATTCCAACCTTTTAAATCATTTAAACCCTCTTTAATTTCAAAGTCAATTACATTGTCTTTGATGATTGGATTTAAATAAACATGTTTAGTTTTTGTATCAGCTAAATAAAATCCTTTAAGCAAGGGTACTTCAGCTTTGCAACTTGGATTACTACAAATCCCAACTCTCGCCCAATAATAGGCTATAGGTTTATTGCCTTTTTCATCTGCTGGATATAAATAGCCTACTTCTTTCTCTGTTTCAGCTAAAAGTTTTTTGGCATAAAAGGCCACATCAAACGAAAGTCGGTTGGGGATAGTAATGGCAACAACATCGCCATTTTTCACCTCTTTGTTTTCTTGAGGTTGAATGTTCCAATGCGCCTCGCCATACAATTTTATAAATTCTGCTTTAGTGTAAGTAATAGGCTTACCATATTTCTGAGGAAACTCTAAACTCCCTTTTTGAATAATGTGCGCGACAGGATTGATGTCGTTACCATAACTGCGGCAACCTAAGCGAGCAGCTTCCAGCGGAATAGCTCCACCACCTGCAAAAGGGTCGAATACTTTAGGCATCCGGTCGAGAAATGTTTCAATGGCAATATGCAGGTTTTCGGTAAGTTCCTTGCTGTTTTCAGTTTCAATATGTCTATCTTGTAAACTGTATAATTCCTGTTCAGCTTGTTTGATAGCATCATATAAACTATCAAATTCACGGAGCAATTCTTTTGCAGATTTATTTGAGCCGAAAGCTGTACATTGGTGACTTACAAAAATGAGCTTTCGGGCTTTGCCTATAATGGTTTCATTATTTTTATTTTCCCATTTTACCAAACTGACATCACTTAATTGGTTTCCAGGTGATGGATTTGTTTTATTATGTAATAGTGCTTGTTGCATATCATCGGTAAACTTACCAATAAACATTTGTAAGCGGTTGCGCAAATTATCTTCCATGGGGTCAATTACTGCCGTCCATGGAATGTCTTTATAGGTGCTATATGGGTCTCCGGTATTGTTTTCTTTGCCTAACAGTATTTCAATGGCATCGCGGAATGCTTGCGGACAATTCACATCCAACGGATCAGGAACTAAACTAGCAAAAACCACCGCACGGCAAACAGGTAGTGGGCGACGTGCCCACCACAGATGTAGGGTTGAAATATGACCATGACGAATCGATTTATCTCTTACACTTTCGGCCGATATTTCTTTAATCGGCATAGCTACTTCTATTAATTTTTTGGGTTGGGTCATGGTTTTAGCGTTTCTTCAATTCCTAGTTGTAATTCTTTTATTATTTGCATGGCGTATTCTATTGTCCAGTCTTTTTCTCTTGCCCATCTTTCGGCAATTGGAGATTTATTTATGTCGGTGGAATTATTGTTAAGTACCAGCAATACTCTGTCTTTTAATCTTTCAGACTTCATCAGTATTTCGGCTGCTTTACGTCCTAATACTCTGGCAGCTATCATCCGAACATCAAATTCGTCTTCGGGAAATGTATCGTAGTGATTCGTTAGAATTTCGTCTAATTGATAGGTGTAATATTGGTTGATTATGAGGAGAATATCTTTCAAATCATTGTCACGGTCTTCGGGTCGGTCGTTCCACGCCACAAGTTTCAGCACCACCATGGCATGCAGTGGTGGAATTTGAGCAATTTTTTCTTCAATTTTAATTTCAAGCGTATTTTCTAATGCTTCTTTGAATCCCAACACGTGGAGGTCTGTGTATCGTTCATTAAAATTAATAGTGTCATTTTCTTCAATCTGGCCGAAAGGCAATAAGTCAATTGCCACATTGTATCCATCGTGATACAAGGTCCAGGGTGCTTTTGCTTTCGTAAAGCCCTGCTTTTCCAGCCCTGCCACTACTTCATCGAATTGCTCAATGGTTGAAATCATAATGGCAAAATCAATATCTTTGGTACCTCTAGAAGGTCTGATTCCGTCTTTAAGCAGTTCTAATGTAATGGCTGATACACCTACCAAATAGTATGGGATTCCCAAGGTGGTGAGTACTTCATCTACCTTGAGAAAAGCTTCATTAAAATAGGGAATGGCAAGTTCTTTATAGGTTTGGTTTGATGTATTGCTCATAAATTTGTTCTGCAGTTTCGCGGCATCGTTTATCGTTCATATTTATTAAATCGGTATAGGCTAAGATGGGAGGCACCGTTTTATCATTTTCATTTCGTTGTTCCCAAAACATGTTATAAATTTCCACATTGCCATTTACATCCGGTATTAGTTTGTAATTCCGAATCAATTCATTCCTTGTTTCGCAAGTATAAATTGTAAGTATTTCGGGTCTTAAGTAGTTTGTGAGTAAATCTCCGGCAGCTTCACCACCCCAACAGGTTTTGGCATAATTCAATTCTACGTTTTTCCAATTCAGAAAGTCATTATCAATCGCAAAACGAAATGTACCCATTTTCAGATCGGGCTTTAATTTTTGATTGTAGTTATCTAACCATTTTTCAAAAAGTTCCTTTTTGTTTACCAGTTTGTTTTCGTTGTTATTCAGTTTAAGCAGAAAATCCAACTCTTTCAGACCATTCATCACATAATTGATATTGCCAAGGCCAACATTTACATTCTCAGCTATTTCGCGATAAGGTTTGTTGATAAGGTATTCATCTAATAAAAACTGATATAGAACTTTTAATCCGGTTTTAGTGAATGCCCGATTTATAACCTTGGTTTCATCCTTATTCGTTTTTTTTGTATCAATCCACAAGTAAACTCCTTGCTGTTTTAAAAACAGATTGCCGTTGGTTTCCAAATGAGCTATGTTGTTTTGACGTAACTCTTCTTTAATGCTTGGAAAGATTCGATTTGCAATCAGTATAACCGGCCGTTCACCATTCGTTTGATTCATAATTTGAGCCAATTGGTGATTTCTAACTTCTTGTTTTACAATGGCATTTAATACAATAATTTTATTATCGAACTGAATCTCCATTTTCCCATCAAAGTTATCGTGCTGTAATTCATCCCAATGAGCTTCTAAGCCTAAATGAAGTTTTAGGTTTTCCAATGCTAACTGTATAATTTGTTGCTCTTTCATGCTTTCCGTTCATTAAATTTGTTTGTTCACGAAACGTGAACGCTTTTATTTCGTGAACAAAATTAAAGAATTATTTTTGATTTCCATTCATCCATGGCTAAAAAATATTGTACACCCTTGGATTTTAATTGAAAATTAAGTTTTTTAGCCGGATTTTGAATGCAGAAAAGTTCGGGGTTTGATTTGCAATTGAGCACAATATACAGCCATGCAGCATCACCTAACTGAGCCAAGCGGTTCATTTCGTTTTCGCTCAGCATAACACTTCCATCAGCAGCACTTCTGCCTTTCACCTCAATGTATCGTTTCAATTCTTCGGGGCTAATGCTTCTGATGTCGTAGCCTTCATTATTGGCACTTACATCGGTTGGGGTCCAACCTGAACTTATCTCATAATTCATAGCCGTTTTCATGGCTATTGCTTCAGCTTCATCATCACGGCTCATTCCGTAATGTCCAATGTATTCAACTTGTGTTAGTGGTACCACATAAGCACATCCTAATACTTCGGGTGCTTTTGGACTAAGCTGAGCCATTAAATCCAATCCGGCCAAACGACTTTCCTTTTTGTGTATTAGTTCATTGATACGTTCTTGCTTTTTGATAATCTTATCACTTGCCTTGAAATCACCCAACAAAACTTTGCTTTGCATTTCCTGAATTGCAATTTGCAAATCCATAATTACCTGTGTGAAAGCTGACTCCAAATAATTTCTACGATCAGCAGAGTCTTTGCTTACATGTTCTTTTGTGTCTTCAAATTGTTGTAAGGTAATTTTCTCAAAACTCCATTGTACTACTTCATCAGTATTTACTACTGCTGGTGGCTCAATCGGTTTTGTAAACTCAGTGGGTGTATGTAAATCAATGAATTTAGCCGGTGAAGTAATCTGAAATTCACCGGTTTTGTTTTGAGTTACCATAACTAATCTTTCGTCTGCAATACTGTCATCCTTATTACTTGCCCTGTTATCAACGATTTGACTTTTTACAAAAAAGGCAAAATAATCTTCTTTATCATCGGGTGAAATAAGAACTGTACCTTTCAGCATGTCTTCCCGATACAAATTGCGCACTACACTTACCAAACTGTCGAAAACGGGATTACCCGGATTTATATAATGCACCTTACCTAAATCACCCACACTTTGGTAGTCGAGAAAGATCTGCTTATCAAAACAAAATTGAATTGACTTTATGGCATCAAAATGTATCTTAAAATTGTCTTTGAGTTCAGCGATTAAGACATCAGGCATTTTATCGATACGGAAAATAGAAGGCCTTAATTCAGTGAATTCGCCTCCCAAATTTTGAAATGCTTTTTCAAAAAAGAGACGTATGTAAATTGGTTGTAACCGTTTTTCATCCGAATTTTCTTTCAGTATTCTTGCATCTTTAAAGTCAACGACACTGTGTGCTAATTTATCTTTTTGTTCTTTGATTTTCTCCGTAAACTGCAATTTCAATACTTCGTCGTCCTGGGCCAGGAATATATCCAAATCAGTTTCTTTTCCATTGAAAACCGAATTGATGATAGCATCCAAACTGACTCCTTCCAACACATCCTGAATGACATCATACACCCTATCATCACCCATACTTTCACGAATGATGTCTAATTTGGTCAAAAGTCTTTGTAACACTTTACCTTCTTTGGTATTGCTTGCCACCATATTAAACACCAATACGTCCTTTTTCTGACCATAACGGTGTATTCTACCCATGCGTTGTTCCAATCGGTTTGGATTCCAAGGTATGTCCCAATTGATAAGTAACCGGCAAAATTGCAGGTTAATACCCTCACCTGCAGCATCTGTCCCAATCAAAATCTGTGTGTCTGGTTTTGCAAATGACCATTGTGCTTCCCTGCGTTCATCAACTGATTTACCACCATGGATAGTTGCCACTTTGTAACCACCACTTTTTGTAAGGCGTTCTTCCAAATAGAGCAATGTGTCTTTGTGCTCGGTAAAGATTACAAGTTTTTCGCCGTGGTCCAACACACCATTCGATTTGAGTAATTCTTGCAGTTCTAAAAATTTCTTTTCTTCCTGTTTGCGATTATAAAGTGATTGAGCCATTTCAAACAATCTCTTTACTTCGTTTGCTTCCTGGTGAATCTCAGACAAACTTTTGGCTGTAGTGAAAAGTTTAAATTTTCGAGGATCTGATAAGATATTCTCCAATGCATCGCGTTCATCATCATCGAGTTCCTCAAATTCTTCAATGTTATCTACATCAAAACCCTCTAATCTATGCCGTTGATTCCATAAGTTTGGGTTCTTGTTTGTTTCGTCAACAATACTTTGTAGAGCTTTCCATCTTCTTTCAAGTGTATTTTTGATAGCAAAGATTGAACTTACCAAACGGCGTTGCATAACTGTCAAAGCCAATGAAACATGAATGTTATGAGTTTCAGAAGCTTCTTTTTTTCTCTTTGTCAAATAATCAGTTACAGCTTCGTATAATTCTTTTTCTTCCGGTGTGAGCTGATAAGCTACCGTTTTAGTGTAACGATTTTTAAAGAGCGGCTTTCCCTGCCAATCTTTCATGTCTTCTTTTAGTCGACGAATAAAGAATTTATTAATACCGTTATGTTCAAGTTCTTTTATTCGTTTTGAAGCTATTTCATCGGTCGCAAAAATATCTTCGTCTAATAACTGAAGTAGTTTTTTAAAGGTATCGGTTCTACCTCTGTGAGGAGTAGCGGTAAGTAACAACAAATGCTCGCATTGTTTAGCCAGCACCTCAGCCGCTTTATATCTTAATGACAAATATTGTTTTGTGCCATAATCGTAAGCCGATAGTTTGTGACATTCGTCAAAAACTATCAAATCCCAATGAGAATTACTAGCTACGTTCAACACATCTTCACGCGAAATAAAATCAATAGAAGTTACAATTCTATGTGCTGTTTGAAATATATTAGGGTCGGCAGAAAACAAACTTCTGTTTACTAACGTAAAAGGAATGTTGAATTTGATTGCCATTTCATCTTCTTGCCATTGTTTGGTAAGCCCACCTGGCGTAATGATAAGGACTCTCTCAGCAAGTCCTCTCATCATAAGTTCTTTTATAAGCAACCCAGCCATAATAGTTTTACCTGCTCCGGTATCATCGGCCAGTAAAAAACGAATTTTTGGTAGTGGTAAAAGGAATTTATAAACTGCTTCAACCTGGTGTGGTAGGGGGTCAACAATACTACAATTTACAGCAAACAATGGGTCAAACTGATAAGCTGAATTGATTCGTTCAGCTTCGGCAAACAATGCAAACCGTTTTGGGTCCCCTTTGAAATTAAATGTTCCTTCTTCGGTAAGTATTTCCAGCGTTTCAAAATCTTCTTTTGAAATAACTTTTGTATTGGCTCTTTTAGAATTTACACCCGTAAATTTTATAGAAACCATTGAACCTAAGGGCTGTATTTGATTTACTGTAACAGGTTCACTTGGTATAAGATTTTTGACTATTTGGCCGGTTTGGATTATCATAGGGAATTAGAATAGAAAGGAATTTATTAATATCAGAAGTACAAAAATACGCAATTACTTTAACTTTGCAATCTAATTTTCAAAAAATAAAAAACGCCTTTGCAAAGAAATATGCAAAAGCGGAAAAAGTTATTAAATCCCAAAGGTTTATTTGTTGTTTCTGTCTATCAGCTCAACTGTTAGGGTTGTATCGGATTCAACTCTACAGTTAATCCCAATGCGCGAATAATGCCGAAAAAAGTATTTAATTTTGGATCGGTTTTTCCATTCTCAATGCGTGAAATATGCGATTTGGTTGAGCCTATACGTTTAGCCAGTTCGTCTTGTGTCAGATGTGCATTTTTCCGGGCATCTTCAATAATTTTTCCGGTGAAAAAAGCTTGTGACTGATCGGTGAATTTTTCTCTTGAAGCTGTTCCAACTTCACCGTATTCTTTGTCAAGAGCTTGGTTTATTGTTGGATAATTTCTAACTTTATCCATTTTAATTTCCTTTCTGTCAATTTTAGCCATTTTTTGAATGTGTGAATCCATATTTACTGCATTGTTTTATACAAAAGAATATAGAAGTTATAGGTCTTGTGAATAAAAAATATTTAGCACTAGTAATGTTTATAAAAACTACAATATCAATGTATTAGTAGCTATTTCTGTCACAAATATAGTAATAATTTGTGACAGAAACAAGTTTATTCTTTAATATTTCAAGCAGGTTGTATAGTATTATTTCAAAGACTTAATTTTCAGATTATTTCAATATTTATTCTATAATTAAAAAGCATGATATACGACCTAAGGACTCCAATAAATGATATTTTATTTATAGAATTATTTTGTTATAAACTATACTTCAAAAGACTTATAGTTTGTGTAATTCCTTCTTTTAACGTCAGGAATTCCACATCTCCCAATATAGATTTACGTTTTAGGTTGTTGCCTATAAATTTTTCTACATCATAATTTCTTTTATCATTTTGTTTGATTTTTAGTTTAATTCCTATTTCATTTTCAATTATTTCAACCAAATCTGTAATTTTATTCTCATTGCCCGGTAGAATTAGTAAATCCTCTTTGAACTGTATATCCGAACTTAACAACTCAATACATTTTGAAATTGATGAAACAGTATCTGAAATATGTGTAAAGTCGATAATTTGACCACCACCCTCAAGTATAAGTTCTTTTCCGGTTAGTGCATTATGTATAAATTTTGGAATTACTCTATCTGGAATATCATACTTATTTCCATAAACATTTGAAAATCGAAGGATAAAATAATTTTGGATGTATTTTTCTATAATTCGCTCTCCTTCGAGTTTGTAAAATCCATAAATGTTCAAAGGCGTTTTTACGGCTGATTCTTTGACCGGCATTATTCTTTGTTCACCATAAACTTCTCTGCTACTGCTAAATATTACCCATGTTTTTGCATTTTCTGCTGCTTTTTGAATGATAAATTTTGTACCAAAATAGTTTGTGTCAATGCAATTTTGTTTATCATCTTCGGCAACTTTTACGCGACTTATGGCAGCCAAATGGATAATTCCATCAAATCTGTTTTTTTGGAAATACGCATTAACTTGTTCTATGCTTCGAATATCTAACTTTTGAAACTGAATTAAATTTTTCAAATATTCAGCATCTTCTGGAAAATCTTTAATATCGATTCCATAAATTTCAAGATCAATATCAGAACTGATCAAATGATCAATTAAACTTCTACCGATAAATCCCAACGCACCTGTAATTAATATTTTTCTCATATTGATATTATTGAATTTCCTTCCTCACTAATAATTATTTTGTTGTTGTCAAACCGGGTTACTAAGGCAAATCCATTGTAAAAAGGCTCAACTGCTAAATATCGATGTTTGTAAACTTCATTACCACTTTTATCAATATGGAACCAGCCATCTTTGTCTCTAGCAGTTGCAAATTTTTTATGAAAAACTCCTAAATCCAAAAAATCTTTTTCAACAAGATAATTACCTTTCATGTCGATGTGTTTATATAATCCATTTTGAGTTTTTACACATGCAATTCCGTCTTTGAAATCTCCACAATAAACAAAGTTAGTATTGTAAATTCTATTACCATTTAAATCAATATGATAGTAGTTGTTATCTATATCTCTAACTGAACAATGGTTTTCCTGAAAATTCCCAGTCCATGAAAATTCATGTGTGTATATGCGTTCACCCTTATCGTCTAAGTGAAATGAGAAATTATTTAGCACTACAGAAGCTCTGTTACAGTAAAATCCAAAAGTTCTGAAATATCTTTCCGGATAAAGTGGATTCCCTGCTGAGTCGATATGATAAGAACCTGTTTCATCTTTTACCGGAGCTAACCCGGGAGCATGAAATTTTAAAACTTCAATAAATTTCTTATTGAATAGGTCAGTTCCTTTCAATTGAAAACAGGTATTGTCGGGTGATACTTTTATGTCTTGCCAGTTCATGGTTTTTGAAAAATTAAAATGATTTGCAATTGATTTAAAATTACTTGTGAGGAGTATTCAAAACCTATTTCAAAACAGAGTTCTTTATACTCTTTTTCTGTCCGTTCATGGCTTTCGCACATCACTGACATATTTAGTGATAATAACGCTAATTCTGTTTCGGAGTTAGTATTACAATTCTCGATAACATAAAGAGTTCCACCAGAAGGTAATGCTTCAAAGCAATTTTTTAAAATTTGTTTGGCTTTGGTATTATCCCAATCGTGTAAAATTCTTGACAGAATTATAGATTCTGAAACATAGGGAATTTGTACAAAGAAATCTCCGGCAATTTTTTCTATTTTGTCAAGGTTGACACCTTGAATAACTTTATCCAAATCAAACAATAAACAATTTACATTCGGGTATTTTTCCGCTATAATCTTAATGGCTGCGCCATATCCACCACCCACGTCCATTACCGATTTATGCTTTCCGAAATTGATTAATTCAGGAAGTTGCTTGTAATCGTCACGGGCATATTCAAACATGGCTTTGTGATAATTGAACAATTCTGAAGGGTGTTCATTCAGGTAATTGAAAAATGACTGACCATATACTTTTTCGAATGAACTTTTGCCCGACCTGATGGTAAAATCAAGATTTTGCCAGGCAGTGAGATGTTCAGCGGACCAATTTAAACAAGCATAAAATAACCCATCAGTATTTCCTTCTCTAAGTAAATTGCCTTTTTCAGTTAGTGCAAGTGTGAAATCTATCTCATTTAAGTATTCATTATCTTTCAAAAATACAAGTAAGTGCACTAATGCCCTTAAATTCCAATTATTATTTATAATTAGTTTTTCTGTAGTGTTTTGTCCGTCAAAAATTTTATCAAACAACTTCAATTCACAAGCAGCATTTACAGCAAGGTATTTCCAATGCTCAGTAAACAATGATTTAAGTTGATTCTTCATATATTCCATCTTTAAGTAATATTCCAGTTAAGTATTTAACCCAGTTTTCTTTAGTGTAAACTTGCTTATTAATAGTGTAATGGTAAAAGGCTATCAACATATCATGAGTAACAAAAATGGTTATTCCTTTTGTGTCAGAATTTTCAATTAAAAAATTTGTGATTGATTTGTTTAATTCTCTTGCTTTTGTAATACCCGGAATATTGTTTTCTTGAAGGAATCGCTTATACATCTCATCAAAACCATAATTCAAAAAAAAATCTCCGGCAACTTTTTCATCACTGATGTGTAACCCTGGAGCACCTAACGCTGTAGTTTCGATTATTTCAATGCTATTTCTATATCCCTTTGCGATATATTCTGCCGTTTGAATACATCTTCCAATTGGGCTTGTCAAAATTCTATTTACTTTAAGTTCAGAAATGCTTTCACCGAATCTCAGGGAGTTTAATTTTCCTTGTGAATTTAGTAACACATCATTTCCGAATGAACCTTGAGGAATGTCATCTCTGTCAGCATGTCTGATTAGTAAAGATAAACTGCTGTTTTCTGTGTATTGTTTCAATATTTCAGTTATCATCTCAATTTGGTTTACGCATATTGCATGTTTTACAAAGAGGTACTGTTTTATAGTTAGCTACTAAATTTAAATACGCAGGACTGTTTATAACTTCTCGAATAGTTGTAGTTGCTATGTTACCAAAGTTTCCTAATGATTTTCGCAAATTATCGGGAGCACAACACGGAGAAATATTACCTGTAGCTGATATCCAAAGTTCTTTCTCCAGAAACGGGCAGTCGAACTGTTCAGGAACTTGCGTATTTTCATTATCATTTAAAAGAATAATATTTTCAAGCAAGATTTTTTCTCCGTTCTTCATTCTGTATTTATCCTGTGCCATAAATGCCTGTTCAACATATTGGTTCCATTGCGTTATACTTTCAGGAGAGTTTTTCATGGATAGTTTTTTAATTTCTTCGAAATGAGTCCACAGCTGATGCCCTTTAACTCTGTCAACTCCCAGCGAAACTGCTAGCTTCACTATATCAGCCAGTTCGCGCATATTATTCTGCATAAATGTCAATTGAAATGTAATTCGGCAATAATATCCGGTTTCTTTATAGTGTTTATCCCTGAATTCAACCAATGCTTTTACGTTTTCAATTGATTTTCTGAAATTAAGACCAGTCATGATTTTTTGAGCAGTTTCTGCAGTTGCTCCGTTCCAACTAATTTTGATATCTGTAGTGTTTGGGATTATTAATTTTGCCCATTGCAAAACCGGCTTTCCGGGAAAAGTTCCGTTTGTAGTAAGATTTATCTTTATATCATGAAGTTGTGATAACTGAAAAATCTTTTCAATACCTCTATATAACAATGGTTCTCCCATGGTAGACGGGATGATTTCTTTTACTCCCAATGCTTTTGCCTGCGAAAATAAATCTTCAACAGTTTCAAAATCCATCCGTCGGCTTTTGACACCGGTAGTTTTGTATAAGTTGGGAATAAAATCACTGTAAGGACTATGTTCTTCACACATTATGCAATTCAGATTGCAGTCTTCCGGATTAGTATCAATTGTTATTCGCCACAATTTCTTATTGATAAAACGATTGTAAATGTTGTTCAATTCCTGACAATGATCTTTTATATCAGGGATGTTACCATCAGGTGAATATAAATAACCTTTGTTTCCTAGTGACTCCATTGTTTCAGGATGCTCAACGGCATATTTAAGTTGTTCAGTTAATGAAATTACATTTCTGTGTTCAAATAATAATCCGTTTACGTTGTGTTCAACATATTCCTTCATTCCACCAAAATTGGCTGTAATTACAGGTATTTTGCAGGCTTGTGCTTCATGAATTACAAGTGGAGAATTCTCACCCCAAATAGAAGGAACAACAATGCAATGCACTTTTGAGAATACGAAATTAGCTAAATTGTGGTTAATATATTCACCTGTAAATTCAATATCATTCTTTCTGTTTGTTGCCAATCTCTTCAAGGCTTTTGTACTCTGTCCACTTTCTCTGCCGAAAATTAATAATCTTGCAGGTAAATCAAGTAGATCAAATGCTTCGATAAGTTGATTAATCCCTTTCGAAGGAATATGTGTGCCAATGTAGCCGAATGTAAACTTATTTGTTTTATTTGCTTTTTCTGTAGGTGTCAGATAATGTGTAGGGAAACCATAGGCAAGGTATATTATTTTATCTTCCGGAATTTTAAAATCATTGACAAATCGATTTCTGAGATAACGAGATGGGGCAATGAACAAATCAACCTTATCAATAATTGCTTTGGTTTCAGTCATACGCCTATATGTCCAGTCGCTCCAGTTATCAATATCAGATTCTCGGTCTTTTTCTCTGCCACTAAAATAAACCTGATAGCAATCAGTAGCGCATTTCTTGTCAGTTTGACCATCGCAGAGCCTTGTATTATCTGCCTCACCAATACTTCTTGTCAGAAATTGTCCTCGAGGGCACATCAACCAAAAATCGTGAAGGGTAAAAACAATAGGTATATTTTTCTTTTTGAGTTCATCAATCAATCCCGTTGAAAGATGATTCAAATGTCCGATATGTGCTATATCAGGTTTTAATTGGTCTATAAGTTCTGCAAATTTGTCATCAAGTTGCTTATGCCTGTAACCATCTTTCCCATTCGGGTTATTGACAAGATAAATATCTAAATTTTCGTTTTCTACTTTCATGTGAATGGAGAAATCTTTCAGGTATGGATTTTCTTCTCTGGTAAAAACAGACACTTTGTGAGTTTTGCAAAGTTCGTTACAGATAGATTGTGTATAAACTTCTGATCCTGCATTATAATTAGTTGGGTAGCCGTGAATGATTTGGAGGATGTGCATAATTAATTGTTGATTTAATGATTTAAAAAAGGTTGGGGAAGTGTGTTCCCCAATCTTTTTACTTTTTAGGCGCTGGCGGGTTGTTTCCCCTTCTTTGACCTGAAATATTACCGGTTGTACTGGGTCCATTTACTGGTCTTGGTGCTGATTTTGTTGCCATAATCTTTTTCTTTTTTAATTTGCCTACTATTCTGCGTTTCGGCTTTCGCTTCCATTAAGTTGGAAATATTTATTTGTTTTCATAAAATATATTTTATGCTGCAAACATAATATATTTAAAACATCTATATTTGTATACGCAAATAAATACTTATATATACGCACTAATATACAATATAATGAATACATCTAATAAATTAAGAGTAGAAGCCTATAATAAACTTGAAAGAATGATGAATTATCCTGGAAGATTTCCGATTTTAGTATTAGGAGATACAGGCACTGGGAAAACGCACTCAATTATGCAGATTATTAAAACTGCTAATGAATTTAGAGGCGAATTCGAGATCATTAATGGAGGACTTATTCAAGAAACCAAGCTGTTCTGGGATGAATTGCTTAAAAGTGCGGATAATAAGTTTCTAATTGTCAAAGATGTTGAAAAGCTTACAAATAAAAGTCAAGAGTTTCTTTTCGATGCATTATCTACTATTGATGGTAAATATGGATTCGTAGAAAAAAAGTTGGTTATTAGAATAATTTTCACAACTACATTTCCTATTTCAAAAATAAGGGATGATAGAAGATATTTATCCGCACGTTTCTTTGATAGAATAAGTCAGTTTGTTGTAGAGTTTCCAAATTTTGATAAAACCCAGCGTAATATTTATGAAGACTTTAAAGCGACTTGGGAGAAGATGTTTCTAGTAGATGGGAAATTATTACAACCATGTCCAGCATCAAAAGAATTGATAAACTGGCTTGAATCCGAAGCATATAGAATGTATGGAAATTTCAGAGATCTAGATAAAATTGTTATAAACTGGCATCTTTGTCAACTTCAAGAAGAACTTAACGGTAAAAATGTATGCGACAAGGAAGTGGAACTAATGATATTTAGTAAAATTAAAAATGATTTTAAAATCTATTTGCATAATCCTTCTCAAAGAATATATGATGACAATACGTATGTTTTCGTTGAAGGTTTTAATTATGGGGATCATTTAAATAATTTCAGAAAACAATTGAAAAACTGGATTTTAGCACTTCATAATAATAATAAATCCAAAGCAGCTGATGAACTCAACATTAGCTATAGAACTATGGAAAGATGGAAGTAGTTGTTGCATAATAAATTATTCTAACTCTTTTATAGTATTGACAATGTATAGTATAAGATTTTTAAAACAATAAAAACAAAGCTCCGATCTTCACAGACAGGAGCACTAACACTACAAAATATTTCATTCCACTCTGCCCAATTTCGGGCGTTTGCGCCTTTTGCTACTTTTGGCGCGACAAAAGTAGTCCAAAAACGGCTTTTCACCCCTTCAAATAAGAAGCGAGAAGCCTATTTTCAGCCCTTTTCAGGCACTTACAGCGTCAAACTTAACCCCTCAATCATCTGCAAAAGTGCGGGGTTTTTCGTTCCCATACAGGTCAAAAGTCCTGTGTCCACATTTTTTTCAATCGTGATTTTGTTCTTTGTAACGCTCACTTTCACAAAATCGCCCTGCTCAAAACCGTACTTTTTTAAATACTCCCCTTTGATGTTTATGGCGTTTGTATATTTGTTCCCTTGTGCAGCCCTGCACACTGTTAGTAATTTGTCCATTTAATGTATATTAAAAGCTAAAACATTCATAATCATAAAACTGCAATCTTTCACACTGTGCCCAAATGTAGAGATGTATTCTTCCGCTTCTTCGTTGGTTTCAATTCCCTGAACTGTATAAATGTGGACTTCGCCCGATGCGAAGTCCAACACTGCAATAAATTTATTTTCCATTTTTAATTCAAGCTGTAACGGTCTGTTAATACTTCCATCAGTGCAAAGTTTTGCGGTATCAGGTTTGGGATGTCCGTTTTGCCAGGTTTGTACA
>JBAXPM010000068.1:0-15158 GCA_037132235.1 Paludibacter sp.
ATTTTTACAAAGAGTCCAACCGGGCTACTTTCATGACACCCTACCAATACTATAATTTTTTACAAAAGAAAACTAATTCAGCTGAATAAATAATCAGAAGTGAGATTGAGATATCAAAAGCCATCAATCAGGCGGAAATATCTTTGAATTTAAATTCTAATAAAAATTCATCAGTTGAGACATTTGCCTCATTTTACTTACATAATCGCCAATTTCACTGATTTGCTGATTTGCGTACAAATATTCTAATTATATTTGTTGCAAATTGGTATTCAGATGAAACGATTCAGAATTCTTACATCATTCAGTTTGTTCTTTCTGCTTTCAATAACACTTACAGCAGGTACTTTCGACAATCTTCAGCCAGTACAAATAGCCACCGGACTTCAGTTTACCGAAGGTCCACAATGGCATCCCGATGGCTATCTTGTGTTCAGCGATGTAAATGGCAATAAAATCTACAAATGGAGCGAAGAAAAAGGCCTCTCGGTCTTTGTGTCGGGCGTTGGTAATCCCAACGGAATAGCCTGCGGTAAGCGAAATGAGTTTTATGTGTGCCGCTACAATCAGCATGATGTAATTAAAATGGATACGCTGGGCAATCAGACTTCTCTGATGTCGACTTGGAACGACAAACGGCTCAACTCACCGAATGATGTTGTGCTGAGTTATCTGGGTTCAGTGTATTTTACCGACCCCGATTTTGGCGTAACAGGGCGCGAACTTACTTTTCAGGGTTTGTACTGCATTCCTTACAATGCCATCACCAAACCGGTTTTGCTCGACAGTACGCTGGTAAAACCCAACGGACTCACCTTTGTGCAGGACTGGAAAACACTCTACGTGAACGAAAGCAGCACCAATACCATTTATACCTACACCTTAAGCAATGAAAGCATCGTTGACCTGACGAAGAATAAAAAAGTATTTCTGAAAGTAGACGGCACGGGCGAGATTGACGGAATTACGTCGGATGTGTTTGGCAATATCTATGTGGCTTTTGGCGATGCTGGCGTGAAGATTTACGACAAATCGGCCACACTGGTTGGTTCAATAACCCTTCCTGCCGGCGAACGGGTGCGAAACCTGTGTTTTGGAGGTAAATACAACAATCAGCTTTTTATCACGGCCGGTGTGTCGGTATACAAGGTTGATATTCGATTTTATGGTGATTTTATTGCTTCGGGTTTGTTGGGCGTACCAAGCGATAAGTCGATTGTATTCAATGCCTTGTCGGACAAAGCAATGTCGGTATATCTGGCTTACGGAACAAGTGCAGGCAATTTATCGCTGCAAACACCCCTGGCTTCGTTTCAGGCCAATCAACCTATTGATATAGCGATGAGTGGGATGTATGCCAACACCACTTATTTTTATCAGTTGTATTATAAACTGAACGGCGACAACACCTTCAAAACAGGAACATCAGGTAGTTTTACGACCCAGCGCAGTGCCGGTCAGAAATTCTCTTTTGCCGTGGAAGCCGATCCACACCTGGACGAGAACTCCAATTATTTCACTTTCCGTAACACCCTGCAAAACGAAGCCAAACTGAAACCTGACTTTCTGATTGACCTCGGCGATAATTTTATGACCGAGAAATTTCCGCTTGTAAACAGTTACTACATCGAACAACGCAACCTGCTGTACCGCAATTTCTGGGATAATGTGTGCAACTCCATGCCGCTGTACATCGTGGTAGGAAATCATGAAGGTGAACTGGGTTGGCTCAACACCAATCAGGCTACCGATGAGTTTAATCTCACCAATTCCATTCGCCGGAAATACTATCCCAATCCCACACCCGACGGTTTTTATACCGGAAATGATCTGAACGACCTGTATCTTGGTCATCGCGAGAATTATTATGCATGGAACTGGGGCGATGCGCTCTTTGTGGTGATTGATCCCTATGAATTCACGCCGGTGAAACCTTCGGATGCCTGGGGATTTACGCTCGGCAAAGCGCAATACGACTGGTTCAGAAATACGCTGGAAACCAGCAAGGTAAAGTATAAATTTGTATTTTCACACCAATTGGTTGGTGGCGATAATCTCGGGCGTGGTGGTGCCGAGCGGGTGAATCTGGCCGAAATGGGCGGACAAAATACCGATGGTACCAATGGTTTTGATACACAGCGTCCGGGCTGGGGAAAACCCCTGCATCAGCTTATGGTTGAAAACGGGGTACAGATTTATTTTCATGGTCACGATCACCTGTACGTGGAGCAACCCAAAGACGGCGTGGTGTACCTCGAAGTGCCGCAACCATCTTTACCAAATTATACATCTACTTCCAATGCAGCGGGTTATGGTTATGTAACCGGAACGCTCTTGCCTTGCTCGGGTCATATAAATGTGAGTGTAAGTCCCGATAGTGCCAAAGTAGATTATATAGCCGGTTATCATGTGGATAATGTTGGTTTAAACCAGATAAATGGCGCTATTCGTCGTTCATTCACTGTGAAACCCAAAGTGATTTCGTCACTGAACTCACCCGAAAGTACAAATACTATTCAGCTTTTTCAATCGGGCGAAAATGTATTTCTGAAAACTACTACCGAAATGAAGGCTCAGAGTCAACTAATTGGTTTGGCAGGTAACACTATCTTCACACAAAACAATATCAGGCTCACAGTTGGAACAAATACCCTAACGCTCCCCACAGTTTTAAATCATGGAATTTATCTCTTTCATATCAGTTCAAAAGATGTGGATCAAACTTTTAAAATAGTATTGTGATATGACTAAACTATTTTATCTGCTATTCTTTATGCTCTTTGTGTTCGAGGCTGAAGCTCAGAAACTGCTTCCCTTCAAACTGCCGGATACCGGCCAGACCACCAGTTATACTGCTACTGCCGGTGAGGATGCTGACTATGTGATTAATCCGCTTTCTTTTAAGGATAATGGCAATGGTACCGTTACCGACAATAATACCGGACTGATTTGGCAGAAAACCGATGGTGGCGAAATGACCTTTGAAAAAGCAGTGAGTTATGCAGATACCCTAACTTTAGGCGGTTATACCGACTGGCGCCTGCCAACAGGGCAGGAGTTGTTCAGTCTTCATCTTTTTGATGCCAATAATCCGGCGCTAAACACTACAATCTTTACCAAAACCCTTGCCGAATACTGGTGGAGCAGTGAGAAACAGGCTGATAATACTGCCATTATCTGGTTGACAAATGCCGGTGGAGGAATTGGAAACCATGCTAAAGCTGAATCGAAAAGTGCGGGAGGAACCAAACTCATTCATGTGCGTGCCGTTCGAAACCCGATTACCACCACTTTTGCGGTGGCACATTTTACCGATAACGGCGATGGAACAATAAAAGACAATTATACCGGTCTGACCTGGCAAAAAAACTCTTCCACTACAGCAATGAACTGGGAAGCAGCATTAGCCTATGCCAAAACAATTACATTGGGAGGCAAATCCGACTGGCGCTTACCGAATATCAAAGAATTGCAATCATTGAACGATGTGTCGCGTGTAAAACCATCCATCAACAAGACTTTTTTCCCTAATATTGTTAGTTCAGCATTTTATTGGTCATCAACCAGTCAGTATAAGACACCTACAGTTGCCTGGGATTTTAATACTGATTATGGGGTTGTAACTTACGATTCAAAAACCGTTAATAAATATGCAATTCTGGTTCGAGGTGGTTTGGATAATGAAAGTATGAATATCACTGATGTTATTATACCTGCAGGAACATTCTCGATGGGCGATCATATCGGCTTTGTTGACCCGAAACACCCGAGCGATGAGCTGCCCTTGCACGATGTGAAAATTGATTCGTTCTATATGGCTAAAACGCATGTTACTAATCAACAATATCTTACATACCTGAATTCAGCCTATGCTGCGGGATTAATTACTGTAAAAAACAAAATTGTCTATGGGGTGGGGCTCGATTCAATTTATTGCTATACCAATCAGTATGCCTCCTATTACAGTATCAGTTTCGACGGCAAAACCTTTTCAATGGCCGATTATCGGGCCAATCACCCGGTGGTGGGGATGCGCTGGTATGGTTGCATTGCCTTTTGCAACTGGCTTAGTACCCAGAATGGATTGGCTTCGTGCTACAACCTGACAACCGGCATTTGCGATTTTACAAAGAATGGCTATCGCCTGCCTACCGAAGCCGAATGGGAGTATGCCGGACGTGGCGGACAAAATAATCCTTATTATAATTATCCCTGGGGAAACAATACCGAAGCTGATAAAACCCGTGCCAACTGGCCATCTACGGGTGACCCTTACGAAAGTGCCGATGTGAATCTGTATCCCTTCAGCACACCGGTAGGCTTCTACGATGGAACTCTGAAACAGAAAACTGACTATAACTGGCCGGGAACGGCATCCACTTACCAAACAGCAAACAGCACCAACGGTTATGGGCTGGTGGATATGGCCGGCAATGTATGGCAATTTATCTACGACTGGTATTCGTCCACCTACTACAGCAGCAGTCCGGTAAGTAATCCACAGGGACCTGCCACAGGTTCGACTATGCCCGATGACAAACAATACAAAGGGATGCGCGGCGGATGCTGGTATAACGGCGATATAGTGAACGGCATTGACGATGGACATTCACGGGTTTCAAACCGCAACCCCTCTTATTTCCGTGGCCCTCAGGACCCCAATCATCCCTGGTATCACATTGGTTTTCGTGTTGCACGTAATTTTGTGAAAGGTGTAACCGGACTTTCACCCGTTCAAACTGACAAATTCAAACTGAAAGCTTATCCAAATCCCTGCAGGGAAGTGGCAGAATTTCATTTCAATACAGATGTTGCTGCTAATGTAAGCATGAAGATTTACAATGCATTGGGTCAGCAACTAAGTACGCTGATTGATGCCCGAATGGAAAGTGGTATGCATACAGCAAAGTGGAATGCCGTCAATCAACCTTCAGGAATTTATATCGTTCAGCTGAAGGTGGATATTGCCCTGTCGACTCTGAGAATACTGGTTCAAAAATAAAAAATTACAGCTATGAAGAAATTCATTTTATTATTCATTGTTTTGAGTTCCAACCTGGCTTTGGTGGCGCAGGAATGTTTTTTTATTCCAACCGAAACCCGCTACTGGAACAACTCCAAAGCTTATAATGGCTACACTTTGTTCGGATCGGGTGGTACAAGCTATCTGATTGATATGGAGGGTCATGTGATTCATACCTGGAAAATCGGAACCAATCCACGCTTTACCGAAGGCGGAACGCTGCTGGATGCTGTGGGTGGTGACCCAAGCAACTCGAATGTGTGGAAAGAACTCGACTGGAATGGCAATACGGTTTGGTCGTACACCGAAAAACGCAGCAATTATCACCCGCATCACGACTTTGTCAAAATCTATAATCCTAAACTGGGCGACTCCACTTTTATGTATATTGCCAACAAGGATTATACAGCAGCTCAATGTCTGGCAGCAGGAGCAAATCCGGCCAATGCTCCCGGTGGAACCTATTCTGGTGTTCAACTTGATGTGGTGGTTGAAGTAAACCGTGCCGGAAAAATTATTTGGGAATGGGCGTTTTTCGACCATGTGGTGCAGGATTTTGATGTCACTAAAACAGCAACCTATGGTGTGGTGAAAAATACTCCGGGACGAATCAATATCAACATGACCGGAAATCCACTCAAAAGCGACTGGTTGCATTGCAATTCGATGGACTATAATCAAACGCTCGATCAGGTGGTTATCAACTCGGTACACGGCGAGTTTTATGTGATTGATCATGGAAATACCTTTGTGAAAAATGATTCGGCTGCTTCAATAACGTTGGCTGCATCTTCTGCAGGCAATTTTCTGTACCGCTTTGGCGATCCGTACAAATATGGTCAGGGCAGCGCTCCTTCGTTCTCCACAAATCCTGAGAAAACATCAACCGGTAACAAGCAAATTGGCGGAGCACACGACATTCAGTGGATTAAACCGGGACTTCCCGGCGAAGGTAATTTCCTCATCTTCAATAACGGTCAGAATCTTTTTGAACTTACACCACAATCATACATCGTTGAGATAAATCCATTTTTGAACTCTTCGGGAACCAAAAACAGTAGCTATGTTGACCCTCCAATAGCCGGTTATAATATTTTACTTCCTGCCAATTCCAATTTAATGAAGGAAAAGAAAAATATATCCAAACAAATCACTTGGATGTATTCCAGTAAAAACAACACATCCTTTTTTAGCACCATAGGTTCGAGCGCTCAACGTCTGCCTAATGGTAATACCTTTGTGTGTGCCATGAATTCAGGTCACTTTTTTGAAGTTTGTCCATCTGATACTTCCATAGTGTGGGAATATATCAATCCTTTTACCCGTAGTGGAATCAAGAAAATCAAAACCGATACCTATCCGACCGATAATGCAGCATTCAGGGCGTACCGATACACAGCAACACATCCTGCTTTGGCAGGGCATGACCTGACTCCCGGAAAAACCATGACCGGTTATGATCCATCCTATCTTGTTCCTGCCGATATTACAGCCATTCAAAAAATAGCTGAAGATATTAATAACGGAGTTGTAAGTCAGAATTATCCAAATCCTTTCAGTGTAAATACCAATATTGAATTTGATTTGCCGGCCGACCAAAAGCTGAATGTGATTATTTATGACTTGAAAGGTAAAGCCGTTCGCAATTTGGCAAACCGGATGTTTTTTTCAGGTAAAAACACGCTTTTGTGGGATGGTACCGACGATTCAGGGAAAAAATTAAATAGCGGACTTTATTGTTATGTACTGATGAATAACAACATCAAACTTGGCAACAAAATGATATTTACACGATAAACCCCTAACCCCTAAAGGGGAACAGAAATTAGTCTCTTTATTAAAATTTAAAAATAATTGAATATGAAAACAAAACAAAATACATACAATTGTAGTAATCTTAGTTCCCCTTTAGGGGTTAGGGGTTCTTTCTTAAGGGGGTTGGGGGTTCTTTTATTATTTCTCTCTTCTTCTTTATTTGCTGAGACCCGTACGGTCGGCTTATTTTTAAACGACACCTCGAAAGTGAATAAAGGCTACACCTTGTTTGCGCCTAAGCAATACCACACCACTTACCTGATCAACAATGAAGGTCGTGTAGTTCACCAATGGTCAAAGAGCACCTTCCCTCCGGGTCAGTCTGTGTATTTGCTCCCAAACGGACACATCCTGCGTTCGTGTATGACTCCCGGCCGACTGAGTAGCGGTGGAGGCGAAGGTGGTCGCATTGAAGAGTACGACTGGGATGATAATCTGGTATGGGAACTCGATTTTTCAACCGATACCTATATGCAGCATCACGATATCCATATTCTTCCGAATGGAAATATCATTATGCTGGTAATTGAAAAGAAAACCTTGGCAGAATGTGCTTCAGCGGGATTTAATACAGCAAATTTTCAGTTAGATCCTAAAACTCAACAACTACCTTCAATCGTATTACCCGATTATGTGGCTGAAGTTAAACCAACCTATCCCAAAGGTGGTACTGTAGTATGGGAGTGGCATACCTGGGATCATCTGATTCAGGATTTTGATGCTACCAAACTGAATTACGGTACACCAAAACAACATCCTGAATTAGTAGATTGTGATGGTGATACCAAAAAATTACCTGCATTCTGGAATCACATGAATTCCATTGATTATAACGAGCAGTTCGACCAGATTGCCATGAGCGTACGTGGCAACAGCGAAGTGTGGATAATCGACCACAGTACAACCACTGCAGAAGCAAAAAGTCACGCAGGTGGAAAACGTGCTAAAGGAGGAGATTTATTGTACCGTTGGGGTAACCCGATATGCTATGGTGCAGGAACTTCGAGTGATCAGCGTTACTTTCAGCAACACGATGTGGAATGGGTAAAACCGGGCTATCCGGGTGCAGGAAATCTGACCTGTTTTGATAATGGTCTGGGACGTGGTGGAACAAAGATTTATTCTACCGTGGATGAATTCACACCCGCAGTGGATGCCGACGGAAACTACGCTGTCACTGTTGGGTCTAAATTTTTACCTGCCAGTTATTCGTGGTTCTATCAGGGCGATGCAAGCTATCCCATGTATTCCGAAAATATATCGGGAGCTGAACGATTGCCCAATGGAAATACAATTATCTGTTCGGGAACAATTGGTGAATTTCGCGAAGTTACTTCAGCAGGTGAAGTTGTATGGAAATATGTGTGTCCGGTTCAACAAAACGGAGTAATAACGCAGGGTGTTGCCCCTGATGCCGATGCCGCAAGAGCCGGTGAGACAATGAATTCAGTGTTCAGAGTATATAAATATCCGCTCGACTATGCCGCTTTTACAGGTAAAACACTGACTCCGGGTGATTTTATTGAAAAATATAATACTTTTGTAAGCAGCATTAATACGGCTGATTTAAAAGTATTTCCAAATCCGTTCTCAAACAATATCAGCGTTCTTGAAGCTACCGGAAATGAAAATTATGAGTTGATTAATTCAACCGGTCAAACTGTTTGGTTTGGAAAACAGATTGAGAATATGGATTTTTCAGCATTTTCTGCCGGAATTTACTTCCTGAAAGTGAAATCTGATAATACAATAAAAACGACCAGACTAATTAAAAGATAATTATGAATAAGTGTTTGATATCCACTGCTTTATTGATATTGTCATCATGGCTTTCCGCTCAGACATTTAATGAAATTCTCGGTCGTCCGACTGATACGTCTATTACAGCAAGTATTTTGTTCGATTCGCAGGTTGATACATATATTCAATATGGAGTTTTAAGTGGAAAATATACCGATTCTACCACCGTGGTAACAAGTGTGCTTGGACAGCCTGTAGTAACGAAAATCAGTGGTTTAACCGGCGAGACACGCTATTACTACCGAACCCGCTACCGCAAAGTAGGAACTGTTACTTTTCTGGCAGGAACTGAACATCATTTTATTACACAACGTAAAAAAGGCAGTCCGTTTGTTTTTACCATCGAAGCCGATCCGCACCCATACGACCCGAAAGGTTACCATCCGCTTTGGGATATTTGCCTGAATAACCAGCTAAATGATGCCGCAGATTTTATGATCGACCTTGGTGATACTTTTGGCGATGATCATGTGGATAAAACAACAAACTTAACTCGTACAAGTGCTCAGGTACAACAACTTATGCTCGATAATCGTCCGCATTTCGGAGGAGTTTGTCATTCTATGCCATTCTTTTTCTGTCAGGGAAACCACGAAGGTGAAAGTGGATATTATTTGCTTCAAACTCCACCAGAAAATCTGGCAACTTATGAAACACTCTGGCGTAAAATGTATTATCCAAATCCCGAACCTGATGGATTTTATACCGGAAATAATGACGTTGAAGGTTTTGGCATGAATAAACCCGAGAACTATTATGCTTTTGAATGGGGCGATGCGCTGTTTGTAGTGGTTGATGGCTGGCGGTATTATACTACAAGTGTAAAGCCAAGAAATTGGGACTGGACCATCGGAAAAACACAGTATGACTGGCTTAAAACAACCCTCGAAACCAGCAAGGCAAAATACAAATTCGTATTTACACATCACGTAATGGGTGAAACCCGTGGCGGTGTGAATATTGCCAAAACATTTGAATGGGGCGGGCTGGATAATGGAACAAACAAATTTGCAGCCAATCGTCCGGGTTGGGCAATGCCTATACATCAACTTATGGTAGCCAACCATGTTAATGCATATTTTCAGGGACATGATCACGTGTATGCTTACGAAAGTATAGACAATCTTGTCTATCAGACAGTGCCAATGCCGAGTGATTCGTCATATACACTTGGTTATATTGCCAATGGCGATGCATTTACAGGAACGGTTTTGAAAGGAGCAGGGCATATCAGGGTTACAGTTAAACCGGATAGTGTGAAAGTGGATTTTGTGAGTGCGAAATTACCAAAAGATGAAACACCTGCTTCCAAAAATGGTGATATTTTATATTCTTATTCTGTGAAAAGTTCAACTATAAGCGGATTGAAAGATGTAACTTTCTATAATCAATCAAACTGTATAGTATATTCTAACCCGGATGGAATTGAATTTAATGTTCGGTTCAATCTTCCTTGCCCGAAAGGATTTACAATCAGGTTTTCTGATTTGAATGGAAGAGAGATTAAACAATACAGTTCTACTGAAAGTATTTCATCCGGCGAAACCAGATCATTTAAACTCATTGATAATAAAGGTATTAAAGTCGTGTCTGGAATGTATATTGTTTCTGTCATTTCGGATACTTTCACCCAAACTTCCAAAATATTATTGCATAAGCAATGAACGCATCTGTAAAATCAAAAATTTATTTCCAGGGCCGGAATTTCGGGCTATACATCATGGCATTCGTATTTCTGATTTTATTTCTGTTACCGGTGCTTTTCACACGTATTAATGGCGAAATAAGTTGGATTCATGTGTTGAAAATATGGAAGGATCAGGCCTTACTTTTCATTGTTTTCGGGTTGAACCACTGGCTGGTAGCACCAAAACTTATGCAACGCGGGAAATACGGACTTTATATTCTTTGTATTGCAGGTATTATTGCATTATCTTCATTTTCATATTATTACTACGATAATGTTTTCACAACACCGAAAGTGAAAACCGAAAATGACAAATCAAAAAAGCCAACTCCCATTCCGCCGTTTGCTCATTTGTTGATGTATTCTTTATTAATCGTTGGAGTTGATTCGGGACTGTTGTTCTCCAAAAAATGGTATGAAAATGAAGAAAAACAGTATATTCTTGAAAGACAGAATTCGGAGATGCAACTTGAAATGCTTCGTTATCAGGTAAGTCCGCATTTTTTGATGAATACACTTAATAATATTTATGCATTAATTGACCTTGATTCGTTAAAAGCAAAAGAAGCAGTTATGAAACTTTCGAAGTTAATGCGCTATATGCTTTACGAAAATGAGAGTGGAAAGGTGTTGATAAGCAGAGAATTCGAATTTGTTAAGAGTTATATTGATTTGATGAAACTCCGTTTCGAAAATGATATGATAATTGAACTTAAATTACCCGAAAACTACGATGAGTTTGAAATACCGCCTTTGTTGTTTGTTTCATTTATTGAAAACGCATTCAAACATGGTGGTGGAAATGACCATAAAAGTAAAATTGTCATTTCATTTAATTTTGAAGGTAGATTGCTTGTGTTTAAATGTTTTAATCTTAAATCGAACGTAAAAACAAATGCCGATAAAGGTGGATTAGGTATTGAAAATACCAAAAACAGGCTGAATATGTTATATGGTAACAGATATTCTTTGTCAATCAGCTCTCCGGATAATTTTTTCGATGTAACTCTTAAAATACCTCTGACATGATTATTAAATGTGTGATTGTTGATGATGAACCGCTGGCATTGAGTGTGCTTGAGCGCTATATAAATCAGACTCCATTCCTGCAATTGGTTGAAAAGTTTACCAATCCGGTTAAAGCTTTTAAGTATCTGAATGACAATGAAATTGATTTGTTGTTTGTGGATATTCAAATGCCCGATTTAAGTGGATTCGAACTGGTGAATAACCTTAAAAGGAAACCTGTTTTCATTTTTACCACTGCATATAGTGAATTTGCACTCGAAGGATTTAAAGCTGATGCACTGGATTATTTACTCAAACCGATTGATATTCCTGAGTTTACAAAAGCTGTGAATAAAGCTAAGGAATGGCTTGAAATCAGAAATGAAAAAAACTCGCTGGTTGAAACAACGAAAGATTTTTTGTTTATCAAGTCTGAGTATAAAATTATCCGTATCAATTTCAGCGAAATCACTTATATACAGGGAATGAGCGAATATGTCAAAATTCACTTGTCCAGTCGTAAGCCCATCATGTCGCTAATCAGTCTGAAATCACTTGAAGCACAACTACCGGCTTCCATGTTCATGCGGGTTCATAAATCGTATATAGTTAACCTTCAGAAAGTCAATATGATTGAACGTAATGAAATTGTTTACGACGATGGAACAATCATTCCGGTTAGTCAGCAATATAAGGTTCAATTTCAGGAATTTGTGGATAAGAATTTTATGCTCTGAAACCTTTATGAGAAAGAAATATGCATTTGTAATGCTATTAATCGTGTGTTTCTACGGCTTTGCTCAGAGAAACGAAAGACAACCTAAAGAACGACCTGAATCCACTTTCAAAACAGATGTTCCTGCTCACGATTACGATTTAATTCTCAGTCGCCCTACCGACCAGTCGATTACTATATCCATACTTTCTAATAAAAATGCAGAAGCTTATCTGGTTTATTATGAAAAATCTGATAAACAGAACAAAACAGACGTCCTGAAGCTGAATGACAATAAACCCGTTGAAACTATTCTTGCAAACTTAAAAGCAAATAGCCAATACAGTTACTACGTCCTCTACAAAGCCGAAAGCGAAAAAGATTTCACTAAATCAGCAATTTACAACTTCCATACTCAACGTACAGAAACTGATTCTTTTTGTTTTACTCTGACTGCCGATTCTCATCTCGACGAAAATACTGACACGCAGCTTTACACCAATTCTCTGCTCAATGCAGCCTCTGATTCTGCCGATTTTCACATCGATCTGGGTGATACTTTTATGACCGACAAATACCGCAGGAACAATAAGGATGCTTTAAATCAGTATATTGCACAACGTTACTACTTCAGTTTACTGCATTCTCCACTTTTTCTTGTTTTGGGTAATCATGATGGTGAATCAGGACAATGGCTCAACGGTAGAGAGGATAATATGACCGTATGGTCTAATCAGAACCGCAAAACCTTTTTTCCAAATCCTGAACCAAATGGTTTTTATACCGGAAATATTCAAACTGAAAAATATGTCGGTTTACCACAGGATTATTATTCGTGGACATGGGGAAATGCGCTTTTCGTTGTGCTTGACCCTTTTTGGTATACACCTCGTAGTGGAAATGATAATCCGTGGGACAGAACTCTTGGTAAAATTCAGTACGATTGGTTGAAAACCACGCTTGCAAATTCAAAATCTACATTCAAATTCATATTTATCCACAATTTAGTGGGTGGTGTTGACCAAAAAGGAAAAGGTCGGGGAGGAGCTGAGGCAGCTCATCTGTACGAATGGGCCGGACGGAATCAGGACGGAACAGATGGTTTTAAAACGCATCGTCCCGACTGGGAAATGCCGATTCACGAACTTCTGAAGAAATATCATGTAAACGTGGTTTTTCATGGCCACGACCATCTGTTTGCCAAACAGGATTTAGATGGTATTGTTTACCAATGCCTCTCACAACCAGGAGCCAGGGAGCAGGGAAATACCCGCAACGGAGAAGAATATGGTTATGAGAATGGGAAAATACTCAATGGGCCGGGATATATGCGGGTGAATGTAAAGAGTAACAATGTGACTCTTGAGTTTGTTGGGACGAATGTGAAAGCTGCTTCAGAGAATAAGAAAGTTGTTTATCAATATACAATCAAAAAATAGCAAATCATGAAACGAGTTATTTCAAATCTGATTCTTGGAGCAATGCTGTTTTTTAGCTCAACTGCCTTTGCTCAAAACGAACCAAGACCGAGGCAAAATAAGCAATACAACATGGAACAAGCCACTTCCGAACGTGCTCAATTGCATACGGTTGCTTTTAATGGTTTGGCATTTATGACCGGAAATTTTGGTGCAGATACCTTTTTTCCTCCGGGCAAAGTGGCCGACTTCTTTGGCTTTCAGTTTATGCGCGACAATGATAAAAATGAAAAGGGCCATAATACTGATTTTCTGACCCGCATAGCCAATAATGTTATAGCAATACTGACTCCCAATCAACTTCTGCAACTAAAAGATTTGGCCAACACGCAAGCACCTGTTTACAATGCTTTCGCACTAAAGCGCATGGTGTTGATCAAAGCATTCCGTACCAGTCTCGAAACCGGAAAAGAACTCAATAAAGCAGAAATAATTAAATTTGGTGCTGAACTTTATGCGTTGGATGCTGATTTAAGCTACAACCGTGCTGTCGTAGTTGGGAGTGTAATCAATTCATTTAGTACAGAGCAAAAGAGCGCATTGGCAAAACTTCAGTTTAATAATTCTGATTCCTGGCCTATACTTCCTGAGAATCTGGACAAAAAAAGTCTCATGCATCGTGCTCATGTATGTGTGATGACCTATGCCAGTGAACTTTTCAGTTGGTATGCAGGTTCGGTAGAGGCGGATGTGTATTTTTGCCCCGAGCGTCATGGAACGTATTTTGGAGGCTTTTACATGAAGGATTTTCCGGCTATGGGAAATCATGATTATTCTATCAGTACCGCTCTCACTGGCGATGCCGGACGTGATTTTATTGCGACTCTTAATGCCACTCAGGCTGAATCTTTGTACGAAACAATGCGCAAACAAGCACCGTTATTGAGCGAAATAGTAAAAATCAGGGAAGCCGTTTCTTTTGAACTAAGAAAAACAATGACCAACGAAAAACCGGATAAAGAAACCGTTTATTCTTTAATCAAACGTTATGGCGAATTGGACTCGGAAATGTCATATTATGAGGCAAATGCTTTCTCAGCGATTTACAAAACCCTTACTGAGAGCCAAAAACAGAAACTGATTCAGATTCGTAATCAGAGTGTTTTACCTAAGGGAGCTTATATTTATTCCGACCCGGTTGATTTGCCCGAAAATTTGAAGTTTGATTATTTGATGAAATAGAATTGGCTTTTAATCAACCGACCCCATCACTCAAAGAGGCTGTGTAATTATTAATCTCTAATTTAATCCTTGACAAAAATTCTAATAGAATGATTGTCAAGGATTAAATCATTCAACTGTTCTGAAAGGGTATAATCGTTCTTTTGAGAACTTAGAGAACGAATCTTTAATACTGATATACGGATTAATCAAAAAACATTGTACTCTAGCTCCAATTTTGTAATTTAAGGAGTAATACATCCATTTTTTCAAGGGTTAGAAGTCTTTTAATGTTATAACAAGTTGAATACAAATCAATTTCAACTTGTACATTTTGTTTTCCTCTGAGAAGAAATGGAATCTTTCCCATCCAAATCTTAATCGTTCCAAATGGATGTTCAACATACTCTTTTCGCTTATTTAGTCGTTCCTTATAAATTCATTTTCAAGCGACAAAGCAGACAACATTCT
>JBAXPM010000069.1:0-14694 GCA_037132235.1 Paludibacter sp.
GGTTATTCTGTTGTAATACAGACATATAACCTACTTATAAGGAGCGACTAAATAAATTACAAGAAATTAGTTGATTTTCAAATCTTGAGGATTTTGTTTACAATCCCAAAGGGTATGGATAATGATTTTGTCAGCTGTGACTTCGTAAAATAAAATATAATCGCCTATTATTAAACCTCTTATAGAGTCAATTTCTGTTTTGATACCCAAATCAGGTTGCTTTACAAGTAACTTTAATTCTTTGTTTATTCTTCGGTAAAGCTTTTCAGAGTATACTTTGCTTTTATTTCTATCAGCAAAATAGGTCAAAATTCCGAATAATTTAATTCTCGCTTTATGCGACCAAACTATTTCTCTTTTAGCCATCTCTTAATCTCTTTGTCGAGTACATCATGTTCAACAAATAATTCTTGTTCAATTTCTTTTTTTGATGCCATTATTTCATCCCGTTGAGCCAACGAAAGTGTAAGTATTTCACTATTGGTTTTGGAATCAAGTATTGTATTGATGGCTTTTAGAAATGAAATATCTTCAATCTCAGTAATACGGCGGATTAATATGTGCTTTAATTCAATTGCAGTCATAATCATATAAGTTAAATGTATTGCAAATATACGAAAACAAATTGTATACTGTACTTGTAACAATATTTTTTCATTCTTGTTTCCGAATTCTTTTTTAAATTTTAAGTTAGTCAATTCTTTATTTCTCCCTCATTCTCCCCAAATAAATCATCACCATAATAGCCATAAAGCCACTCATAATAAACAGTGTTTTAGCTCCCAGACTGTACCAGATAATCCCTGCCAGTGAGCTTGCCACCATAGTACTGAGACTTTGCAGGGCAGAGAAAGTACCGATAGCTGTGGCGGTGTCTTTTTTGTCGGTAATGTTGCTAATCCATGCTTTCGATACGCCTTCGGTGGCCGAAGCGTAAAGTCCGTAGATAAAGAATAGTACCAGAAAAATGTAGAGATTGCTATTCACGGAAAACCCGAAGTAAACGATAGCAAACAATCCCAATCCGATAATGAACATGCGTTTCAGTCCTATTTTATCAGCCAGCGAACCAACAGGAAAGGCAAACAGCGCGTAAATCATGTTGTAGAAAATATAAATGCCGATAACATGTGTGTCGTTCAGCCCGGCATCTTTGGCTTTGAGCAGCAAAAATACATCGGAACTGTTGAACAGCGTAAACAGCAGCAATCCAATTAGTAACTGGCGATAGGCGGCAGGACTTTGTTTCCAGTATTTCAGAAAGGAGAAGAACGAGATTTTTTCTTGAGTAGGAGGGAGCATCTTTTTCTTTTCCTTCAGTAAAAGTGTGGTGATAATAGCCAACACTCCCGGAATAAAGGCAATGTAAAACAAGGCAATGTAATTGCCGGGATAGAAATACAGGTAAACCAACGCCAAGGTTGGTCCAATGGCTGCACCAATAGTATCCATGGCGCGGTGAAACCCGAAAACAGTTCCTTTGGTTTCGGGTGTTGCTTCGTCAGAGAGTATGGCGTCGCGTGCTCCGGTGCGAACACCTTTGGCAAAGCGGTCGGTAGTTCGGACAAAGAAAATCCATACCGGATGTGTGAAGAAAGCAGTTATCGGTTTGGCAATAGCACTCAGAATATAACCCACCTGCACAAAAGGCAGTCGTCTGCCCGTTGCGTCCGAAAGTTTGCCAAAATAACCTTTGCTTAGTCCGGCAGTAGCTTCGGCCAGTCCTTCCAGAATACCAATAACGACGATAGAAAATCCGATACTTTTCAGGTAAATAGGCATTACCGGATAAAGCATTTCGCTGGCCACGTCTGTAAACAAACTGACTACCGATAATATCCAGACAACTCGACTGATTTTCTTAAACATGGATTTCTGAACTCAAATTATTTCCAAAACTGCCCACTGCCCACTGTGAACTCAATTAGTCTATCTCCAGTTGCAATCCATTTTTCAGAATATTCAGTGCCGGATTTTGTTCAGCCAAAATGCGGTAACGTTCTTCCGGAGTGTTGGCACGTTGCGATTCAGTTTCTTCAGCCATTGAAATTTTCATTTCAAGTTTCGAATTCTTCAGATGTGAGCGCATAAATGAAAGCAATTCATGTTCAAGTTTTTTCAATTCTTTTTCCTGAAGATGATTACTTACTTTTATCTCGAAATCTGTTTCTGAAATGAGTTCGGGTATGGTGTTCAGAATAAAGCTTTTCATTCGAGCCTGATCTGAAATAGATTCTGAAAACTGTAACCATGCAATTTCCAGTTCATCGGCTGTGAAAAGCATGTCTGTAATGGCTTCGGGTTCCGGCTTTACCGTCTTGTACTCTGGTGTTGGCGAGGAAGTTACTATCGGTGCCGAAATAGATATACTACCCGGTCTTTGAGAAGTGGGTTTGGCTTCATGAATTTCAGGTTTTGGTTTTGGAATAACATGAGTAGCCTGTTTCAGTATTTCAATTGTTTTTGGTTGAATTGGCGTAACTGCGGTAGCAGGTGTAGCCTCCGGTTGAATTTTCTGGATGGGTGCAGCCTTGTCGTCATTCAGACTAGACTTTTTTTTTTCGTCCGTCAACTGACAGAGACGGATTAAAGTCAGCTCAACCAATAAACGCTTGTTTTTGCTTTGGCGATAATCAATATCACAATCGTTTGTTATTTTCAAAGCCTGAAACAGAAAATCAGGTGAGCAATTTTGCGCCTGAGCTTTGTAACGTTCGCCTATATCGTGACCAACTTCAAGCAATTCAATGGTTTGTGGGTCTTTGCTTACAAGTACATCGCGCAGGTGAGAGCTTAATCCGGTAACGAAATGGTGTGCATCAAAACCTTTGTTCAGTACTTCATTGAAAATCAACAGCGAATTAGATACATCGCCTTTCAGAAAAGCCTCTACCAATCGGAAATAATACTCATAATCCAGTACATTCAGGTTTTCAATAACTCCCTGATAAGTAATGGTATTGCCACAAAAACTCACCAACTGGTCGAAAATGGAAAGTGCATCGCGCATACCGCCGTCACTCTTTTGAGCCACCACGTTCAGTCCGTTTACATCAACCGTAACGCTTTCCTTTTCCGCCACCATTTGCAGATGTTTCACTGTATCGGAGACAGTGATACGGTTGAAATCATAAATCTGACAGCGTGAAAGAATGGTTGGAATGATTTTATGTTTTTCGGTGGTTGCCAGAATAAAAATTGCATGCGCCGGTGGTTCTTCGAGTGTTTTCAGAAATGCATTGAAAGCGCCCTGTGACAACATGTGAACCTCGTCGATGATATAAACGCTGTATTTGCCAATCTGTGGTGGAATGCGTACCTGATCGGTCAATGAACGAATATCGTCCACACCATTATTCGATGCAGCATCAAGTTCGTGGATATTGTATGAGCGCTGTTCGTTGAATGAAACGCACGATTCACATTGATTGCAAGCTTCAAAATCAGAAGTCAGATTTTCACAGTTGATGGTTTTTGCAAAAATTCGCGCACAAGTGGTTTTACCAACTCCACGTGGACCACAAAACAGGTAAGCGTGAGCCAAATGATTACTTTTGATGGCGTTTTTGAGTGTGGTAGTCAGTGAAGCCTGCCCAACGACTGAATTAAAGGTGGTAGGGCGATATTTGCGTGCCGAAACTATGAAATTTTCCATAAACTGAAATTCTATTCTGCTTTAGTGTGCAAATATAATCAAAATCGGTTATTCATTTTTCAACATAAAAAAGATTTCTGAAAAAAAAGAAGGTTACCGAAAAATGTTTACCTTTGTCATTCGAAAATGGTTAATAGCTTTATGGGGTTATTGTTCAACAATCGTTTGATACAATGAGTAAAACAATCGAAATATTCAAAAAAATAAGGAACATTCTTTTAAACAAGTATGTGATTGTCTTTCTTGTATTTACTGTTTTTATTGTTTTTTTTGACAAACACAATCTGATTAATCGTTGGGAAACATCCCGCAGAATTGGTGAAATGCAAAAAGAACTGAAATACTATCAGGATGAAATTAAAACGACTAAACAAAAGAAAAACGAACTTCAGTCGAATAAAGAGAACCTCGAAAAATTTGCACGTGAGCACTATTTTATGAAAAAAGAATCAGAAGATATTTTTATTATTAAAGAATGAAGAAACCACAATTACTACAGGCTCTTTTTCCTATTGGTGCAAATCTTGCAATAATAGGTGCATTAGCGAAGATTTTTAATTACAGTTATGCTCCATATATTTTTACAGCGGGCGTGGCAGTGATAATTCTTTTACATATTCTTGATGCATTTAATAAATCAAAAACCGATAAACGTCAGCAGCGATTGACCCGTTTAGGATTGATAAACAGTATGTTTCTGGGAGTTGGTGCTTATTTTATGTTTGCCGGTTCCAATTCGTGGGTCGTTATGGTGCTGATTTACGCGCTGTCAATTTTCTATTTGTCATTCAGGGGGAAATCCAAAAATTATCAGGATTAGATAAAATTTAAAAGCCCGATATGTAACTGCATATCGGGCTTTTAAATTGTCTTTTTTGTGGTTATTATTTCTTTGCTGAAAACCGCTCATTCAGAAGTTTTGTAACTTCAGCCGTAATGTCATATTGCTTGTCGGCAAACAATATATTATCATTCGAAGTATTGCTGAAAATCAAAGCGTATTTTTTGTCCTTGTTATAATCTTTCAGAAACTTATTAATGGTGTCACGAAGTTGTTCGTTCAGTTTTTGCTGAATCTGAACCAGTTGTTTGCTCAAATCGGCATCCATTTGTTGTAAATCCTGTTGCTTTTTCTGTAAGCGAGTTTGTTCTTGTTGAGCACGATCACGACTCAGGAATGCATTATTCTCCAGTTTATGTTGAAAATCGCCCATTTCAGTTTGTAACTGGCGTGCCATGGTGTTTATCTTCAATCTCGAATCTTCCTGTTTGCGGATTAGAGATTCATTGGCATCTTTTGCAAACTGATAATGTAACAAAAGTGAGTCTACATTAATATATGCTACAGGTAATCTTCCGTTGTTTGCTGTATTTTTTGAATTAACTGTCACTTCTTCAGTTTTAGCAGCTTTTTTGTTACACGAACTGAATAATACAGTCCCTGTCAATGCTAATGCGGTGCATGCGATAATTGAAAAGCTTTTCATCTGCAATTTTTCTTTATTTTGTTGTTAAATAGATAGTTGCGTTTCGAAAAGCGCAATCGTTAAACCGGGTACAAAGATAATTTATTTGAAACACTTCAAATCAAAGCATTATCAATTTTTAGGAAAATGAATGTTTAGTTGTTTATATTAACTTTCTGACAAAATTTATTAATAACTTTTTGGAAATTATCATTGAACTGAAATAAACACTGAAAAAATACAATTGATATTCTATCAGATACTTATCGTTGAATCTTTATAAAAAAACGGAAAGCATCTATAAACTAGTTACTTTCCGTTTTTAATAAGAATAGTTTTAGAGTCAGTTATTCGCTAACTTTTACTGCTTTTGGGTCACTTTGCCACAAACCATGTTTGGTACAGTGTGAAATAGCTACTAAACTCAAATCTTTTGTTGGGACAATATTAAAAACTACTTCGGCATGACCGGGTTTACCACCAAGAACACCTGGAAGGAAGTTTGCTTCTGCCACCATCAAGTCTCCATTGAATAATTTGATGGATTGAATGAAATGATCGAAATCATCCGGGTGAACATATTCGTTGCCCATAACAACTTTTACTGCAAATTTTTCACCAGCTTTAGCTTCTTCAGCACAATGAATAAAAGGTGAATGACGGTCGATGTAATCTTTTCTTGCTTCTCTTTCTACCAGACTGATGTCCTGATAACTGTTTACCTTTGGCATAATTTTAATTTTTAAAATGTAAATAATTTGTTTGAATATAATGTCTTTTCCTAGAACGGAATAAAAGTTTTTTAAAAGGTCATTATTTGTTGCTTTTACACATAGAAAACATAGTTTTTCTTCAATGAGTATTTTTGTATTTATAGAAGTACACATAGAAGTAAAATAATGAATTATTTTACTCTGATTTTCAATAAGTAGCTTCTGGCATTCATCGAGGAAATGTTTTTAAACATTTACAACTATGTGGACTATTTAAACCTGAGCTGAAATTTAAAAACTATGTGAACTATGTGGTTGAAATTCCTAACTCAAAAAAAGCTCTAATATCTACCCGAAACCACATTCCAGTCGACTAAATCCCACAATGCAGCCACATAGTCGGCACGACGGTTTTGATAATCGATGTAATATGCATGTTCCCAAACGTCAAATGTCAAAAGGGGAGTTAATCCACGCGTGATTGGGTTTCCGGCATTGCTTTCTTTTGCGATAGACAATTTTCCATCAGCATCTTTCACTAACCATGTCCAACCGGAACCAAAAACTGAAATTGCGGCTTTGTTGAATTCAGCTTTTAATTCCTCCAACGACCCAAAAGCTGCATTAATCGCTTTTTCAAGTCCGGTACCCGGAGCAGTTCCTTTATTCGGTGTCAGTGAAAAGAAATAGAATGTGTGATTCCAAATTTGTGCTGCATTGTTGAAAATTGGGCCTTCCGATTTTTTTACAATAGTCTCAAGGTCGGCATTTTCAAATTCAGTCCCTACAACCAATCCATTCAAATTGTTTACATAAGTCAAATGGTGTTTCCCGTAATGAAAACTTATGGTTTTCTCGCTGATAATCGGTTCTAATGCATTGTGTGCATAAGGCAACTCGGGCAATGTAAATTTCATAATTATGCTGGTATTACGCTTATGAATAATAATAAGTTCGGTTATTTGTGGTACTAACGCCAAATATGAGTGTTTTGTTTTGTAGAATTTGAAATTTTTTGCAAAAATTGTTGCATTGCTTGTTTAACTGCATTTTTCTTAGCATCTTTGCAGTAGAATTCAAAAATCAAACAATTTATATAATTCGGACTTAAACACAATTGGGTTTGAGCATAAAAACATTAAAGAAATGAAGAAAACGATCCGATTAATGCTTGCATTAGCTGTTGTTGTGTTGGCAACATCTGCCTGTAAATCAACACAAAAAATTACTGAAATTCCTGCCGGAGCTAAAAAAACAGCTGTAGCACCAAAACCTGTAACTCCTGCACCTTCACCAGCAGCATTGGCAACGACTAAAACAGTTGTTGAGCCGGAAGTAGTTCGTAACGAAAATTTTAGTCTGGTTGACGGAGAAAAAGACGCCTTAAAAAACAAATATCACGTGGTGGTAGGTAGTTTTAAAGGGCAGGATAATGCTCAGGGTTTGCAAAAAACATTGAACTCTGAAGGTAACAAAGCACTTATAGTTATTAATGAAAAGGGCATGTATCGCGTGTTGATTGCTTCGTTTAACGATTACAAAGAGGCACATGTAAAAATTAAAGAAATTGCCGGCCGTTTTGCAGATGCATGGGTGTTGGTACAGAAATAATAGTACAAAACTCAATATTAAAAGAGCTGAAATCCTGTGGGTTTCAGCTCTTTTAGTATTGGTAACTATCAATTACAACAAATCGCTTGCTAATTCAGATAAATAGCTTCGTTCGCCTTTTATCAGATTGATATGTGCAAATATATTCTGACCTTTCATACGGTCAATCATATAAACCAATCCATTCGAAAACATATCGAGATACGGTGAATCAATTTGCTGAATATCACCGGTAAAAACAATTTTTGTCCCTTCACCGGCGCGTGTAATTATGGTTTTTACTTCGTGCGGAGTCAGGTTTTGGGCTTCGTCCACAATAAAGAAAGTTTCACTCAGACTTCGTCCACGAATATAGGCAAGTGCTTCTATCACAAGTTGTTCGTTTCGTTGCAATTCTTCAATTTGTCTGATTTCTTTTCCCTGATACGAGAAATGATGCTTGATTACGTTCAGATTATCGAAAAGCGGTTGCATGTATGGTGCTATTTTTTGTTTTTCATCGCCTGGAAGAAATCCTAAATCCTTATTTCCAAGTGCTACAATAGGTCGTGCCAATAATATCTGTTTATAGACTTCACTTTTTTGCAAAGCAGCTGCTAATGCAAGCAATGTTTTTCCGGTACCTGATTTTCCGGTCAGTGCAACGAGTTTTACATCATCATCGAGCAGAACATTCATGGCAAAAGCCTGTTCGGCATTTCGGGGCTCAATGCCGAAGGAGCGCTCTTTTTCAACACGTTTTACCATGCCGGTTACCGGGTTGTAGCGTGCCAGGACGCTGGAGCGAATGCTTTTAAGTATGAAACACTCCTGCGGTTCAATATCCGAAGAAAATTCAAGATCTTCCAGTGGGATTGTTCCTCCGTTTGTATAAAGCCTGTCAATTAGTTCGGGAGCTAGATTTTCATAAACTTCATAGTTCTTTTCGAAAATATTGAAGTCGGTTACTTTGTCGTTTATATAATCTTCAGCCTCAAGACCTAATGATAAAGCTTTCATTCTGAGATTAATATCTTTTGTAACCAGAATAGTTCTTACTTTCTTGCTTTGTTGCTTAAGATTGTAGGTTGTTGCCAGAATTCGATGGTCCGGTGTTTTCTCAATAAATGATTTTGCAATAATTTCAGGATAATCACCACCGGTAAGAATGAAAAGTCGCCCTTTTCCAACGCCCAGATCTGCTCCTTTTGTAAAAAGTTTATCATCGGCTATCAGGTCAAGTTCACGCGCAAACTCTCTGGCATTAAAGTTTATCTGTTCATTCCCTTTTTTGAAATGATCGAGTTCTTCGAGTACCACAATTGGGATATAAATGTCATTTTCTTCAAAATTATGAACGCATTTGTAGTCGTGGAGTATTACATTGGTGTCTAAAACGAAATTTTTCTTTGAACCCATACTTCTTAAACAATTAATAATGAACAATTAATAATTAATATATTTGCTGCTATAAATATACAAACTTATTTGTAAATAAACGAAGGTTGTTGATAAATAGTTTTGAAAACAAGCATAAAAAAACCTCCGAAGCTGCTGCAACGGAGGTTTTGGTATTAAGTTCCCTGTAGGGATTAAAAGGATTACAGTTTGATTTTAGCTGTTAAGTCTCCTGAACGAACGATATAAATACCATTAGACAAGTCATTAAGGTTCATGCTGTTAGTATCAGAAACCTTTACTTTTGCACCAACCATGTTGTAAACTTCAAATGAAGTAGCATTGTTTACAGTAAGGTTTTTGTTAGCTAAAGTAACGCTTAAATTGTCAGCTTGAAGTGTGTTTAAACCGGTAGTTTTTTCACCAAAGAACATGTTGTCCCAATATACAACTGCAGGAGTTTTGTATGTTCTGAATTGGAAGCTAAAAGAAGTAACAGGGAGATTTGCTGTACCACCTGTTGTAGCAGGTGCAGTAACTTCACATGTATAATTATGCCATACACCTCTTACATCCGGAAAATAAGCAGCACCGCCACCAGGACCAAAAAGAGCTAATGAATCAGCATGATTCAATGTAGCGTAAGTATTTGTTGTACCAACATTTAACCAGTCTGACCAGATTCTGGCATCAGTTCCATCACCATTTTCAATATAATAACTCATTTTAAGAGTATAAGTTTTTCCCGGAGTAACAGGTACTATTTGTGAAATTGTATAAGTTCCACCTCCAGTTGCAGCAGCAGTCACTTTTAATGACTTAGTACCTTCATTGTAAATTGAAGTGCTCGGAGTAGATGTTGCATAAGCAGCAGAAGTTCCGGTTGGCATTACCCAACCATCAGGTGCACTACCGCTTGTCCATGTTTCAAAACCAGAGTTAGTAAGTAAGTTCGTTTGTGCATTTGCAATAAATACAAAAGCAATCATAGCCATTAAAAGAGTAATTTTTCTCATGTTTTTAATTTTTTAGAAGTGAATAAAATTGTTTGTTTTTTTTCGTGCTGACAAAGATAATGGATAAATATTACAAAAACAATACAATTTCTATAATTCTATAATATTTTTCTCAGGCGAATGATAAGGGTTACTATAATGTGCTGATATATAATAATAAGAATTAATAATAACTTAGGGATTGTTGATAAAATAGTTCGAAAACACAATTTTCATATGCAATTCACGAAGTTTTCAACAGCCTGAAATTTAAGTCATTTTCACAAAAAAAAATGTTACTTTTGCAATCATTTTAAAATTAGACTAATGTCACAAAAATTGACCCCCGAATACATATTTGAAACAAGCTGGGAAGTTTGTAATATGGTAGGAGGGATTTACACGGTTTTATCCACTCGTGCAGCTATTTTAGTTGAAACGTATAAAGATAAACTGATTTTTATAGGTCCGGATGTCTGGATAGGTAAGGAAAATCCCTATTTTGTTGAAAATAAGGATATGATGAAAGACTGGCAACAATTTACTCAAACTGAATATCATCTTAATATCCGCATCGGACGTTGGAATATACACGGAAATCCATTGGCAGTATTGGTAGATTTTACGCCTCTTTTGGCAATCAATAATGAAATATATGGTCGCGTTTGGGAACAGGAAGGTGTGAATTCGATGGCCGGTTACGGTGATTATGATGAATCTTCCATGTTTGGATATGCTACAGGAATGATTATTGAGAGCTATTACAGATTCAATAAACTTTCTGCCGAAAATCAGGTTGTTTCACATTTCAACGAGTGGATGACAACTTTTGGGGCATTTTATATCAAAAACCACCTGCCACAAGCGGCAACTATATTCACTACTCATGCTACTTCCATCGGCCGATCCATTGCCGGAAACCACAAACCTCTTTACGATTATTTGAACGAATATAACGGCGACCAAATGGCTTACGAGTTGAATATGGTTTCCAAACATTCGACGGAGAAATCGGCAGCACACACCGTGGATTGTTTTACGACTGTAAGCGAAATTACAGGTATAGAATGCGAACAACTGCTTGATAAAAAGCCACATATCATTACACCAAATGGATTTGAAGGTGATTTTGTGCCTAAAGGAAAGATCTTTACCGCGAAACGCAAGGAAGCCCGTACTTCCCTGAAAAAAGTTGCCGAAACCCTGTTAGGCTATAAACTTGCTGAAAATGCTTTGTTTGTGTCAACAGCAGGTCGGTATGAATATAAAAACAAAGGAATTGACACTTTTTTAGAATCACTAAAATTGCTCAGCACCAATTTGGAGTTAAAACGCGAAGTAGTTGCATTTATAATGGTGCCTGCACATATAAAGGGTTTCAGAACCGATTTAGCTTCTGCCTTAGCTCATCCCGAAACGGACATTAATTCCTGGAATAAGTTCACAACTCATGAGTTGTGGGATTTTTATAGTGATAATGTAATGTCGGCAATTCATTGGTTTCATTTCACTAACCAGCAATCGCAGAAGGTGAAAATTATTTTTGTGCCTTCGTATTTAAACGGTGCTGACGGAATATTTAATAAAACGTACTATGATTTACTGATTGGCATGGATTTGTCAGTTTTCCCATCATATTACGAACCATGGGGTTACACACCGTTGGAAAGTGTGGCTTTTTCAGTTCCAACCATAACAACGGATTTGTCGGGTTTCGGTCAGTGGGTTTCACACAAACTGCACGATATTGAAAAAGGAGTTGGTGTGATTCATCGTTCTGATTATAATGGTTTTATTGTTGCAGAACACATTGCAGAAATGATTTATAAGTTTACGGAATTTAATGCTGAAGAAGTGAAAAATGTTCGTAAGAATGCCGCTGCAATTGCCGAAAAAGCACTTTGGAAACACTTTATTCAATTTTACGAAAAAGCATACAATATTGCATTGAAAAGTAAGAAAAAAAGAACAGGAAAATAGTCTAATTCAATAAATATCAGTAAGATGTATTTTTGGACTTTCCTGATTATTATTCATATTTTTTGCATGCAAACGTTTGAAAAAATTATAACTCTATTTAGCGTTTAATATTTCTGTTTCTGTTACATTTTGAGTAATTTTGTGCGTAATTTTTCAAACAAAATCTCAACATTTTTCGCTCATTATAGATAAGGTATTAGTATTAATAAGATATATAAAAATTTATGAGAATCAAGGTTAATAACGTAAATGACACGAACTTAAAAGAAATTAATGTAAAGTCGCATTTGCCTGCAAGTTTGACAAAGCTGGAGGAGATTGCACATAATATTTGGTGGACTTGGGATAGTAAAGCTAAAAATCTTTTCCGTCAGATTGATGCTGAAGCATGGATTGAAGCTTCTTCAAATCCGGTTCTATTACTCAATATACTTACCTATGAAAAATTAGTTTCAATGGGTAATGATGTTGAATTTATCAAAAAAGTGGATGAAGTATATGATGACTTCAAAGCTTACATGAATGTTGAAAAAAATACCAAAACTCCTTCGATAGCTTATTTCAGTATGGAATATGGTTTGACCGAGGTGCTTAAGATTTATTCGGGTGGTTTGGGAGTTCTTGCGGGCGATTATTTGAAAGAAGCCAGTGATTGTAATATTGATATGACAGCTATTGGTTTTCTATACCGATACGGATATTTTACACAGTCGCTTTCTGTAGATGGTCAGCAGGTTGCAGTTTACGAAGCACAAAATTTCAACAATTTACCACTTACTCAGGTAAAAGATGAAAATGATCAACCGATTTTAATAGAAGTTCCTTATCCGGGAAGAACCATTTATGCATATCTCTGGAAAGTTTCTGTAGGTAGAATTTCGTTATATCTGCTTGATACAGATACTGATATGAATAGTGAGTTTGATCGTCCAATTACGCATCAATTATATGGTGGTGATTGGGAAAACCGCTTGAAACAGGAAATTCTGCTCGGTATCGGTGGTATACTGACGTTGAAAAAATTAGGAATTCAAAAACAGGTTTATCATTGTAATGAAGGTCATGCAGCCTTGATTAATGCTCAGCGTTTAGTTGATCTGGTTTCTGATAAAAACCTGAATTTCAATCAGGCACTTGAAGTAGTTCGTGCCAGTTCACTTTATACAGTACACACACCTGTTCCTGCCGGTCATGATAGTTTTGAAGAAGCATTGTTCCAAAAATACATGAGTGAATTTCCATCTAGACTTGGAATCACCTGGAATGATTTTATTGATATTGGTCGTGAACATCCGGGAGATCATGATGAAAAATTCAGCATGAGTACTTTTGCATGTAATACCTGTCAGGAAGTGAATGGTGTAAGTTGGTTGCACGGTAAAGTTTCACAGGAAATGTTCAATCCGATTTGGAAAGGTTATTTCCCTGAAGAACTGCATGTTAGTTATGTAACTAACGGAGTTCACCTGCCAACTTGGACTTCTTCTGACTGGAAATCAGTTTACGAAAAATATTTCACGAAAGCATTTTATGCCGATCAGTCGAATATGAAAATATGGGAAGCTGTTTATAAAATTCCGGATGAGGAAATCTGGCATACCCGTATGCATTTGAAAAACAAACTGGTAGATTATATTAAAGGTCAGTTCCGCGAAAACTGGCTTAAAAATCAGGGCGATCCTTCACGTATTGTATCTGTATTAGAGTCTATTAACCCAAACGCCCTGATTATTGGATTCGGACGCCGTTTTGCGACTTACAAACGTGCTCACCTGCTATTTACCGATCTGGAACGATTGGAACGAATTGTAAATAATCCGCAACAACCGGTTCAATTCCTTTTTACAGGAAAAGCTCACCCGGCAGATGGCGGTGGTCAGGGATTAATTAAAAGAATTATCGAAATTTCGAGAATGCCGCAATTTTTAGGAAAAGTTATTTTCCTCGAAAACTATGATATGCGTCTGGCAAAACGGTTGGTTTCGGGTGTTGATATTTGGTTGAATACGCCTACACGTCCACTTGAAGCTTCAGGTACATCGGGCGAAAAAGCTCAAATGAACGGAGTTCTCAATTTCTCGGTTCTTGATGGTTGGTGGCTCGAAGGTTATGTGAAAGGTGCAGGTTGGGCATTGACAGAAAAACGTACTTATGAAGTTCAGGAATATCAGGATCAGTTAGATGCTGCAACGATTTACAGCATGCTCGAAAGTGAGATTATTCCGTTGTATTATGCCAAAAATTCTAAAGGATATTCACCTGAATGGGTTCAGTTCATCAAGAATTCTATAGCACAGATTACTCCACGGTTTACAACCAAACGAATGATAGACGATTATATCGCTCGTTTTTATAATAAGCTTGCTTCACGCTCTGCTATACTAAATGCCGGTGATTATTCAAAAGCTAAAGAAATTGCAGAATGGAAAGAGAAAATTGCTGGCGGCTGGGACAAAATTGAAATTGTTTCTGTTGATGTGCCTGAAAAACTGACACATAATCCACAGGCCGGTGATACTTATACAATAAATATTGTTATTGATATTCACGGAATTAAAGACAAGGGAATTGGTATTGAGCTTGTTGCTACGAAACTCAGCAAGAATAATGTTGATACTCTCTACGATGTTGAAGAACTTGAGCTGGTAAAAACTGAAGGCACAAAAATGTACTATACTATCAATTATCAGTTGAACAGAGCAGGATCATTTAAATACGGTTTCCGTATGTTCCCGAAAAACGAAGATTTGCCACATCGTCAGGATTTCTGTTACGTTCGCTGGATTTAAAAAAGCATTCTTAAAAACAATAGAGGCTGATTCTTTCGAATCAGCCTCTATTGTTTTGGTGCGCCGAGCATGGCGAGTATATTTGACGGTTTAAGTCCGTTATGGGGG
>JBAXPM010000070.1:0-13740 GCA_037132235.1 Paludibacter sp.
TTAATGGTTATTCTGTTGTAATACAGACATATAACCTACTTATAAGGAGCGACTACATCACCATCTTCCTCCTCATATCGTCCACCCGGAAAAGCAATTTGTCCCGAATGAATTCCAACATACACACTCCGACGGATAACAATCATTTTCAGCACATTATCATCATGAAAAAACAGAATCATGACAGCACTTTTCTGAGCATAAACAGCCATTTTATTTTCATTCAAATAATCCGAAATGCGATGTTTAGGAGCCATTTTCAGATGAGAATTCATTCCATGTAGCTGACCTGTAAGTTTGTGCTTTAATTCTTGTTCGGTAAGGTTCATAACAAAAAAATATCCCGCAAAATTACGCAAATATTTCGGCGTAACTCACGGGAAATCTAATATCTTTTATCTTAGTTCTAAAATCCTACTGACAAATCACACAACCTTCGCATTTCGACAATTCGCCGCGAAGTCGTTTTTCAACAAGCATTTTAATTCTATCCTGTAAAGCCGGAATACGTATATTCTCAATCACATCGTTGGTGAAGGCAAACATTAACAGCAATCGTGCTTCTGACTCTGAAATACCACGTGCCTGCATATAAAACTTAGCCGTTTCGTCTAGTGAACCAATGGTTGCTCCATGCGAACATTTCACATCGTCGGCATAAATTTCCAACTGTGGTTTGGTGCGCATTTTGGCGGTTTTCTTCAACAGAATATTGCGGTTAGTCTGGAATGCAGCTGTTTTCTGTGCGTCTTTTGCCACATAGAGTTTTCCGGTAAATGCTCCTTTTGCTGTATCATCAAGCACATATTTAAACAATTCCCGACTGTTGCAATTCGGCTTATTATGAATGATAGACGTGAAATTATCAACCTGCTGGTTTTTATCGGCAATCACCATTCCACAAAGTTCCGTCTCACAGCCTTCACCGTCCAAATCAATTTCAATCATGTTGCGTGTAACACCGTTGTGAAGCGTAATCACATTAGCCAGCACCGTTGAAGATTTAGCCTGATCTATCAGCAAAGTTGATAAATTGGTGGTTTTATTATGGGTATTTTCCAGTTTGTAGTGCTCGTAAGTAGCATTTTCAGCAACGAAAACTTCGGTTACACGGTTTGACAGGAAACGTACTTCATCAACAGTATGGTCACAAACTAATAACTGCGCCTTAGCACCTTTTTCAAGAATAATCAGATTATGACTAACCGCCATAAAATCCACGTCGGAACGCATGATATTTACCAACTGAATCGGCTTGTCAAGTATAATATTTTCAGGAACGTACATGAAGAATCCATCCTGCGCAAAAGCACCGTTGAAAGCCACCAGCCCATCTTCTTTGGTTGAGCTCAGTTTTCCAAAATAGTCTTTCAGCAATTCGGGATGTGTTACAGCCACTTCTTTCACACTACCGATAATCACACCATCGGCAAGTTTTGAATTTCTTGGGTCGGACACCGGATAAAAACCATCATTCACCACAAAATAAAGGTACGAATGAATGCCCGGCACATCGCATTTGAAAACATCATACGGATTTACCGGAATGGGAATCCGGTTGATATTCAGACCGTAATCAACCGAAAGAGCTTCTTTCAGGTCGGTATATTTATAATTCTCGAGAGCCACAGTTGGGAATCCAAGTTTTTCGAACTGCGCAAAAGCAGCATCGCGTAAACTGTTCATCACCGAAGCCGAATGCTTTTTAATGCTTTTGTGGTGGGATTTATATAATTCGATATAAGCCCCCTCGCCCCCTAAAGGGGGAATTTGAGTATTCTTCTCGATTATTTTAATTTTATTTTCCATTATTGAGTTTGTCTTAAAGTCCCCTTTAGGGGATTTAGGGGCTTGGTTATTCTCCGTCCACTTCCTTTTTAATCCAGTCGTAACCGCGCTCTTCCAGCTCCAGTGCCAGTTCTTTTCCACCCGATTTCACAATCCGTCCATCATACAAAACATGTACAAAATCTGGCACGATATAATCCAACAAACGTTGGTAGTGAGTAATCACGATACTGGCATTTTCTTTGGTTTTCAGCTTGTTCACACCATTGGCCACAATTCGTAAGGCGTCAATATCCAGCCCTGAATCAGTTTCGTCAAGAATTGACAATTTCGGATCAAGCATAGCCATTTGGAAAATCTCGTTACGTTTCTTTTCACCACCTGAGAAACCTTCGTTTACTGAGCGATTGGCCAGTTTGCTATCCATTTCTACTAACTCTTTTTTCTCACGTTGCAGACGTAAAAAATCGGTAGCCGACATAGGTTCAAGTCCTTTGTATTTGCGGTGTTCGTTCACAGCAGTACGCATAAAATTCACCATACTTACACCCGGAATTTCTACGGGATACTGAAAACTGAGAAAAATTCCTTCACGAGAGCGATTTTCAGGTGTAAGTTCCAACAGGTTCTTACCGTTGAAAGTCACATCACCTTCGGTAACTGTAAAAGCAGGATTACCGGTTAGAACCGACGAAAGTGTTGATTTTCCGGCACCGTTTGGTCCCATAATAGCATGAACCTCACCAGCATTAACACTTAAGCTCAACCCTTTTAATATTTCTTTGCCATTGATACTGGCATGTAAGTTGTTTATTTGTAACATAAAACTGGCCCCTAACCCCCTAAAGGGGGGACTTCCCAATTTTATTTGGGGTTGAGAAGTCTTTATTAATTCTAAAAATATATTATTTGCGCTCTCTTATTCCCCCTTCAGGGGGTTAGGGGGCTTTTATCCAACACTTCCCTCCAGCGTGATTTGCAGCAGTTTTTGAGCTTCCACGGCAAATTCCATTGGCAATTTGTTGAGTACTTCTTTGGCATAACCATTCACAATCAGTCCCACGGCGTCTTCCGTTGAAATGCCGCGCTGATTGCAGTAAAATATTTGATCTTCGTTGATTTTTGATGTTGTTGCTTCGTGTTCCACTATGGCCGTGTCATTATTCACTTCCATGTAAGGGAATGTATGCGCGCCGCATTTATCACCGAGTAATAAACTATCGCATTGCGAGAAGTTACGGGCATTTTCTGCTGCCGGATTGATTTTCACCAAACCACGATAGCTATTCTGACTTACTCCGGCTGAAATACCTTTCGACAAAATATGCGAGCTGGTATTTTTTCCGATATGAAGCATCTTCGTTCCTGTATCGGCTTGTTGGTGATGATTGGTTACGGCCACAGAGTAGAACTCAGCCGACGAATTATCGCCCAACAAAATACAGCTCGGATACTTCCATGTTATAGCCGAACCGGTTTCCACTTGCGTCCACGAAATTTTTGAACTTTCGCCTTTACAAATGCCTCGTTTGGTTACAAAGTTATAGATACCGCCAACACCGTTTTTGTCGCCCGGATACCAGTTTTGAACAGTTGAGTATTTTACCTCAGCATTTTTCATGGCCACAATTTCCACAATGGCAGCGTGAAGCTGATTCTCGTCGCGCATTGGTGCTGTACAGCCTTCGAGATACGAAACGTAACTATCTTCGTCGGCCACAATCAATGTGCGCTCAAACTGACCGGTATTCATGGCGTTAATACGGAAATAGGTAGAAAGTTCCATTGGGCAACGAACTCCTTTGGGAATATAGACAAATGAACCATCGGAAAAAACGGCACAGTTCAGTGTTGCAAAGAAATTGTCGGTATAAGGCACCACTGAGCTCATGTATTTTTGCACCAAATCGGGGTGATGTTCCACCGCTTCGCTAAACGAGCAAAATATGATTCCGAGTTCCGACAAACTTTCTTTAAAAGTAGTTTTTACCGACACGCTATCCATTACCGCATCTACAGCGATTCCGGACAAAGCCATTCGTTCGTGAAGTGGAATACCCAGTTTTTCAAAAGTTTTAATTAATTCGGGGTCAACTTCATCCAGACTTTTCGGAGCATTTTTGCGTGGTGCTGCATAATATGCTATACTTTGATAATCAATGTTAGGAATATTAAGATGTGCCCATTCAGGCATTTTCATCGTTAACCAATGACGGTAGGCTTTTAGGCGAAAATCAAGCATCCATTCCGGCTCGTTTTTTTTGGAAGAAATAAGCCGAACCACATCTTCGCTTAGACCAATAGGAATAATATCGGTCTCAATATCGGTTGTAAATCCGTATTTATAATCGGCTTGGGTTACTTCGTGTAATATATCAGTTGACATAATTTCAATATACAAATTACCAATTTACATTGCAGAAAAGTGGTATTTATTTTAAGACTGCAAAAGTACAAAAAAATACTATTCCGAAGCAAATCATTCAGCCTCATGAAAGTAAACAACATAACACGGTTATAGCAGATTTTGTTTTGAAATTCACTTACATTTCATAAGCAAATTTCTTATCAGAGAAGAAAAATAATGATTAAAGTATTGAATATCGGCAATTTAATATCATTTCAAATATTTTTCCAAAAACCTGTCCTGCTCCCAAAGCAGATGTAGAATGTTTTCACGTGCCACATAGCTGTGTTGTTCTTTGGGTAGAATTACCATGCGGGCCGGTGCACCAAGTCCTTTCAATGCCTGAAAATAACGTTCAGTTTGCAGGGTGAAAGTTCCTGGGTTGTTATCTGCTTCGCCATGAACAAGCAAAATGGGTGTTTTCATTTTGTCGGCAGTCATAAAAGGCGACATCTTATTGTAAACATCCGGTGCATCCCAGTAATTTCGTTGCTCGCTCTGAAACCCAAAAGGCGTAAGTGTGCGGTTATAGGCTCCACTTCGGGCAATTCCACAGGCAAACAAACTGGAATGCGTCAGCAAATTGGCAGTCATAAATGCTCCGTAGGAATGTCCACCCACAGCTACTTTCTTTCTGTCAATAAATCCAAGTGAATCCACAGCATCGATTGCCGCTTTGGCATTGGATACCAGTTGTTCTATAAAATTATCGTTAGGTTCAGTTTTCCCTTCGCCAATAATTGGGAAAGCAGCATCATCCAACACGGCATAACCGCGAGTTACCCAATACACAAACGAACCATAATACGGATAGGTAAATTCATTGGGATTTGCCGAACTTTGCCCGGCACTGTTTTTATCCTTGTATTCGGCCGGATAAGCCCAGACTAGCAACGGCAATTTTTCGGTTTTGGCCTTGCGGTCGTAACCCGCAGGCAGATAAAGCGTTCCTGAAAGTTCCACACCATCAGTCCGTTTGTATTTTATCACTTCTTTGTACACATCCTTGATGCTTTTAAAAGGATTCGGGAAATGTGTAACCTGTGTAACCTCATCTTTCTTGTGGAAATTACGGAAATAATAGTTCGGATAATCGTTTTTTGACTGAATACGCACCAACGCTTCTCCATTGTTGTAATCCTCTATATCGAAAATTTCCTCCATTTTGTCGGTATAAGCCGACTGGTAAAGCCGCTTGGTTTTGAGCGTTTTCAGATTCAACGCATCGATAAACGGAAACTGTCCTTTAGGAGTGTGTCCATCGCCAATGCGAAACAGGCAATTGTCAGCAATTCCCAAGACGTATTTGTCGTATTCATTTTTCCATGTATCAAAATGTCCGGGGTCGGAATAAATGTCCTGAAAATTGCGATCATCAATCACTTTCGGAGCATCGTCGGGTTTTGACGGATCTATCAGATAGGTTTTTTCATTTCGGGTATCGTACCATTCATCCTGCACGATGGCTGTAGAAGCATTTCCCCAAATTACATTCATAAACCGCTGAGCAGTTTTAGTCAACAAAGCCGGTTCTTTTTCAAAAGGTGCTTTCCAAAGATAAACAGCATCGCGAAAATCGGCTTTCGTTTGCGGATTACCGCCATCCAACGCTTCCACATAAAATAAGGTTGCAGGTTCATCCAATCGCCAGTTTAATTGACGTTTACCTTTGCGAACTGCCATAAACCCTTTTGGTAACACTTCCGAAAGCGGGACTTCATTCACCGTTTTCACTTCGTTTCCTTTCAAATCGTACACCACCGAAATCGATGGAAACCGGTTGAGTGGAACAATATACGAAAATGGCTTTGTGATAGTTGTTGCCAGCAAATACTTTCCGTCGGGCGAGAACGACTCAAGATTGTACAGATTTTCGCTTTTAAAAAGTTCTGCTTTTCCTTTCAAATCCACTTTGTAAAGTTCTGAGCTTGCCAAGGTCACAAAATTCGCCTCATCAACGGCATTTTTCAACAAATCGGGATAAGTTCGGTTTTGCGACTTTGAACCATCGCTAACTGATACTGTCGGACCAGCGGGCAATTGCTTTTTAGAATCCATCAATGCCGGGCGGTTTTTGGGGATTTGCCTTACAAGTATTGCTTTACTGTCCTGATACCAGTTTAACGGATTGCCCAGATTGGCATTTACCACAGCTTCGGTCAGACGGGTAGCTTGTGCCGAAGCAACATCCAGTACCCAAAGCTCAACGCCCGTTGCTGCGGTATTAGTGAAAGCAATCTTTGTTTCGTCGGGCGACCAGGTTATAAAGGTTATTCGGGGATTTGCAGGCAAACCTTTTACCTGAACCGGCTCCTTCTCCAAAACTTTCCGCACCTTCATATTGTTTACATAATTGACTGATGAGCTGATATTCGTCAACGGATTAATGCGCAGACCGCCCATGCTCATTTCCTGTTGATTCAGGTCTTCCAATGATTTATAGGTACTGCGGTAATTCAGCAACATGTATTCTTTTTTGGTATCGATGCTTACCTGCGGTGCCCGTTCATAATCGGCCAGTTGAAGAATTGATTTTGGAGGAAGCTGGTAAGTCAGGTTTTCCTGAGCTTTGTTTTTTGATAGTGCCATCAGTGCGATTGCTATTAAAATTAGTGTTTTCTTCATTCTCATTCAAATTTTTAAATGAAGTGCAAATGTAATAGATTCTTTCTTTAGCATCATGTTTTAAGAGAAAATAAAATATCAAACAACCGGAACAACTGAATAATTTTAATCAATCCGTATTGTATTTTTATTCATAAAATACTTAAAAATGTAAATTTGAATGAAAATTCAAAACTTATTCTATACATTTGCGGGCTTATTTTTTTAAATCATTTTCAAACATATTTCAAGTCAATTTTTTTATGAAAAAAATCATCTTTCTTCCACTCTTAATTCTTAGTTTTTTATTAGTAGCACAACCGAAAGCAGGATATTACAATGCTGCTGTTGGGAAGACAGATGCAGCTTTGAAGACTCAACTTTACAGTATTATTTCCACTGGAACCGCAAATGTGGGGTACGATGGGTTATATAATGTCTATCCTACAAGTGACGTAACTGCAGATGGCAAAGTGTGGGACATGTATTCTACCTGTACCTGGACGCACGGAGTTGCTAAATGTGGAAATTACAGTAATGTATGTGATTGTTACAACCGTGAACATTCTATTCCACAAAGTTGGTTTAATTCCGCCAGTCCTATGGTTAGTGATGCATTTCATATTTATCCTACCGATGGAAAAGTAAATGGACAACGCAGCAATTATCCTCATGGAGAATGTAGTGGTGGCACAACTCTTGCCGGTGGAAAAGGTCGATTGGGGAGTTCTACATTTGCCGAATATAGCGGAACAGTTTTTGAACCGGACGATGAATACAAAGGAGATTTTGCGCGCACATATTTCTATTTTACAACACGATATATGAATACTTCTGTAACCACTGGTGGAGGTGTTTTTGGAAGTACTTTTGGTTCAATAAATAGCTGGGCAATCAATTTGTATCTGAAATGGAGCCGTCAGGACCCTGTAAGCAAGAAAGAAACTGACAGAAACAACGCAGTAGAAGTTTTTCAGCACAATCGTAATCCATTTATCGATCATCCTGAATTGGCTGAATATATCTGGGGGACTCACAAAGGCGAACCATGGAGTATAACGGCTGGAGTAGATCAATTAAGAATTAATTTTTCTATTTCGCCAAATCCGGTTCAACATGAATTAAACATTCAAACTGATGAAGAAAATTTAACGTGTAGCATCTATAACTTAAACGGACAAGAATTATCACAAGGCAATTTAACATTCTCTAAATCAATTTCAACTGAACAACTTAAAAACGGAATGTATCTTTTGGAATTAAGATCAGGCAACAGAAAATCAATTCAAAAATTTATAGTTAGCAAATAATATTGACATATGAAAAAAATCATCACTATATTATTTATAAGTCTGGTGACTTTTACCTATGCTGTTGAACCATCAGGATATTACAATACAGCAGTAGGAAAATTAGATGCTGCTTTAAAAACACAACTTTTTAATATTGTAGGTAGTCATACCGAAAGAAGTTATGACAATCTATGGACTGATTTTCAGACAACAGATAAACGTCCCGATGGAAAAGTAAGAGACATTTATTCGAATACAACAAATTACACTTTTATTACAAACCAATGTGGTAATTATTCAGGTGAAGGAAGTTGTTACAATCGCGAACACTCATTCCCTAAAAGCTGGTTCAGTGATGCCACTCCAATGTACACCGATTTATTTCACTTATATCCTTCTGATGGTTATGTGAATGGTCGTCGTGGCAATGACCCGTTCGGCGAGGTAGGAACTGCTACCTATACATCAAACAATGGGTACAGTAAATTAGGAACAAGCTCTTTTCCCGGATATACAGGTCAGGTTTTTGAACCTACCGATTCGATGAAAGGCGATTTTGCACGCACATATTTCTATATGGTAACTGCTTACGATAATAAAGTTGCGAATTGGTCATCTCCCCATTTAAATGGAACACAATATCCAGCTTTTACTGATTGGACTATTGCCATGTTTTTAAAATGGAACAGTGAAGATCCGGTAGGGCCAAGAGAACGTGCCCGAAACGAAGCTGTTTATGGTATTCAGCACAATCGTAACCCATTTATCGATCACCCTATACTGGCTGAATATATATGGGGAACACATAAAGGTGAACCGTGGTCTTTGTCAGCCGGTGTGGATCAACTGAAAATTGAATTTTCAATTTCACCAAACCCTGCACAAAACGACTTAACTATTCAGTCGGACGAAGAAAACCTGAGTTATTGCATTTATAATCTGAATGGAATGCTGTTAGCAGAGAATACATTGAGTCTTTCGAAAAATATTCCGGTTAATCAACTTGCAAATGGCATGTATTTGATTCAACTAAAATCGGGTAATCGAAAAACAATTCAAAAATTTATTGTTAGCAAATAAACTAACAGAAAAACATCGGAGGGGGAATCTGCAAAGTTGATAATGATGCCGGTTCTCTTTTTTTGTCTATATAAAAATACTTCTTTTATGAAAAAAGCTTTTCTGATATATTTGTTTTTTATCCTTGCGTTTCTTTCTGTCTACGCTCAGATTCCCACGGGTTATTACGACTCTGCCATTGGAAAAAAACAGGCTGAACTGAAAACCGCACTTCACCTGGTAATAATGAATGCCACACCACCAAGTTATGGTAGTGGTGCCGGAAGCACCTGGGCTGCATTTGCAAAAACTGATGTTCGTCCTGAAGATGGAACTATATGGGATATGTACAGCAGCTATCATGTAGCAGTTAATGGAACTTCGGCTGCAAGCGGCTGTAATATTGAGCACTCGTTGGCTAACAGTTGGTGGGGTGGAACAAAAAATCAGACCTATAATGATTTATTTAATCTTAATCCATCCAACAGTTCCGCAAATTCATCGAAAGGAAGCTGGCCAATTGCCGTGGTGGATGGAACAACGACCTATTCCAACGGTGTAATTAAAGTTGGAAAATCAAGCAGCCGCCCGGGTGGTACTATCGATGCATGGGAACCTGCAGACGAATACAAAGGTGATTTTGCACGGTCTTATATGTATATGGTTACCAGTTACGAAGATTTATCAGCAAAATGGACAGGCAATTCGGTTAATCAGCTCGACAATAATACCTATCCTGTTTTTGAGCAATGGACTGTGGATTTATTCCTGAAATGGTGTGCGCAAGACCCTGTTAGTCAGAAAGAAATTGACCGCAACAACGAAATATATAAAATTCAGGGAAACCGAAATCCATATATCGATTATCCGCTAATGGCCGAATATGTATGGGGAAAACTGATGGCAGTTCCGTTTACGCCCAATGGAAATGTTAGTATTCCTTATCTTATTTCACCTGCAGCCGGTAGTACTGTCGATTTCGGCAAAGTTGTCTATCAACAAACCGATACCGCGTCAGTTTATATCAAAGCATCCAATCTTAAAGGTGATTTGACGCTGGCACTTAGCGGAACCGATGCAGCTAACTTTTCGTTACCAACGAATACTGTATCAAAGGCTAATGCAGAAGCAGGTTATAAGCTTGTAATAAATTATATAGCACAATCAGTCGGAATAAAAACGGCACAATTAAGTATTTCCGGCGATAGCATTACTACCACTTCGGTAAACCTGAAAGTCGTTTCTTCGGATGAATTTCTGGCTTTGCCTGCATCGAATATTTCCAACAACGGATTTACAGCAAACTGGACTGTTTCAGCCAATGCAACAGGCTATACTTTGAATGTATTTTCTTTACAAAGCAGTGGTGCAACACAACCCAAAACATTGCTGGAAGAAGATTTCCTGACAGGGTTACCAACCGGATGGACCAGTGTTCCTTACACCGACAATACGCTGGCAAGCAATATCCGACTGGCTTCGGGAAGTAGCAGTGGAAAAATCAGTACACCTGCATTGAATCTCTCAACACAAGGAACTGTATTGACAGTAAGAGCCAAACAATATAACTCCGATAACGGTGCTCAGTTGACAGCTACTCTCGACAATCAACCGCTAACAATTTGGACAACAGCTATTGCCAATCAGGACTTTAGCGTGAATATTCCACAAGCAACAGCCAGTTCTGTTATTTCTTTATCAGCTGCCACAAGCAGTCGAGTGTATGTGGATTATGTGAAGATACAAACACAGGGTTCTGTTCAGACAGCCGTTTCGGTTTCAGGTTATCCAAAATCAGTAGGAAATATCCTGAATTATGTAGTTGATGGGCTGGTTGCTGATTCAACCTATTTTTACAGTGTTCAACCCGAAGGAAATGCTGTAGCTGTTTCCAATCAGGTTCAGGTACGCACCGGAATTAAAAGCGGAATAATTGAAAATCAAAACAATACCCTTCGTTGGAGTGTTTTATCAGATGGTATACTTATTCGGAATATCACGGAAAATAGTCGCATAAATGTGTTGAATTCTACCGGAAGAGTCGTTCAGAGTGTTAGTCCTCGTTCATCAGAAATACTTGTTCCCCTGGCAGTAAAAGGAATATATTTTATTCAGGTTTTCACCGGACAAGCGACTCAAACCTTCAAGACAGTTTATTAAAAAGATTTTGAATTTAATTGAATAAATGAAACTTAGAAAATTTCTGATTACCGGATTTTTAGGACTGATATATTTCAGTCTGTTTGCCGCAATTCCTACGGGCTATTATAACAGTCTGGAAGGTAAAAAAGCTGCTGCCCTGAAAACCGAATCACATAATATTATTTGTCAGGATACAACTCATTATCTCGATTATGGTTCAGGTCCAGGCAAAACCTGGGAAGGATTTTATTATACAGATCGGGATTTGGGCACCAATGCGGTGCTGGATATGTATTCGGCTAATGTACGGTATTTCCCAAATCCTAATCCAACCTTTGTATCGTTTGGCACTACCATTGAAATTGAACATTCAGTTCCGAAAAGCTGGTGGGGATGCGACATCACACATCCCGATTGTCCGGCAAAAGATTTGAATCACTTATATCCTGCCGATGGTTCGACCAACATGTCGAAAAATGATAATCCATTGGGAGTGGTTAGTGGCACACCGACCACAGATAACGGAGTCAGTAAAATTGGTCCGGCTGTTTATGATGGCTATTCCGGAAATGTATTTGAACCGGCCAACCAGTATAAAGGCGATTTTGCACGTGCGTATTTCTATATGGCCACAGCTTACGAACATTATGCACGGAAATGGGACACCGCCAAGCCTGAAAACATGATGCAAAATAACACCTATCCGGTACTTAAACCGTGGGCAATAGCACTTTTGTTGCAATGGCATCGTCAGGATCCGGTTAGTTTGAAAGAAACCACCCGAAATGATGTAGTGTATGGTATTCAAAAAAACCGCAACCCTTTTATCGACCATCCCGAATTGGTGGAATACATTTGGGGAAATCTAACCACAGTACCTTACCGACTTGATGGAAGCATTGTTTTTCCTTATTTAAACTACCCGAACGACAACGACACCATTAATCTGGGGAATACCTATTATCAACAAGCCAAAGATACTACCATTAGTCTTAAGGCCATGAATCTGACCGGAAACCTGACTCTTTCGATCGGAGGTATCAATGCATCCGGTTTCTCGTTAAACAAAACAACCATAACCAAAGCCGAAGCTGAAGCCGGAACAACTTTTCAGATTCATTTTCTGACTTCTACCATGGGAAATCTTTCAGCTATTCTCACGATTTCAGGCGGGGGTATTACAACCATGAATCTGAGGTTGAAAACCAATACTACCGATGAGTTTGCAGCTTTACCGGCATCAAATGCAACAAACAACAGTTTTGTAGCAACATGGACTCCATCTTCGGGAGCAACAGGTTATAGTCTGAATGTGTACAGCATCGAAAATACAGGAACAACACCTACAACTTTGGTTGATGAAGCCTTTACACTGGCATTGCCAAATAACTGGTCTAAAGATGGATATGTGATAAATATGGCTGATGGTACTGAGAAAATGGGCTCAGGAACTGAGTATGGAAAGTTGATACTTCCGGCTTTAAATCTTTCTAATGCCACCAGTACTTTAACCGTACGTGCCAAACAATATGGATCAGACAACGGTGCGCCACTTATGGTATCACTCGACAGTAAGTTAATTGCCACATGGACAACTGCAGTTGCTAATCAGGATTTTACGGTCAATATGCCGGTGTCAACTGCTGCTTCGGTTATTGCACTTTATACACTTATTGCAAAGCGCGTGTATGTTGATTATGTAAAGGTAGTTTCAAATGTTCCCGTTTATTCACAGCTTTCTGTCTCTGGCTACCCAAAATCGGTTGGTAATGTATTTAGTTATACTGTAACCGGACTTTTAGGTTCTCACAATTATTATTACACCGTTACTCCAATCGGAAATAGTGCTCCGGTTTCGAATCAGATTGCTGTTCAAACAACAGTCAATACGGCTTTTAATCAACCTGAAAAAAGCAATATCAGATGGTCGGTTTCCACACAGGGTATTTTACTTAGAAATCTCCCGGCTGAATCCGACATAAACGTTTTTGATACAACAGGTAAAAAAATCTGCAGTATGCATAGTGCTTCACCCGAGGTTCTGCTGCCAATAACCCAAAAAGGATTGTATCTGCTGCAGGTACAACAAAATCAAACACTTTCCTCCCTTAAAGTAATTCGCTGATTCGGCTAATTTCCTGCTTTTTGAGCGATTTCTGTTGGAATCCTACCGATTCCGGTTGGTTTTCGTCGGAAAGGAGAAGAATTGGTTTTATTAACTCATATTTTTACCGTTACTAGTCATCTACTCATCTGATCACTTAAAGTCATCGGATGAATAGACACCGTCTGAAAGGGATTAACTCATATTTTTACCACTACAAGTCATCTTTATACCACAACAACACACCTTTTTGTTTCTTCAAGGTACATTTCTATTCCTTCAAGGTACCTGTCTTTCCCTGAAATAGCTTGACCAAAAAAGTCAAGAACAAAAATGGAAAAGCA
>JBAXPM010000071.1:0-13568 GCA_037132235.1 Paludibacter sp.
ATTCCACCGCATGTGCAGTTGGTTTGTGTGTCGAAATTTCATCCTAACGAATCAATAATTGAAGCTCATGAAACAGGTGAACGGATTTTTGGCGAAAGCAAAGTTCAGGAATTATGTACGAAACATGAAACCCTGGCAAAAGACATTGTTTGGCATTTCATTGGTCATCTTCAAACTAATAAAATTAAGTATCTTGTTCCTTTTGTTTCGCTGATTCACGGAGTTGATTCCTATAAACTGTTGTCGGAAATTGACAAACAGGCTGCTAAAGTGGGCAGGAGAGTGAATTGCCTGCTACAGGTGCATATTGCGCGCGAAGAAACCAAGTTTGGATTTTCAGCGGAAGAATTACTTGAAATGCTCAGTTCAGGAGAATGGAAAGAGCTTAAATATGTACAAATCTGCGGGTTAATGGGAATGGCTACCTACACCGAAAACCGCGAACAAATCCGGGCTGAATTCCGTGGATTGAAAACACTATTTGATAAAGCCAAATCGATTTATTTCGACTCAGAACCTTCATTCTGCGAACTTTCCATGGGTATGTCCGACGATTTTCAACTTGCCATTGAAGAAGGAAGTACATTGGTGCGTATCGGAAGTTCTATATTTGGACACAGGAATAACCCCTAACCCCTAAAGGGGGATAAGAATTGCTAGTTTATGAGTTTTGCTAATGAAATACGAGTCGAAAGTAACTCAGTTCCCCTTCAGGGGTTAGGGGTGGACTTAATAACTATTTTAGGTCCTACCGCCAGCGGCAAAACCACACTGGCCTGCGCAATAGCTCATAAACTCGGGACTGAGATTATCAGTGCTGATTCCCGCCAGGTTTATCGGGGAATGGATATTGGTACGGGTAAGGATCTGGCTGATTATTCCGTTGACGGACAACCCGTTCCGTATCATCTGATTGATAGTTGCGATGCGGGTGAAAAATACAATGTGTTTGAGTTTCAGCACGATTTCCACAAAGCTTTCTCCGAAATTCAAGACAAAGGCAAGCTGCCTATACTTTGCGGAGGAACGGGTATGTATATTGAGTCCGTTCTCCGGGGTTATAAACTCCCTAAAGTCCCCGAGAATACTGCTTTACGTCAACAACTTGAAGGCAAAACGATAGAAGAACTGTCAGACATTCTGAGTCAGCACATTTCGCAGCATAACAAATCCGATCTCGATTCAGCCAAACGTACCATTCGAGCCATTGAAATTGCTGAATACAGCCTTCACAACGAACCTGAATTCAATGAATTTCAACCACTTAACAGCCTGATTATTGGTCTGGACATTGATAGAGAAATCCGCAGGGAAAGAATCACTAAACGACTCAAAGAGCGACTCAATCAGGGAATGATTCAGGAAGTAAAATTGCTTCTAGATAAAGCAATTCCGGCTGAAGATTTAATCTATTACGGACTTGAATACAAATTTGTTACCCAATATCTTATCGGAGAACTTACCTACAACGAGATGTTCACGCAACTCGAAACGGCTATTCATCAGTTTGCCAAACGTCAAATGACCTGGTTCAGAGGCATGGAGCGACGCGGATTTACGATTCACTGGATTTCCGCTGAATTGCCGTTACAGGAAAAACTGGAGAAAGTATTACAGTTAGTAAGCAGTACACAGTAGCAGTAGGCAGATTAAACACATTGACTTAATTCGATTAATTTTAAACTGCCAACTATGAACTGCCACTGCCAACTGATATTTCCCTTTTCCCTCAAAATCACTATCTTTACGCCTCAATTCAATAATTAATCAATGGCCCAAACTCTTTTCATCATAATCATTGTAATACTTGTAGTTGATTTCGCACTGGAACGAACACTTGCATTCCTCAACATTAAAGAATCGGGAAAAGAATTGCCCACACTGCTCCGCGATATCTACAATCCCGAAAAATATGCCAAACAACAGGAGTATTTCCGAACAAATTCCCGTTTTGGTATGCTCACCAGCGGTTTCAGCTTTATTGTAACCATGCTTATGTTTGCATTTGGCGGTTTTGCCTGGGTGGATGGACTGGTGCAGCAGTATGTCGTAAGCCCGATATGGACACCTATACTTTTCTTCGGCGTTCTGTATATTGCTAACGATTTGATTTCTATTCCTTTCGACTGGTACGACACCTTTGTGATTGAGGAACGTTTCGGATTTAATAAAGTCACACACAAACTCTTTGTGCTCGACAAACTGAAAGGCTACGGCATGACTATCGTACTGGGCGGAGGTATTTTATTTGTTGTAATCTGGATTTACACGCTTACACCAACTTACTTTTGGTTGCTGGCATGGGCAGTTGTAACAGGATACAGCCTGTTTATGACCATGTTTTACTCGCAGATCATCGTTCCACTGTTTAATAAACAAACACCCCTTGAAGAAGGTGAACTTAGAACTGAAATTGAAAAGTTTGCCACTAAAACCAGCTTTAATCTCGATAATATCTTTGTGATTGACGGTTCAAAACGTTCCACCAAAGCCAATGCATATTTCAGCGGGCTGGGAGCGAAGAAGCGCATTGTGTTATACGATACCTTGATGGATAAAATGACTACAGAAGAGATTGTTTCGGTTCTTGCACACGAGGTGGGTCACTACAAACACAAACATACGCTTATCAATTTCCTTATTTCAATGCCTTCTACCTTGCTTTTATTCTTTGTTTTTGGACTGATATTGCAAAGTGATGACCTGGCTCGGGCATTGGGAGGTTCAAAAGCATCGTTTCATTTAAATGCATTGGCATTCAGTATTTTATATTCACCTATTTCCCTGATTCTCGACATTGCCACCAATGTTTTATCGCGAAGATTCGAATATCAGGCTGATGAATTTGCCTCTTCGCATGGGTATGGCTCACAACTCGTTTCCGGTCTGAAGAAATTATCAGCCACATCGCTCAGCAATCTGATGCCGCATCCGCTGTATGTGTTTTTTCACTACTCACATCCAACTTTATATCAGAGAATTCAACGAATTACCAATTAAATATAAAATGGTAAATCGTAAATGATTAAATCGTAAATCAAAAAGTTATGTTATTAGGAATCATGGGTGCCATGCCCGAAGAAATGGACAAAATCATTGCTGCCATCGAAGATAAGGAGATTGTGGAGCGTGGCAGTCGGTTATATTACCGTGGAAAGTTATACGGTCAGGAAGTTGTGGCTGTGTTCTCGCGCTGGGGAAAAGTGGCTGCAGCTACTACGGCTACTAACATGATTCTGGAGTTTAATGTTGACCGGATTGTATTTACAGGTGTTGCAGGAGCTATATCCTCCGAACTGAATGTGGGTGACATAGTCATTGCTCAGCGGCTTTTTCAACACGACATGGATGCGCGTCCGTTAATGCGCCGTTTCGAAATTCCACTTACCGGCAAAACGTCCTACGAAACACCTCAGCAAAACGTAGATACGATGGCTGAAGCCGTGCATAATTTTCTGAAAAGTAACAGGGAATTTCGCAGAGAACTGGCTGCAAACAACATAATCAACGTGAAAATGCTTACCGGTGATATTGCCAGTGGCGATTTGTTTATATCGAGTAAGGAGATGAAACTGATTCTGAGCAAGAACCTTCCATCGGTGGTTTGTGCCGAAATGGAGGGAGCTGCTGTGGCTCAGGTTTGCGATGATTATGGTGTTCCATTGATTGTAGTGCGGGTTATATCCGACTCAGCCGACGAAGAAGCACATATTTCAGCCATTGGTTTTGTGAATCAGCATGCAGGTGAGTATTCGCTGTCTATCCTGAAAGAATACATTACATTAATTCAAAAGTTCTAAAGCTTAATTCTTTTCTAAAAATAAAATCCACATTTCATTTTCTGAAATGTGGATTTTACTGCTAACTGCTTTCTGCTACCTTGTTTAGTGCTTTCTGTCTACTGTCTTTTTCCAGGCCTTGTATTTATTCAAAACCTGCTGAGGTGCATAATTGTACCAACTATAACCATCCCTGCGTTCGCGGGCAACTTCTGCAAGCGAATATACCACTTTACTGTCCCGATTACAGAACATGGGTCGATGTGTTTTCAACTCGTAATACCGTGTCCAGATTGGTGCTGCAGTTGAATCAATGACCACAACCCGGTCGGATACTGATACTTTATACGGAGTCAGAGTTTTTGGTGCCTGAATAGTTTTTACTCGGGTGTTGTAAATTTTTGAGGCTTCAAACCACGCTGCAGCATTATCAACGGCATCAATGATTTCTTGGGATGGATGGTAGATACTCATCAGAAAAAGTACCAAATCGGAACTTTCTTTATTACAAATACTGGGTGGTTCAAATTTTCGAGCCCAGGCGGGTTGTAGTGTTACCTCATCGTATTGCTGACACCAGGCTGTTGGTTTACCTGCATCATTAATCTGAGTTTTAATAATGCAGTCAAGTCCTTTATTATAAGCAATCGTAAGTTTACTTCGCAATTTATTGTCGATAAACGAATATTGATCAATACCATCCAATATATCTTTCAATAACTGCATAATTCCAAGCATCGCATCATCATTATAGGTAATATGACTGCTGTAATTATTCGGTTCGATTGGATAATACTGAGGCCAACCACCATTTTTATACTGGGCTTTCAGTACAAAATTTAAGCCTTTTACACATGCAGTTTTATATTTTTCTGCTTTTGTAGCTTTGTAGGCTATAGCTAATGCTGCAATCTGAGTGTAAGTATTACCGTTGTCAAATGTAGTGTTTGTTTCCTCTTTTGCTTTAAGTACCAGTTCCTTTTGCTCCGTTGTAAGAATGGCAAAAAAGTCGTAGTTTTTAGGCCAACCACCGTTGTTTTTTTGAAATAATAGTATATTATCAGCTATTGCAGTTATTTCGGTTGGTTTATAGCGTTGTCGACCCGGCAGGGCATTAACCATGTTATGCTTATCCGCAATGCTGTACCAATGACCGGTATTGTCGGCAAAAGGAGCATAATCAATTGTTGTATATTTCTGATTATCTGTTCTTTGCTGAGCAAAACAAATTAAACCGGATAGAATTGCTGCAAAAATTAATAGATTGCGGTATTTCATGCGAATAGAATAACATTACACCATCAATTATCTTTCACACAGCGCACTGAAAAACCACTCCATTTGTTGTAAGCGCGCCGGTCAACATAGTTTTGGTCGTAGCGGATGCTCATGCCAATTGCATATCGAACTGTATCCGATTGCGTTGAAGTCCACCACGCACCCAGAGAATCCATTTTACTGAATGAACGAATATAATTTACACGATATCCTCCGGCTAAAGCTGTAAATCCGGACTTATTATTTATGACTGAGTAATTTCCCACGGTACCCGAATTGAGCGACTGACTCCATCCTGTAGTTGATGCAAGCACTTTGGCCAGTGTTTTAGAAGTTGAAATATAACTGCTCACATTGTTTTCGAGCGTTAGCCATTCATCCGCTGTAGCCACATGCCAGCCTTTGGGAGCAAGTTTGCCTAAATTTACAGCGTACCAGTTATATAAAGCACCGAAAGTACTTTTATTGGCCACTGAATCGTTTTTATACCAGCAATATCCTGCGGTTATTGAATTTCCCCACATGGCACTGTCGGTAATCTGTGGAATAGCTGTGGTGTCACAAAAATGAGTTGTTCGCAGGTTTTCAGTCATCCAGGTTTGTGAAGCAATTGTAACAGTGTGATATACATTACCATCCACATCGGTAACGGTTTCGCCGAATTTTGGCTCAGAAACCGGATTGCAGCTTGTGATACCAAACAAAAGCAGGCAGACCAACAAAACTTCAAAGCTGTTTTGTGCTTTCAAAACGTTTTTTTGATTCATGATTTATATCAAGCCTAAATAACCAGAGGAACTTTATAAACTTTCTAACTTTAAACTTTATAAACTACTATTGATACTGAATATAAATCGGTTTTGGTTTCAGAGTCATCAGTTCCTTAGGTGTATACATTTTGTGAGGAGCTTTTTTCAGGTCGTTTTTGTAGAACAACTTAAATCCGCTAAACTGCACAGGTTCACGGTAGATATAGCGGATATAGGTGCTGTGTTTTAATATCGGTTCGCCCCAACCATCCATATTCATAACTATCTGCACTTCGGGATGAAGTTTAATTTGTTTCGTATTTCGAACCATACCCTGTGTGAAACGGTGTACAATCAGAATTTTTGGGGGTAGGTTATTGTCGCGAACCAGTTTTGCCAGATAGTCAGAACAATAATTTATGTCGGTCTGATCCATAGTGCCAATTTTCCTTCCGGGCAGACTGCCATCTTTCAACGAAAATTCGGGGTCGATTCCCAAATGAACATGCGACATTTTCAGGTATTTCTCCAGCAATGGAACTTCGTCCTGTACGCGGCTGTGTGCCACCTGGATATCCAGAAACACGATGGCATTTCCCATTCTTGCAATAGCCATAGCTGAATCAATTTGACGGGCAGGCATACGCATACGGTATTTTCCGTCCTTGCCGGGAGCTCCCTGAGCTACCACAGCTATATAATGAATAGCGGGCTGCACTTTTGTACTGGAGTCGGCTTTTTCCCAGGCCTTTATTTCGATATTAAACCTGCGCCACAGTTCTTTTGGAGGGTATTCGCCCAGCACACCCATTTTCTTTGAATATAGATTGCCGTAATATGCCACAATCCGTTTAAAAGGCAGGATAGCACCATTCAATGGATAAACGCGGGATTTAACAGGCCAAAGACCGGTAGTATCACCACTGGCAAGCGCTTTCATTTTAGTATTATAGGCCAGTGTGTCGACCAGTACTGATTTTTTTTCGGCTTTATGAAAAGGGATTTTATCAAGGAACTTCTTTTCGGTTTTAGAATTGCATCCGGTAAGGATTAATAGTGCAGTAAATGCAAGGGGAAGGATTTTCTTCATGCTTTCTTTTTTAAATTGACTTCAAAGCTACAAAATCCTGTTGATATATCCAATGATTCGGGGGTGGTTGTTGATAAGTTTTTGGGATTGGTTAATTGGTTGATTGGTTTATTAGTTAATTGGTTTATTAGTTAATTGGTTGATTGGGTGATTGGGTGATTGGGAGATAATAGCATACTGCCACTGCCCACTATAAACTATAAACTACCCACTGCTTACTGCTACTGCTTACTTTTTCCAGCTGTTTTCAGTTCTATAACCGTGATTTCGGGGCGTACACTGATATACATAGGTAATCCAATATAACCAATGCCACGATTCACATAAAGATATTGATTATCAATCTGATACAAACCTACCCAGTACTTAAAAACAAATTCAGCAGGAGAGATTAGTCGTTTTCCAATCTGTATACCCAACTGTCCGGCATGGGTGTGTCCAGATAGTGTGAGTACGATATCCTTGTGTTTTAGGACTTCGGGTTCCCATTGCGAAGGGTCGTGAGTCAACAGTATTTTAGGCTCTTTCGGAGATGTATTTCGTAATGCCTTTTCCAAATCACTGTAGTTGGCCTTTTTATCCTTATTCCAGTTTTCAACACCAAGCAGCAACAGGCTGTCTGAAGAACCACATTTGAGGTACACGTGTTCATTCAGAAGCAATGTAAAGCCAAAATCTTTTATTGCATCGCGTATTCGCTGACTATTATCGGCGCGTAAGGAGTCGTTTTTCCAGTCGGTATAATCACCGTAATCGTGATTACCCAGCACTGCGAATTTTCCGTATGGAGCTTTCAGTTGTGCGAAATAGGGTTGCCAACTGGCAGTTTCATCAGCAAAATTATTCACCATATCGCCCGAGAAAACAATAATATCAGGATTTTGCTCATTCACCAGCTTTAAAACCGGGTACAATTTTTTGTGTTTAAAATTCCAGCTCCCCAAATGTAAATCCGAAATTTGTACAATCCGGTATCCGTCGAAAGCTGCAGGAAGCCCTTTGATGGGTATCTGTATATGGGTTACGTCGAATCGTCGCGGAGTGATATAAGCACTGATAAGCATCGCTGCTACTATATATGTATTCAAACCTATACGGGCTATGTAAAAGTAGATACTTTCATGCCCTGTAATCTTTTTGTAGATATACTCCAATACATAAAAGAATGCGTGAATCAGTTTGGAAAGGTAAATAAGCAGAAAGAAAAAGAACAGCCACATAACAGCCACCACCACGCGGAAATTATGCATGCTTTCCAGCCCGAATTTGATATAGAGAAACAAGACCGTGAAAATAACTGCCGGAATCAGGTGCATCACTATGTAAAACGGATGCGAATCCCTGCGTTTCAGTTTCAGGTAGAAAAATGTATCCGGTATGGCTATCAGCAACAACAGACTCACCAATGTCAACATGTACATTCTCATGATTCAATTACCAATTATCAATTACCAATTATCAATTACCAATTTTTCATTATCAGAATTGTAACTATGAACTATCAACTACTAACTATAAACTGCCCACTATAAACTAAATCTCTCCGTTCCATTCCCCATAAAATTCTTCCAAAAACCGTTCCATAAACTTATGCCGGTGTTCGGCCAGTTGGCGACCGGTGGAAGTATTCATACGGTCTTTAAGAAGTAACAGTTTCTCGTAAAAATGGTTCAGGGTGGGAGCAGTGCTGTTTTTATATTCTTCCTTAGTCATGTTCATATCCGGCAGAATTTCAGGATTATACAGTTCACGGTTTTTATATCCGCCGTAATTAAATGTGCGTGCTATCCCTATTGCACCCAACGCATCGAGCCGGTCGGCATCCTGCACCACATCCAGTTCGGGCGAAGTAAACCTGCGGACTTCCTTTCCACCTTTAAAGGAGATATTCCGGATGATCTGTACCACATGGTCTGTTACAGAGTCTTCCACGCCCAGCTTTTTCAGAAAATCCGCTGCTAGTTCCGGCCCTTTTTCCTCGTCTCCACCGTTGAATTTCGAGTCGGCAATATCGTGGAGCAGCGCACCCAGTTCCACCACAAGCGTTGAAACCTGTTCGGTTTGTGCTATATGTTTCGACAGCTGCCACACCCGATACACATGCCACCAGTCGTGACCGCCCTCAGCATCGGCCAGGGTTTGTTTTACAAATGCTATCGTTTGTTCTATGATTGTTTCGTTGTTCATCGTGTAAAGATAAAAAAAATAGTTTATAGTTGATAGTTTATAGTGGGAAGAAGGTAGTTGGAAACCGCTGCGAAATTCTTTGCGTTCTCAGCGTTTAAAGCAATAAGTAGTAGGTAATAAATATTCTTTGCAAACAAAGCGGCAAAGCCAAGCGGTCATATAATTCAAATTGAAAATAATAAGAATAGAACGCGGATTTTCGCAGTTATAGCGGATTTTTAAACGGATTTAAATCTCGCCCTTGGCGAGATGATTTTCAAATACTTACAATCTAGATACCTGCAACTGTTTTTCACCCAGATTCACACTGTTGGAGTTCGACGAACAGTTAGCCCTCCTGTAAAGCATCCAACCGTGCGTTTTTTTTATTAGCTATTGTTGATAAAATTATAAATGAATACCCGTTTTTGCACCAAAATATTGAAAATCATGATTACAGCGCTATGCCCCTTAATATCAATTTTAAAATCATTTTTCTACAAAGATATCACAGCTCCGCTGCTGAATATCTTTAATAAAGGGGCGTTAGCCCTATCTTTGTAGTATATTATTCAGAGGAGTACCAAAGGAGCTTAGCTCTGAAATCTACCATGAATAGAATAAATGAAGCTGATAGGTGTTGAACGGATATAATACATTACATTATAAAACGTGAAGGTCACGTTTGAGTGCAGGGTAGCAAAATAAACGCGAAACTAAATATATTTAATGGCTTCTTTAACCGTCATTTTTTCTTTGAAGTTTCTGGATGTTGCCAGTTGATTACAAACGGAAATAATGCCATTCTCCAGCACATCCTGACCATTAAAAATTTCCGCACTCATGCAGTCAACCGTGCAGGCGAGGATTCCTGCAGCGCTCAGCGATTCAAGACTTTTAATGCCGGCCTTGTTTTTACCGATTCCGGCATCATTAAAAAACACGGCTTTCAGGCGATGTTTCTGAGCATAATGCCCTGCACTTACACCACCATGCGAGCCACACACAACAATTTCGCCGGCATTGCTCTCGTTTAAAAAGGTGATGCTGTTAGTTACAGTGATGCTCACTCCATCAATTTGTGTTTGAAATTGTGTTTTTAGTTCAGGCTTGCTGCTGTTTTCTTTCTCTTCATTATCATGAGATTCAGCATTCGTATTATCCGGAGTCGAAGAAGGTAGATTGGTTATTCTGGCAACGGCTTCCTGCACCGTATCGCCGGGCTGGATACCTGCTGCTTCGGCTAAGTTATTGGTGTGACTTATAATTCCGCTTTCCCAGGTATCGCGGGCAACACCAATCTCGGCACTGTTATGATCAACAGCACAGGCCAGAATATTCTCAGCCTGGTAATATGCCAGACCACTGATGCCTGCCTGATTTTTGCCTATACCGGCATTGTTGAGGAAAACCGCTTTTACGTGACAGTTTTTTAGCTTTCGGGCAAAAGCTCCATTGTCACCGCAATGTGATGCACATACAAGAATCGGACTTGTATTGTCGGGTTGTAAATCACCTAAACTATCCAGGAGTACTACAGCTGATGGTATATTCATTTATATTTATGCCCCCTAACCCCCTAAAGGGGGAGTAAGAAAAGAACCCCCGACCCCTAAAGGGGAGGAAGAGATAATACTATTGATAATTACAACCATATATAGGTAAAATGACCAAAAAATAAAAATATTGAGACAAAGTGACTTAGTTCCCCTTCAGGGGCTAGGGGTTTACTCCCCCTTCAGGGGGTCGGGGGGCAGCTTATAGTTTTTCGCGTGCAATTTCTATCCCTTTTTCGTATGCTTTTATATTTCCTGCAACAAACTTTTCAGGAACGTTTTCCTTTACTATCTGAATCATCTCGTCATGTGCATAGCCTCTGAATTCAGCATAGATAGCAAGCATAACAATATTCATCATTTTGCTGATATCAAAATCCGAACTTTTATACTCATCGGGATCAATAATAAAAGTCTTCTTTCCCGATCTCTTTACTAACTCGGTTTTAGATTCCGGCATATCTTTTTCCAGTTTGGTGTTTACACTGGAAGTGGATAGCTCAAAAGTGCTGGAGAAAACGATGCCATCGTCTTTCAGGCAATGCAAATACCGCAGTGTTTCGGTTTGCTCGAAAGAGATAAGGTAATCCACATCACCCGATTTGATAAAAGGCGATAATACGGGCTTGTTTGAATAGCGGAAATGACTTTCTACACCACCACCACGTTGTCCTAAACCAATTACGTCTGATATTTTCAACTCATAACCAAGCTTCATGTAATACTTGCTTAAGAGGTTGCTGAAAAGGAGAATTCCTTGTCCTCCCACACCAGCTATGATAATATTTTTTCCTGTATCCTGCATTTTTATGATTTTATGGCGTCAAACTTACAAGCTGTAGTACATAAGCCACAGCCTACACAAAGATCCTCATTAATAACTATTTCAACTTTTCCGTCCTTGCCTTTTTTACTCTCTATGGCTAAACATCCGATATTGATACACTTCCGGCATTGCGTACAAAGATCCTGATCAATAGAATAAAGGTCACCTTTAGGCAGCTTAAACTTGGTTACACAGGGTTTTTCTACAATTACCACCGAATTAGTATCTGCTTTTACCGCATTCAGAATAGCCTTTTCCAGGTTTTCAAATTCGTAGGCATCTACGGTTACAATATCTTTTACCCCAATGGCTTCGCATACTTTGGCAATTTCCAGTTTATTTTCCGGTTTGTAATTAAAGCCAAACTCACTGGAGGCAACATGCTGACCACCGGTCATCGCCAGACAGCTATTGTCGACAATAATCGTGGTTGACTGACTGTCGTTGAAAATCAGATTCATCAGTCCGTTTATTCCGGTTGCCCAAAAACCACCATCGCCTATCATACCCACAAATTTTTCTTTGTGATCGGTTGCCACGTTGTAACCATGAGCCAGCGCAATGCTCGACCCCATACATTTTTGCAGCGAATAGGATTCCATATGCGGAAAGCACCCGATTAAACCACAGGTAACATCGGCCGAAGCCTTGATTTTATGTTTTCGGAGTATTTGTGATATGAATAGGTGAGAACATCCGGCACAACTAACAGGCAGTCGGAAAGGAATGCCTTCCATAAGCGTTCTTTTGGGTGCGTCCGGAATGAGTTTTTCCTCAATAATATCCGGCGTAAAACGCATCATTTCAGGAAATTTAGGGAATAATTCTTTACCTATTACCGCAATTCCCAAATCCTTGATGTTCTTTTCCATAATATCATGACCATCTTCAATCACATAGAGTTTCTCTACGTGTGCGGCCAATTCGCGAATCAGCTTTTCAGGGAGCGGCATAACCATACCCAGTTTTAATATTGAGGCATCGGGCAACACTTCTTTGGTGTAAAAGTAAGGAGTTCCTGCAGTAATTACCCCGATCTTTTTGCCATTCAATTCCAGTCTGTTAATATCGAAGGCATTGCAGTCAGCAGCCAGGCGCTTCATATGTGCCGGAAAATCATTAAAGCATTTGGTCAGCTTTGGATGCTCTGAGCCTTTGGCATTCATCATCATGGTGGTCATGATAACCTTGCTGAAGCTTACGATATATTTTTTTCTGCATTTGACTTTGTAGGTGTAGTTTTCATCAATAGCAACTCCACTGGTTGTCTTGCATATTACTGATGTAATTTTAAGTATAACCGGAGTACTGTATTCTTCGCTAATCTCGAATGCTCTGATCATCAGGTCTTTTGCCTCCTGACTGTCACTTGGCTCCAATACCGGGATATTAAACATATTGCCATAATGACGAACATCATTGTAGTCATCACCCGCGATACGGCCTACATCATCGCCAACCACCAATACCAGTCCACCGTTTATCTGACTGCCGGCAGCTCCACCCAAAGCATCTGCTGCCACATGTAAACCCACTGTTTTCATTACTGCCAGGCTGCGATAACCTGCAAATGAAGCTCCAATGGCTACTTCTAAACCAACTTTCTCATTCGTCGACCATTCACAATAAATATCAGGGTATCGCTGTTGGGTATAATCCATTACTTCGGTGGAAGGCGTACCCGGGAAACCGGAAGCAACTTTCACGCCTGCTTCAAAGGCACCTCTGGCAACTGCTTCGTTACCATTCATCATTTTCATTGTTGTATTCTTATTTTCTGTCTGCATATTAAATAAAAACTCCTCTTGTTATTGCCAATTTTATCAATTTTCTGATAATTCGGCCAAAAATACTGCTTTTTTGTTGCACTCCAAAATCAAATAGTAATTTTATTAAAGAAATTGTAATATTATTGTCATAAAATCATGAAGATAATTTACTGCAGTGTTTAGGCCAAAGTCGTCGATGTAGCCATAAGAGCAGTTCGGTGGGGTTGAATCGGGAAAGAAACAACCATTAAAACAGGATTTAATCCCGGAGTGATAAAAATCTAAAATGATTATCCGCAAATAAGTAAATGGTAATTATTATTGATATGTTTATTATCACATAGTCCACAATAGT
>JBAXPM010000072.1:0-12723 GCA_037132235.1 Paludibacter sp.
AAATTGCTCACTGTCTCGAAAAATCTATTTCGAAGATTGAAGCAGCTATTCTGAGTGCGTTGGAACAAACTCCTCCTGAATTGTATTCGGATATTGTTCAGAAAGGTATTTACCTTGCCGGAGGTGGAGCGTTACTTCGCGGATTGGACAAACGTCTGACCGACAAGTTGAACATTCAGTTCCACATAGCCGATGATCCATTGCATGCAGTGGCTCGTGGTACAGGTATTGCTCTGAAAAATGTAGACAAATTCTCGTTCATGATTAGATAAATATTTTCAAACTATCGATAAATACATGGTTTTCATGTGTTTATCGATTTTTTGTATATATAACTTTCCGTTTGCCCCTGAATCATTCATGAAGAACCTCATCAATTTTTTGATTAATTACAGTGTGGTGATATTATTCATATTTCTTGAATTAATATCATTTACTATGATTGTGAAAAATCAGGGCTATCAGAAAAGCATTTATATCTCATCCTGCAATTCTGTTGTTGCAGGTATGTACGAGTGGAGTAATTCAGTTGTAGAATTTTTTAAGTTACGTGCGGCCAACGATAATCTTTCGGAAGAAAATACAAGCCTGAAAAATCAGGTAATCAAGTTGCAAAATCAGCTTGAAACTCTGAAACCCGAAACCAAAGATTCAGTTCGTTTCCGCATTCCTCCCGAAATGGAATATCAGTTTATCTCTGCTAAAGTGATAAGTTGTACCACCAACAAAATTCAAAATTACATAACCCTGAACAAGGGTGAGATTGATGGGATTAGACCCGATATGGGTGTGGTGAGCGATGAAGGTGTGGTTGGAATAATTAAAAATGTATCCCGGCGTTTCTCGGTGGTAATTCCTATTCTGAACCCAAAAATCGAAATCAATTGTAAGTTTAAACGAAACAATTACAGTGGCGGTCTATTGTGGAGCGGAGAGGATTACCGCTATGCCAATCTGACTGATATTGCCCGTCATGTGGAGTTCTCCCATGGTGATACACTTATAACCAGTGGTCTGACCAGCACATTCCCCGAAGGAATTCCGGTTGGAACTATTGAAGATTTTAAAATTAAGGAAAGTGATGCCTACTATAAAATCAAGGTGAGATTAGCAGTGAATTTCCGCACACTTTCGCACGTAAAAGTGATTAATTATCTGAATTATAACGAACAAAAAGGACTTGAAAAGAAGTCCGAAGAACAATAAATTCAGTTTATAGTTGGCAGTTTATAGTTAATACAAAACTATAAACTATAAACTATAAACTATGAACTAAAAGAAATGCCCGTAGTTCTACAGAACATATTTCGTTTTATAATACTCGTACTTGTTCAGGTACTGGTGCTAAACAACATCCAGTTTCTGGGTTTTATAAATCCGTATATTTACATTCTTTTCATTCTTTCGCTTCCGGTAAGAACGCCACGATGGGCTGCTTTATTATTGGCTTTTGGACTTGGAATGACCATTGATGTTTTCTCTAATACACCGGGGATGCACGCTTTTGCCACCGTTCTGATAGCATTTCTACGCAATGGCATTATCAATCTTTTCATTACTATTGACGAAGGCAACAACCCCACGCCATCCTATTATACTTTCAGTGTTGGAACGTACGTGAAGTATGTTGTTTTTATGGTATTTATACATCACACAACCCTGTTCATTCTCGAAGCTTTTTCATTCGCCCATTTCTGGCTGATGCTGGCAAAAATTATACTTAGTTCTGCGGTTACCATCCTTCTTATTCTGGGCATTCAATCGCTAAATAAGAAATAGATTATGATAAACGATGCATTACAAAGCAGAAGGTACGTGATTACCGGAATCATGACTGCTGTCATTGTTTTGTATGTTTTGCGACTTTTCACCATCCAGATTATCGAAACCAAATATAAAAGTGGTGCCGATAGTAACGCTTTCCTTAAGAAAACTCAGTTTCCTCCCCGTGGATTGATTTATGACAGAAATCACATCCTGATGGTTTACAATAAACCGGCTTACGACATTGCGCTTATCATGCGTGAAATCCGCGACCTGGATACTGTTTCATTTTGCAAAGCCCTGAGTATTGACAAGCGGTATTTTATTAATCGGATTGCCGAAATAAAAGACCGCCGTAAAAATCCGGGTTATTCTTCGTATACACCTCAACTTTTTATGTCACAATTAAACATTGAGGATATTGCCACTATTCAGCAATCGATGTACAAATATCCCGGTTTTTATATTCAAAACCGTACGTTGCGCGAATATCCGTTTTCGGCTGCAGCTCATGTTTTGGGAAGTATTGGCGAAGTTTCGCAGAAGAAAATTGAGAACGACGACTATTACAAAGTGGGTGATTATGCAGGTCGCGATGGCATAGAATATACTTACGAGGAGACTTTGCGCGGCGAAAAAGGAGTTGAAATTCTGTTGCGCGATGCTAAAGGACGAATCAAAGGAAAATATGAGAATGGAAAAGAAGATATAGCTCCGAAAGCAGGTCAAAATATGACCCTGACACTCGATTCTAAATTACAAATTCTTGCTGAAAAGCTGCTGAAAGGAAAGATTGGCAGTGTGGTTGCCATCGAGCCTGCCACTGGCGAAATACTTGCTATGGTTTCTAATCCATCATTCAACCCAACGCTTTTATCAGGCCGCCAGCGCTCTAAAAATTACAAACAGTTACTCGACGACCCGACCAAACCACTTTTAAACCGTGCCACTCAAGCTCAGTATTCGCCGGGATCGTCCTTTAAACCTATTCAGGCGCTGATTTGTCAGCAAATGGGCGGAATCAATACTGGTACTATTTTTCCGTGTAACGGACCGGAGTCGTCACCAGTGAAATGTACCCACCATCACGGTTCGCCGGTAAATTTACTGAGTGCCATTGAGCAAAGTTGTAACCCTTATTTCTGGAATTCATTTCGTGTAACTGTTGAAAAAGATGGTTACGGTGAGAAAAATGCTGCTTTCAGAAAAAACTTTCAGGAATGGTCGGATCGGGTGAAAAGTTTCGGCTTCGGAGCAAAGTTTACTGAAAGCGATATATACGAACAGACGCGTGGATTTGTACCCACTGAGAATTTTTTCAATAAAGTTTATAGAGCTGTTACCGGCTGGCGTGCCATTACCATTCGTTCGTTGGGCATCGGGCAGGGTGAAATACTGGTTACGCCGCTTCAACTTGCCAACGAGATGTGTATCGTTGCCAATCAGGGATATTATATCACACCTCACCTGAATAAATGTGACTCAATGTTGAAAAACAAGCACGTGGCCATGGTGGATAAACAATATTTCCCGATTGTAAACGAAGGTTTGTGGCGTGTTTTTGAGTTTGGAACTGCCAAAGCCAGTAAATTACCCGATATCAGTTTGTGCGGAAAAACAGGAACAGTACAGAATAGTCACGGGAAAGATCACGCCATTCTTGTTGGTTTTGCACCACGCGAAAATCCGAAAATTGCCATTGCCGTTGTAATTGAAAATGCAGGTTTTGGATCAACCTATGCCGCACCTATTTTCAGTCTGATGGTGGAACAGTATATAAAAGGAAAAATATCCAAACCTGAGGAAGAAGAACGAATTTCAAATATAGTAACCAATTCAAATGTCCAAAAACGTTAGTATAAAATATGCATTAGACTGGACAACCGTAATCTATTACGTCTTGTTGGTTTTTATGGGTTGGATAAGCATTTACGGTGCCAGCTACAACTTCGATCAGGCAAGCATTTTCGACTTCAGCCAGCGTGCCGGAAAGCAGTTTATCTGGATTCTGACTGGATTCTCGCTAGCCGGTATTATTCTGCTTATTGACTCAAGGCTGTATAATATTTTTGCCTGGTTTATTTATGTGGGTGCTGTTTTATTACTTTTTGCAACCATATTTCTGGCACACGACATCAAGGGTTCCCGCTCGTGGCTTGTCATTGGACCGGTAAGTTTTCAGCCTGCCGAATTAGCCAAAATGGCCACAGCACTTGCTCTTTCGAAATACATGAGTGCATACAACTATAAACTCAAAAACTGGCGTGATTTAGTTCCGTTGGGTTTCATTATTTTTATTCCGTTTATACTGATTGTGCTCCAGAATGAAACCGGTACGGCACTGGTTTATGCTGCTTTTATGCTGATGCTTTACCGCGAAGGTATGAATGGAAACGTGCTTCTTATCGGTTCGTTTACAGTAGTTCTATTCGTCACAATTATCAAACTGAGTATCGTTCCTGTTCAGGTCGATCATGGTACGCTGGGGATGATTCTGGGAATGTTTTTGATTCTGATAGTTCAGATTGGATATGCCATATTCTTCTGCCGGAATCAGAAAGAAGCATTGATTTTACTGCTGGGAACAGTTGTCATTGCAGTTGCTTCGTATTTTCTGAATTTCTGGATTTTTCTGAATTACAATTATGTAGCTATATTTACAGTGGTTGCTTCGTGCATTTACTGGCTCTTTGTCGAAATGTTTAACCGATACAAAAAATATTGGTTTCTGATTGTATTCTCAATTGGATCGGTATTGTTTTGTTTTTCGGCCGATTATTTGTTCGAAAAAGTACTCGAACCTCACCAGCAACTTCGTATCAAGGTGTTGCTCAATATGGAAGATGCGCCGCTGGGTGCAGGATATAACGTGAATCAGTCGAAAATTGCCATCGGTTCAGGTGGATTTTTTGGAAAAGGATTCCTGAACGGTACACAAACTAAACTGAAATACGTGCCGGAGCAGGATACCGACTTTATTTTCTGCACAGTGGGCGAGGAGCATGGTTTCTGGGGTTCTACTCTGGTGCTTTTTGTGTACTGGCTTTTGCTCGCACGTCTTATCCGCATGGCCGAGCGACAGCGTGATTCATTCAGCCGCGTTTACGGCTACTGCGTGGCGAGTATTTTTTTCTTCCACCTGATGGTGAACGTGGGTATGGTGCTTGGAATTATGCCCGTTATCGGTATTCCGCTGCCGTTTTTCAGCTACGGCGGTTCTTCGCTCTGGGGCTTTACTATTCTGCTGTTTATCTTCCTGAGGCTGGATGCTGCAAGACTCGAAAGAATGAGGTAGGTTTATATATACTTCACAACCATATACACCGCCACTCCAAGCAGAAATACCGCATAGACTTTTTTGAAGGTAGTGCTGTTGAGTCGGATAGCGAGTTTAGAGCCGAAAAATACGCCCACCACTATACCCAAGGCAATCAGTCCGGCATACAACCAGTTGAGGTAACCGGCTTTGGCATATACAATCACACTGGGCAGACCAACGGGTAGTTGCAGTGCGGCTAATGAAGTTGCGGTGGCAGCTTTGGGTTGGTATTTGAAGAATTTAATCAGCATCGGCACAATCACCAGTCCGCCACCTTTTCCAAACAATCCGGCAAAAACTCCCGCCGCCAATCCAAGTAGGATAAATTGCCAGAAAACATAGTATTGTGCCGGGTCGGTATGTGTTTCGGTGGTTTGTGGTTGTTTTTTTCGTTGAATCAATGCCGGTATATCGAAGTAACTGATAGCAACGTAAAGTAAAATGGCGGCGTACAGTTTGGAAAGGATTTTGACGTCGAGCGAAACGGCCAGTTCAGCCCCGAAATACGAACCGCCAAATAATCCGAGCGATATCCACAAGGCATTCCGCACCTGAATAAGTCCGGCTTTATAATAGTTTACAACGCCCAAAATCCCCACCGGCAAAAGCATAGCAGCCAGCGAAGTGGCATTGGCATTCAGTATATCCAGTCCGAAAATGGCAATCAGCGTAGGAACCATAACGATTCCACCTCCAATGCCAAACAATCCCGACATGATTCCGGCACAAATACCGAGTAATAAAAATCCAAATTCCATTTATTGACGTTTTTTTTGTCCGGCAAAAGTAATCATTAAAAACCAATTTATTAAAACCCGGACGAGCCCAAAATGCCAAAAGGGGAAACAATCCTGAATGTTCCCCTTTGATTTGTTCCAGTGGGGGCGCGACTTAAAGTCGCACTCCCACTTAGGATTGATTGCATCAAAATCTATTTTATTCCCAGTTTGGCACTGAATTCCAATCCTGTTTTATTGCCGGTAATATGAACAATATACAATCCTGACTTCAGTTTTCCACGCTCCAATACGGCTGAATTTCCGCTGAATGATTCGCGGCGGACTTCATTTCCACTCAAATCGAGAATACTGATGTTATAATTACCTTGTTCAGCTACATTGGGCAATTCTATTACAAATCGATTGGTAGCTGGTTGTGGATAAACAATTGCTTTCAGAATTGCCTGTGGAGATTCTACTCCGTTAGCCGGACAAGTGATTGTACTGACGGTCAGTTTAGAACCGCTTAGTCCGCTTGCCTGATAGCAGGTGGATTGTGTTACACCGGTAATATCTACGGTTTGCGGTGAGCCGGCTTTGCTGAAAACAATGTTTACATTGGTTACAGACGGTGCAAAAGTATAGGAATACCAGCTATTTCCTACATCAATCATAGCCGTTCCAGGCCATCCAGCCAGTATTGGAGTTGTTCCTGTCCATGCATAAAGTGAAACTCCGGCAGTCCCCCAATCCGTTGGTTTTTTGAACGAAACGGTAATTCCGGTAGTTGTTGTCGGAATAGTAAAAGTTGCTGTGTATGCAGCATCACTCAGTAAGTCGGCACTATCCACAATCTGATATGTAAATGAGCCTGTGGTAGTTCCGGCTGTATAAACCAACTGAGTCATATCGGTTACAAGTTGGTTGGTGGTAACGGGAGTGTTGTTGATTACAAGACTTCCTGCTGTAGGAACTGTAAGCACTTTTATACCTTTATAAGTGTTGGAAACAGGACTGGAGAAACCAAAATCGGAAACTGCAAATGTGTAAGTTTGGTTTGCATTCAGTGTCTTGCTGATATTCTGCCCCAGCGGATTATTGGTTGCAACCGGAGTAACAGTTATGTTGTAATTACTTCCACCGTTGTTATCCCAGGTGGTACCGTGTTTCAAAACGAAATTAATGCTACTTACAACCTGAGCGGGATTATTAAACGGTCCTAACACTACCTGCCAAACGCCATTCACCTGAGTAAACGGCGTTTCAACTGCTCCGGTAACTGCAACAGTACCTGCGGGCTGATAGGCTGCATTTGGTATTGACCAGGTTGCGCCATTTGCATTTACTCCCCAATGAAGGTACGATGCGGCAGTTGCAACTTTTGACGTAATGGTGATTGTATTGGCAGTGGTGGGAGTGGTAGGAGTCCAGTTTACATCGGTCGAAGTTCCACCTCCACCGTTACTTGCTCCCACATAGACGTGCTGAATCGGACTCTTATATACATTTCCTTTGGTGTCAACAGCTTCCACATAATAATCCACCAACGTATCTTTCAGCCCTTTTATTTCGGCATAACACAAATCTGCTTTGGCTTTGGGTGTGATAAAAATACTGGCTGTCAGGGTTGATGGAGCTGCTGCCATGGGTTGGCGGGTCATTTCCTTGCTGGTCCAGGCTGTAACTCCTGAGCCGCCGGCATAAATTTTATTCTCTGTATTTACTTTTCCATCAAAATCGGTACGGTATTTCAGAGTAACCGATGTTAGCCCACTTACGTCGTACGCATAGGTCCAAACGTCAAAGTCGCTCGAAACGGCTACCTTTTTATAACCCGATAAAGCTCCAAAAATATTATCACCCGGATTATACGGAAAACGTTGCGGAATAAAAACCGAAGGTGGCGTGTTGTCAATTCCTGATTTGGAAGTAATAACTTTATTGGCATAATCAATGGCAATATTTCCGGCAAGCGATTCTTTTACAATCATATCTTCGGAAGTTCCGTAATACATAAATCCTGAATTCAGACCGCCCATGTAAAAATGCCATGCTTTTTCTGCATTGGTGGCCGTTGTTCCTCCTTCAGTAACATACTGAATACGCAGATTTCCACCTTCAAGGTCTTCGGCCATAGTTACGTAATTTTCGGCAGCGGTCAGCACCGACCAGTTGTAGGCATCTTCCGTCCAGCCCGTTGGGTCAAAACGATAATTGGTTTTGGAATAAAGCGGCCACAGCCAGTTGATAAATTGTGGGTGTCCCCAGTCGTCGGCCGCATTCACCCACGCTCCATCTTCCACATGCACAATGTCGTTGGCCGGAACAGGATTTTCTTTCAGAAACTGCTGTATGGTGGTGGGTTGATAACCTGAACTCGCCGCACCATGTGCAAAACTGGTCACCGCTGAGCCATAATAACTGCTTCCACCTCCCCAGGCATTGTCGCCATCATGAGCCAGAAGCACAATACTTGGATGTGATGCATCACTGAAAGCTGCCACACGTGTGGAAACATCGCCGGCATTTTCGCCGCTGTAGCCATCCACGTAACTCATGTAATTACACATCGGCACAACATCAATGGTATAAGCAGTTCCGTTGTTCGGTTCAATATATTGCGCCTTATGAGCCTGATAGCTATATGGAGCAGCAATCCGCACCCCACGACCGTCAATAGTTCCGTCAGCCCAGTTGGTTCCAACTGCACTAACCATATCGGCTTTATTCGGAGCGTCGATATTACCATTAATATTATATGGATGCACATAATCCGAAAGTGTGCGTGCCAGATGGCTGTTTGGTACCACCGACCATTCTATACCACAGGTTTTCAGAGCTTTGATAATGTGTTCGGAGAAAGCGCATTCTGCAGGCCAGTAGCCTTTGGACGAACTTCCGTAATATTTGTTGGCACTGTATTGATGTGCCTGAATTTCTTTTACCAGCGTGCGTTCGCTCACTAAAGGCGATAATGCATGGTCGTAAGTGAAGTTAATAATATCCAGACGTGGAAATCCGCCCGAAGTTTTCCATCCATTGGCTTCTTTATATCCACTATACCAGGTTGGGTAAAATCCCCACTGGTTTTTGTCACCGAGCGATTTTACGTTATCCATCAATCCACCCGAAATACTTACCTGTGCTCCTGCATTGGTCAAATCTTTAATGCTGCTCACACCATCGCGAGGGTAGGTTTGATAATCCAGAATGCGGTCGGCTTTCGCGAATATATCTTCCAGATTATTGGTTGGATGAGCAACCGAACTACCGACATACATATTCGTTCCGTTTGCCTTGAGTCGCTGCGATTCTTCGGCAAATTGTTTCGATTCGGGTTTGTCCTTGCTGAAATCAGGCCAGTAAACCGGTTGATCCATGTGCCAGAGGTAAGTGGTATATACTTTGGTCTGTGCTGAAAGATAAAAAACTGAAGAGAGGAGAAATAATGTAGAAAAAAGCTGACGGGTTAGTCTTGAATTCATAAAATATTTGATTTTAAGTAGTAAACCACAAATATACAGACTCATGCAGTCTGAAAAATCCAAACCAAAACCATATCCAATGTTTTTCTATGCAAACGTTTGTAAGTTTAGCCTAAACACATACAATCCACCTAATTTTTTCTTACTTACAACTTTTTAATGTATTTTTGTGTTTAATCCGGTATACTTTGTTTTTTAGCTTATATAATAGTCTAAACACTAAACCATAATCTCTAAACGTTTTCATGAGTTTTATTCCCAAAAAACCTAATACTTCAGGACTTATCCAATTGAAGGATATTGACCTGCAAGAGATTCTGCCCTTTATTGATTGGGTGTTTTTCTTTATGGCGTGGCGGATACCCGGTAGATTCGATGGAATAGAAACTGTTCACGATTGCCCTTCGTGCAAAATGAGCTGGTTGCAGCAATTCCCTTTTGCCGACCGTCCTAAAGCAGAAGAAGCTCTAAAACTTTTCAGGGATGCTCAGGAAATGCTGAGGCAGATTTCGGATAAGAAAATTCTTCAGGTGAATGCTTCATTTGGAATCTTCGATGCTAGTTCCGACGATGACGATATTTTTATTAAAGATAACGGAAACACAATTCAAATCCCTATGCTTCGTCAGCAACACGAGGCTACGGATGGGTTTTGTTATTCTCTGGCTGATTTTGTTGCGCCCAAAAATGATTATGTGGGTGCTTTTGCCACGACCATTCAGGGTGTTGAAGCTTTTGCCGAAATTTTTGAAAAAGACGACGATGTATATCATTCTATTTTGGCTAAAACACTTTCTGACAGACTTGCCGAAGCTGCTGCAGAATGGCTTCACTGGAAGGTTCGCACCGAATATTGGGGCTATGCCGCCGATGAAAATCTTTCAATAAAAGAAATACTCAAAACTCAATACAGCGGTATTCGTCCTGCTGTTGGCTATCCGTCTTTGCCTGATCAATCTATTATTTTTGAGTTGGAACCGTTGCTGAAATTCAGTGAAATAGGCATTCAACTCACAGAAAATGGAGCTATGTTTCCAAATGCTTCCGTGTGTGGATTATATTTTGCTCATCCAAAGTCGAAATACTTCATGGTGGGTAAGATAGATGAAAATCAGTTTCTGGATTATGCTCGTCGATGTGGTAAATCACCTGATTTACTAAAAAAATGGATGGCTGCTAATCTCTGACAGGTTAATCCGGTTAACTAATCAGACTGTGCTTTGTTACGCTTTGGCAAATTGGCACATTTTTTCTTACCTTTGCATTCACAATTAATTATTAGTTGTAAATCATTAATTCATTTAATGCGCATCGATATAATTTCTGCTGTACCGGAATTACTGGAAAGTCCCCTGAATTATTCTATCGTAAAACGAGCCAAAGAAAAAGGGTTGGTAGAAATTTATGTTCATAATCTTCGGGATTACACAACAAATAAACATCGTCGTGTAGATGATTATGCTTTTGGATTTAGCGCAGGAATGGTCTTGCAGATTGAACCTATAGATTGTATAATCACCAAACTGAAAAGTGAACGGGATTATGATGAAGTGATTTATACGTCGCCTGACGGTGAAAAGTTTGATCAAAAAATGGCTAACAGACTCTCAATGTCTGGTAACCTGATTATTTTATGCGGTCACTACAAAGGTATTGATCACCGCATTCGTGAACATCTGATTACTAAAGAAATAACAGTGGGTGATTATGTACTTACAGGTGGCGAACTTCCGGCAGCCATTATGACAGATGCTATAGTACGGCTTATTCCGGGAGCAATCGGTGACGAGCAATCGGCACTTTACGATTCGTTTCAGGATAATTTGTTGGCACCGCCCGTTTATACCCGACCTGCAGAATACAAAGGTTGGAAAGTGCCTGATGTTTTGCTTTCCGGACATCAGGCTAAAATTGATGAATGGAATCATCGGCAAGCCGAAGAACGGACAAAACGCCTTAGGCCAGATATATTGGATTGAAAATTAAACGTTTAAATCACATACTATGACCGGAGACTCTTTATTTTATTTTTATCTTATTATCATTAATCTTCTCAGCGGAATTGTTTTCGCTTACGATAAATTTGCAGCAGTTACTAAGCGAAAAAGAATAAGAGAAGCGATATTGCATTTATTTGAAAGTTTTGGTGGTGCTTTTGCTAATCTTTTGCTTATGTATGTTTTACGCCATAAAACGAACAAGTCACTCTACTATATGTGGACATGGATTTTTATGACATTGTGGTTGTTTGTTGTTTTGCTTGTAACTTTATTGTAGAAATAACTGTTAAGGAATAGATATTTTTTTAATTTATATCATGACAAAAATTAAAGTCGGTGTAATTGGTGGTGCAGGCTATACAGCCGGTGAATTGTTGCGCATTTTGATAAACCATCCGAATGTGGACATCGTGTTCGTAAACAGTAGCAGCAATGCCGGTAATCCTGTGGCTGATGTTCACAGCGGATTAATTGGGGAAACGGATTTGACTTTTACGTCTGAATTGCTATTAAGTGAGGTTGATGCGTTGTTTCTCTGCTCGGCACACGGCGACAGTAAAAAGTTTCTGGAAGCAAATGAAGTTCCTTCCTCAGTAAAAATTATCGATCTTTCTACTGACTACCGCGCTAAAAGTCCGAATCATGATTTTGTGTACGGTTTACCCGAACTGAATCGTGAGGAAATAAAGAAAGCTACCTATGTTGCTAATCCGGGTTGTTTTGCCACAGCCATTCAGCTTGCCTTGTTCCCATTGGCATCGGCAGGATTGCTTACCGATGAAATTCACGTAAATGCCATTACCGGTTCAACCGGAGCAGGAGTGAAGCCGTCGGAAACCTCGCATTTCAGCTGGCGTAACAATAATATTTCTATATACAAGCCTTTTGGCCACCAGCATCTGGAGGAAATCGGTCAATCGCTTCGACAGTTGCAGTCAGGTTTCAAAAAAGCGATAAATTTTATTCCGGTTAGAGGTAATTTTGCGCGTGGAATTTATGCCACAACGTATACAAGCTGTGCTTTGAATCTGGAAGAAGCAAAGAAATTATACGCTGACTTTTATAAGGATGCAGCATTTACTTTTGTAGTGGACAAAAATCCGGATATGAAACAAGTTGTAAACACCAACAAAGGCATTGTTTACCTTGAAAAACATGGTGATAAATTGTTGATTGTTTCAATGATTGATAATTTATTAAAAGGAGCATCCGGACAGGCAGTCCAAAATATGAATTTGATGTTCGGTTTGGATGAAAAGGCGGGTTTAGGGTTAAAATCTATTGGATTTTGATGAATTAATCACTAAAATATGTTATAAAACATACTTTTACAGCACTTTTTCTTGGAAATGCTTGGAACGTATTGAAAAATACCATACTTTTGCATCGTGATTTTTTCATAGTATTAGATTTAAGGTTAACAAAGATTGGTAGTA
>JBAXPM010000073.1:0-12697 GCA_037132235.1 Paludibacter sp.
TGTGCGGCTGAAGGGACTCGAACCCCCACGCCTCTCGGCACCAGATCCTAAGTCTGGCGCGGCTACCAATTACGCCACAGCCGCATTTTGTGGTTAAGCGAGTGCAAAGATACACTCTTTTTTCGTTTTACCAAATCTTTGAGTTCGTAAAGTTTATAAAGTTCTTAAGGTCGAAAGTTTTTTGAGGTCATTGTTTATATAAGGCGAGTCATAAATCATAAATTTTCAAATACTAACCATTAAACTTTCAAACTTTATAAACTTTGAAACTTAGAAATTACTGCCTTAATGTTTTCCCCAATCTTTTTGTTGTACTCAGAAAAGCTTCGTCAATCAACTCTTTGTGCGATGCCCGGATTGGGTTAATATCAATTCCGCCACGACGGGTGTACATGGCTGCAACCATCAACTTTTCGGGGTTGAAAATATCGTTGAACCGTTTATAAATCATTTCCACCACTTCTTCGTGAAAATGGTTTTCCTTGCGGAATGAAACCAGATACGCCACCACCGACGACAAATCAATTTCGTAATTCGTTGAAATTCTTACAAACAAATCTCCCCAATCGGGTTGATTGGTAACGCGGCAATTGGATCGCAATAAATCGGTTTTGAAAGCATACTCATGAATTCCCCCGGTCAGATTTCCTTTCAACAACTCCGGAGTTTCCAAAAAATGAGCAAATTCAATTGATTCAAGTGTTTCGGGCAAAATCAAATCAACAAGTTGACTGCTTTTCAAATCGGCAAAAGCAATCTTTTCATCACTTTTATCGCTAAAAAGCAGAACAATTACATCAGTCTCAAGCAGCAAACTTAAATCACGCCGAATGATTTCAGTTACTGAACTTTCTGCTTCCTGAATAGTTTTGCCAAACCGCTCCATATTAAACGAATTCAGATACAGCTTCAGTGATTTAGATTCTACCAAAAACTCACTCTCGCAGGGATAAATCAGCTTCATCATACGCGAAACTGGTAGTCCATTAGCTGTCAGAAACGAAACTTCATAACAATTCCATACATCTATACCTGTAAATGGCAAACTCTTATCCTCAATTCCATACCGTAGCCTGTTTTCGGAACGCGGTATACGAAAAAGCAAGGAAGCATCATATTGTTTGGGAGTAGCGGATTTTTTACCCAGCGAACTTTCGTTTAATTCAAAATCAATCATCTGACATGGGGTTGACCAGTTAATTTGTCAACTGGTTGATTGGTTCAAAACTTCATATTAATCTATAAAGCACTGCATTTTTTTTCCAACCATGCTTTTTCTTCTGCATTCAGGAATAGAGAAAGGCTTTCAAATACTTTTTTATGATAGTTATTCAACCATGCCTTTTCAGTTTCAGTTAGCATTTCAATAGCAATCAGATTTTTGTCAATCGGAAATAAAGTCACCGTTTCAAACTGCAAAAATTGTCCGAATTCAGTTTGCATAGCCGGAATAATATGAACCAGATTTTCAGTACGGATGCCGTATTCGCCGGTGCGGTACATACCAGGTTCGTTGGACATAAACATGCCGGCCTGCAACACAGTAGGGTTTTCATCCATGCGGATGCTTTGCGGACCTTCATGCACGTTGAGGAAATGGCCCACACCATGACCAGTGCCGTGTCCGTAGTTCAGACCCAAATCCCACATGGCTTTACGAGCCAGAATATCGAGCTGTGTTCCTCGTGTTCCGGTTGGGAAAATAGCTGTTCCAAGGGCGATATGACCTTTCAAAACCAGTGTAAAATCAGTTTTCTGTTTATCTGTTACTATACCGAGTGCCACTGTGCGGGTAATATCCGTTGTTCCGTCGAGGTATTGACCACCCGAATCGAGCAGAAAGACACCTTCAGGTTTCAGCGTGGAAGCAGATTCTTCGGTGGCGCTGTAATGTACAATAGCACCATGAGGTCCGTATCCGGCTATTGTTCCAAAACTTTCGCCGATAAAACCATCCTGTTCTTTGCGACAGGCATAAAGCTTTTTGTCAATCGATGTTTCAGTCAGTTTCCCGGATGCAATATTTTCTTCCAGCCATTTAAAAAACTTAGTGAGTGCTACTCCATCTTTTACCATAGCCCGACGAACACCGGCCATTTCCACGTCGTTCTTTATGCTTTTCAGTTTAAATACAGGCGACATGGTATTACGAATAGCACAATCTGCAGGAATGGCTTCGAACAGGGATTGATTCAGTTTTGCGCCATCAATCAAAACAGCTTTTGAGTCAGAAATACCTTTCAACGCATCATAAATTCCGGTATAAGCAGCCACTGAAACACCTTCTTTGTCGAGGTAGAGTTTGGTTTCGGCAGTCAGTTTTTCATAGGCAATAAATAAAGTTGCTTTGTCTTCTTCCACCAATGCATATGCGATGGTTACCGGATTATAATCCACATCGTTCCCACGAATATTAAACAACCACGCAATATCATCCAATGCCGACATTACGAATACATTAGCCCGTGATTTCTTAAGTTCATCACGAACTGCTTTCAACTTTTCTGTGGTGGATTTCCCTGAATATTTTGTGTCGAAAACAAAAAATGGATTCAGCGGGAGCGACGGACGTTCAGTCCATACTTCCACAAGTAAATCAACAGAAACAAGCTCAATACCGGCCATTTTCAATTCGGCTTTCATAGCTGCATATCCGTTTACCGAAAACATTTGTGGATTCACACCAACCTTATCGCCTGCTTTGAGTTCAACCGATAACCAGGGAATGATTTCCAGTGTTTCAGGAAGACCCTGTTTCATAAGTTCAATGCCTGTTCCCGCCAATTGGTCAGCACCCTGCAAAAAATAGCGAGAATCAGTCCACAAACCGGCTTTTTCGGTTGTAATCACAGCCGTTCCGGCCGAACCGTTGAAGCCCGAAATCCACACACGTTCTTTCCAGCATTCGGCAATATATTCACTGGCGTGAGGGTCAGTTCCGGGTATAATGCAAGCTGATACACCAGCCTTAATCATGACCTCACGAAGTGATGCTACCCGTTTTATAATTGTTTCCATATTCAAATTTTATTCGATAAATATACATTTCGTAAAGTGCAAAGATAAAGATTTTATTTTGCTTTGTAACTCCCAAAATAAAATCGGATTTATATTTGAGTATGTGAATTTATTTATAACTTTGGCTCATAATTTTAAAACCACAAAACCATGAATGACAAAGTATTTATTACCACCAGCACTGCACTGGAAGGATATAAAGTAACTAAACAATTAGGATTAGTACGAGGAATTACCGTACGCTCACGTAGCATTTTTGGAAGTATTGCCGGTAATTTCATGACCATTTTTGGTGGTCAAAACACCATATACACCAACTTGTGTGAAAAAACGCGTGAGGAAGCACTTGAACTGATGATTCAGCATGGACAGGAAATTGGCTGTAATGCCATAATCAATGTGCGCTATGATGCCAACGAAATTATGCCGGGACTTACCGAAGTGTTGGCGTATGGAACGGCTGTGGTAGTTGAACCATTGAAATAATTTATGGATACAGCTAAAAATCCTTACTGACTAATTCCACTGATTTTTTTCTGTCAGCAGACTAATCCTCTTTAGTTTGCTGACGTTTTTTGTAATGGGTTGAATCACCAACATTGTTATACGCAATTTCTTCACCTATCATCTGTACCCGACTTGCCAGACAATCAATGCAATCATCAGCTTCTTCATCAATGCAGGGTTTATTGTCATATAATAAATAATTGCCACGATATTTGCCCGGAGTGAGGTTTGGCATCAGTATATTGGCACCGGCTTTCAGGCCGTGTTCACGACCCATCGGAACGATAGACTGCAAGGCTGTGGTGGATGCTATGTTGATGTTGGGCATCAGGATTCTCAGAATGGCAATCATGCGGAGTGACAAATTAAAACGATCATTTAGTGGCAATAAAGAATCTTTATACTCGTACAATGGAGTATCAGCATGTTCCAGATACGGTCCCATTCCGACCATATCAATATTCATTTCTGTCAGAAATAATAAATCATCGGCGAGATTTTCAATGGTTTGAAAGGGTAATCCAATCATAACACCTGTTCCGGTCTGGAAACCGACTTTCTGAATATTTTTCAAACATTGCAGACGTGTTTTGAAATCATGGAGTTTGTTGTCAGGATGAATTTTGCGGTAAAGTTCTTCGGATGAAGTTTCAATCCGCAGTAAATAGCGTTGTGCTCCGGCTTCAAACCAGGCTTTGTAGGTTTCAAACGATTGTTCGCCCAACGAAAGTGTAAAGCGGAATTCGGGATTTGTAGCTTGTTTTATTTTGAGAATGAGTTTTGTAATTCGGTCAGTGAATTCATCACTTTGTTGCTCGCCTGATTGTAATACAATGCCTGTAAAACGGTTTTTTACTGCAAAATCAACCGTTTCTAAAATTTCGTCATCAGTCATCATGTAGCGGTTGACTTTTGTATTGCCACTTCGGATACCGCAGTACAGACAATTCTTTTTGCAGTAATTGGAAAATTCAATCAGCCCGCGGAGGTACACGTTTCGGCCAATGCTTTGCTCTTTGATGGAGTAAGCGTGTTTAATCAGCTGTTCGTGCTCAGTTCGCTCAGTTATCGAAAGCAGACGAATAATATCGTCTTTGTCAAGCTGAGGTTTGTTTAATATGTCGCAAACTGATTTCATTTGAGCTTGTTTTTTGTCCCAATAAACTCTATTTTTTGCTTTCTCCCTCTCTATTGGAGAGGGTTGGGGAGAGGTTTTTTATAAATGGAGCAATTGCTCTTTCAAAAATTCCATTCATATAGGCAATTGCCAAACCATAATTTGTCACCGGAACACCTGCTTCGATAGCATCAGCCAGTCGGCTATGAACCTGTTTGCGGGTAATCATACAGCCACCGCACTGGATTATCAGCGCATAATCGGTAATCGGTTTCTGTATTTCAGCTAAACCGGCCACTATATCAAAATTCAGTTCTTTTCCGCTAAAGTTTTTCAGCCAGCGCGGAATTTTGAACCTGCCAATATCTTCACAACTTACCTGATGGGCGCATGATTCGAGAATCAGAATATTATCACCATCTTTCAGTTCGGAGATTTTTTTTGTTCCTTTCACATATTCGTGAAACGGTCCGCGCATATGTGCATACGCCACACTGAAGCCGGTCAGTGGTATTTCAGGTGGAATTATTTTGTTCACTAAACCAAAAGCCTGACTGTCTGTAATAACTAGTTTAGGCTTAATTCCGGTTTTCTTCAAAAATAATTCGGCTTCGGTTTCTTTCACCACCACGTTTATGGCATCATTGTCCAGCACATCGCGGATTGCCATGACCTGCGGTAGAATCATCCTTCCATCGGGACATTCGGAATCAATGGGCGTAATCAGCATCACAATATCACCGTGACCAATAATTCCTTTCAGGAGCGAAGGTGTTTGGTAAGCGGTTTCAGGAATCGTGCTTTTCAGTGCTTCAATTATTCCGTCGTGATTGAAATCTGAAACGGAGCTGAATTCAATTATCAACGCTGTGGTGAGTTGCTGAATTCTACGGATTGTTTTGTTCTGAAGTGGTTCAATATCCGTTTTGTTATTAACAATCAGGCAGGGAATTTTATGCTTATCGAATTTCTCCAATAACATTTCTTCAAAATCCCCAAAGGTATTTTCTGCTATAACCAGGACCGCACAATCTATTTGTTTAATAACATCCAGCGTTTTGGCTATTCGTTTTTCGCCCAACTCGCCATGATCGTCAATACCCGCTGTATCGATAATAATCGCCGGACCAATACCGAAAATCTCCATCGATTTCTTCACCGGGTCGGTGGTAGTTCCGGCAATTTCGGACACGATGGCAACTTCCTGACCGGTGAGGGCATTGATCAACGAACTTTTTCCGAAATTCCGGCGCCCGAATATACCAATATGTGGTTTAAAATCTTTTCCTTTCATGACCCCTAATCCCCTAAAGGGGAAATTTTAATTTTCTTCCTAAATAATTTTTAAAATAATGTGCTACCCAAAAGCCCCCTTTAGGGGGTTGGGGGTTAGTAATACAAATCCCTTTTACCTGATTTTATTTGTTCAATTTTCTCACGAATAGAACTTTCCATGGTTTTATCTTCTAATTTTTCGATATTGGAATTTATCACTTCCCAGCCTTTTATAGTTGTGCTTTCGGGAGCATAATCCACCAGATATTCAGCCAAAGTAAGGATGGCATTGGGCGAGCAATAGCGTTTGATAAAGCCTGGAACGGAGAATTCCATGAAATGCTCACCGGTGCGGCCAAGGCGGTAGCAGGCTGTGCAAAATGAGGGTAGCATATCCTGATCGAGCAATTCGTTGATGATTTCGTTCAACGAGCGATCGTCGTTTATCTGAAACTGACCTTTGTTCAGGTTGCTTTCGTGAAGCTGTTCGTCGGAATAACTACCGAGTTCAATTTTAGTTCCGCCATCAATTTGCGAAACGCCAAACTGAATGATTTCATTCCGCAGATGAGCCGGTTCACGGGCGGTAAGAATCATGCCGGTGTAAGGCACAGCCAGACGCAGAATGGCAACCAGTTTAGTGAAATCGGCATCGTCAACAAAATACTGATGACTGATATCCAGTGTGGAAGCTTCTTTTACACGCGGAAAAGAAATGGTGTGTGGTCCCACATTGTAGCAGGCTTCCAGATGGTTGGTGTGACGAACCAATGCCAGCACTTCAAAACGCCAATCGTACAATCCGAACAACGCACCAATTCCCACATCGTCAATTCCGGCTTCCTGAGCCCGATCCAGCGAGGTGAGACGGTATTCGTAATCCGATTTTTTGCCGGATAAATGATAGTTTTTGTATGCATCAGGGTGATAAGTTTCCTGAAAAACCTGATAAGTTCCGATGGCTGCCTCCTTCACAGTTTTGAAGCCTTCAATATCGAGCGGAGCAGCATTGATATTGATACGGCGAATTTCACCATTGCCTTTTCTGACCGAATAGGCCACTCTTACTGTGTGTGCAATGTATTCAGGTGTATAAAGCGGGTGTTCACCGTAAACGAGAATGAGTCGTTTTTGTCCATTATCTTCCAGTGCTTCAATTTCACTCACAATTTCTTCGTCCGAAAGCGTTTTCCGGACAGCGTCATTGTTCGACGAGCGGAAACCACAATACGTGCAGTTGTTGGAACATTGATTGCCAATATAAAGCGGAGCAAAAAGCACGATGCGATTACCGTAAATGTTGCGTTTCAGCGTTCGGGCACCTTCTTTAATTTCTTCAATCAGTTCATCATCATCGGTATTGACCAAAACGGCAACTTCTTCGAGATTCAGTCGGTTTTTAGCCAGCGACTTCGAAATTATTTCCCGTACCTTTTCTTTGGTAGAAACAGATTTGTTGATATAATTCCAGATTTCTTCTGAATCAATAAATGGTTTCATTGGTTCATCAGAAATTTTATATTTTTCGGGGTTAAATTGCATGCGTGGTTTTTATTGCAAATATAACAATTTATAAGGTCTGATGTGGATAAAAACCAAAGAAAATCACACGTTCGAACCCAATATCATACCCGAGAGCATGGGAATCAGCCAGATAATCCACACCACGATACTGAATTTGTGGAACTGAAGAATCATTTTTTCGTCTTTCCGAATGATCACACCGGTAGCCCAAATGGCATGAAATAACATCAGAATAATAGCAACCAAACCGGTCAGTCCGTGGATATTAAACTGAATAATTGAACCTACCATCATGCCCATAGCACCTGTACCAATGGTGTCGCAGATTAAACCCAACCAGAAAACGACTACGTGCCAGCTTTTAAGGCGCCTGCTGATTCTTTCTGACCAAACGCCTACACTATATAAAATGCAGGCTGCAAAAATAAATGAAATAGCAATGATTAACATGGTGTAAATTAATTTGAAAATGAGACGATTTGAAAATATGTTGATTTGAAAATTTGAAAATGAAACTAATTACTTACTAACACTGCTACTGCTTACTGCCACTGCCACTGCCAACTATTAACTGTCAACTGTTAACTTGCTTATCGCTTACTGTTTACCGCTTACTGCTTACTGCTACTGCTTACTGCCAACTGTTTTCTGCCACTGCCTACTTCTTCACAATTCCCTTATATCCTTTCTCCCCCGGAACGAGTTCAAAAATGCGCTCAGGTCTCAGGTCTTCTTCGTCGCGATGCGAAACATAGATAATGGCCACCTGTTTTTCGGCAGCAATGGTATTTATCATTTCAACAAATAACCGACTGTTTTCGTCATCGAGTTCGATCGTGGGTTCGTCGAGAATGAGCAGCGGCGGGTGTTTTACCATGGCACGTGCCACCATCACCATGCGTTGCTGACCAATGGAAAGGTTCTGAAACGATTTGTTGCGAAACGATGGTCCGAGCATCTCAATCCACGCTTTTGCCATGTCTTTCTGCATTTCGCTGGGGATAGTATATAACCCGACTGAGTCCATTAGCCCCGAAATAATCATATTTTCCACCGAATCATCGCGTGTAAACTGATGAATCATCGCCGGAGTAAAATAGCCAATCTGCCGTTTTATATCCCAAATGGTTTCGCCCGACCCTTTTTTACGTCCGAAAAGCATCATGTCCTGCCCGTAAGCTTTGGGGTTATCGCCGCTAATCATGGTTATCAGCGTACTTTTTCCCGAACCGTTTGGTCCGGTGAGTTGCCAGAATTCGCCTTTGCGGATTTCCCAGCTCACCTTATCCAGTACCTCTTTTTCTCCGTAGCGAACCGAAACCGAATTCAGTTGAATCAGCGGGTCAACATCCACATGATTGTCGGCATATTGTTTTGGAAGTGTAAAACGATGCCCTGTGTTTTCAAGACTTTTATCCTTTACACAAAACTCTTCAGCACTTTGTACTACTGTAATTTCGTTGGTATCATTCACGCTGAAAACACTATCAATACAGGGTAAAATATCCCGTTTCCGGAAGAAGAGTTGAATCAAAATCGTGTTCCCGGATAGTTCAGTGAGCGATTTGGTTATGGAGAGTTGTGTGTCTTTATCAATGTTACTGTACACGTCATCAAGCACCATGTATTGCGGTTTTTGAGCAATGAGGTAGGAGAGAAGCGCCTTCTTTTGCTCGCCGCTCGACATAGAGTCAAGACTTTTATTTCCGGCAGTTTGAATCACAAAGCAATCGTGACGCAGCTCTTCATCAATCAGCTTTTCGATGGTGATGGTGGAATAAAGCACACCTTTCAACCTGCTCAAATCAATAAATTCCGACAGAAAGGTATTATCAGTTATCTCGTTGATAATGTGCTTTTTGTTGGAAGTATTGGACAGATAAAGTCCTATATTGGTATGGCTTTTCATCCTGAAACTAGGTCTGTAATTAAAACGGCAACAAAGATATAGATTATTTTTCTGTCTTCGGGTCAGTCCCGAGTGTGTTTTTGTCACTCCGAAGTGACTGTCAGCTACTAATTAGTGACTTCGCGCCACTCCCGAGTGTGTCTGAGTCACTCCTGACTGAGTAAATGTCACTCCCGAGTGTAATTTAGTCACTTCCGAGTGACTGTCAGCCACTAATTAGTGACTCCGTGCCACTCCCGAGTATCTACGAGTCACTCCTGAGTGTGTTTTAGCCACTAATAAAGCTATTAAATAAATATTCAACCTTCTTTAATGTTTTTTGGATAATTTTACAGTTCAATCCATCTACATTTGCGTATTGAATGTTTAACCTTAAAAAAAATAATTATGAATTCTGAAATCAATAATGAAAATATTAGAAAATCAGCTAATGGTAATTTAAACTTAATTAATTTACTTGAAGAATTAAACGTCGAAACGGTTGACGTTCAAAGTAAGTTCAGTATAATCGCTGAAGAGTTAATGTGTAATTATCAAATTGTTTCTGTGTCTGGTGAGAAATTCAATATTCATGAAATTGAATTTTATTTTTTCAACAAAAATCATCTTGATACTAGCGTTCATCTCCACAATTTGAAAGCTGGTCAATGGAGGGTGCATTATAGCGGATTAGATATTACATTCAATGGTTGTACTTACTTAGACTCTTGTAAAAACAAGAAATGTAATGACTGTAAATTATCTTCTTATGGTGGTATTTTGATAAGAAGTATAGGTAATTCGATAAATCTAATTGTAGGGCCATTAAGAGTTCAAACTACCTTATTGTCAGGCGGAAGCATTTCTGGTTCTAAAGGTCTACTTATAGAAGAAAACAGAGGATGTAATAGCATTAAAGTTCCAAAACCTTCAAAACGTTGCGGTGTTAAGAGCGCAAATAACTTTGAGAAGGAAGATTATTGTTACTATAACAACAACCTCTTGATTGATAATCCAAAAAGTGATGGTACTAAAACAAGAATTGTAAAGAAAATATGATAACAGATAACCAAACCAATACAGTTTACTTTTCTGAACTGCTTAAAGCAAAGGAATCATTTCAGAAAATAGAACAAATTTTAGAAAAGCATCAAATTAATTTTGCGTTTCTAAAAGACACTAAAGATATCTGGGCTAGGGATTATATGCCGATACAGATTGATATGAATAGGTTTGTTCAGTTTCGGTATGAACCATCCTATTTGAAAGAGTATCCACATCTACAATCAAATCCCAAAGTCGTTTGTAAATCGAATGGTTTTACTTCGGATTACTCAGAGATTAATTTAGATGGTGGAAACATCGTGAAATGGACTGACAGGGTAATACTGAACGACAGAGTATTTTCTGAAAATCCTCAATATCCGGATAGGAAAGCTCTTGTGTCCGAAATTGGAAGAAAATTAAATGCTGAAGTAATTATAATTCCACAAATAAAATCCGAGATGACCGGACACGCTGATGGATTGGTCAGGTTTAAGGATGAAAAAACAATTATAGGGAATAACCTCAATGACGAATACAAGTATTGGGGAAATGCAATGAAAAAGGTTATTCAGGAATATGGGTTCAAATATATTGAGATGCCGGTGTTTGACTACAAAGTTCAATATAAAAACAAAAGTATGTCAGCAATTGGATGTTATATGAACTATCTTGAGATTGGGAATCTAATCATTTTTCCTGTTTTTGAACTTGAAGGCAATAAAGATGCTGAAGCGCTCAATCTAATGTCAGATTTATATCCTACCAAGATTATTGAATGTATAAACATAAATGAAATAGCACTAAAGGGTGGTCTTATGAATTGTATCTCATGGAATATAAAAGAATGAATTATGAAAATCGATTTATTTAGAAACAAAGAAATAGCGGAGGATGAGAATCCTTATGAGCATCAAATAAATCCTATTGAGGTTTATAATTATGTACTGTCTAATATCGAATTTGATTTAACTGAAGATGTTTGGATTATGATTGATATTATATTCGGTGAAATCTGGAATTCAAAGCTTGGTTTAGGAGGAAGTTTCTATTGGGACGAAATTGAAGATGAAGTATTATTTGAATTTAAAAAACTAAGAATCTTGTTACCTGATAAAGATGTAAAAACTGTCGTTCATTTAATGCTTGAACACATAGAACAGGTTGGCGGGATATTAGAATAAGCATTGTTAGATGAATTGAATTTAATAGAACATTAAAATATATAATTATGAAACACTTTATTTATCTCGCATTATCAGTCATGATTTTGTCCAGTTGTACAAAAACAAGTCTTTCGGGGCGTTACATTAAAGTAAAAGAAAATGACAGAGGAAGCAGCTTGAATATTCTTAAAGTAAATTTAGTGAAAGAGGTGAATTTTGGAGAGAAAATATGCCGCTTCGACTATTTTGGCACAACAATGAGCAGAATATACCATAGATAAAAATTATGTTTACATCAAAGTTGGTGGCGATTTAGGTACATTGGCAATGGAGATTATTGATGAAAATACTCTGGAAGGAGAAGGTTGGATCTCAGGCACCTTCAAGAAACAATAGAATACCCATTTTCAATATTATTGGTTAAACAAAAAAATCATTATGGAAAGAATTAAAAGTATTGGTAATTTATCAATTGATTTTGATAGAATTAGAGCAATAAAACTCGACAACTATAATCGTGAAAAGTCGAATATTTTGCTAATTGAATATAATGCAAGAATTGAGTATTCTAAAAATCCATTTACACAAGAAATTGAAAAGACTGAAATTATTGACGTAATCTCTAAAGAATTTCCAAATTTTGAAACTGCAAGTTTACACCAAAAAGAAATAGAGGTTGAATGGCAAGAATATCTTGAATCTAAAACCAAGTTTGACTTACTTTGGTAAAGAGTGCCAATATAAAAAAAGCAATCGGCTGAATTTCATAATGAATTCAGCCGATTTAGTTCTGTATAAAATGAAAAATTGTTTCAAACAAAATCTATATTCCAAGTAACTAAATCTAGTATTGTTTGAAATTCAGTTGATATTTCACGAAACAACATCGATTCATCACCTTTCCGACGAAAACAAGCATGTTTCCAACGATAACAAGCATGTATTGGAACAAAACAAGCATGTTTCCGACCAAAACAAACATGTATTGGAGTAAAACAAGCATGTTTCCAACTAAAACAAACATGTATTGGAGTAAAACAAGTATGTTTCCGACAAAAACATCCATGTATCCAACGAAAACAAGCATGTATCAGAGTAAAACATGTCTTGTCCTAAATTAGCTTGACAGATTTATAACTAATTTCTATTTTGTTGTTG
>JBAXPM010000074.1:0-12262 GCA_037132235.1 Paludibacter sp.
ATATCAAAGAGTTATGAAAATATATATCTATAAATCAGTTTTTAGAAGTACCCTAAATAAATTTACAAAAACAAACCCTTCGTACAGGCTTTGTAGGAAGGGTTTGTCGTTCTATTTCAAAGACATCTTTTTAAAGTTTTTCGCCAAATGCCAAATCGCCGGCATCGCCCAAACCAGGTACAATGTACGAATGTTCGTTCAGTTCAGGGTCAATTGCAGCAACCCATACGGTGGTTTTTGATGCAGGGAAATGAGATGAAATATAATCGATTGCCGATTGACTGGCAATAACTGTTGCTATGTGAATATGAGCCGGTTTGCCTTTGGTAAGTAATGCACCGTAGGCCAACTCCATCGAGCCACCGGTTGCCAACATAGGATCGGTGATTATCAATGTTTTACCATCTAATCCCGGCGAAGCAATATATTCTATAAAAATGTCAAACTTCAGTGCATCTTTGTACTTACGGTATGCCGACACAAAAGCATTTTCGGCACGGTCGAAATAACTCAGAAAACCGGTGTGAAAAGGAAGTCCGGCACGAAGAATCGTTGAAATCACAATATTTTCGTCAATCACTTGTGTGGGTGCTATTCCAAGTGGTGTTTGAACGTCTTCTTGCACGTAATGCATCGATTTGCTTATTTCGTAGGCCATTATTTCGCCTATACGTTCCATATTCCGACGAAATCGCAATGGATCTTTCTGAATTTCTACTGAACGAATTTCTTTCAAATAATGATTCAGAATGGAATTATTTTCCGACAGATTGTTGATTTTCATTATATATTAGAATTTATTATTTAACGGTTTGTTTATGAAATATCTTTAATATAATCTTGATAATAACCGTCTTGGCTAAAGTCAAATAATTATTTCAAATGCGATGCCTTTAATCCTTTAATCACCGCATTTGTAAATCCATTAGCTTCCATTTCATTGAGGCCTTTGATAGTAATTCCGCCCGGTGTGGTTACTTTGTCAATTTCCACTTCGGGATGTGTGCCGTTAGCCTCCAAAAGGTCGATGGCACCACGCAATGTCTGAATTACAACTTCTTTAGCAACATCCGGATAAATGCCCATTTCCACACCACCTTCGATTGCAGCACGAATATAACGGAAAGCGTAAGCTATTCCGCAGGACGATAAAGACATAAAGGCATTCAATTGTGTTTCCGGCACAAGAAATGCTTTGCCAAGTTCTGCAAACATACTTAAAATTAGGCTTTCCTGCTCATTCGAAGCATTAAACGACGAAATGGTGGAAACGCTTTGAAGTACATCTATTCCGGTGTTTGGTATAATACGGAACATCGTGGCATCGGTGCTGAACAAATTTGCCATCTTTGCAAAATCCACACCCGCAGCAATCGAAACAATTAGTTGCTTTTTGTAGTCAATTTTATTTTCAATTTCATCGGCTACCACTTCTACCAACCACGGCTTTACGGCAAGTATGACAATATCGGCATCTTTGATGATATCGCGATTGGAAGTGCTGACAGTGATTTCGGCATTAAATGCCTTGATGGCATCCAGATTAGCCTGCGAAACGTCACTCATTCGAATATTTTTCGATTGAATCAGTGTTCCCTTTGAAAGTCCGCGGGCAATGGCACCGCCCATATTTCCGGCACCGATAATGGCAATTTGTAGGTTCAAAGTTTCCATAGACAGGATATTTTATTAGCTTTTTAGGCTGATTTATTATTTGAATGACAAAGATAGGATATCTAATTAATAATTCATAATTAGTACTTAAAAATTTAAACTCAGACAGCCCCGAATTCCCCATGGAGCAACTTTTCGTCCATCCAAACCCACGTTATTCAGGTCGGTGAGTCGCCAAACCGATTGCAGTGTAAAGATTCCGAGTATGTTGGTGAAGCCAACACCCACTTCCATGTAGGGTTTGTTCAACGGATTCATGTAAGTCGGATAATCAAGCTGAGATTTGTGGGAATCGCTCAAACTTCCATACGCCACATTAAACGAGCACATTTCGCGAAGATTCAGTTCTTTTATCAGCGGAATCTGGTTCATTATCAATCCATTGAACATTAACTCTGTATGCAAATTCACGTATTTATCGGCAGCATATTCCATGTAATTCATCATATTGAACTGAAACGTACTGTAACCACCGGTTTCGCTTCCGGGAGGTATTTCAAGCAACTGATATGGCACATTCCCAAAAATCACCCCTGCATCCAGAATATAATTGAACTGTCCAACATCAAACTTTACGAATTGGCGCATGTTGGCAGAAATTCTTGCGTAAGTTCCTGATGGTTCATTTCCAACCTGATAATTTCCTGCTTCAAGAATACCATAAATCACAGGTTTTGTGTTGGAAATATAAATGCGCTGCATGTGGTCATCGTACTTCCGCTCACCAAACGAAAAACGGGTGGCAAGCGTAAAAGATTGCTGCAACAGCGAACCAGCTTTTTCAGTACCATTCAGATTCATTGGCATAGAAGCATTGGCAAACATCAGGTTGTGACGCAGATACAAAAAGCTTTCTATATTTGATGTCCATTCGTTTGATAATGAGAAAGAAAACTCATTTCGTTCAGCCATTTTTCCGGCTGATTTCATGGCAAAAACTGAACTTGAAATATCTTCATCACCGGTAATCAAGGGATTTTCGCGAAACAGAAAATCGTTGTAATTATAATCCACACGACGAAAATCGTTGGAATAATTCACCCCCAGAATCCGCCTTTTTTCACCAGGAAATTTGTACTGAGCAAAACCGGAGTATTTTGCGACTTGATTTGAAAAACCATAACCAATATATCCGCCCAACGAAATGTTTTTCCATAATTTTTCATTGGTTCGGAAGGGCAAAGTAAGGCGTAAACCTTCGGGATCAGTAATACGGATAATTTGCTCTACCTTGCCAATATCAAATTTGCCCACATCCATATAACCTGTAAACATCACATCAGCAATCCATTTGGCAGTGCGCAATAAAGGAGTATTATTCAGGTCTTTCAGTTTTTCGTCGAGCGTTTCTACAGTGAAATTACTACTGGCAAAATTGCCTGTTGGTTTGGAGATTGAATCGGTGTAATGATATGCAGCACTGCGTTTTACAAATATTTCAGGTTTCGGATGCAGACTGTCAGCGAGCAATTCGTAATTCATATTAAGTGCCATTTCCTCTGATTGGCGAACCCAACGATTATTAAGCTGGAGAACGAAATTCTCTGAAATCCGAAGGTTGTGTATGTAGTTAATGTTCGCCTGATTGGGCAATTCTGCTTCGATTTTGGTAAGTGCCAGCGTTGCAGAATCAATCCATAATTTCCCGACAAAAGCCAGATTCTTTATGTTTTTGGTACGAAAATGAATCTCATATTGCTTGCCGGAGGCGGAATGTGTGCTGTCAGCCAGAAAATAATCGTAATAAGCATACCCGGCATTAGCAAGGGGACTGACCATGCTTTTCCCAAAAACCGATACAGAGTTTTCATAGAAATTAAGCTCTGTTTCCAAATTTCCAAGCAGTTTTTCAAGGATTTTCATACCATTTTCGGGCGATGAAAAAATGTTTTTCGAAAGTTCTTTTCTTCCCTTCGAAGTTATGTTGAACTTACTTTCAGCCATATACAAAGGCAATACAAGCGAAGAATCGGTTTTGGAAATATTTCCGGTTTTCAATTGATCGAAAACGTGTTTACTCAACGAGCGTTGATTGATTTTGCTGAGTAAAACCAGATTTTGCTCAGTGCTTTGCGTGTTGAATCCGTTATGCTGACTGATATCGTTTGATTTTCGCATAATCCGCACTTTTTTCATCAATTCAAGTGCGGGATTTGCACCCGGAATAATGAATGCTTCCTGTAACAATGTATTTTCCTCATCCAACAATATTTGCACACCTACACTTTGTCCGGGTTTTACCCGAATAGTCTGCTTTTTAAAGCCAACCGACGAAAAAATAAGCTGTGATTCTTTACCGAAATAACGAATCATAAAATAGCCTTCAACATCACTCTGAGTGACATTATCGGAATTTTTAAAGTAGATATTTACCTGTGGGACAGGAGATTTATCGGTATTATTGAGTATTTGACCCACAACAATGGTCTCTTGTGCGGAAACAGCAATGGAAACCAAAAAAAAGATGGAAAACAGGAGGGCAACTATATAGCTTGATTTTTTTTTCAACAGCATATCTTTAAAGGAAATCGCCTTACGCCTAAAAAATCTGAAATTTCTGAAAATTTAAACCACAAACCGTTTTATGCCCTGCTCTATATTATGAACATCAAAACTAATAAGATAACCAACCCGCTTACCGGCTTGTTTTAGCTTACTTAAAACTTGTTCTTCATAGACCGGAGTTACTTTGCTAAACGATTTAAATTCACAAATAACAAGATCATTTACTAAAACATCCAATTGTAACGCGTGATTAAAAACTAAATTATCGTAGACAATCGGGATATCTAATTGACGCTTAACGTCATATCCATAATTTGACAAAATATGACAAAAGCATTGCTGATAAGCATCTTCAAGCAGACCAAATCCGAGTTCCTGTTTTACTTTACAGGCGGCTTCAACAATAGATTTTCCTATTGCATCTTCTTTTGGATAAACCGGAGTATATGTTTGAATGTCCATAAACAGCCTTAATTTGAATGAATCAGAACTTATTTTTTTGTTGTAACTTAAAATGATTACTTTTTCGGTGTTTGATAGTACGGATGACAATCCAACACTGTTTTTCTTAAAAAATGAACATCAATATGTGTATAAAGTTCAGTAGTAGTGATAGATTCATGTCCAAGCAGCTGCTGAATAGCACGTAAATTAGCACCGTTTTCGAGCAAATGTGTGGCGAATGAATGTCGGAATGTATGTGGACTAACATTTTTTCGAATGCCGGCCAACATTGCTAACTCTTTCACTATTTTGAAAATCATATCGCGGGTAAGCTTTGTACCGCGGCGATTCAGAAAAACAAAATCTTCATTACCTTTTTTTATGTCAAGCAAATTTCGGTCTGTTTTCCAAAGTTCAATCTGCTTCAGTGCTTGCATCGACATAGGCACAAGCCGTTGTTTGCTTCCTTTTCCTTCCACCAGCATATAGCCTTCATCCAAATACAATTTCGAAAGTTGCAGGTTAATAAGTTCCGACACCCGCAATCCCGACCCGTACAACACTTCAATTATTGCCTTATTTCGTTGTCCTTCAGGTTTCGACAGGTCGATGGCAGCAATAATTTTATCTATTTCGTTCAACGAAAGCACTTCGGGCAGTCGTAATCCGATTTTTGGACTTTCAAGCAATTCAGTCGGATCGTTATCCAACATGTTACGATAAACCAGAAAATGATAGAACGATTTGATACTTGAAAGAATGCGTGCCTGTGTACGCGGATGAATACCCAATGAACTGATTTCAATAATAAAATCCCGCAAAATTTCAACCGTGGCTTTTTCAGGAGCTACGTGTGCCTCAACGAGGTAATTATTCAGTTTTTGCAAATCCCGCTCGTATGCATCTATCGTGTTTGACGACAAACTCTTTTCGAGTTTCAGATAAATATGGTAATCGTTGGCAACCGACAACATGCTTCACTTTTTCATAATCGACACAAAGGTATTAAAAAGATTTTGTATAACTAAAAAAAAGGTCGTAAAGCAATGTTTACGACCTTCTTTTAGTATGAATTATTTTAATGTCTTAAAAGAATATCTTTTGTAACACCATTAATTGTAAGTGTTGCTTTCCTGTCTTTAGTCCCATCGCCATAATCAAGAACAGCAGTTCTGGTTTGGGTAGTGGCAGTAACTGTTCCCTGAACAAAATACGGATAATTGTTGTAAATAATCAATGGATTAGTTATTACAATCGAGTATGCAATTCCTTTAGCATTAATACCAATTGTGGTACCAGTTATGGAGAATTTATCATCCCAAAAAAATCTTGGCGTACCACCGTTATCTATTCTTTCACGTGTACGGGTTGAGTTGCGGATAATCGTTGATTTATCAACACGAACGATTGTGTCAGAAACAGTAACTGTCATGCTCGGATGTTTAGAAGTATTTAATCCGTTATTAACAATCGATTTAATTCCTTTAATGTTGTTGGCATTCACATAGAAATCAACCGGTTTAATTGTTTTGGTTGCACCTGATTTCCAGAGCCGATCACTAACTGTAATGATTATTTTCCCTTTAAGAGTATCGCCGCGATCATCAATATAACCGGCAGTTCCAAAATCAATAGTGATAATTTTCGGAAAATTAAGCGAATCGGGCTTGTCAACAGTAATCGTTGGACCATAAGTTTCAACTTCAGCTTTAACAGCCATTGGACTTGTGTAACCATTGTCTGCCAGATTGTTTACATGTGTATCAGCAGTGTTTACCAACACATCACTCAACGAAGCTGCCTGTGCTTCATCAGATGCTGTAGTCGTTAATTCGGCATCCGTTGCAACATTATTATCATTTTTACAAGAAGTACCAAAAAACGCGAAACCGGCTGATACAACCAATATCGCAAATAGATTTCTTTTTTTCATAATTGTAATTTTAAATGTGTAAACTTAGTTGGTTTTACTCTTTAGTTTGTAGACACAAAATAAATAAAAAGGTTTAATCCATGAACAATGAATCGCGTTAAAATGCCGGTTTTAGTCCAAATAATCTGATTTTTGTCACTATTAATTCATAATTATGCTGATATTTTCATAGCTGTGAGCAAAACTGAATAAAATTTGTAATTTTGCAGACATCATTTATTATACTTTAATGCCAAAAACAACTGCTTCGAGTTTTTATCCCAACCAGGACACTTTCCTGATTGCAGTCGATTGTATCATATTTGGATTTAAGGATAATAAAATCAGTTTGTTGGTTCAACCCCGTTTCCTTGAACCTTTCAAAAACGGGTTATCGCTGCTGGGGGGTTTTGTGAAAGAAAATGAATCAGTTGAACAGGCTGCCAGTAGTGTATTGTCGAGGTTAACCGGTTTGGAAAACATTTATATGGAGCAGGTGGGCGTGTATGGTGCATTGGAACGTGACCCCGGCGACAGAGTTGTTTCGTGTGCTTTCTATGCGCTGATTGACATTGAGTCGCAGGACGAAAAACTTCTTGATGAACATAAAGCCTTTTGGATAAATATAAACAGAGCCAATGAACTTATCTTTGATCATCCGCAAATGGTGGTCGATGCTATTCAAATTTTAAGACGTAAAGCAGCCACACAACCCATCGGATTCAATCTTTTGCCCGAAAAATTTACGCTTTCTCAGCTTCAGATTCTTTACGAAGCTATATATAATCAGACTTTTGACATTCGGAATTTCAGAAAAAAAATGTTGGGCATGGATTTTCTTGAAAAACTAAACGAAGTGGATAAATCCGGTTCAAAAAAAGGAGCTTTCTTTTATCGGTTTAAAGAAGAAAAAACACATGTAGCCCAGGAATCATCTGTGTTTTAATTTAATTATACTTTCCGTATTGACTGTAACTCCAATTTTGTTCTATCTTTGCCGACAGTTTATATAATAATTATTCATTAAATATTTAAAAAATGAAACTAAACAAAATAATTGTCGGATTCTCACTTTTGCTATTAACAGTATCGGCATTTGCTTATGACGCAGTTGGACACAGGATTGTAGCGGATATAGCCTACAACAACCTCACCGACAAAGCCCGTACACAGGTTGACAAAGTGCTGGGTAAAAAAGGATTGGTTTACGAAGCCACCTGGGCAGATGAGGTTCGTAGTGACAACAAATATGCCTACAGTTACCAATGGCATTATCAGGATCTGGACGATAATATGACTTCTTCAGACATAAAGAAACTGCTCGATAATCCTACTTCTGAAGGCGAACATTTATTTTTTGCACTGGATCAAATGCAAACCCGTTTGAATAAAGATAAAAACGATGCCGAAGCACTGAAGTTTCTGGTTCATTTTATGGCAGACTTACATCAACCTATGCACATGGGACGTAAAGACGATAAAGGGGGGAACAAAGTGGACTTCAACTGGTTTGGGCGGAAAACCAACCTGCATTCGGTATGGGATGGTTCATTAATTGAAAGTCAAAAAATGTCTTATTCAGAGTATAGTCAATATTTACAGGATAAATTTGAAACCCGTAAAGCTGAAATTAAAAAGAATGGAATTTTACAGTCAATCGAAGCATCGTATGCTGTACGTAACCTGATTTATGCATATGATAGTTCAGACACAAATAATTATCATTACGTTTACTTTTTTGGCGACAAGCTGGATGAGATGTTGTATCGTGGTGGCATCCAACTAGCCAATGTGTTGAACGCTCTTTATAAATATTTTTAACTAAAAATACTCAGGATTCCCTTCTTAATCAGTTGATTTTGAAGGGAATTTTCGTCAGAGAAACATTTTAACATCAAAATTGTTATACTTTTTAAAGTAAAACCATCCCTTATTCGTCTTCCATTTTATGGAGACAAGCGTAAACATAGCAATGGCTGACAAAAAAGCACTTTCCATAACGAAAACCATACAGGAATTTGGAAAAAGTCTGTTTTGGTTCGTGCGTGGCAGGGTGAAATCGACCGAAGATGCTGAAGATATACTTCAGGATGTGTGGGTGCAGTTGAGCAATTTAAGCGATGTGGCTGATATTGAGAATGTAAGTGCGTGGTTATACGAAGTGGCACGAAATAAAATCACCGACCGCTCACGCAAAAAAACCAACCTGGCACTGGAAGATTACAGTTACGAAAACGACGAAGGCGAATTCAATTTCAAGGAAATACTGTTGATGGACGACAGCAATAATCCTGATTTGAGCTTCTTTAAGGAATTATTCTGGTCAGAATTTCAAAAAGCGTTGGACGAATTACCCGAGAATCAACGTGAAGTATTTTTGCTCAACGAAATGGAAGACCTTACACTTCAGCAAATTGCCGACCAGAAAGGCGAAAATCTGAAAACCATCATCAGCCGCAAAGGCTACGCAGTGAAACATCTGCGAAACAAACTGAATTATTTATACAAAGAACTTAATAATTAGTCGGCAGTTTGTTGTCGGCAGTAAAAATATAAAAGCATGGAATCAACAAATCAACATCAGTGGAGAACAAGAAGATTTTTCTTCTTTCCGGTATTTATAGCCGGACTTTTTGCAATGAGTGCAGTGGTAATGCTCCTTTGGAACTGGATAATACCATCAATTTCAACCTTTCAGGCATTGACCTATTGGCAAGCCATGGGTCTGTTAGTCCTGAGTCGCATCTTGTTTGGAGGATTCAAATTTGGAAGACATCACAGATCTGTACACCGTCATTTCGAAAATCATGCTCCATTCAGAGATAAACTGATGGATTTGACCGACGAGGAACGTCAGCAATTTAAAAATCAATGGAAAAAGCGCTGCAACTGTTAAAGATAGACGAATTTAAAGTAAACCAGAAAGTCAGTCGTCATCCTAAACAGAAAGATATTAAGTATTAAATTTAAAATTAAAGTAAAATGATTGTACATGTTTTAAAAGCCGTGGTTTGCGGCGCAATTATCGGAGCTTTGGCATTTTTTGTGCCTCACTTCCTGATCGGAATACTGGTGTTATTCCTGATAGTAAGAATGTTTCACTGTTGTGGAGGTCACGGTCATCACCGTCATGGACATAAAATGAAACACCTTTTTGTAATGGCTGATCTGATTCGCAAAATGAGCGATGAAGAATATGCCGAGTTCAAAGCCAACATGAGCGACGACGATTGTTGTGGAAGTAATTCACACTGGGGCAGAGGCTGTTGCGGTTCAAAATCGGACAAAGAATGTTGCGAACCAAAAAAAGAAGAATCTAAGTAATAACCCTTAAAAATCAGACACAATGCATAGAAAATCGTTATTTTTCGTTTGGTTTGCCTCGGCAGCCATTACTTTTGGGGGTTTATGGTTTGGACTTGGGAAAGATCATTTCAACCGTGGACACCACATGTGTCATCCAATGATGGAGCGCCACTGCATGATGAAAGAAATGGATGAAAATGAATGTATGGAAAAACCTGATAATCAGAAAAATGAAAAAGTGATTGTGATTAAACAGGCTATCAAAAATGATTCTGTGAAAAAATAATCAGACTACTGAACCTAATTCGTCATAAACCCTTTGAATCTGAAAATTTCAAAGGGTTTTTGTTTTGAATAAACTATTTTAGAAGCTAAAGTGTTTATTGATAAAACATTATATTATGAACAAAAGCAGACTTGAAGCATTCAGTGATGGCGTATTAGCCATTATTATAACTATTATGGTTTTAGAGTTAAAAATTCCACATGGCAGCGATTGGAAAGAATTACGTGAACTCATTCCTACATTTATCAGCTATGGCTTAAGTTTCTCGTATATAGGCATTTACTGGGGAAATCATCATCACTTATTGCATTCGGTCAAACATGTAACATCGGGTATGATGCTGGCGAATCTGAATCTATTGTTTTGGCTCTCACTGGTTCCTTTTTCCACTGCGTGGATGGGCGAAAATCATTTTGATACAAATACAGTTGCCCTTTATGGTGTGGTTTTATTGCTTTGTGGATCGGGCTATTACATCCTTCAGCAAGTGATTGAACGAAATTCAAAAGACAGTGAAGCGCTGAAAGAAGCTTTTAAAATGTCCGACCGGAAAGGATTGATATCGTTGGTATTATACATTGCATCCATTCCACTGGCTTATGTAAATCCATATATATCGTTTGTCATATTTATTGGTTCTTCCATTATGTGGCTCATTCCCGATAAAAATATTGAGCGGGCATTAAAAGGTGACAAATAAAATTTATCCTTTGCCCGATTTCCGGTTTCCAAAACTACCGGAAGATGGTTTTACATTTTTTGCAACTCCGCCTTTCTTTACACTAGAACTGCTTGAATTTGAACGTAAGTCGCGAGACTTTGGATTTGGATTCGAAGATCGATCTACTTTTTTTGCTGATAAAGATGGAGCACGCTGTCCCGTTCTGGTTGGAACATTTCCTTTTGTTTTAGGTCTTGTATCTTGATTCTTGGTTCTTGGTTCTGCGGTAGATGTAGAATTTTCAACCGCTGCCATAATCTGCTCCATCTCGGCCGGTTCAAGTTGCCGCCATTCACCAAGTGGAATACCTTTCAAAACAATATTCATAATTCGGATTCGCTCCAATTTCAGCACATCGTATTCGAAATACTCACACATTCGGCGAATCTGGCGGTTCAGGCCTTGGATAAGCACAATGCGGAATGAAAAAACGGATACTTTGACCACCTTGCATTTCCTGGTCATTTCGCCCAAAATGGGAACACCTGCTCCCATTTTCTGAATAAATTCGTCGGTAACCGGCTTGTCCACAGTAACCAGGTATTCTTTTTCGTGTTTATTTCCTGCACGGAGAATTTTGTTGACAATGTCACCGTTGTTAGTCAGAAAAATTAAGCCCTGCGATTCCTTATCGAGTCGACCTATTGGGAAAATCCGTTCATGGTATCCGATATAATCAATGATGGAATCTTTTACACCAATTTCTGTGGTGCTGATAATGCCAACCGGTTTATTGAAAGCAATAAACACAAAATCGGTACCTTCTTTGGCTTCAATCAGGTTGCCGTTCAAAGTCACTTTATCGCGCTTCGAAACCTGTGTCCCAACTTCAGCCCGTTTGCCATTTACAAACACATGACCCTGCTCGATATACTTGTCGGCTTCGCGACGTGAACAAATGCCACTGTCGCTGATAAATTTATTAAGACGTATTTTTTCGGCCATGGATTGTATATTGGTTTATCGGTTGATTAGTTAATTGGTTTATACAGCTATTGTTATCAGACAATTAGTATGTCAAGTAATTCACTGATTACCATTGCACTTGCTCCCCATATTTCGGCATTGGTCACATCAAAATAGGGTGCTTCAGATCCGGATTTTATTGATTTCACATAGAAATCTTTTTTCTTAATTACCTCAGGTTTGAAAAAGTCAGAAAATGGTATTTCAATTACTTCAGCCACTTCCCGTTCATCAATTTTATAATGTGGTTTTTCAGCCAGATAGCCTACAAATACGCTAATCAAAAAATTACTTGGTGGCACGTAAATGTCTGAAAGTCGGCCAATTATTTCTATTTTTTCTTCCGAAATTCCTATTTCTTCTTCAATTTCACGGAGAGCAGTGACTCTTACATCGTCGTTCCTTATAAATTCATTTTCAAGCGACAAAGCAGACAACATTCTCTGGA
>JBAXPM010000075.1:0-10955 GCA_037132235.1 Paludibacter sp.
GGGTTTGACGAACCTTTTGACTTAGCCAAAACGTCGGTTACACCAACACTTTCGAGTACTGCACGCATAGCACCACCGGCTTTTACTCCGGTACCATGTGAAGCAGGGCTGATAAATACCTGAGCACCACCAAATTTCGCAATTTGTTCGTGAGGAATTGTTCCTCTCAACAAAGGTACTTTAATCAAGTTTTTCTTGGCAGCTTCGGTTCCTTTAGCAATAGCAGCAGTTACCTCGCCGGCTTTACCAAGTCCCCAACCTACAATTCCATCCTCGTTTCCAACCACCACGATAGCTGAAAAGCTGAAGGTACGTCCCCCTTTTGTAACTTTGGTTACACGGTTAACAGCTACCAATCTGTCTTTCAATTCCAAATCGTTGGTCGATTTTACTTTATTCATATTTGTTGCCATACTTGATTAAAATTTAAGACCAGCTTCGCGAGCAGCGTCAGCTAATTGTTTAACTCTACCATGATACAAATAACCGTTACGGTCGAATACCACTTCTGTAATTCCGGCTTCTTTAGCAACTTTAGCTACCAATGCGCCTACTTTAGCAGCTTGTTCAATTTTAGTTACTTTTTCTTTCAAACCAGCTGAAGATGCTGCTGCAAGTGTTACACCATTCACGTCATCAATTAATTGAGCGTAAATCTGAGTATTGCTTCTAAATACAGTCATGCGTGGTTTTTGGGCAGTTCCGCTCACTTTGTGGCGAATATGTGCTTTTATTCTTGTTCTTCTTTCTAAATTTGTTGACATAATTTCACAAGTTTACGTAAATTATTTTTTAGCCGCAGATTTACCTGCTTTACGGCGAAGTACTTCACCTGCAAATTTAACACCTTTTCCTTTGTAAGGTTCCGGTTTGCGGAACGAACGTATTTTGGCACAAACTTGTCCAATCAACTGTTTGTCGCAACTTTCCAAAATTACGATTGGATTCTGGTTACGTTCACTTTTGGTTTCTATTTTTATTTCTGAAGGTAAACTCATAAAGATATTGTGAGTATAACCTAAAGCAAATTCCAAAACCTGACCCTGATTGGATACACGGTAACCAACACCTACAAGTTCCATGGTTTTTTTGTAACCTTCTGAAACTCCAACTACCATATTTGAAATCAGCGAACGATAAAGACCGTGGAATGCACGATTTTGTTTTTCGTCATCCGGACGTGTTACCGTACAAACGCCGTCTTCAACTGTTACAGTGATATTTGGATTAATTTCCTGAGTCAAAGTTCCTTTTGGTCCCTTAACGGTAACCAAAGTATCCTGCACGGTAATTGTTACACCTGCCGGTACGCTAATGGGTTGTTTTCCTATTCTTGACATTCTTCTTTCCTCCTATTAATAAATGTAACAAATTACTTCACCACCTATGTTTAAGTCGGCTGCTTCTTTGTTGGTCATCACACCTTTAGAAGTGGTAAGAATAGCAATTCCTAATCCGTTTAATACACGTGGCATATCTTTGTGCCCTACGTATTGACGTAAACCCGGAGTTGACACTCTGATCATTTTTTTGATTGAGTTAACTTTATTAACCGAATCATACTTCAGAGCTATTTTAATGGTGCCCTGTGGTCCATCTTCTACAAACTTGTAGTTAAGGATATAGCCTTTTTCATGCAATATCCTTGTGATTTCTTTTTTCAAATTCGATGCTGGAATTTCAACCACACGGTGGCCGGCTTTGATAGCATTCCGCAATCTCGTAAGATAATCTGCAATTGGATCTGTCATATTTGTTGTTTTTAAATTGATCCCGACTGTCGGGACAATATTTAATTATTTACTATTTAATTATTTACCAAGATGCTTTCTTGATTCCCGGGATTAAACCGTTCGAAGCCATTTCGCGGAATTGTATACGTGAAATTCCGAACTGACGCATATAACCTTTTGGACGACCGGTGATTTTGCAACGATTGTGCAAACGTATTGGTGAAGCATTTTTTGGTAATGCCTGAAGTCCATCATAGTTTCCTTCAGCAATCAGTTTTTCGCGTTTTGCAGCGTATTTAGCAACCAGTTTGGCTCTTTTAACCTCGCGGGCTTTCATTGATTCTTTTGCCATTGTATATCTATGTATTAGTTTTTCTTAAATGGTAATCCGAATTCTTTCAACAAAGCAAAACCTTCTTCGTCAGTCTGAGCTGTAGTTACGAAAGTAATGTTCATACCCAACATACGGGAAATAGCGTCAATGTTGATTTCAGGGAAAATAATTTGCTCAGTGATACCGAGTGTATAATTTCCACGTCCATCCAGTTTGTTTTCAATACCCTTGAAGTCACGTACACGTGGAAGCGCTACTTTTACAAGACGTTCCATGAATTCGTACATGCGTTCGCCACGCAATGTTACACGAACACCGATAGGCATTTTTTTACGCAACTTGAAGTTCGAAATATCTTTCTTAGAGATGGTTGCAACAGCTTTCTGACCGGTAATAGTAGTCATTTCGTTGATAGCCACTTCGATAATTTTTTTATCGGCAACGGCTATTCCCAATCCCTGGTTAAGAACTATTTTTTCGAGTTTAGGAGCTTGCATCACTGAAGTGTAGCCAAACTCTTTCATTAAGATCGGAACGATACGTTCTCTGTAATCTTGTTTTAAACTTGCTGTATTCATCTTAAATCTCTCCTCCTGATTTTTTAGAAATACGCACTAATTTTCCTTCAGCATTCAATTTGCGTCCAACACGTACGGGTTTGCCACCTTCTGCCGGATTCAAATTTGAAATATGAATGGATGCTTCTTTCTTGATTATTCCACCTTGAGGACTTTTCGCGTTAGGCTTGGTACTCTTTGAGACCAAATTTACACCTTCTACGATTGCGCGTTGTTCTTTCACAAGAACTTCCAACACGCGACCGGTTTTTCCTTTGCTGGAACCGGCATTCACGTAAACGGTATCACCTTTTTTTATATGTAATTTACTCATCACTGTTTGTTTTTTCGAAGATTAAAGCACTTCCGGTGCAAGTGATATGATTTTCATATTAGTAGCACGCAGTTCACGGGCTACCGGGCCGAAGATACGGCTTCCGCGGATTTCACCTGCATTGTTCAACAATACACAGGCGTTATCGTCGAAACGAATGTATGAACCGTCCGCACGGCGAACTTCTTTTTTGGTACGAACAACCACCGCTTTCGATACAATACCTTTTTTGATATCGGCCGAAGGGATAACGCTTTTTACAGCCACCACGATGATATCGCCAAGTGTTGCGTAGCGTTTGCTTGTACCTCCTAATACGCGTATACAAAGAGCTTCTTTCGCTCCACTGTTATCCGCTACTATAAGTCTTGATTCTTGCTGTATCATAATTACTTAACTCTTTCGATAATTTCAGTTAATCTCCATCTTTTTAGTTTACTCAGCGGACGGGTTTCCATAATGCGTACAGTGTCGCCAATGTTGCACTCGTTCTTTTCGTCATGAGCATGATATTTCTTGGTCTTATTTACGAATTTTCCGTAAATAGGGTGTTTTTCTTTCCATTTTACAGCCACTGTAATGGTTTTATCCATTTTGTTGCTGAATACTACACCCGTTCTTTCTTTTCTTAAATTTCTTGTTTCCATCAGGGGTCTGAATTTTATTGATTAATTTCTCTCTGACGCAACTCAGTAGCAAGACGTGCGATAGTTCTGCGAACCTCTTTGATTTGCAACGGATTATCGAGTGGAGAAATGGCATGATTCAATTTAAGACGTACCAAATGCTCGTTTTCGGCATCCATGCGCTCCTGAATCTCTTTGTTGTTTAATTCTTTAATTTCTCTTGTTTTCATTTTCCTTACACATTTTGAGAGGTGAAATCATAATCGCGTCTCACTACAAATTTTGTAGTTACCGGTAATTTTTGAGCAGCTAAGCGCAATGCTTCTTTAGCTATTTCAAACGATACGCCTTCTACTTCGAATAACATACGACCCGGAGTAACAGGAGCCACGAATCCTTCGGGAGCACCTTTACCTTTACCCATACGTACCTCAGCAGGTTTCTTCGTGATAGGTTTATCAGGGAATACGCGAATCCAGATCTGACCCTGACGTTGCATATAACGGGTTACAGCAATACGGGCGGCCTCAATTTGACGACCAGTTAACCATTTAGACTCTAAAGATTTTATTCCAAAAGAACCGAACGCCAACTGATTACCTCTTTGGGCATTTCCTTTCATGCGCCCCTTCTGCTGTCTCCTGAACTTTGTTTTTTTAGGTTGTAACATAATATTTTCCTTAAATCAAATTCATTTATAACAGTTATTTATTTCTCTTTTTAAAACCACCTTTACGGTCGCCACGGTCGTTGCGATCTTTGCGATCACCACGGTCGTTGTTGTAACGATCTCCACCGCGAGAAGCCTCTTTGGTAGCTGTAAAGTTTGGAGCTAAGTCTTTTTTACCATAGATTTCGCCACGGCAAATCCATACTTTGATACCAATCAACCCTACTTTGGTCAATGCCTCAGCATGAGCGTAATCAATGTCAGCTCTAAGTGTATGCAGTGGGGTTCTTCCTTCTTTATACATTTCCGAGCGAGCCATTTCAGCACCATTCAGACGACCTGAACACATAATTTTGATACCTTCAGCTCCCATACGCATAGTAGAGGCAATTGCCATCTTGGTAGCGCGGCGGTAAGCGATTTTACCTTCAACCTGACGAGCAACGTTGTTTGCAACGATTACTGCATCCAGTTCGGGGCGTTTAATTTCGAAGATGTTGATTTGTACTTCTTTGTCAGTAATTTTTTTCAACTCTTCTTTCAGTTTATCAACTTCCTGACCACCTTTACCGATAATGATACCGGGACGGGCTGTGCAGACAGTGATAGTTACCAGTTTCAATGTACGTTCGATAACAATACGCGATACGCTTGCTTTTGCCAGACGGGCATTGAGATATTTTCTGATTTTGTGGTCTTCAAGTATGGTATCACCATAATTGTTTCCGCCATACCAGTTTGAATCCCATCCACGAATGATTCCTAAACGGTTACTAATTGGATTAATTTTTTGTCCCATCGAGCAATTTAATTTTGGTTATCGTTAGTATTTTTGCTATCTACGAATATAGTTACGTGGTTCGAGCGTTTGCGGATACGGTAGCCACGTCCCTGAGGAGCAGTGCGTAAACGTTTTAGCATTGTAGCTGAATCCACAGCAATACCACTTACATATAAATTTGCATTGTCAGCTTTTTGCTCTGTTTTGGTTTCCCAGTTGGCAATAGCTGATTTCAGCAGTTTTTCTAATCTACCTGAAGCTTCTTTAGACGAAAACTTCAGTACACTCAAAGCTTTGTTCACTTCCATGCCACGGATCATATCGGCCACAAGGCGCATTTTGCGTGGTGAGGTTGGAACTCCGTTGAGCTTGGCAAAGTAAAGAGTCTTATTTTCTTCTTTTCTTGCGTCGGCTGATATTTTTTTTCTTGCACCCATTTTCTTGAAATGTTTATTTTTTCTGATTTAAAATTTCAATGGATTATTTCTTTTTACCTCCGTGACCGCGGAAGTTACGAGTAGGTGAAAATTCGCCTAACTTGTGACCTACCATATTTTCGGTTACATAAACGGGGATAAACTTGTTACCATTGTGAACTGCAATTGTGTGACCAACAAAATCAGGTGATATCATTGAAGCACGAGCCCATGTTTTGATTACGGTCTTTTTTCCGCTTTCATTCATGGCTAAAATTTTATTCTCCAGCTTCAGATAGATGTATGGTCCTTTTTTTAATGAACGGCTCATATTATTTACTTAGTTTTCTGATTATTTTTTCTTTCTTTCAATAATATATTGACTCGATTGTTTCTTTGGAGCACGTGTTTTGTACCCTTTAGCTAACAAGCCTTTGCGAGAACGTGGGTGTCCTCCTGAAGAGCGGCCTTCACCACCACCCATGGGGTGATCAACCGGGTTCATAACTACACCACGAACGCGTGGACGACGTCCAAGCCAACGTGAGCGACCTGCTTTTCCTGATCTTTCCAATGCGTGGTCAGAATTGCCAACACTTCCGATAGTAGCTTTACAAGTTGCAAGAATCTTGCGAACTTCGCCCGAAGGCAATTTAATAATAGCATACTTTTCTTCGCGGGAAGTAAGTTGGGCAAATGTTCCTGCCGAGCGTACCATCGCGGCACCTTGTCCCGGGCGTAATTCAATGTTGTGAATAATAGTTCCCAATGGAATGTTCTGCAAAGGCAGTGCATTACCAACTTCGGGAGCCACTTCAGCACCTGAAACAACAATCTGATCCACCTTCAATCCGTTTGGTGCAAGAATGTATGTTTTTTCCCCATCAGCATAATAAAGCAACGCAATACGTGCCGAACGATTCGGATCGTACTCAATTGATTTTACTGTTGCGGGAACACCGTCTTTGTTGCGTTTAAAGTCAATTACTCTATATTTCTTCTTGTGTCCGCCACCTAGGTAGCGCATGGTCATTTTACCATCATGGTTACGACCGCCGGATTTTGATCCGCCTGATACAAGAGATTTCTCTGGAGCGCTCGCAGTAATTGTGTCGAACGTACCAATAATCTTGTGTCTTTGCCCCGGTGTTGTGGGTCTTAGTTTACGTACAGCCATTTTTTTAATTTATAGTCGGCAGTTTATAGTCGGCAGTTGGCAGTTGTTAGTCGGCAGTTTACTGCTTTCTTTTCTCTGCTTACTGTTTTCTGTTTACTGCTTACTGTTTTATATATTGCTATAAAAATCAATTTTTTCTCCTTCTTTTACTGTAACGATAGCTTTTTTATAAGCTGAAGATTTACCTTTAATGGCACCACCTTTTGTAAAACGACTTTTGTTTTTAGGGGCTACAATAAGTGTGTTAACTTCTTCTACAGTAACTTCATACATGGCCTCAACAGCCTGTTTGATCTCAATTTTGTTGGCATCTTTTTGAACTCTAAAGCCGTAGCGGTTCAGTTTGTCGCCCAGCTGAGTCATCTTCTCTGTAACGATTGGTTTAATGATAATTCCCATTTTCTGTACCTCCTTATGCTTTAAAAATTTGTTCAACTGCAGCAACCGCATCTTCAGTAAAGACAAGCGATTTGGCATTAAGCACTATGTAAGTGTTTAATTCCGAAACTGTTACGACTTTTGCCTTAGGCAAATTTCGAGCCGACAAATATACGTTATTATTTGCATTTGCTAAAACAATTAGTGGTTTTTTATCTGCCACCTGCAAACTTTTAGTCATTGCTACAAAATCTTTTGTTTTTGGAGCTTCAAAGTTCAGGTTTTCAACCACTGTGATTGCACTGTCAATAGCTTTGTAACTCAATGCTGATTTACGGGCAAGTTGTTTTAGTTTTTTGTTCAGTTTAAAGCTGTAATCGCGGGGTGTTGGGCCAAACATACGACCACCACCTACACGTACACCAGATTTGATGTCACCCGGACGAGCTCCACCACCACCTTTTTGACGACCAAGTTTGCGGGTTGAACCTGACAACTGGCTACGGCCTTTTGACGAGTGTGTTCCCTGACGTTGGTTTGCCAAATATTGTTTCACATCTAAATAAATAGCATGGTCATTTGGCTCAATACCGAAGATAGCATCGTTAAGCGATACTTTTCTTCCTGTGTCTTCTCCTTTTATATTTAATACGCTCAGTTCCATGGTTATTTATTGATGATTACGATTGAACCTTTAGCACCCGGCACTGAACCTTTTATCAAAAGAAGGTTATGTTCCGGAATTACTTTTAATACCTGTAGGTTTTGAATAGTTACCTGATCACCACCCATACGGCCACCCATACGCATACCTTTGAATACGCGTGAAGGATATGATGAAGCTCCTAACGAACCCGGTGCACGTAAACGGTTGTGCTGACCGTGAGTAGCTTGTCCTACCCCACCGAAACCATGACGTTTTACAACACCCTGGAATCCTTTACCTTTTGAAGTTCCTACTACGTCAACAAACGTATCGGCTTCAAACATTTCACAGGTGATTGCATCACCTAATTTGAATTCACTTTCGAATCCTTTGAACTCAACCAAGTGTCTTTGAGGCGCTACTCCTGCCGTTTTAAAATGACCGGCTTCAGCTTTGTTGGTGTGTTTTTCTTTTTTTACCTGAAAACCCACCTGTACAGCTTCGTAACCGTCACTTTCTACAGTTTTGATTTGAGTAACAACACAAGGACCTGCTTCGATAACAGTGCATGGTACATTTTTACCATCGGCACTGAAAACGGATGTCATTCCGATTTTTTTTCCTAATAATCCTGGCATTTCAATTGTTGTTTAATGACCCTTAACCCCAATCGGGGGATCGGCTTTTTGTTTAAATTCTATTTATTATATTGTTTCCTTAACCCCCTTTAGGGGGCAGGGGGTCACACTTTGATTTCTACTTCTACTCCACTTGGCAATTCAAGTTTCATCAGTGCATCAACAGTTTTGCTGGTTGAGCTGTAAATGTCGATCAGACGTTTGTAAGAACAAAGTTCGAACTGCTCGCGCGATTTTTTATTTACGAAAGTAGCACGGTTTACAGTGAAAATACGTTTGTGAGTTGGCAATGGAATTGGACCACTTACTACTGCACCGGTAGCTTTTACTGTTTTTACGATTTTTTCAGCTGATTTATCAACCAGATTGTGATCGTAAGATTTTAATTTAATTCTGATTTTTTGACTCATTGTCGTTTTTTATTTATTTGTTATATAAACTGTTTGAATCTCCCGATAAGAGTCATTCACTATCGGGTGATTCATCAATTATCAATTATTTAATTTTCAATTCCCAATTCCCTATTAATTGATAATTGGGAATTGAAAAATTGATTATTATTAAAGTAGTTCTACGTGTCCTTTAGCTTCAGCAACCACTTCTTTAGCAATTGAAGCAGAAACTTCAGCATAATGATCGAATTCCATTGAAGACGTTGCACGACCCGAAGAAATTGTACGTAAAGCTGTAACATATCCGAATGTTTCAGACAGTGGCACTTTAGCTTTTACGATTCTCGCTCCTGTACGGCTCGATTCCATTCCTTCAACCTGTCCACGACGTTTGTTCAGGTCACCAATTACATCACCCATGCTTTCTTCCGGTGTAACAACCTCCATTTTCATGATAGGTTCCAGTAATACCGGTTTAGCTTTTGCACATGCACTCTTAAATGCAATTGAAGCACAAATTTCGAATGATAACTGATCTGAATCGACAGCGTGGAATGAACCATCAAGTACGGTTACTTTCAAACTATCCACTGGGAAACCTGCTAACACACCATTTTTCATAGCGTTAGCAAAACCTTTCTGGATAGGCGGGATAAATTCTTTAGGAATGTTACCACCCTTTACAGTATCAATAAATTGTAATGCGCCACCTTCAAAATCTTTATCCTGAGGTTCTACACGAACAATCATATCGGCAAACTTACCACGACCACCCGATTGTTTCTTGTACGTTTCACGCAATTCAACCGATTTAGTAATAGCTTCTTTATAATTTACCTGAGGACGACCCTGATTACATTCCACTTTGAACTCACGTTTCAGACGGTCGATAATGATTTCGAGGTGAAGTTCACCCATACCACTAATAATAGTCTGACCTGATTGCTCCTGAGTGTGAACAGTAAAGGTTGGATCTTCTTCAGCTAATTTAGCTAAGCCCATACCTAATTTATCAAGGTCTTTCTGAGTTTTAGGCTCAATAGAAATACCAATAACCGGTGCAGGGAAATCCATAGATTCCAGTGTAATCTGGTGGTTTTCGTCGCACAAAGTATCACCGGTACGAATATCTTTAAATCCAACTCCGGCACCAATATCACCTGCTGAAATCAATTCAACCGGGTTTTGTTTGTTGGAGTGCATTTGGAAAATACGAGAAATACGTTCTTTCTTTTCAGAACGGGTATTGTAAACATACGAACCTGCAGGAAGTTTGCCTGAATAAACTCTGAAGAAGCACAGACGACCTACATAAGGGTCTGTTGCAATCTTAAATGCTAATGCACACAAAGGTTCATTTGCATCCGGGTGACGTATTATTTGTTTTTCAGGGTTATTTGGGTCAACGCCAATAGTCTCAGGAGTATCAAGCGGACTTGGCAAATAAGCACAAACTGCATCAAGCATAGTCTGAACTCCTTTGTTTTTGAACGCCGAACCACAAATCATTGGATTTATTTCCATTGAAAGAGTTGCTTTACGGATAGCTACTTTGATTTCGTCAACTTCAATACTTGAAGGATCATCAAAATATTTTTCCATCAATACATCATCGTATTCAGCAACGATTTCGAGCATTTTATCTCTCCATTCTTCAGCTTCAGCAAGCAGGTCAGCAGGAATTTCTTCAACAGAATATTCAGCACCCATACTTTCATCGTGCCACAGAATAGCTTTCATAGTTACCAAATCGATAACTCCTTTGAACTTTTCTTCTGCTCCGATTGGAATTTGAATTGGACAAGGTTTTGCACCAAGTACAGCTTTTACCTGACGTACTACTTCGTAAAAATCTGCACCTGAACGGTCCATTTTGTTTACAAAACCGATACGAGGGACATTATATTTGTCGGCCTGACGCCATACTGTTTCAGATTGAGGTTCAACACCACCAACAGCACAGAATGTAGCAACAGCACCGTCCAGAATACGTAACGAACGCTCAACCTCAACGGTAAAGTCAACGTGTCCCGGAGTGTCAATCAAATTGATTTTATATTTATCACCCTGATAATCCCACGAAGTAGTGGTAGCAGCTGAAGTAATGGTAATACCACGCTCCTGTTCCTGCTCCATCCAATCCATAGTAGCCGCACCATCGTGTACTTCACCGATTTTGTGAGTCAAACCGGTGTAGAACAGAATACGCTCGGAAGTTGTTGTCTTTCCGGCGTCGATATGCGCCATGATACCGATATTTCTGTTATAACTTA
>JBAXPM010000076.1:0-10928 GCA_037132235.1 Paludibacter sp.
ATGATTAAACTGATGCTAAACAGACTTTAATATTATTTTTTAAACAGTTTCTAAGAATGGAATAGTAAAAAGCCATCCTTTACGTTGGTTTCCCCGCTTAGAAAAGGCCACGGTTAAGCAACGAAACAATTTTGAGTTATCCCATTTTGGTATTCATTGGCCTGAGTTGGACGAAGATTTGAGTTTTGAAGGTTTTTTTACATTCAATAAAGATGAAATAGAAGCCCAAAAATCTGAAATTCAAAAAGTATTCGCCAAGTTCCCCGAACTGAATATCTCTGAACTTGCCAGACGTATTGGAATAAGTCCAACTTTAATGCGACACTATGCTTGTAACGTAAAACAGCCCAGCCCTGAACGTACACAGCAAATAATAGAAGCATTACATGAGGTTGGTCGTGAACTGATAGCAGTTTAAACCTCAGACAGCAAATCTGCTAATGTCAACAATCTGGGATTTACTCTTCAATAAATTCCAAATAATTGTCTCTGTTGATAACTTGATAATTTGAATTCGGATAATTAGTTGAAAATGCATGTGGAGCTTTTGGAGTTTTAGTACCCCATTTAAATTCAAATGCATTAATATTACCTTCTGATTCTTCAATTAAATCAATTTCCTGCCCATCGTAAGTTCTCCAAAAGTAAAAGTATTTATTATAGGATGAATAATTTGACTGTTTGATTCTTTCGCTTATCAAATAGCTTTCCCAAAGTTGTCCAATATCGTTCCGAAGTACAATTGGATTATAGTTGCCAATCAGTGCATTTCGAATGCCATTGTCATAAAAATACCATTTCCCTGCTTTCGAAATTTCTTTTCGCAAGTTTCGGGAATAACTTCCTAAGCGATAGATTACAAAAACTTTAGAAAGTAAATCAAGATATTTCTCGACTGTATTTCTGCTTAATCCTAATTGTTTTGCCAGTTCATCATAAGAAACCTCATTGCCCATTTGAAATGCCACCAAGTGCAATAATTCAATTATTTTCTTTGAGTTTCTCAACCCGTCAATTAATAAAATATCTTTTAATAAATAGGCATTCACTATATCCCTTAAATAGTCTTTCTTTTGTGCATAATCTGTGATATTTACTACCTCCGGGTAGCTGCCATATACTAATCGGTCTTCCAGGTTCTGCTTAATTTCGAGCATGTTTTCCTTCTGCGAAAGTTCCGCTTGACTAAAAGGAAATAAGTGAAATTGAGTACTTCGACCAACCAAAGGTTCACCTGCTTTATTTTGTAAATCGAAAGAAGACGAGCCGCTTGCCATTACTTTAATACCAGGAACTTCATCCACAATTAATTTCAACTTTTGTCCTATTTCAGGTATGTTTTGAGCTTCATCAATTGCCAGCAAGTCAATTCCGTCTAATAATCGTTTATAATTCGAAATTGATTTTGACTCTAATAAAGTCAACGAATCCATGTCTTCACCATTTAACAACAAATGTTTGCCTTCAAATCGGTCAATAAGTTGTCTCATTAAAACGGTTTTCCCCACTCGGCGAGGTCCAAATATTAGCATTACTTTGTTCGCTGCTAAACGATTAAAGATTTTATCCTCAATTATGCGTTTAATCATTTGAATTATTTTTTTGTGCAAATATACAACTTTTTAAAAATAGAATGCATGATTACTATAATTATATTCAATGAAATGAATAAATTAATAGTAAATGTATCAATACAATGAAGTAATTACTGGTTTATTCTCGGATAATTTTCTTCATATTCATAAATCAGCATTAATTTATAGTGATAGCATCGTTCTAAAAAAAAACAACTTAAAGATAATAAATTTTTTTACAGAATAAAATCATTGATCTTTGTTTACTTAGATATAACCAATCTCAACAGGAAATAAAATGAAGAAAAAATTACTCCATTTGTTGTTTAATAAGTCAAATTCAAAAAGGATTTTACATGTCGCAGAATTCATAGATTCGCTTAGATAAAATCATGAAAAAATTTAGTGTCAAACAAATTTCGGTAAAATTTGGCATTATTTTTCGATTTTGCATTTTTACATCAATCTAATATATTGAAATTCAGGTGTATATAAAAATATGCGTGGACCAGTTGGGCCACCCTTGAAATCAAACACTTACACATTTAGTTGTGTAGGTGTTTTTTGTTGCTGAATTAGTTTTGAAAAAGAATATTCTCAATAGTTCGAGTTTACTTTATTGATTAGAAAATGAATTTAGTCATTCATTTGTGTCGACTTCTGCAAATTTTCAATAGGATTCAGCCATATACTTAAAAATTAATATATATTGTTGCTAATTCAACAAAAAATGTTACATTTGCGCTGCTTTTTACGTAGGTGTGTTTTTGGTGGCAAAACACTGATATTTAGGCGAATTTTAAGAAAGTAATACTTCAAAAAAAGAATCAAACAGTCCAAAATATATTAATCTAATTATCAAAACATGAGTTTTAAAATTGTTGTTCTTGCAAAGCAAGTACCCGACACTCGCAACGTAGGGAAAGATGCAATGAAAGCCGACGGTACTGTTAACCGTGCTGCGCTTCCTGCTATCTACAATCCTGAAGATTTGAATGCGTTGGAACAAGCTCTTCGCTTGAAAAGTAAAATTGAAGGTGCAACAGTACACGTCCTGACAATGGGACCTGCCCGTGCTGCTGAAATTATCCGTGAAAGTATGTATCGGGGTGCCGATGGTGGTTATTTGTTAAGCGGTCGCGAATTTGCAGGCTCTGACACGTTGGCTACTTCGTATGCGCTGGCATGTGCTATCCGAAAAATGGGTAAAGTAGATATTATCGTTTGCGGTCGTCAGGCTATCGATGGTGATACTGCTCAGGTTGGACCTCAGGTTGCTGAAAAATTAGGTTTTCCGCAAATTACATATGCCGAAGAAATTCTGGATTTGTCAAATAATAAAATTACTGTAAAACGTCGTTTGGAACGCGGTGTTGAAGTGGTTAAAGGACCGCTACCAATGGTAATTACCGTGAATGGTTCTGCTCCCGAATGCCGTCCGCGTCACGCAAAACTCACCATGAAATTCAAACGTGCTGCTACTGCTACCGAAAAACAGGAAGCCGGTAACGATTATACCGATTTTTATGATTCACATCCATATTTGACTATTACTGAATGGGGTGTAAATGATATCGAACACGAAATTCAGTGGCTTGGACTTTCCGGTTCTCCAACCAAAGTAAAACAGATTGAAAATGTAGTGTTTACAGCAAAAGAAAGTAAACGTCTGACATCTGCTGATGTTGAAATCGAAGATTTGATGAAAGAATTAATTGCTAACCACACGATAGGATAATTTACCATGAACAATATATTTGTATATCTTGAAATAGAAGATGGCATTGTAGGCGATGTAAGTCTGGAATTGCTCACGAAAGGCCGTAGTCTGGCCAAACAACTGAATTGTAAATTAGAGGCTGTTGCTGCCGGTCACAAACTTGATGGTATTGGTGCACAGGTTTTCCCTTACGGTGTGGAAATACTTCATCTGGCGGATGATAAACGTTTAGCTCCTTATACATCATTGCCTCATACATCATTGCTGGTAAATCTTTTCAAAGAAGAAAAACCACAAATCTGTTTGATGGGCGCAACTTCAATCGGTCGTGATTTAGGTCCACGTGTTTCTTCTGCTTTGTTCAGCGGACTTACTGCCGACTGTACTTCGCTTGAAGTTGGAACTTACGAAGATAAAAAAGCCGGAAAAGTGTACGAAAATCTGCTTTATCAGATTCGTCCTGCATTTGGCGGAAATATCGTTGCTACTATTGTGAATCCTGATTGCCGTCCGCAAATGGCAACCGTTCGTGAAGGTGTAATGAAAAAAGAAATCAAAGACGCCAAGTTTGTTGGTAAAACCATTAAGCTTGAAGTTTCGAAATATGTTGCCGATACTGACTTCGTTATTGAAGTAATCGAACGCCACATGGAAAAATCAAAACTGAACATCAAAGGCTCTCCGATTATTGTATCGGGTGGTTACGGTGTTGGAAGTGCTGATAACTTCAAACTGTTGCACGAACTGGCTGCCACATTGGGTGGTGAAGTTGGTGCTTCACGTGCTGCTGTTGATGCCGGTTTCTCTGAACATGAACGTCAGATTGGTCAGACTGGTACTACTGTTCGTCCCAAACTGTATATCGCTTGCGGTATTTCAGGTCAGATTCAACACATTGCCGGAATGCAGGAAAGTGCTATGATTATTGCTATCAACAGCGATCCGAAAGCTCCGATTAATCAAATAGCTGATTACGTAATTACCGGAACTGTTGAAGATATACTTCCAAAAATGATTAAATACTATAAGAAAAACAGTAAATAGTTTATAGTTCATAGTAGGTAGTTTATAGTAATGACAAAAGAAAACAATTTTTTCAAATAAGAATTCAGATGACAAAAACTATAAACACAAAAAAACTACTAACTATAAACTTCAAACTATAAACTACATAGAGATGAACTTTTTTAACGAGAATCCTGCCATAAAATTTCAGCTTTCGCATCCATTGATGCAAAAAATAATTGCCCTCAAGGAGCGCAATTTTGCTGATAAAGATAAATATGATTATGCATCACGCGATTTCGAGGATGCAATTGACAATTACGAAAAAGTACTGGAAATTATCGGAGAAATTGCCGGTGATATCATTGCACCAAATGCCGAAAGTGTTGACCACGATGGACCTCAGGTTGAAAACAGCCGTGTTATCTATGCCCGTGGAACTCAGGAGAATCACGACGCGCTGACTCAGGCCGGTGTTTATGGAATTACCTTACCTCGCCAGTACGGAGGTTTGAATTTCCCATTTGTAGCTTATGTAATGTCAGGTGAAATGGTAGCCCGTGCTGATGCCGGTTTTGCTAATATCTGGGGTTTACAGGACTGCGCAGAAACAATTGCTGAATTTGCGTCTGAGGAAATCAAAGCTGAATTTTTGCCACGCGTTTGCGAGGGACAAACCTGTTCGATGGACTTAACTGAACCTGATGCAGGTTCTGACTTGCAAGCTGTTCAGTTGAAAGCAACCTACAACGAGAAAGATGGCATGTGGTATCTGAATGGTGTTAAACGTTTTATAACTAACGGTGACGCGCAGATTAAACTTGTATTAGCCCGCTCGGAAGAAGGTACGTCAGATGGTCGCGGACTTTCTTATTTTGTTGCTGACAACAAACACGATCATACTGTTTTAGTACGTCGTATTGAAAATAAACTGGGTATCAAAGGTTCTCCAACCTGCGAGTTGGTATTCAACAATACTCCTGCTAAATTGGTTGGAACACGCCGCATGGGGCTTATCAAATACGTTATGTCATTGATGAACGGAGCTCGTTTGGGTATTGGTGCTCAGTCTGTAGGACTTTCGGCAGCAGCTTATAACGAAGCATTGACTTATGCCCGCGAGCGTCGTCAGTTTGGGAAAGCAATCATTGAATTCCCTGCTGTTTACGAAATGGTATCGGTTATCAAAGCTAAATTGGATGCTTCACGTGCATTGCTATATGAAACTACCCGTTTTGTAGATATTTACAAAGCTTACGAAGCTATTGAGAGCGAACGTAAACTGGAAGCTGACGAAAAAGCTGAATATAAAGAATTTTCTAAGCTGGCAGACGCTTTGACTCCAATGTTGAAAATGTTTACCAGCGAATATGCCAACCAGAATGCGTATGACTCAATTCAGGTTCATGGTGGTTCAGGTTTTATGAAAGATTATGCGTGCGAACGTCACTTCCGTGATGCGCGTATCATGACTATCTACGAAGGAACTTCTCAATTACAGGTTGTTGCGGCAATACGCCACGTAACCACCGGTAATTACCTGAAAATAATTCGTGACTACGATGCTCAACACATCAATCCTGAGTTCACTTCGTTACACAAACGTCTGCAGATTATGACCAATTTGTACGAACATGCTGTAAACCGTGTAAACGAAACCAAAAATCAGGAATATCTTGATTTTCAGGCTCGTCGACTGGTTGAAATGGCCGGACATATTGTCATGAGTTACCTGTTGTTGATTGATGCTACACGCGATACTGAAGATCAGTTCCGCAAATCAGCCGAAGTTTATATCAACTACGGAGAAGTGGAAGTTCGTCGTCATGCAGCTTTCATTAAGAAATTTGAAGTGGAAGACGTTGATGTTTATAAAGTTCAATAGTCATTGACTTACCTATAAAAAACGCTCATAAACATTGGTTTATGAGCGTTTTTAGTATGAGTAATGTCGGAGTATTTATTCATTTCTCCGTTTCAAAATCCCTTCGTAGTGGCATATTTCACCGGCTTTAGTAAGCCCTTCCACCTCAACGGAATAATTAAATGCTTTATCAGCTGTATAGAACTTCACATGGAATACACCTGTTGTGTCGCAGGTAAGTTTTGGATTCCAGTAAATGGTAGTGCGCAAATCAGGATTCGAGCTTTTATACACGCTGTCCACTTCATATTTCGGAACATAAAACTCAGCAGGTTTTTGATAGCCAAGCGGAGTAACACGAGCCAGACTAATTGGTGTTGAAGCCTTAATATCAACACCTTCTTTCAGCTTGATTGCAATTACACCATTACCTCCGCGAGAACCAAAAATTGCAGCATTTGCACCTTTGAATACCTGTATGCTTTCCACATCAGACGAACTCAGATAAGATATTTCTTCCATATCCTGAATTTCTATTTCATCTACTAAAAACATTGGATTGCCGGTAGCACCACGTATGGATATTTTATCACCGGATATCAAAATGCCCGGTATTGTATAAAGCAGATTTATAATGCTGGTTGAAGGGGATTTTTCAAGTTGTTCGGATGTAATTTCATTATCGGCCATACCGGAATAATAACTGTCGTTGGCAGACGGCTTTTTGTCGGCTTTAACGGTAACTTCTCCCAGATTAATCATTCTCATTCCACCTTCATAGAAGTACTTTTCTTTACTCATCTTAAAGTAATCTTCCTGTCTTGATTTTTCGGTATTAGACAATAAAGGTGAGGGTATGTATACATCCGATTCCGGAAACTGATCTTCGTCAGGAATAATTTCAACATCCGTAATACTTTTATCTTTTTTTGCTTTCAGAACAAATATCGTACTATCGGGATATTCAATCCCATCAATGATATATCGCCCAAGTGAATCGGTTTTAGAAAGTTTAATTGTGTTTTTATACGGTGATAACATAAAAATATTACATTTCTTAGACGGTGCATTAAACAGGTTCAGAACTTTGCCTGACAAAGCCTGGCCCTGCTCCAGATAAAAAGTTGGATTTTTATAAATTCCTTTTACAATATCAGCTGTATTAAACCGTCTCCAACCCTGAGTAAGCATAAGGGCATCCATTTTTTCACGGGTAGCAGTTTTGTCATCTACAAAATATGACATTGGTTCTTCCACATATCCTTTTATATCTGAGGTAAGCAACAGATTACTTATAATATTATCAGCCAGCGAATCACGAACCACGGCGTGGCTGTCGGTTATACTCAATGAGAAGTTACCGTTTACAGGAAGTGCCTGAGTTGATTTGAGTTTAAAATCCAGATTCACAAGCTCACGCTTGCCATAATCAGGCTTATCGCTATTCATACTCATTACCGGAAAATCAAAATCGCGCACAAAAGTCAACCTTTCGCAATAAGTATGTCCCAATGAATCTACAACAGAAATGGACGCAATTCCCGGTGGCAATAGTGACTCAGAAATCTGACCTTCCATCCTTTTCAGAGTCTGAGCAACATAGACTTTTCCTCTTGAATGTAAAAGGATATACAGCTTTTTGTCCGGTAATCCTGTGTTGTTTGTTATTTCATATAGAATCTTTCCACGATTGTACAGCAAATGTATTACAGCACCCATTTCCTGAGTTTTCGGCAAATCAAATCGCTTTTCAATCCCATCCGTTGATTTTACGAGGGCGTAATAGGTCTCGCCAGGTTGAGTTTGTATTGAGAACTTTCCCATGCCTTTGTGCAACGATGAAATGTCACAGATTTCTTCGTTTTTGTCTGTGAGAACTTTTCCGGTTACTTCCACCGATAGACCGTTCTTGCCAATGGCCTTAAATCCGACAGTCTGGAGTGAATTATTCAGAAATGTTCCACTTTCCGGGAAAAACTGAATATCAAAATCTTTACTGAATTCAGGTAAAAAAATGTTGGTAGTATACTTTTCGTCCTTCAACGAGACTTCCATGTATTTTTTTGTGCTGTCTTCCGGGTTTAGCTTTATTTTCCATGAAATTATACCATCTTTGTCCGTAGTTCGAATGACCTTATGTTTACTTGCACCATCCCAATTTTCGTTTATTTCAACTCTTTTTCCTGATACCGGATAGTGAGCTTCGTTGGTAAAAGTAAGTGCAACCGGAATAACTCCATCTACCGGAATTCCATAGGAAACTTTGCTTGTGATGCGGTCGTCAATTATATTGCCTATTAATAAGGTTTTAGAAAAAAAGAAATCATTTCCTGCATTTTGCATCCAATAAGTATAAGCCCTGAGTTTATAGTAACCGGTTGGTATTTCGGGTTTTAGCTTAATGTGTCCGGCGAAATCCAATGAGTCTTTCCGCAATTTAACTCTGTATAGTACGGAATCAAGCTTGTCGATCAACTCAACATACACATATTTACTCATTGCATTAGGTTCAAGAGTAGTAGCATTGGTAAGATAAGCTTTGAACCAGATTTCCTCGCCCGCACCGTAATAGGGTTTATCAGTATGCAGATAAACTTTTTCCTGGAAAAAATTAACCCATTGTTTGGCAAAACGTGAAGTCAGTGTCTGTGAAAAAGTCGGAGTAGGTTTTCTTGGAGCAGCAAAAGTTAGAGTTGTAAAAGAAAGAAGAATTGTCAATAAAAACAGGACTATTTTTTTCATAAATTTCAATATTTTGAATTCAATTCGTTATATCAATTTTAAAACCAAATTAAATAAATTTCAATTAATGGTTATTCCAAAACAGATGCTAAAATCTGAAGGGTCTGTTTGTCAGATTATTTAAGGACCGTAAAGCTATAAAAATATGTATTACCTCCTTTGAGAATTAATGATTATTAAATTTTTATGCCGGTTGATAATGATTTTTACTATTAAGTAATCAATAATATTTAATGATATGTTTTAGTTATGACCCCCAAACCCCCAAATGGGGGCTTCAAGACACAGTCTCTAATATAAAAACGAAATCACTTCTTAGCTGCATTCTTAAGCCCCCATTTGGGGGTTTGGGGGTCACAGAAAACAAAAAATTTAAGAAATATATTAACAATAACTCTTTATTACTTAGAATTCATTTAACATCAATCATATACTACACAAAAAAAACCTATCAACGAATTGATAGGTTTTAAGACGTGACAAAAAGTCAATTAGTATATACTAAATTACTTTTACATTTACTGCATTTAAACCTTTTTTGCCTTCTTGCAAATCAAATTCTACGGTATCACCTTCACGAATTTGATCGATTAGACCTGAAATGTGTACAAAATGTTCATTTTTTGAACCATCTTCGCTAATGAATCCAAATCCTTTAGATTCATTGAAGAATTTTACTGTTCCTTTACTCATTGTTATTATTTATTGTTTTTAATATCCGACAAAGATAAGGTTATATTATTATAAATCAACATTTTTTGGAAAATAATTTTAATAAAGCCTTTTTATGTGTTAAAAATATACTAAAGTGAGCTTATTTTGCTTTTAATTTCAATCGTGCAATGCTGGTAACAACATTTCGTGGAGCAAACCGAACTGAAAATGCCATAATCTGATTCATTAATCCCTGAACTACTACTGTTTTACCTTTCATCATGGCTCTGTAGCCGTATTCAGCAACCTGTTTTGACCCTGCAACACTTCCTTTAAACAAATTGCTGCTATCCAGAGCTGCAGCCGATTGGAAACCGGTGGCTGTTGCTCCCGGGCACAATGCTGTAACTGTTACTCCCGAGTTTTTCACTTCGTTGGCAATGGCTTCCGAAAAACTCAGCACAAATGCTTTGGTGGCAAAATACACCGACATAGTTGGTCCCGGCTGAAAGGCTGCTGTAGATGCTATATTAAGAATTTTCCCATATTTATGTTTAATCATTTCGGGCAAAAACAGGCGGGTCAGATAAGCCAACGCTGTGATATTCAGATTAATCATCTGTAACTGTTTCTCCCAGTTACAGGCTGCAAACTCACCAAAATCTCCAAAACCGGCATTATTTATCAGGTAATCAACCCGGATTTTCTGATTCTGCAATTCATCGAATATTGTTTTCGGTGCCGATAGTTCCGATAAATCTATTGAAATGACGTACACCGAAATACCGTATTGCTTTTCCAGTTCGGCTTTCAATGCATTCATTTTGTCTTTGCTGCGTGCAACCAACACAAGGTTGTCGCCTTTTGAAGCGTGTATGCGGGCAAATTCTTCACCCAGTCCGCCCGAAGCTCCTGTTATTAATGCTGTTTTTTTCATCTTTTAGTTATTGTGTAAAATCCTGATTATACCCTTTATAATGGAATTTCGGGGAGAAAAGTTCAATACTTATTCTTCATTCGGATTTTCGGGTGATTTCAGAGTCAACTGATAGAATGCTGCATCGAGCCATTTGCCAAACTTATAACCAACTTCCTTCATAGTTCCTGTATGTACAAAACCTTCTTTTTCATGTAGTTTAATACTTACTTCGTTCGTAGCGTCAATCACACCCACCATCACATGAAAATTCTGCTCTTCGGCTTTTTTGATAATCTCTTTCAACAGCATTTTTCCAATACCCGTGCCTCGTTTGTCATGCCGCACATACACCGAATGTTCCACCGTGTATTTGTAAGCCGGCCTCACCCTGAACATGCCGTAAGTAGCAAATCCAAGCAACATACCTGCCTCGTCGAAAGCACCCAAAAC
>JBAXPM010000077.1:0-10856 GCA_037132235.1 Paludibacter sp.
CGTGACGAGGTTTTGGGATATATTGCCGAAATAAATAAGAGTTTAAAATAATTGACCCCTAACCCCTAAAGGGGAACTTAGTTAGTTTCGTCTTTCATGAAAATGATTTCAGCAAACGTTTGCGGTTGAATTTATAGATTTCTTGTTTTAGTGACTTCTGATTTCCCAACGAAAATCAATATCATTGTAGCTTATTTGAAAAAATCAAAGTTTTGACTCTTAGCTTCAATCTAAAATCTAATATCAAAAATCTAAAATAAAATTCATGCTAAACATTCAAAAGAAATTGAGTAATCCGTTTTTGGCTTTGCTCGGATTGCCAGCCACTGCGGTTGGTTTTGCTCTTTCCACTCAAATTGCTGCTCTCAGTTGGATACTTTCCAATAAATATCAACTCGATATTCACGATGTGGCTTTCGTTTGGCTTGCAGGTCCAATTGCCGGAATTTTTGGTCAGGTAATCGTTGGATTGCTGAGCGACAATGTGTGGTTTATGGGTGGTCGCCGTCGTCCGTTTATAATGATCGGCGGTTTGGTCAGCACCATTGCTTTTCTCACGTTGCCGCATATTCGCGAAATTTCTCATATTACAGGCATTACAGATATCATTTTAATTGCATCGGTGATTGCTCTTTTTTTGGATTTATCTATCAACGTTACGTTCAATCCTGCCCGTTCTATAATAGCCGATCTGACTCCCGAAGGAAAAATCAGAACTTCGGGTTATGTTTGGATGCAGATAATGTCGGGATTTTTCGGCGTTTTCGCGTATTTTCTTTCCATGGTTTTCGGTAATGAAACCTTACTTTATATTGCTGCTGTAATCGTATTTCTGACAGCTGTTTTTCCGGTTTTGTTTATTCAGGAAAAGAAAGAACAGGATGAGGAAAAGTCAGAAACTCAGGAAAAGTTTGGCGTGGTGCAGATATTTCAGGAAATTTTCCCACTCTATGGTTTTCTGGTATTTGGTTTTTTCAGCTTGTTCTATCATTTCTTCCCCGAAGTATTGGGAGCATGGCATAATCCGGTGTTGATTGCTGCGCTTGCTTATTCGGTTATAATCGGCATTATTATTATCATTCAGGGCGTTAAGAACCCAACAAACCGCAATGAATTTCAGAAAATTATGCTGGCACACTCGTTTACGTGGGTGGCTTTCCAGAGTATGTTTATTTTGTCGGGGTTCTTTATTCAAAATCAAATTTTGCCTCATATCACTACCAGCATATCAGCCAACTGGTTTGCAGAAAAACTGACCGGAACTGTTCAGAATTCAGGAGCAACGGTTGGAAACATGGTTTCGCTCGGATTCTTTATTCTGAACCTGGTTGGAGCAATCTTTCCATTGATTCTTCAAAGTATTGCCAAGAAAATTGGTCGCGTGAAAACATATATAGGCGCGTTGGCATTTTCGGCCGTTGGTTATTTCTATATCGCGTATTTCAGTCGGGTTGAAATTGATTTCTACATCGGCATGTTCCTTGTCGGAATTGGCTGGTCGGCAGTGATTTCAATTGTGTTTGCCATTATGAGCGAACGTGTGAATCCGGCTAAAATGGGTTTGTATATGGGTGTTTTCAATCTGGCAGTGGTGCTCCCACAAATGATGAGCAACGGTGTGGCCAACGTGATTAAAGCCACCGGAAACCATCAGTTACTCTATATTTTCTGCGGTTTGCTGGTTACCACTTCGGTTATTTTCTGGATGTTTGTAAAAGAGCCGGAATCGTCGGGAACGGCGGCAGTAGTTCCGAAAGGACATTAAGAATTTACCATTTATTCATTTACCATTTACCATTTAATGTTACCTTTGCGGGAGATTTACCGCAGAGTTCGCAAAGAAGATTTAAAGAGAACCGCGGAGACACCAACTCTGCGGTTCTCTGCGTTTAAATGTTAGAAAATGAAGAATGTAGCTGTTGTTATCCTCGCTGTTTTAATGTTTACTTCCTGTGAGCACAAGTTATCTAAAACTGCACAAACTCACTCGTCTGATACCCTGAAGCTGACTTATGCTCAGGGTTTTGCAATCAAATATTTCCCCGAATATAAAGAAGTAATTGTGTACAGTCCGTGGGTTAAAGTAACGGAATATGCCCGTTATTACCTGGTGAAAAACACCAACACTAAAACACCTTCCAACGGTACAAAAGTGCAAATTCCTCTGAAAACGCTGGCAGCAACTTCGGTTACACACTTCGAATTTCTGAGTCTGCTGGGTGAGATGCAAACGCTTACAGCCGTTTGTTCACCCGAAATTATTTACAACGCCGAAATAAATAAACGAATCAAAGCAGGAACGATTACCGATTTGGGTAACGCGTTTAATATCAATGTGGAAAAAACGCTGCAACTCAAGCCCAATGCAGTGATGATGAGCGGTTACAATCAGAACGACCCCTATGCTGTACGGGTTTCGCAGGCCGGAATTCCGGTGATTTTCAATAACGAATGGATGGAAACTTCGTTGCTGGCACGCGCGGAATGGATTAAGTTTGTGGCGGCATTTTACGATAAGGAAAAGCTGGCCGACAGTATTTTTAGTGCTGTTGACAAACGTTATAATGAAATAAAGGCCAAAGCAGCTGCGGTAAAAATCAAACCAACCATCATGGCCGGTTCAAACTTTCGTGGAACATGGTACATGCCTTCGGGGAGGAATTTTATGGGTAAACTCTTTGTTGATGCAGGTGCAACGTACTTTTATGCTAACGATACTACAGCCGGAAGTCTGCCTCTGAACGTGGAAACGGTACTGAAAAATTTTTCGGAAACTGATGTGTGGCTCAATTGTAATTTCAAATCAATAGATGATTTGCTAAAAGCTGATTCCAAACATGCTTATTTCCACCCGGTGAAACTGAAACAGGTATATAATTTCAATAAATGTCTGTTGCCTTCTACCGCAAATGATTTTTGGGAAGGCGCTGTTGCACGACCCGATTTACTGCTTTCGGATGTAATTGCTATTCTGCATCCGGAGATTTTACCGGGATATCAGCTGGTGTATGCAGAGAAACTTAAATAGAAAACTGATTATATATGTAATTTGATGGATTAACTTCAAAGTATTTGACAAATGAAAAAAGATAATCTTATAGTGGGAATTATTTTGGGAATTACTATAATTGCCGCTTCAACAAATCCCAAGCCATACAGACATAAGGAGCTGCTAAAAACTAAACTTTATTCAGGTTTGGAGCAATCGGGCACTGATAAAATACCCGGAACAGATGAGAGTCAGGGAAAGATTTGTGGAGGCATGAAAACATTACTGAAAAAAGAAATGATTAATCAACTGGTTGAAAATGACGTAAGTACAAAAAGCTACGGAGTATTTTCCACCACTTCGATAACCATAGATAGAAAAACAAAAGTGATTGGTGTAGGCATCTTTGGGTTTGTGTTTTATACTAGTGAGTTTGATGAGACTTTCAAAGAGGGAATATTAAATGGTCAGGAATAGAAAATTGATTTACAATCCACTATAACAGCATTCATTTTTTGAATTAATCAAATTGTTTTAGAACTTAAATACATAAAATCTTACCTTGTTTTTGCAAATGTTTTTTTACTTTTGTACAAATCTTGATAAACCCTCAATTAATCCTGTTTTAAATTTAATTTTATGAAAAAACTTCAATTAAGCGGACTTGTTGCTTTAATAATGTTTATAATGTTTCTGACGGCGTGTGAGAAAAAGGAAACAATTATCACAGTTCCTGTACTCAGTACAACTGAGGTGAGTAATCTGACTCTAACTACCTGTAAGTCGGGTGGGATTATTACTTCCGATGGTGGAGCTGCCATTTCTGCCCGGGGTGTATGTTGGAGTACAAGTCCAACTCCAACTATTGCTGACCGTAAAACAACGGATGGAACAGGAACAGGAACGTTTATAAGTACAATTGATAAAATAAATGCAGATTCAACGTATTATATTCGTGCTTATGCCACCAATGCTGCCGGAACTGCTTATGGAAATGTTGTTGCGAGTTTATTGACTGATCTTGATGGTAACATTTATCACAAAGTAACCATTGGAACTCAAACATGGATGGTTGAAAATCTCAAAACGACCAGATACCGTACCGGTGAAGGGATTACCAACAACAAATCTAACCTTTCCTGGAGTACTGCAAATTATGGAGCATGGTGCGATTATAATAATGATTCTATAAATGGAAAGAAATATGGTAAACTGTATAACTGGAGTGCCATAAGTGATAGCCGAAATATTGCACCTGTTGGCTGGCATGTGGCTACCAATGCTGATTGGGCAACTCTTGTGGCCAAACTGGGTGGTGAAGGTGTTGCTGCTGAAAAATTAAAAGAAATCGGAATTACACACTGGTCGGGTACAAATATAAATGTAACCAATGAAAGTGGTTTCACAGCACTTCCGGGTGGTTATCGCAGCCCCGGTGGTTCCTTTGCTGAAATTGGTGATTTTGGTTACTGGTGGACTTCAACTGAATACAGTTCTACCGATGTTCGTTACTGGTTTATGACTTACAATAATTTATACGTTCATAATGATTATAATACAAAATTGTATGGTCGTTCTGTTCGTTGTGTAAAAGATTAAACACCGTAAAATTAATGCCATTAGTAAAAATCGAACTGAAAGAAGGTCGTGAACTGTCAACTATTTTGAAAATAAAAGAGTTGGTAATGGATGCAGTGATTGAAGCACTGCAACTTTCGGCTGATGACCGTAATATCCGTGTTTGTGAGTATAAACCGGAACTTTTCAGCATGAAATCCCCCTACGAAATTCTGGTGGTAATTACGATGTTTTCGGGCAGAACTATTGACACTAAAAAGAAACTTTACCAACTAATAACGGTTAAACTTGAGCAAAACGGAATCTGTTCCAAAGAAAATGTTTTTATTGTTTTGAATGAACAAGCTTTGGAAAACTGGGGAGTTCGAGGAGGTATTCCGGCTAATGAGGTTAAACTGAATTTTAAAGTAGAAATATAATTTGAAATCCCGCTCCTTTTTAATATTCTCAGCCCTTTCGCTTCTGACGTTGGGGCTTTTCCTTGCCGATCTGGCGTGGGGAAGCATTCATATATCCTTACAGGAGATAATGTCTGTATTCTTCGGAAAAGGTGACACGGGTATAAATTCCGAGATACTGCTAAACTTCCGTTTGCCGAAAGCCATTACTGCTATACTGGCAGGTGCTTCGCTTTCGGTGGCAGGGCTGATGATGCAGACGCTTTTCCGAAATTCATTGGCCGATCCCTATATTCTGGGTGTCAGTTCGGGTGCAAGTCTCGGTGTGGCATTGGTTATGATGGCGGCTTCGGTGTTGCCGGTGGCATTTGTGAGCAGCGGATGGGCGTTGATTGTTGCTGCTGTAATTGGTGCTTCGGTAGTGCTGACTTTGGTCGTTGGTGTTTCGTTTCGGATACAAAATGCGGTTTCGCTGCTTATAGTCGGGTTGATGTTTGGAACCATTGCCGGATCAATTGTAAGCGTGTTGCAGAATTTCAGCAATCCCGATGCTATCAAGCTTTTTGTAATGTGGACTTTTGGCAGTCTGAGTGCAGTTACATGGACGTATATGCAGGTTTTGTTTCCCGTTTCAATTCTTGGACTCGGAATGGCTTTCTTTCTGCAAAAACGGTTGGATGGATTATTGCTTGGTGAAAACTATGCACGTAGTTTAGGTATTTCTATTGTTGGTACGCGTTTTTTGATTGTTATTGCCACCGGGTTGTTGGCCGGAGGAATTACCGCTTTTACAGGACCTATAGCCTTTGTGGGTGTTGCCATTCCGCATATTGCCCGGGGAATTTTCAAAACTTCAAGTCATAAAATACTAATGCCCGCAACAGTTCTTTGTGGAGCATCACTGATTTTGTTCTGCGACATTATTTCGCAACTACCGGCATATACACTGCCGATAAATACCATCAGTGCGCTCTTTGGCGCACCTATAATTATCTGGATAATTTTGAAACGAAAATAAAAAACAACAACCCCAAAACCCTAAAGGGGCTTTAATACTCAATTCTGGGTTTAAATGCGGGGTATGATAGAAATATAAAATAAGAAGTAACTTAATTCCCCTTTAGGGGTTAGGGGTCTATGTCAATTCTAACCACACAAAACCTATCTATCGGTTATTCCAAAAAAGGAAAAACGGATGTGATTCAGTCAGCACTGGAATTACAGTTGCGGGCAGGGGAGTTGGTATGTCTGATCGGGCCAAATGGAAGTGGAAAATCTACCTTGCTGCGGACTCTAACCGGTCTTCAGAAACAACTTTCAGGCAACACATTTATTGATGGGAAAGAGCTCTCACGCTTGAAACAGCGTGAAAAGGCCATGCAGATTGCATTGGTGCTTACTGACCGGATTGATATTGAAAATGCTACAGTTTATAATATCGTTTCATTGGGTAGGCATCCGCACAGTAACTGGTGGGGAAATATTACGGAAGACGAAGATAAAATCATACGGGAAGCTATCGAAATGGTGCATCTGGAACATAAAATGCACCATAATATAAACGAACTTTCTGACGGTGAGCGCCAGCGGGCAATGATAGCAAGGGCACTGGCTCAGGATACGCCCATTATCATGCTCGATGAACCGACGGCACATCTCGATTTGCCAAACCGGGTGGAAATTATGCTTCTGCTTCACAGATTGGCGCACAAAACCGATAAAGCCATTCTGCTTTCTACCCACGAGCTTGACCTGGCCCTTCAAGCTGCCGACCGAATTTGGTTAATCAGTTCGGAGCGTGGCGTGGAGTTTGGTGTGCCCGAAGATTTGGTATTCAATGGCAGTTTCAATAAAGCTTTCGAAAGTAAATCGTATTATTTTAATGCGGATAATGGCAATTTCTCCCTCAATTATCCCATGGCACGTAAAGTATGGGTTTCGGGCAATAAAACCCGCATGTACTGGACATTGCGTGCGTTGGCTCGTGCCGGTTATATGGTGGTTGAAGATGCTGATACTCAGATATCAGTCACTGAATCCGGTTGGATACTGAAAAGTAATGAAATCAGAACGATTGAAAAGCTGCTTCAGGAATTGAATCTGATATTCACAAATTCATAATTATTTTAATGATTATGAGTAATTAACATTTTTTTTAATGATTATCTGTTTCATATTTTTTTCAAGTGATATTTAGGGGCGTAGCCCAGAAATCTTCGTAGCATGATGAAATGATAAGAACAAAGGGGCTTTAGCCCTGATATCTTAAAACACAGATTTCAGGGCTACGCCCTTCTTTTTCAAATTAAAAACCTTTTAATACTGCTCTGCATACTTTGTGGATAATCATTTATTTTATTTGCATGAAGTCAGATTAGTATCAATTATAAATTGTCTTGTTGTATCTTTGTAGAAAATTTGTAAATCATTAAAAATAAAACCGGTAATTCTCCGTTAAAACACCGTTGAAATTAATCCTGACAACCGACATTCTCCTTGCATGAAGCACAAACTTTTTTTTATTCTGGCTCTGATTTTATTTTCGGTGGGTTTGTCGGCTCAATCCAAGGTTCGTGTTTACGGCTATGTGATTGATTCCAACAACAGAGGAATTGATCTTGCCAACGTGTTTTTCGAAAATACAACCACCGGAATTTCCACCAATCAGAATGGATATTACGAGTTGACAATGAATGTAAAAGACTCGGCTGTAATCGTTTATTCCATGCTGGGTTATCAAACAATAAAACATACGATTTACCCCCGTCAGCAGGTTATCCAGATTTCAGTTCAGCTTCCGGCATTGTCCAAAGAAATGAGCGAAGTGAATGTTATCGGGCAACGTCGTCAGACATCCACGCTTGATATGCTCGACCCGACTAAACTGCGGTTAATACCCAATACTTCGGGCGGAATAGAATCACTGTTGATAACGTTTACCGGGGTTAGTTCGAGCAACGAATTAAGTTCGCAATACAATGTGCGCGGTGGTAATTTCGACGAAAATGCTGTGTATGTCAATGGACTGGAAGTGTACCGCCCGTTGTTGATTCGCGCCGGACAGCAGGAAGGTTTGAGTTTTATCAATCCCGATATGGTTCAGAATGTGTCATTTTCGGCCGGCGGGTATGATGCCAAATATGGCGATAAAATGTCGTCGGTGCTCGATATTCAATATAAGAAACCGACTGAATTTGAAGCGTCTGCTTCGTTGAGTTTATTGGGTGCTTCGGCTTATGTGGGAACAGTGGGAAAGAAATTTACCCAAATGCATGGTTTTCGCTATAAAACAAATGGTTATCTGCTCGGAACATTGGATACGAAAGGGGAATATAACCCATCTTTTATTGATTATCAGACTTACATGACCTATCAGTTGAATCCTAAACTGGAACTGACTTTTTTGGGCAACTTTTCGCAAAATTCGTATCAGTTTGTTCCGCAAACCCGCGAAACATCGTTTGGAACGTATAGTACAGGTCGTAAACTGACCGTTTATTTTGAAGGTCAGGAACAGGATTTATTCCGCACGTCGTATGGAGCTTTATCACTTAACTTCAGACCGAAGAAAGGTATGAAACTGAGTTTACTGGCTTCAACATTCTACACAAATGAAAATGAAACCTACGATATTCTGGGCGAATATGTGCTGAGCGAAGTAAAAATGGATCTCGACCCAACGAAGCAAACCGGCGCAGCTCTGGGAGTTGGAAAATACCAACAGCATGCTCGAAACCGCCTGAATGCTACAGTTACTAATTTGGCACATCTGGGTGATTATGAGATTAATAATCATAAGCTAAGTTGGGGATTGAATATCCAGAACGAAATTATTTCTGACAAAATAGGCGAGTGGGAGTGGCGTGATTCTGTAGGATATTCGCTTCCGTTCAGTGATAAACAGGTCAATCTGTTTTACAATATGAAGGCTGATACCGTTATTTCGACGTGGCGAAGTACCGGTTTCTTTCAGGATACCTATAAATGGAAGACCGATGCCGGTTCATTTTCTGTAACAGGCGGATTACGAGCTAATTACTGGACGTTTAATAATGAATTGTTGATTAGTCCGCGTTTTGCATTCTCCTATTTACCACGTTGGAAAAACGATTTCAGTTTCCGTTTTGCAACAGGAGTGTATTATCAGGCACCATTTTATAAAGAAATTCGTGATACACTCATGGATGCATTAGGTAATGTACGAATTAAACTGAATAATAATATTCAGGCTCAACGCTCGGTGCATTTTGTGTTTGGTGGCGATTATTATTTTCGAGCCTGGGGACGACCTTTTAAATTTACAACAGAAGCATATGCCAAACTTGCTGATCGGGTAATTTCTTATTCAGTTGATAATGTGAGGGTTCGTTATTCGGGCAAGAATGATGCAACCGCTTATACTGCCGGACTTGATTTTAAACTCTATGGTGAGCTCGTTCCGGGTGCCGATTCATGGATAAATCTGTCGCTCATGAATGCCAAACAAGATATTATTGGTGATTTATATAATAACTATACTTACGATTCGAATGGGAAAATTCTCTCGACAACGCCGGTTTACCCGGGTTATCTTTCCAGTCCAAGTGAACAACGGTATACTTTCTCTATGCTGTTTCAGGATTATCTGCCCAACAATCCAAAATATAAAATGCAACTGAAGTTTATCTGGTCCGATGGTTTACCTATTGCCGCCCCTTTCAGTTCCAAAAATAGTACAGCTTTCAGGGCATTAGATAACCGTGCTCCAGCTTATCGACGCGTGGATATAGGTGCTTCACGGGTTTTAGTCAACGGAACAGATAAAGTACTAAGTAAAAAATGGCTGAAACATGTGAAAAGTATCTGGTTGAATGTAGAAGTATTCAATTTACTTGATTTTAAAAACGTGAACTCTTATTATTGGGTGACCGATATCAATAATTCTCAATGGGCAGTTCCAAATTACCTCACAGGCCGTCAACTCAACCTGAAAGTATTAGTTGATTTAAAATAACCACATCAAATTAAGCTAATTTGCTAATAAGTAGCTAATTAACCAATTTGAAACCTATAATTTCCTCAATAAAAATTCGAATAATTTCAAAAATGGTTATCTTTGTGCACGTATCATATCGAATCTATGAAGATTAATCGTGTCACAAATTCCCGCAAATTATTCTTATTGATAATCATTATATTATCAGTCTTTTTTGTTTCATGCAGGGAAGATGTATCATTGAATTCACCCAATGGTTTGGTCGTAATTCTAAAAGCAGATGATTTAGGAGATACTACACAAAACTGGAATCGTTTTATTAAAATCCTGATTGATGACAGTATCAATGCAGGTATCGGAATAATTTCCAGAAATGTAGGAGTCTGTTCGGTATCTGAAATACGAAGAATAACAACTATCAAACAGAAGAATGGATTTCCTGTTGTTGAATTCTGGAATCATGGTTACGATCATAAAGATTTAAAACCTAATGTTGAACAAACAGAATTTTATAACACTAATTTCAATTATCAGCACTCACACTTAAGTCTTGCCCAACATTTTTTTTCAAATACTTTACATCTTACAAGTCATTCGTTTGGAGCTCCTCACAACCGAACACAATTGTTGACAGAAGATGTTATTGATAAATTTCCAGAAATAAATATATGGCAGCATTATGGTAAAACTGAAAAATACAATCATACAGGTTGGAAAGATCCAAAATACAAAGTAATTCAAGAAACAGATAAACATATTGTTTTAACTGTCGATTATCTATCATTAAAGAGCTTTAAGGTTAATGATATGATGAGAAACTATAATAATGACAGTAAAAAACCATATATTGTTATACAAATTCATCCAGCCGCCTGGAATGATGAAATGTTCAATGATTTTGAAAGTTTAGTTCATT
>JBAXPM010000078.1:0-10720 GCA_037132235.1 Paludibacter sp.
ATATCATTAACCCGGTGGCAACGCCCCGGGATAACATGCCCGATGGCATCAACGCCCTAAAGGGGCAACATAAAATGTTATGTCCACAGATAATCTTCGTTATAATCAACACCATATTCCTTCAAAAATCGGATGTACTCCTCTTTGAAAGATTCAGTTTTATGATGTTCTTTCTGGTTTTCGATATATCTCTTTACAACATCTACTTTACTCTGACTTACTGAAAATCCTCCGTAACCACCTTGCCAGGCAAAATCGGTATAATCAACTCCTTTTGTTTTTATCCATCGACTACTATTGCGTTTCAATTCTTCCAACAGGTCTGCCAATGCAATGTTTTTGGACATAATGCAGAGAATATGAACGTGATTTTCTACACCGTTTATTGCTATGGGAACCGACTTATTTGCCTTGAGAATACCTCCAAAATAAGCATATAATTCGCTTTCAACATCCGATTTTATCAAATCCTGATTATACTTTGTGTGAAACACAATATGTATGTATAGTTTGGATAATGATTGTGACATGGTATTGTTTTTTTATGCTGCCCCTTCGGGGTGCTGTTTTGTATGTTTAGTTATATACCCAAGGCGTTGCCATTGGGTTGATGCTATGTATGACTTTCAGTCATTACCCAGTGCTTTGCTTTGGGTTGATGCTATGTGTGACTTTCAGTCATTACCCGGAGCTATGCTTTGGGTTGTTCCCAAGACGTTACCATTGGGTTGATGCTATGTATGACTTTCAGTCATTACCCGGAGCTATGCTTTGGGTTGTTCCCAGGGCGATGTCGTTGGGTTGATGCTATGTATGACTTTCTGTCATTAGCCAGTGCTTTGCTTTGGGTTGTTCCCAGTGTGATGTCGTTGGGTTGATGCTATATATGACTTTCAGTCATTACCCAGAGCTATGCCCCAAGACGTTGTCGTTGGGTTGATGCTATGTATGACTTTCAGTCATTACCCAGTGCTTTGCTTTGGGTTGATGCTATGTGTGACTTTCAGTCATTACCCGGAGCTATGCTTTGGGTTGTTCCCAAGACGTTACCATTGGGTTGATGCTATGTATGACTTTCAGTCATTACCCGGAGCTATGCTTTGGGTTGTTCCCAAGGCGTTGTCGTTGGGTTGATGCTATATATGACTTTCAGTCAATTTTCCGCTCCAAAGATAAAAAAACATATTTAACACCGCAAATTATTTTTCCTGTTTTTTTAAACAAACTAAAATTTATTTTTATACGGCTTTCAATTAATCCGGAAAGAAGGAAATATACTATATAAGATGCCCCCTAACACACTAAATAAGCCCCCTAACCCCCTAAAGGGGGAATTTAGGAGCCATGAGCACGGGTTCAGGGTTCCAGGCCGGTGGTTCTACTCATCTGATGACTTCAAGTCATCTGATGAGTTTCAGGTTAAGTTCCTACAACGAGCGTTATAGTTTCCTGAACACGCCTTCAAGCTACTTGAACGGGCGTTTTAGTTTCCTGAAAACGGGTTCAAGCTCCTTGAACGGAGGTTTTAGTTTCTTAAACACGTGTTCAAGCTTCCTGAACGGGGGTTTTAGTTCCCTGAACACGTCTTCAAGCTACTTGAACGGGCGTTTTAATTTCCTGAACACGCCTTCAAGCTCTAAAAACCCTTGTTATTGGAACTTAAACTAAGCATAAAGTGGCATATCGGATGCAAAAATGTTTCCGGCTGTTTCGTGTTATCCTAACTAAATCTATTTCAACTTTTGAACAATTACAAATTATATATGTTGTAACATATATAGTTCAAACAAATACTTTTATTAATTAATTATTTAAACAAAAAATTATGAGTACAGAAATCAGCAAAACAAACAAAATCATTGCATGGGTTATTTCAGGCTTATTAACTGCCTTGTTTTTATTTAGTTCATTCGGAAAATTTATGCATCCGGAACAAATGGTACAAATGAAATTAGCCGATTGGCGCATTATTATTGCTATTGGCGAAGCCGTTTCAGCCCTGCTATTTTTATTTCCTAAGACAAACAAACTTGGAGCAGTGCTTTTAAGTTCGTATCTGGGTGGTGCCATCATTCTTCACATGACGGGCGGAATAAGCATTTTAATGCCATCAGTAATTTTAATTTTGGTTTGGATTACAGGGATTTTAAGAAACCCTGAAATGATAAAACTATAATAGAGTTTATATAAGTTGACCCCAAACCCCCAACCGGGGGCTTAAGAGTGCGATTTTGAAACAATTTACAACTAATGGAAGATTCATTAACTTCGTATTAAAGCCCCCATTTGGGGGTTTGGGGGTCAATAAAATTCCAACTAATATAAAACTATAAATCCATGAAAATTGAAGATGAAATAAAAGGCCGATTCCGGAACGAACGCCACAAAGGGTTAATCAATCTGACGTTTACAGTGAAGCAACTGAGCTATAACTTTTTGCAAACATTAAAGACACATGGATTAACTGAGCCACAGTATAATATATTGCGGGTGTTGCGTGGATTTCGTTCCGAAGGCCCATCTTCAATTGGCTTTTTGAAAGAGCGAATGCTCGACCGAAGCTCTGATGTAAGTCGGTTGGTGGATAAACTTTATGAAAAAGGCCTGATCGACCGTAAGGAAAACGACACGGATCGCAGACAAAAAGATGTGGTTATTACTGAAAAAGGGCTGGCACTTTTGGCTGATATGCAGGAATGTGAAGATCAGACAGATGATGCACTACACAATCTGACCGATGAAGAAGTTGTGGAGCTAAACCGATTGTTGGATAAAATCAGGGAATAAACTGGTTGCGAATCAAAAATGGTTAAGTAAAATGATTACTTTTGTGCTGTAATTATTTAAACTATGGGATTAGATTTAGATGGAATATTGAAAATTGTACCGGCAGCGGTAATCGGGCTGACAGTTCATGAGTTTTCGCATGCTTATGCTGCTTATAAACTGGGAGATGAAACGGCTAAAAATGATGGACGGTTGACGCTGAACCCTTTGAAACACATTGATTGGCTGGGTTTCTTTTTGATTATTATTGCCGGATTTGGTTGGGCTAAACCGGTGATGTTTAACCCTGATAATCTAAAAAACAGACATCGCGACGAAATAATTATTGCTTTTGCAGGTCCGGTTTCAAATTTTCTGCTTGCAATACTGTTTTTTATAGTTGCCCGACTGCTCTATATGGTGGACGGAATCGGCGTTGATTTTATTCAACTTATTGTAATTTGGGGAGTTATAAATTTCGGATTGTTTGTTTTCAATCTGATTCCCATTCCGCCCTTGGATGGTTCGCATGTATATCTAACTTATCTGAAAGAAATTCATCCAAAGCTGATGATGAACTTGTACAGATACGGAACGCTGGGTTTATTCCTTATAATTATAGCTGAGAATAAGTTTCATATCAATATTTTGCATCTTTCAAGTCTGGTAAATGGAATTACCACATTCTTTCTCCGACTTTTGAATTTCAACTGATTATTCAAATTCCCGGATGGTTCTGCGGATAATTTCAATACATTCAAGCAATTGCTCTTTTGTGATAACCAATGGCGGTGCAAACCGAATAATGTTGGTATGAGTTGGTTTAGCCAGTAAACCGTTTTCGAGTAACTTGACGCAAATATCCCACGCAAGATTCTTATGCCCCTCATTATTAATCACTAAGGCATTCAACAAACCCTTTCCACGTACGAACGATGCTATTCGGGATTTTTCACACAACTTTCGCAGTTCAGATCTGAAAATTTCGCCGAGGACATAAGCGTTATCAGCAAGTTTTTCATCTTTTATTACTTCCAGTGCCGAAATGGCCACAGCTGCTGCCAACGGATTTCCACCAAAGGTTGAACCATGCTGGCCGGGATGAAAAACATCTATAATTTCGGTACTTGACAGCACTGCCGAAACCGGATAAACTCCTCCTGAAAGTGCTTTTCCGAGAATCAGAATATCGGGATGTACATTTTCATAATCGCAAGCCAGCAACTTACCGGTACGGGCAAGTCCTGTCTGCACTTCATCGGCAATAAAAAGCACATTATGCTGCCGGCAAAGTTCGTAACATTTCATTAAATAACCATCGTCGGGAACATACGCACCTGCCTCACCCTGAATAGGTTCTACCAAAAAACCTGCAATATTTGAATTTTCTTTCAATACTTTTTCAAGTGAATCGGCATCGTTGAACGGAATTACAATAAACCCAGGAGTATAAGGTCCATAATTTGTATAAGCATCCGGATCAACTGAAAAAGAAATTATCGTTGTGGTACGACCATGAAAGTTATTCTGGCATACAACAATCTGAGCCGAATTTTCAGGAAGATTTTTCTTTTCATATGCCCATTTACGGCAGAGTTTTAGCGCGGTTTCCACCGCTTCAGCACCTGTATTCATTGGCAACACCTTTTCATACCCAAAATATTGTGTTATGAATTGTTCGTATTCGCCCAACCGACTGTTGTAGAAAGCACGGGAAGTAAGTGTCAGTTTTTGAGCCTGTTCCACTAAGGTGTTGATAATCTTTGGGTGACAATGTCCCTGATTAACAGCCGAATAAGCCGACAGAAAATCGAAGTATTTCTTTCCTTCCACATCCCACACAAATACGCCTTCACCACGGTCGAGAACCACAGGAAGTGGATGATAGTTATGCGCTCCGTATTTATTTTCGAGAGCCATAAGTTCGGTGGATGTTGGTTTATTATTCATCATAAGAAGTTATTCGGTAATTGGTTATTTGTTTATTCGGGAATTTGGTTATTTAGTTATCAACTATTCATTATATCAGAATATCTCAGCCATCATGCATCGTACACTACCACCACCAATTTGTTCGATAGTTGGGATTGGAATGATAATCAATTCATTATACGACTTCAACTGCTCAATTTGATGTTCTTGTAACGAACTATAAGCTGTCTGTGACATAACTAAAAATGTTTTGCCATTCTTATTATTTACCTGTAACATATTTCCGGCAAAACAATTTATTTGTAATTCTGATATTTCGACTATTGTTTTTCCCGTTCGTTTGAATGATTCCAGAACTTTTGTTCGCTCTTTTATGTCGTCAATAGTATCTGTACAGATTATCACGTAGTTATCACACACAGAAAGCATTACGTTTGTGTGATAGATTGGCAGCCTTTTGTCATCTACGCTCTGGAATGCAGTAAAACATACCGCTTCAAAACCAAAAGTACAACAGAACTGTAAAAAAATAGTTTTATCAGTACGTTCGGATAAGGCAGCATACGCTATTTTATTTTCCCGATCGAGAACCATACTACCTGTACCTTCCAGAAAAAGGTTTTGTTCTTCCCAAAAACTAAAATCATCCACGTTATTAAGTACGCATCTATGTTCTTCGATAAGCCCCATTATATCACGTCGTCGCTCCAGCCGGCGATTCGGCGCAAACATTGGATATAACACCACCTGACCTCCATCGTGAAAAGAAATCCAGTTATTTGGAAAAATTGAATCTGGAGTATGAGGCTGCTTCGTATCTTTAACAACTATTACATCAATGCCCTTCGCCCGTAATAATTCAACCATATTCCTGAATTCTTCCAAAGCAAGTTTCTGTAAATCCGCAGTTTCATCAACTTTTTTTTGTTGAAAATAATTATTTACAGCCGTTTCTGCATTAAACCCGAACAATACTGGCTCAATCATTAGAATAGTGTTGGTTGTCTGGTTTTTCATAGTTTTGATTTTTATTACTCTTATTCCCTCACTAATGGCATTGTAGAACAACGCAACAAACCGCCCATTTTGGATATTTCAAAATAAGGAACACGTTCAACAGTAAGTCCCCAGTTGTTTTCCAAATGGTTATTCAGTCGGGTAAAACGCTCCTCTGATACAACCACAGTAGGTGAAATAGAGAGTATATTGGTATTCATGTAATACATTTCCTCCTGCGTAATTTCAAATAAATTTTGCTGTCCGAATATTTCTACAATCCGATAATAATCAGCCTCATTCGCAAAACCGTCTCTGTAAATAATAGCTTTGCCATTATCAACAGGCATAAATGTACAATCCAAATGCAACACTCCTGCACGGGGATTGGTATCATGCTTTTTCAATTCAACAGGAATAAAGGTTTTTTCGGGACAAATTTCTTTCAGAAAATTAAAGGCATATAAATTAGTACGTGCTGTTTTTAGCTGGGAATAATCGGGCCGGGTATACAGCCCTACAAAAACTATATCATTAAACAACACCACATCACCACCTTCAACATGTGCTTTCTCCGGCAAATTGTAGATTTTATTGTACGAAATCTGATCGTAAACTACTTCATACGCTTCTTTTTCATCTTCCCTATCCGGAATAATATTGGAATTAATAATTTTATCATCAATTACGAAAGCCACGTCGCGTGCAAAAACCTGATTACAGTTCTCCAGCGTCCACGGACGAAAAACCTGTACATTGTACTTGTGGAATACCTTTTCAAAAGCACTCATTTCTTTGTATACAGCTTCCTCGGTTGGATAAATACCGAGAGAAACAGATTCGTAAGTCTTTGCATCAAATGTTTTTTCCAAAGCAGGAATAGAACCAAGTGAACCGGGCTGACCTAAAACCACTGCACGGAGTCTGGATGTTTCGTTTTTTACGTTAAGATGCATGTGTTTTGAATTTTTACAAAGATACAAATTGAATTCACATTACAAAATAAAAAACAAGGAAAAATGTCTAATTAATGCATAAATATTTATTTGGAAAATAAAAAAGTCAGCATTCAAATTTTCTGAATGCTGACTTTCAATTACTTACTTATATTTTATTCTGAAACTTCGATCTTCAGGATTTTATCACCTGCACGAATCGCATCAATCACTTCCAAACCTTCCACAACTTTTCCAAAGCAAGTATGTTGACGATCTAAGTGTGAAGTATTTTTGCGCGAATGACAGATAAAGAACTGTGAACCACCGGTATTACGTCCGGCATGTGCCATAGATAACACTCCACGATCGTGGAATTGATTTTCGCCATCCAACTCACATGGAATTGTATAACCCGGCCCACCAACACCTGTACCTTTAGGACAACCGCCCTGAATAACGAAATCGGGTATAACTCGGTGGAAAGTCAATCCATCGTAAAAGCCACTGGAAGCAAGTTTAATAAAGTTAGCCACTGTACCGGGAGCATCCTTTTCGTAAAATTCGATCTGCATCTCCCCTTTCTCTGTAATGATTTTTGCTGTTTTCATTCTTAAAAATATTAAATTGTTTTTTGTATTACTTTTATTAAACCAACTTCTCCATAGCCAGCCATAGTTTGTCATCTTCCGGCACCGGAGCAGTAATTTGAATCAGTTGTTTGGAAACGGGATGAATAAACTCCACGTTGCGGGCATGAAGGCTGATACCACCATTGGGATTCGAGCGTGCAAAACCGTACTTCAAGTCACCTTTTATCGGACAGCCCATTTTTGCTAATTGGCAACGAATCTGGTGATGACGACCGGTTTCGAGATGCACTTCCAGCAGATAATAAGTATCGGAATGGGTTATTAGTTTATAGCTTAATGCAGCAGCTTTAGCATTTGGCACCATTTTATCGTGCGCCACCGATTTATTTTGTTTCTCGTTACGAAGCAGAAAATGTTCTAACCGACCTTCTGTCTGAGCCGGTTTCTCTTTTACTATCGCCCAATAGGTTTTCTTTACTTCCTGATTCTTAAACATTTCGTTCAGGCGGGTCAATGCTTTGCTGGTTTTTGCAAAAAGCACCACACCACTCACCGGACGATCGAGTCGATGTGTAACACCACAAAAAACTTCACCGGGCTTGTTGTATTTCTCTTTCAGATACTTTTTTATAGTTTCCGAAAGCGGTTCATCGCCGGTCTTATCGCCCTGTACTATTTCAGAGCAGGTTTTATTGACAGCTATTATGTGGTTGTCTTCGTAGAGAATCTTCATACCCCTTGCCCCCTAAAGGGGAAAAATATGTTTGTAATTAATTTCAATATATAAATTCGAGTCCCCCTTTAGGGGTTAGGGGTTACCCAATCAACGAATCCACAATTCCCCGTTGGCGTACAGCTTCATAAATCAACACACCGGCTGCTACTGAAACATTCAACGAATCGATAGTTCCAAGCATAGGTATACTGACCATTTCGTCGCAAAGTTTGAGGTAATCGGGCGAAACTCCTTCGTCTTCAGATCCCATTACAAATGCAGTTGGACCCGTCATGCTAGCCTCGGTATAGTTTATTGTAGCTTTTTCACTGGCAGCAATCAGTTTTATTCCGGAGGAAGTCAGGAATTTAAGCGCGTTGCCCAGATTTGCTTCCCGACAAACCGGAATGGAAAGCAACGCTCCTGCTGATGTTTTTACCGCATCGGCATTAATAGAAGCACCACCTTTGGTAGGAATTACGATGGCATCCACACCGGCACATTCGCAGGTACGGGCTATAGCACCAAAATTACGCACATCGGTAACACCATCCAGTACCACGATAAACGGCATACGTCCTTCTTCGTAAATTCCCGGAATAATATCCTCAATTCGCTGATAAGCCACCGGCGAAATGAATGCAATGGCACCCTGATGGTTCTTCACTGTCATTTTGTTCAGTTTCTCCAAAGGAACATACTGCACAGGCACTTGTATACCTTCCAATGCCGCAAATAGTTCCCGCGACAATTCGTTGGTCATATCCCGACGCAAATAAATCTTATCGATTTCTTTTCCTGCCTGAATGGCTTCTATAACAGTTCGAACACCGAAAATCATATCCTTCTCAGGACGTTGTTTGTTTTTGTAGTTTATCATTTCTTTATTTAATGTCTAAAGTCAAAGGACTAAAGTTTTGATATTTATTTTTTTATTGCCAACTTTCAACTATTAACTGTCAACTGTTTCAGTTCCGAAATTATCATCTCACGTTCAAATGAAAATGTTTTGTCTTTTTCATTGAGTAACCTATAAATTTCTAACGCTTTTCGGTGAAATTCTTTTGATTTGCCGGTCTTTTCACCAGATTTAGCGGTTTCGTAGGCCAACTGAGCCAGTATTTCAAGATATGAAGACGAATATCCGCCTTTCTTTATCAGTTCCTGAAAGCGTTCTATCGGCATCACTTCCAGTTCATCCAGGTTCAACCCTAACAATTCCCTGTAGGTTTCATCAGCCAGTCGCAAAGCATCTTCAGGGAAACCTTTATCCCGAAATCCAAGCATTGCTGCAATGACACGACTCAGTTTCTCGAGGTATTTGAGCAGATAATCTTCCTTAGGCACAAAAATTCAGTTTACAGTATACAGTAAGCAGTTATCAGCAAGCAAATTATGATTTTGATAACCTGATTAATTCGGTGTGCAAAGGTAGCCAATTTATTGTATTTCACAGCTATATACAGTTAGAAATCAGCTAACACATTAAAATTCAATAATATGGATAAATATACATTCAGGCTGGTTTATTCTGAAATAGTTGCATTATCTTTGCATAAATTATTCAATTGTTGGAATTTTAAGTCTTCAATTGTAATTTCTTGGCAAGCCAAGCGGCAAAGCCGAGCGGTAAATGATTAAATTGTAAATTAGTAAAGGTGTTTCAATCGCATATAGGTGAATTTGCCGGCTTGGGTGTTGCAGTTTGTTGGACCATAAGCGCGTTGTTTTTCGAAAAGGCCGGACATAAAATCGGTTCGTTATCAGTCAACTTTATTCGGTTGCTTTTTGCCATCGGATTTTTGGGCATTACCACTTTAGTTTCCCGCGGTATTTTTTTCCCGACCGATGCGACGGGTTATCAATGGCTCTGGCTTGGTTTATCAGGCTTTATTGGATTCTTTCTGGGCGATATGCTGTTGTTTCAGTCCTACATGGTTATCGGCTCACGAACTGCAACATTGGTAATGAGCCTTGCTCCTATGCTTACGGCCGTTATCGGTTGGTTTTTTCTGGACGAAATACTCGCACCAAAAAGTATAATAGCCATTATTGTCAGCTTAAGTGGTATTATTATTGCCATTTCCAATCGGAAAATGAGACTAAACATTCCATTCAAAGGTTTCCTGCTGGCATTTGGTGGAGCTTTGGGGCAGGCTGTGGGATTGATATTGAGCAAAAAAGGAATGGGACATTACGATCCGGTTTCAGCCACGCAAATTCGGGCTATTTTTGGATTAATCAGCTTTGGTATACTTATTACCGTACTTCGTCGCTGGCCTAAAATACAGCAGGCTTTTACTCACACAAGTGCCATGAAATCAGTTACTGTTGGTGCTATATTCGGACCGTTCATAGGCGTGGCTCTCGGACTCTTTGCGATTCAGCAAACTAAAACCGGCATCGCTTCTACCCTTATGGCATTAGTTCCGATTTTTATTATTCTTCCGTCGTCAATCATGTTTAAAGAAAAAATCAAGCCTCAGCAGGTTATTGGTGCAATAATCAGTATTGTAGGTGCAACAATGTTTTTTCTATAAAAAACGCCCGAAAACTCCGGGCGTATAATTGATAACTGCTAACTATAAACTGTCAACTATTTAAAGCACTCCCTGCGCCATCATGGCTTTTGCCACTTTCATAAATCCGGCTATATTTGCCCCATTCACGTAATTCACAAAACCATTCGGTTCAGTTCCGTATTTTACACAGGATTCGTGAATACTTTTCATAATATCCTGTAAGCGTTTATCCACTTCTTCTTTCGGCCAGCTAAGTTTCAT
>JBAXPM010000079.1:0-10579 GCA_037132235.1 Paludibacter sp.
GAGAATGTTGTCTGCTTTGTCGCTTGAAAATGAATTTATAAGGAACGACTATCTAATATTTTAGAATGGATTTCAACACTTTCTGGCTGTTTTTTCCCTGACAAACTTCGAATATAATTATTCACTTTCAACAATAATGATTTTGTAGAAAATGGTTTAGATATAAAATCTTCAGCTCCTGCTTCCAGTGCTTTTATTTCTTCATTTTCACCCGTCTTAGCTGTTAAAACAATAATCGGAATGTGGCTAGTTCTATAATCATTTCGTATAAGTTTAATGAGTGCAATTCCATCTACATGCGGCATCATAACGTCAGTCAATATTATATCCGGAGTGTATCTCAAGGCCTTATCAAATCCTTCCTGCCCATTGCCAGCCTGAATAACCGTAAATTTATCTTTGAAACTCTTAACTAAATATGCTCTTAAATCTTCATCATCTTCAACAATTAATACCATTGCACCACGCGATTCTTTATTGACAATTTCTACTATTTCATCCAAGTTTTCAGACTGAGTATCGCTGACTGGTGTTTCAGTTGGAATTTCACAAGGTATAATGACTTTGAACTGAGACCCTTCACCCAAAACTGATTTAGCTTCAATACTTCCTTTACAAACCTCAACCAACTGTTTTACTAATGCAAGGCCGATTCCGGTACCCGAAGAAGATTCTGAAGATTGATAAAAACGATCAAAAATTCGAGGTAAATCGTTAGCTGAAATTCCACATCCTGTATCTTGTACTTTAATAACTAACGTTTCGTTTTGTTGTTCAATAAATACAAAAACATCACCACCATCTGGTGTGTATTTGAATGCATTTGATATGAGGTTAAACAATATCTTGGTCAACTTATCCACATCAAATATTAAATGAGTATCGTTTACATCAATAAGAAATTCGAAATGGATTCTATTTGATATTGCAATACCATCAAACGATTTTTTTATATCACTAAAAACAGTGTTTACAACCTGAATATCTGGATGTAAACTACTGCCATCGTTCAGAAGTCGACGAAAATCTAAAAATTGATTCACCAAATAAAGTAACCGAGAGACGTTTTTATCGACAATACTTATTCTGTCTGATAAGAATGTGTCTTCTATAATAGCATGATTGTTTTTTATGTCCTCCAACGGCCCTGCAATAAGTGTCAGTGGTGTCCGTATATCGTGAGCAATATTCGTATGAAATCTCAGCCTAATATTATTAATTTCATTTTCATGCTGATTCTCAAGTTCTTTAATAACTAACTGTTGTTTCAGCTTTGCTTCTCGGTTTAAATACCTGTATACCACATATAAAACAGCAGATATTAGTAAGAGATAAACCAAATAAGCCCACAGTGTAAGCCACGGAGCAGACTTAACAATAATAACTAGCTCTCTTTTTGTTCCACCCAAGGTATTATCATTATTCAATATTCTTACCCAAAAATGATATTTCCCAGCTGGGAGATTATTATAAGTTACACTCCTATTATGATTATCTACAGTTATGGAATCAGAATCAAAACCTTCTAACTGATACACATACATATTCTTATCAAAATCATTGTAATTTATTGAAAGAAAATTAATTGTGAAATTATTTTCGTTATAATTCAGTTCAATATCTGAGGTGTTGTATAATGAGTTTCGTAAATGTTTGTTTAATTTAGTATCACTTTTAATTGACTTTCCGAAAATTTTAAAATCAACTATTTGAACTTCAGACTTATAAGGCATTTTTGGTTGAGGTGTTGTATTTATCCAGTTTAATCCATTAATTGTACCTACATAAAGTTTGTCAGAATTATCTGCATACATTCCTTCAAGCATCCCACTGCTGAAAAGACCATTTGCTACAGTATATTTCTTTTCGGTATTTGTTTTTGGTTTATAACTGTATAAAGCCTGTGATGTTCCTAGCCATATCGTTCTATTCCTATCTTCAGCCAATGACATTATTTTTACATTACCAATAATTCGAAGATTATTGACAGACACAACTTGAATTGCATCACCGGAAACAATGCATTTATTTAGACCTGAGTCAGTTCCAAACCAAACAGTCGAATCTGAGGCTAGCAAAACACTCCAGACATGATCACTACTGATTGAATTTATTGACTCGATATGTGATAAATGAGTTATTTTAGAAATTTCGCCGGTTTTATTGAGTTTAATAGCCGTCACTCCGTTATCTTTGGTACAAGCCCAAACCATATTGTGAATTGAATCGTAAATAAGTCGACTTATTTGTTCAGAAGATACCATATCTGACAAGCTACCGATTGAAACAAATTTATAGGGTTTATTTTTGTCATTAAGATTTACACGGATTAACCCCGATGCGCAACCAACCCACATATTATCATAACGGTCTATTGCCAAAGAAAATGGTAGAATTACTTTTGTTGGACTTGGATAGACTGCATTTAACGAAGCAATTGAGTTCGTTTTATAACTAAAACACTTTACTTCATAATTTGTACAAAACCAAATATCTCCTCTTTTATCCTCTACAATTGAAGGTGATATTAGAGTATAGGGATTATTTGTTTTCGGAGTTGGAATCTGTTTTAACGGTCCGTTTTGATCAAAATAAAACATTCCATTCAAATTTGTGCCAACCCACACACGCCCTCTACTATCTTTAAAAACACCCTTTACGAACATTCCCTCTGTTTCTTTTTTTCCATCGATAATGTTTGGTTTTTGATACAAGTCGATTTTCGAAATTCCTTTTTGACCTGAAGAAACCCAAATATTTTTAGTGTTATCAACAAAAAGTGATTTGATTATATTGTTTCGAAAAAAACTGTTTTCTTCTAATTTAATCTCGCGAATCGTCTTACTTTGTATATTTAAAACTTTTATTGAACTATTAAACAACAAAATACAATTCTGATTATCAATAGCCGCCATGGCTCTTACGTTAGAAGCAAGTAAATCAGGGAATGGCTGTATATCCATAGTATTCAATGATATACTTTTTTTGAATACGTTGGAATTTATATATGAAAGTCCGTAATTATTACAAATCCAAATGGTATTATCTGCATCTTTAAAAAAAGAGTTAATCTGTACGTTCGGAAGGAATTTAGATGGAGAGTAAATCTGATCACTTTGTTTTGAAAGTAAAACACCACCGGACACTGTTCCAACAAGTATTCCATGATTTTCATTCTCAATCAAACAAAGTATGAAATTTTCAAAACCGGGGGAAGTGGAATTGAGATAAATACCATCAACTTTGAATTTATTATCGACTAAGGATGTTTTATATAATCCGTTTGTTGTTCCAATCCAGTAATTGTGGAGTTTATCTTCATAGAATGCTGTGATAATAGCGTATTTTAATGGCTCGAAATCAAAATGTTCAAATTGCTCAGTTTGGTAATTAAACCGATCAATTTTTCCACTTTCGGTAACAACCCAAAAATTATTTTTTGAATCAATGAATAAATTCAAAACCCTGTTTCCATGAATAGAATTTTCATTATAAGGATTGTGTCGAAACTGAACAAAACCATTTCCATCAAATCGATTAAGCCCATCATAAGTACTCACCCAAATAAATCCAAAATGATCCTGAATAATACGAGGCGCGTCAAATTGCGAAAGTCCTTCATTGACCGAAAAGGTTTTTACCTGAAAATTTTGATCAAAATTAATTGCGAAACTATAAATGGAGAAGAATAAGAGTAGGCTAATAAAGCACTTTTTCATATCATTTGTATTAAAATTTAATTCAATACAAATATATACCTTTTAAAATTATTATAGAACACCTTTCTGTAACAATAAGAAAAAGAATTGTAACATAAAATCAAACTAAATCATTTTCAAATGAGTCTCCACGCCTTGATGATTTACATCCATTCGGGCAGCTGTAAGCAAATGTTGTTTTGCTTTTTCATTTTCGCCTAAGCCCAAATATCCCAATCCAAGCATATAATGGCAATGGATTTTATTCCTGAAAGTTAAATTATCGTCCCATATTAATAAATCGGGGAGCGAAACTGCAAAATAATCGAGCTTAATATCTTCTTCCAAATGCTTTTCGCCGAAGGCAATCAATTTTTCAAAGCGGTTTCTCGCTTCTTCAATTCTCCCTAATTTAATCAATGCAAGTCCCTGATAATAAATTTTATCTGGTTTTTGGTCGTTGTAGAAAATAGCTGCTGCAGGTTCTGAATTTCCATCTTTAGCCAATTCCCAATACTTTAGAGCCAATGCGTTATGTCCCAACATTTCGTAAGCACAACCGAGCCAGTAATGAAAATCGTTTTCTTGCGCACCATGTAATTTCCCTTCGCCCAAATTATGCGGATAAACCAAACAATCCTTAAGTAAATTTATGGCGCTTTCAATCTTTTTCTCTGTCAAAAATTGCTTTGCTAATTCCAGCCGTGCTAATTGATATTGAGCCGGTACTTTTCCTTCACCACCTTCCCATGGATGGAATATATGGCTATCAATCAAGTCAATAGCTTTGAAATAATTTCCAAGTTGGTTGAGTAGAGTTATACGTTCTAAGTATAAATCATCGCGTTGTTCCACCAAATCGATGTGTTTTTCCAACAAAGCCAATCGCTCAGCATGTGGACGGCAAATTCGTTTGTACAATTGGTCAAGTTCCATTAAAATGCGTGCATCGGTGATATCAAAAGCAAATGCTTTTTCTAAAAATTCAACGGCCGTTACTTCCTGATTTAACTTGTTGAAATAGGCCAGCGAAAGATTTCTAAGAACAGTTGGAAATTTATTGTCAATTTGAACTGATTTCTCCCAGCAAGCAATTGCTTCGGGATACTGTCGTTTGTCGTACCAAAGATTTCCGAGGTAATATGGGGCTTTAGGATCGGCAGGATTTACTTTTTGAGCACATTCCAATGCCAAAATGGCTTCCAAACGGTTTGGAAAACAAAATTCTGGTGACTGAACAGCCGCTTTTTCAAAAACAGTACTTGCATCTTGTCCTGCTAATGCCAACGCCCAACTCATATAATAATAAGTCATTGGCGTTGTGTGGCAAACTTTGATTCCTTCTTCCAAAAATTGAACAGCTTCAGAATACATTCCGGCAGCAATATAATCGAGTGCAACTATCTCATAGTTATGGATTTCGCCGCGCATCAAGTTATGTAAATCCTCTAAAATAGACATTTGGTTTACAATCAAATACATTTCAAATCGACATCCAAAATTGAACAAATCAATTTTCAAAGAATCGCCTATTAGGGTCAATGCTTCTTCGTTTCGACCGAGTTTACGTAAAATGGCAGCTTTCAGCACGCGTGCCTTGTGGTTATGCCAGTTTCGAATCAGCGATTTTTCAACTTCGTACAGCGCTTCTTCCAAATTTCCGTTAATAGATGAAATCTGCGCACAGTTAAAAAATCCGGCATCTTGCATGGCTGCATTCCAACACGATTTGTAAAAAGCATCGTAAGCGTCTTTATTTTTCCCCTGAAATTTAAAAGCCAGTCCCAAATTAAAATGAGGTTCACCATCATACGGATTCGGGTTGCGCTGCAATTGCGTTTCAATAGCTGTTTTAAAATATATTTCTGCCTCGGCAAATTTACCTCGACGTAACAGACACATTCCTAGCGCATTATTATTTCGCACATCACTTGGATCACGACGCAAAGCTTCCCCATAATAATCGGTAGCAAAATAAGTGGCATGGCGGTATTGTTCCAAATGCAATCCGGTGAGATAAAGTTGCTCGCATGTTGGTGTTTTTTCCGGCGGTAATGCTGGTTTTGCTGCTTCAGGAATTAGTTTTTCGTTTTTATTTTCGGATTTTATGCTCAATATTTCACGACCATTTTCGGCAAACACAGTCAAAATTAAATCGGATACAGAAATTTTTCCAACCTTTATTTCTCTTTCAAAAACCAAAAGTGGTGATAAATCAGTTATTTCATCAAGAAATCCTTCCAATACAATTCGCGCATTTCTCAGAACTGAAGTTGCAAATATTTTCACAATTGCGTTTTCTCCTAAAATTTCCAGATTCATCAACACATCTTTCGAAGCATTTTTCACCAAACCCAATTCGCGATAAGGCAAAAAATACTGGGTAAATGTTTTTTCTTCGTAAGGATTTATCCAACTGAAATCAGGTTGATTATCGGTGAAAACACCCGCCATCAGTTCGATGTACGGCCCATCCTCATCGGTCAGATTTCTGTCCCATGCTTTTCCAAAGTCACCATTTCCCCATGTCCATTGCTTTTTGCCGGGCGACACATGATGATTTGCAACATGCAACACGCCTGCTCGTGTATCATTTTCGTATCCACCTACAAAGTTAAACTCTGAATTAATTGCCATGTACGAAGTAGGCACTGGAATATTTTTATAATTTGAAATATCAATACCTGCAGAATAATCTATTTTATAATACGTACCTGTTGCAATTGGGAAAGTGGAAACATCCCGTTTGCCGTGGTCAAAAACGGCGTGAACATCGGGTGGAAATACTGATTGATAATGCTCATTGACAGACACTGCCGGATTTGCCCACCACAAAAATGTTTGTGGTAATGACGTTGGATTGTATAATTTTCCTTTAATTTCTAAAAATGCCTTCCCCGGATGTAACGTGAAACCGGCCATTCCTTTTTGGTGAAACATTTTTTCATTTTCGCTTACCCAAACTGTTATACTACCATCGGCATTGTTTTCTGTAGTATAATCAACTGGCAAAAAAGTACTTGGCCGATGATGCTGAGGCCAGTTGAATTCAATACCACCCGAAATCCACGGTCCGGTTAATCCTACCAAAGCCGGTTTTATTACCTGATTATAATAAATAAAATGACGCTGTTTGATTTTATCATAGGCCATCTGCACTCGTCCCCCCAGCTCAGGCAAAATCATGATTTTCAGGTATTCGTTTTCCAAAAAAACGGCTTTATAAGTTTTATCGTGTTTCTCATCCGCAATTTTTTCAATCACCGGATAAGGATACACCACACCGCTACTTCCCTGATAAACACGTTTTTCCAGAAAAATTGGATTTCTTTCGGGTTGACCTATCTCGTAAGTTGGAATTTTTACGTCTTCAGTCCATGCTTTTACTTCACTTTCTTCTACAGTGCTTTTAATCAAATATTTAGTTATTTCTTCCATCTATGTTATCTATTATTTCACCAACTCTTTTCAATTTCTTCCAATGATTTTCCTTTTGTTTCGGGTAATTTTAGCAGTATAAAGCCAAATCCAAGTAAACAAATTCCGGCATATACCCAAAATGTTCCGGCAGCTCCCAATCCTTTATTTAAAAGTGGAAAAGTAAAAGTGAGTACAAAACATGCAATCCACAAAGCGAATGTTGCCAGTGCCATAGCAGCTCCACGTATGCGGTTTGGGAAAATCTCAGACAGGATTACCCACACAATCGGTGCAAGTGACATGGCATAAATACCTATGGCTAATACAACTAAAATCAATACCGTCAACCCTTTTATTTCTAAAAAATAAGCTGACCCAAGCAGTATAAAAGTTATTGCCAAACCAATAGATCCAAAAATCATCAGGTTTTTTCGACCCCATTTATCTACAATAAACATTGCAAACAAGGTACAAACGAGATTAACCCCTCCTGTAATTACAATATTAAATAAAGTGTCGCTTACACTATATCCCGCAGCTTTGAAAATTTCTTCAGCATAATTAAACACTACATTTATTCCACACCATTGCTGAAATACTGCCAATACTAATCCTATAATCAATACATTCCGATATTTTGGATGAAACAACGTCTTAAAATCAATTTTTTCTGATACACTATCTAAAGTTGCTTTAATATTAGTCATTTCTTCACGGGCATATTCCTCTCCTCCAATTTTTATCAACGTAGGAAATGCTTTTTCGGATTTGTTGGCTTTCATTAACCAACGTGGACTTTCGGGAAGCAAAAAAGTAAGTAAAAAGAAAACAACGGAAGGAACGGCGCAAGCATAAAACATCCAACGCCAACCAATTTGTCCATTCCACGAAGCTTGAATAAAAGCATCACTTGCTCCTTCGGGAACTTTATCGGCAATAATTAAATTAAATACCTGAGCAGCCACAATGCCGATTACAATGGTCATCTGATTGAGCGACACAAACTTACCCCGCATGGACGAAGGTGCTACTTCAGCTATATACATAGGCGAAAGTGCCGATGTTAGTCCAATACCAATACCACCAATAATTCTGAAAATGATAAATGTAACATATCCGGCAGCCATTCCAGTGCCCAACGATGCAATAGTAAAAAGAAATGCAGACAATAAAAGAGGCCTTTTACGACCAAATTTATCACTTACAAAACCTGAAATTACTGCCCCTAAAACACAACCAATCAGCGCTGAACTCATTGCCCATGCTTGCAGATTAGCGGAAGTTGTAATTTCGAAAAAACGTTCATAAAACGGTTTAGCACCACCAATTACTACCCAATCGTAACCAAAAAGTAAACCTCCCATAGCCGAAACCATGGAAATACCAAAAATGTAGGATTTATTGAATTTTCGCATAAAACATATTAAATTAAAGTTCTGATTGCAAAATAAATACTAAATTAAATAATTACAAATAGAATATTTACTTATTTATATGGATTATATTCTGTTTTTATTATAATTTTGAAGCTCAATAAAAAAGTGTAGCATGAATCCTAAAATCAAAAGCGGCTTTACGGGCGAAAGGGCCATTATTATTCCCGGACAGGTTATTGAAGATTTCAAAAATGATAAACTAGGAACCTTATTATACATCACTGATATCGGATTTTACCCCAAAGCAGGTTTCCATTTCAGAAAAAGAGAAAAAACTGAAGCTATGCAATATATTCTGATTTATTGCATTGAAGGAGAAGGATGGTTCGAGATTGATGGACTAAAATATAAGGTTATGGAGAACAATTTCTTCGTTTTGCCAAAGAACAGCACTCACTCCTACGGCTGTAGTAAAAACAAAACATGGACTATTTATTGGATTCACTTTGATGGAGATGTGGCTGACTATTTTGCAAACGGGCTCGACAAACCAAATCTAATTCTGCCTGATAAAAACTCAAGAATAGAAGAACGGTTGCAACTTTTTGAAGAAATTTTTTCTACACTAAAAAATGGATATAGCAGAAATAATCTGTTATACAGCACTAGCTGCCTGATTCATTTTCTTTCGTCGCTAAAATTTTTGAATGCCTATCGCGAAATTGTTTCTGAGGAACGAATACAAAATGATATCACCGATCAAGCCATTCATTTTATGCGCGAGAATATTCATCGTAAAGTTACACTTCAATCTATTTCAACTTTTATAGGCTATTCAACTTCGCATTTTTCGGCACTATTTCTTCGAAAAACAGGTTTTTCACCTTTAAATTACCTCAATCAACTGAAAATTCAGGAGGCATGCCATTTATTAGACTTTACTGACATGAAAATAAATCAAATAAGTATGTCGGTTGGATTCGACGACCCATTTTACTTTAGCCGCATTTTCAGCAAAACGATGGGAACTTCGCCAATTAAGTATAGAACGAATATTAAAGGTTAATTTTATTTTCTTCTTAGCCAGGCCAATAAATTATTTTCGATTTAGGCGTTAAGTATAAGTTGACCCTAGATATTAAATTTAATTTCGATTTTACAAAAATGACTTTTTCACTCGTTGAACCGTACTAACACTGTTGTTTGATAATTTAGCTGTATTTCTTACCGAGTAACCGCGTTTAAGAAACGAAATCACATCCTTGTATTCATCTTTCATTTGATCAATAGTTTTTGTGGTTCCAACCTTTCTTCCAAGTTTTCCTCCCTTTTCGATGTAGTTTTGCCGTCCTGAGTTTAAACGATACTGAATATTTGACCGTTCAATATTGGCCATTTCGGCAAGAACAGTAACAATGATGCTTGCCAATGGGTTTATTTCCTTGTTTTCGTTTAAGGTGTTCAGCCCTAGATTCAGCACATACACATTTATTTTATTGGTATGAAGCGAATCTAGCGTTTTCAAAACCTGTAATGTTGACCTCCCAATTCGTGAAAGTTCCGATGTTAGTAGAGTGTCAATCTTTTCAGAAATACAATAATCAATACATTCCATTAGAATAGTTCGGTCTTCATTTTTCTTAGCACCGCTGATTTTTTCCTCAAAAACCCGACAAACTTTGAAGTCATTCTTTTGAGCATAAGATTTTAAATCCAAAACTTGCCGTTCGGTAGATTGCCTATCCGATGTGGAACTGACTCTTGAAAAAATTACTGCTGATTTCATAATTCGTGTCTTTAGGCTAAATTACGGCGAATTATTGAACGTACCAAATAAGTCTTTGAAAAAAATCAGCACATTTTATATAAGTATTCAATTATGCTTGTAGATTTATTTGAATACAGTTGTTTTTTGAATACAGTCGATGTATAAAAGCATAGTTTCAAATAATGAAATTTACTTATGAAGTCTTTTTATTTTCCAAATTGAAATTTCTATGAATTTTTTTCATAAAACTCAAACTTATGACTGTCTAGTCCTGAAATAGGTTTACAAAAAAGTAAACACAATTCAGGATTATGAGA
>JBAXPM010000080.1:0-10519 GCA_037132235.1 Paludibacter sp.
TTAATTAAGAAACAGAACTATTTAAAGCCCTTCCCGAAGGGAATTTAGTTCAACAATTGCCTATCTTCAATTTCGTAAAAGCAAAGAAAAAGAACTGACCGACACCAAACAAAAACATCGTACCGAGAAAACAACTTTACGCAAAGAAGTATTGCAACAACACAGTGACACCCTTATGGCTAAAGTTAAGCACAGTAAAACGGTGTTATCACATACGAAGAAGAACTTATCACCCACTGAACGTGATAAACTTGACCGTGATATCTACAACGATGTGCTAAAATACAAAGACAGAGATTACTTTTTTAAACAATTGGATGCCGTAAGCAATCAATTAATAACCCGGCTTCAACGTCAATACCCAAATCTGACCGAACGCGAATTGTATTTGGTATGTTATCAGATGCTTAATATACCCATTGCCGATCAAATGCAATTATTAGAATGCAATCAGGACGCTTATTTTAAAATGAAAAACCGATTTGTCAAAAAACTGCCTGACATTAAAGCTTCTGAACTTTCACGGTTTATTGACGATATGATTTCAAACACCAATAAATAGAAGTTATCAGTTTATTAAGTTCATAAAGTTGAATGTTTGTAAAGTTCATAAAGTTGAAAGTTTTGGGTTGAGTTGTTGAGTCGATTACCGTTTACTGTTTACTGCTTACCGTTTACTACTGACTGATAACTGCCCACTACCTACTGCTTACCGCCTACTATTATCTTATCACCTACCCTGTTTTTACTTAATTATCAACCATTCAAAGGGCGTCGATTTTCGATGTCCAGTAGATTCTTATTTTCAAACACCTAAATAACTGATTTTCAATACTTGTTTTGCGAGCAATGTCCAGTGGATATTGCTCATTTTTTTTGGTAGAAACACTACCGGACTATTAATTTAGCCAAACGATCGATCGAAAAATAAATACATTTTTAAAAACAATGAAAGCGCCTATGGAGTGAATTTAAGAATCGGAAATGGTTCATGAACATGAAAGACTATTAGGTGAATTTCATACGGCGCGAGTAAGCAACTTATTCACGTATGAAAATTTCGAAATCGATGCTTTCAATAGTCTGCATTAGTGCAGCATTCGTTCTTTCAGTTACCAGTGTTTCAGCAGTAATTATTATTAGAGATGACAATCCAGTTCCTACAGTGCCTCCTCTACCCAAAATAATTTCACAAGCTGATAACAACTTAGTACAAAACACAACTGTTCAATTTAATCCTTAAGGAACGTACAACAGTAAAAAGTTTATCGATTCTGATTTTAGCCCTTGCCGAAGAGTCGGTAAAACCAGCAATAAAAAAGCTACGATAAACATTGAACGAATATTAAAACAAAAAAAACCGAAAAGCAGTGCAACCGGCGGGTTGCCCGATAGAGCTAATGAATATAGCGGATAGTCATAACCTACTGCAAATCAATGGTGGTGCTGCTTTTCAAAATATCAAACAAAACGATTTAATACAAATTTTAAAATTTGCAATTATGAAAAAGCTATTCATCATTCTTTCGGTTGGATTATTTATTTTCCAATCCAATGCTCAATTAAAAGTAGTTTCTCCTACTGGGAATGTAGGTGTTCAGGTAACTGGTACGCCATCATCATCATTGGCTGTAGGCGATGTGGGTTCTAGTGAATGGAGAGCATATATTACCGGACCTAAAATAGCATTAAAAGCACAAAAAATTGGTGGCACTCCTAGTGCAGGTGCAGTTTTTTGTGGTGTTGATGCTTCTACCGATTTGATTTCTTCTGGTCCTACATTTAATTATGGAGTAAAAGGCGTAAGTAGTTCAACTGCAACTGTACCTTATGCAAGAGCTTTTGGTGTATTTGGTTCAGCCAGTTATGGTGATAACGGTTATAATTATGGTGTATTTGGTAATTGCATGACATCAGGTTATGGTGCAGGTATTTTAGGCATATTATCTACCACAGTCACTTCCGATGTATATGTTCCGGGTAGTTACGCCGGATATTTTGTGGGAGCAGTTAAAAGTACAAGTACAATGACAGCTACAGGATTTATTACAAGTTCAGATAAGCGATTTAAGAAAAATATAGTTTCGTTAGACCTAACTAAATCAATCAATGGAATTTTGACTTTGAATCCGGTAGAATATAATTTGGAACAACGTTATATGAAAGCCCATAAAGATACTAACGAAATTCAACTGCCGATGTATGACGAAAAATCGCAACTTTTTCAGAAGAAACATTATGGTTTGTTAGCCCAGGAAGTACAACTCCTCTATCCCGATTTAGTATATGAAGATGCAGAAGGGTATTTGAGTGTAAATTATACAGGACTCATTCCTGTTTTAATTCAATCGGTGAAAGAACTAAAAACAGAAATTGAAAGCCTGAAAACCAAAAATAATAATGCACCGGCAAAAGTAGGAGCAGTTCAAACAGGACTGAATGAAACTGATGCTTTAACTTACCCTGTATTGGATCAGAACATACCAAACCCCTTTAATCAATCTACAACAATAGGTTTTTATTTGCCAGAATCAATTACCAATGCAACTATCTACGTGTACGATATGAATGGGGTTCAACTAAAAAGTTATAATATTACCGAAAGAGGCAAGAAAAATATTATCATAAATGGATCAGAATTTAATGCAGGTATGTATCTTTATGCTTTGATAGCCGATGGCAAAGTCATCGACACAAAACGAATGATATTAACTAAGTAAATTCAACCTTATGAAAACGAAAATTTTATTCTTTTTTTGCTTGATCGTAGTGATTTTAAATGCTCAATCATACAAATCAATATTAGCAAATAAATCAGCTAAATGGACTTTGATGTTTTTGCGTGATTATAACTATACAAAATCGTGGTATGCAACCAATGACACTATTGTGTTAGGAAAATCTTATACGAAAATGCAAAATGCTGATAGTTATTGGTGGCCAATAATAATCAATTTTGACTATAGTAAAAACAACATGGATACACTTTGGAAAAATACTGTAATAAATCAAAATTATTACATGAATACAAGATATCTAAGAGAAAGTAATGATAATTCAAAAGTGTATTTTTACGACGATGATACAAAGGAAGAATATCTTATTATGGATTTGAATTTAGTAAAAAATGATACATTTTATCTGCCTGGTAATGCAAAAAATGTTTTAGGTAGAATGAATAATTCAAAAACCTATGTACTTGTAGATTCTGTTTTCTATAAAGATGAATTAAAAAACATTCAATTTTCGATGAAAACTTCCCCACTTCAATATTTTACATTCACTGAAGGTATTGGAACAAATTTGGGTTTATTCTATATGTATGCAGCAGATAATTATAATTATGATCAATTTTGTTTACAATGCTTTCAAAACAATGAAAGATTTTTCAAAGCGAATAATAACCCATGTATATTTGATTATAATTTCAATGATGTAAAACAAATTAAAGAGGCTGAATATTCTTTTGTTTTAAAAAATACAGATTTAAATATTACAGCAAATACTATTGCAAATCATTTGATTGAAATAGTTGACATATCAGGTAGAAGTATATACAGATCATTTGAAAAGAACAAAAACAAAATTGTAGTAAACACATCGCAAATATCCACAGGAATATATTTATTGAAAATGGTCAATATCTCAAATCCTGAAAAAACAGTTATCTCAAAACTATTAATTCATTAACACGTTCAATATGAATTTAAAATATAATATTCTCGGCTTCATAATTTTATTTATTTCATTACAAAATTATGCTCAAAATACGTACAACACTTATCACTTCCCCAAAGCAATAAGTAGTACGGATACGGTCACTTACAAAAGTAGTGATGGATATGAATGTACACCTCGTGGCACATACAGATCATTAGTTATACTAATAAATATTGTTTACGACCAAATTTCAAATGATACAGTAAATAAATATACAGATCAAAGCACAATTTGGATGCCTGATAATAAAAATAGTATAAATGTAAATCCACCACCATACCTTCAAAATATATTTGATATTGATTTGAAAGCAGATTATTCATATACTGCTAATGCAACACGTTTGTATGCAGAATCATCATTTAATCAATTGTTAATGTTGGGAGATTATATGGTTGTTAACATTAAACAATCAACTATAACGCCAACTAATCCGCTTAATGGTTTTGAGTTTTATACGCTATTAGATGCAGTTATTAGCCTAATAAATTCAAATGGTGGATTAAATACAATTTATTCACACAATAACCCTGCAGAATACGATAAAACGGCATTTCTAGCAAATACGACTCCACTACCTGATAATAAAATTGATAACGTCCAGTTTTTAGTTAGGAATACATTTTCGAAAACTTATAGAGATAAGTATGGTAATTTAATACTAAAACACAATTATGGTAGTGTCAATGCTGGTCAGGGGTTTTCGGGTGGCAGTTTTACAACTGTGAATTTGAATATTGGGGGTTCGGCTTATGGTTCCAATTATCAAACCTATCAATGCATAGGTGGTGGTAATTTTGCCACTACAACAAAAAGTATTTTAACGCATGAAATCGCTCATCATTTTTTGGGTGGCAACGAATTCCACACTTCAGGAGGTGTAACAATAAATGACCCAACATATGCATCTACCTTTATGGGTATTCAATACGGATATGGATTATTTAACGGTGGATTAACTTCATGTAATGCTTATGAAAGATGGCGTTTGGATTGGAGAAGCCCATCAAATACAGCATACAGAATAGCATCGAATGGAGTTAACTCAGATATTATTTCAAAATTTGTAGGAGAACAAACTTATATCTTGCGTGATTTTGTTAGCACAGGGGATGCTATTCGAATTAAACTTCCCTATAAAGATAATTATTCATCTTCAAACCAATATATTTGGCTTGAAAATCACCAAAGTGCTAAAAATAATAAACTTGACGAACAAACTTTTTCATTTCAAGGATCATGTAGAGATGAAAATAAAGCTGGTATATATAGTTATTATCAGGTAGGAAAAGACATTTTAGATAGTACATATTACCGTTCTGTTTACCCAACTAATGAAAAGGATAATTTAAGAATCATTTCTGCAGAGGGAAACTTTAATGTAATATACAAAAAAGACGTACAAGATTGTTTAAATTATGCACCCCAAACTCGTTTGAGACCACAATTTGAATATACAACAGAGAATCCATTTCATGGAGTTAATGACCAAACAGAAGTTTACTCATATGATACATCAAAATCTCATATAGTATATCAGGACAATGGGAAATTTATGGGTTCAAAAATTAAAAATACTGTGTTGGAGTTTAATAATTTACCCTGGATAGGCGACAAATTTGATGCATTTATACCAACTTCAACAGGTAAAGTGATAGATATAAGTTCAAATCCTAGTTCAAATAATACAACAACAAATTATACCATAAATAATACTGCAAATATTGCAACAGATTTTTATAGTACTGATGATACTAGAAATACCAAAAAAATATATTTGACTGGTTTAAGTATAAAAATGATTGACCCTGATCCTTCTAATACAGGAATGAAAGCCTATACTGTTAAAGTACGTTGGGATGATTTTGATGTGAAACAAGATGTGAATTGGTCTGGAGACATTGTTTTAAAAGAACAACTCAACCTACTTTCAGGAAAGAAAATAATATTAAATCAAAATTTAACTCCCTGTCAAATTAATAATGACCCAATTTCTGGCTATTTTGCTCCAACAACTTTTTTTACTTGTGAATCGAATACAATTTTTAATATGGCAAGTAGTTCGGCTATTTTATTAAAAGATAAAAGTTCCTTTGTTATGAATGCCAGTTCTACAATGACATTACAAGATGGAGCTATGATTACAGTAGAATCAGGTTCAACTCTTCAAATAAAAGCAAGTGCAAATCTGAATATACAGGGAAGTGGTAAAATTCTCGTAAAAAGTGGAGGCTACATATGTGTAGAGACTGGTGCAAATATTAATTTACAGGACTATAACAGTTTAATAACTCTTGAAGAAGGAGCTATTTATGGAGCAAATCCTTTATTATTTACATCTCCTTCGTGCTCGGGTACTATTACCAAAACCGGCAACGGCGCTATAGCCGATTTCAATCAGGATATGTATATTCAAAACCTGACTATCAGTGCAAGCCGATACATTGGAGGTAAAAATATATATGTTGGTAATCATGTTACAACCACCCAAGCGGGTGATGTGATTATAAACAACGGAGCTAATGTGATATTTGATTGCAAAAATATAACCTTCGATGCCGGTTTTGAATGTGTGGCAGGAAGTACTTACGAGGTAAAAAATCACTAAAAACAGTAAAACTCTATTTCAGGGTTGAAATAACTCTCCCGAGCTCTCGGCTGTGTTGTTTCAGGGTTGAAATAATCTTCCCGACATCTCGGCTGAGTTGTTACATGGATAAAATAACCAATCGGACTTCTCCGGTGAGTTGTTTCAAGGTTGAAATAACCTTCACGACCCCTCGGCTGAGTTGTTACAAGGGTAAAATAACCAATCGGACTTCTCCGGTGAGTTGTTTCAGGGTTGAAATAACCAAAACGGATTTTAAATTTCATTTTTTACATAACTAAATTACAAACATTAAATTACATTTTTTATGAAGATTTCATTCACAGAGCTTAGTACCAAAGACCTCGCCGCGTTAGGTCAACGTACCATTGGCATTTCCGAAGAGCCTGCTTTTGCAGTAGTAAAAGACAACCCGTTGTTGGCAGCCGTAAAGTCGATTTACAACGAATACGATGCGCTTTATACCAAAAAAGCATCGAGTGGTAAAAGCGATTTACTAATTGAAGCCGACAGTAAGCGCGACACGCCCTTTGGCGGATTAAAGGACGTATTAGTAGGACATTCTAAACTCAGCAGTTCGCCTTATCAGCAAGATGCCAAAGATATTTATGCCATTATTGTAAAATACGGCATTGATTTGGATCGCTACAAGTGGGCTGAAGAAACCGCACAGATGAAAAAGCTGCTGGAAGAACTGGATAAACCAGAAAACGCAGCCAAAATTGAACGCATGCAACTTACCGCCGTGGTTACTCAGATAAAAGAGGCTCAAACAGCATTCGAAAAACTGTTCAACGAGGTAGCCGGTGAAAACTCCGAACTACGTTTGATGGAATCAGCTACATCGTACCGTAAGGCACTCGAAACCAGTTTGCGTAATTACTTCAACGTGGTAAAAGCCATGAACCAACAACCCGTTTGGCGTGAACTTTATGCCAAGCTCGACGAAGTAGTAAAAGCAGCCACCAACAGCAAATCAACTCCAAAACAGGTATTGCCTCCACCACCTCCGGCAGCGAAGTAAATATAAAATCAAACCGGAATCCTCTTGGAAATGAGAGAGGATTCCGAAAAAACATAAAATTCTAAACTTATTGGAATGAAAAATTAAAAGATTATGGAGAGAGATATTGAGAAGGAAGTAAGGATGAATAAATATCAAGTTGATTTATTTTGGAATGTTGTATTTCGTGAAATATATAGATTGGTTGAAAAACTTGATGATTCAGAAAAGGAAGAAGCCTTTATTAGATTGTATTACGATGGTCATAGGGCACATAAGATTGAAAAATTAAAAGAAATAATTCCAGTATATAAAAGTATTGGTGCAAATTATTTGATTTGTGGTGTTGCCGGTGTTGGCAAAACTACTTTTATAGAAAGACTAATTTCTGAGAGAAAGTTTTTTGAAGAAGAAAAAATTTTCCTAGGATATGTTAGAAGCGATAAAAAGACAAGAGATTCTTATTTAACTGAATTTATTATTCAGTTAAAAATTTATTTTGAACAAGTTGATAATCCATTAAAAACAGAACCCGATTTAAGTTCACCTAAAGGAATTTCTAATACAATTGGCGAAGTTGCACGTCATCTGGACTGTTTGGTTAATCCGAAATATAACCTCTTAGTATTTGTTGATGATTTGGATTATGTTGAAGAAGAATGGAAGGAAATAATTTCAGAGTTAAATCATTTTATTTTTTCATCCAGAATTGGAGTTTGTATAACAATGCGTCCAAGATTATTTGCTCAGTTGTCAAATCTAGATGATAGAACTACCCGAAACTTTGATGATTCAAGGTCAATTACGTTGACACCCATTCCAATAAGTGAAATAATACATAGCAAGATATTTTTAATTCTTAAAGAATATGAAGCATATAAAGATTCACAATTCAAGGAAACATTAAAAAAAGTAATAGGATATTTTACATTTTGGGAAAGAGCTGATAATACCTTACTGAAGGTGTTAAGAACACATGGAATTGATAATATTGATAAATTTCAGAAAATTGATTATCCTTTTAATGCTGCATTCGAAGAATTTTTGCAGAAAGTAACAGGGAATAATCTAAGAAGAATGTTTTTGATAATTAAAAAGAGTATAACATTCATTCTAGAAGGTGGCGAATTGGAAGAATGCAGCACTGGTATCTGGAAACTAAGGAAGGATTCTATTCGTGATTTATTTTTCAATGTTGAGAATTCGGATATTGAATACAAAGCACTAAATATCCATTTTGAAAGATCAGATAAAACTGGTAAGTCTATCTGTTATTATATACTTAAGATAATGTCGACAAATGCCCTGAGAAACGAATTCGATATAGAAGATGAGAAATTCATATTATCAATTAGTGATGCTGTTGGAGGTGGCGTTACAAATAAGAATATTGTTTCACTAATAAAAAAACTTTCAGAGAAAAATTATGCTTTAATTGATTTAATAAAGAACACAGGAGATAAAGAAAAATATGAAATATCAGAAAAAGGAAGATATTATTTGAATGATCTTTCACAATGGGAAGAATATATCGAAGTATTTGGAAAAGCAGATGAACCTATAGAAAAACTTGAAAAATGAAAAATGTTATTCAAATTACAAGACTTCATTTAGAAATTTTGTATCAACTAAAATCTGAGATTTTCATGAATGAAATAAATTTAAAAAGTTCGAAGGTTAAATTAAACGGAGGCTTCAATATCAGAAACCGAAAATTTAATTTAGTAAAAATACTCAAAAACTCTTCTCCATTATTTTTTAATGAATTTTCCGATTCAATTATAAAGACATCTATAATAGATATTATTAAGAATACACATAAAAACAAAAACAAGAGAACTAAAATTTATAAAATATCCAAGAATAAAATTGATGAATTCGTCAAAATAAACACTATAAAATTATGAGATATTTAAGAAAAAAAGAAACATGTCATGCATGGAAAGATAAGAAATGTAATCATAAAAAGAAATGTACATTTACTTGTCGAGATTATCATCCATATATTAATGGAATCAATGAACCTAAAGATTATCAAAATATTATACATAACAAACATAGCAGATCACTTGCGACATTATCAATCATGATATCTTTCTTAGCTTTGATAGTTGCTTCAACTACTACAACTGTTACTATAGTAAACACATCAAATCAAAAGGTTGTAAAAGTTTCAAATAATCTGATTGATTATGTAAAGAATATTTTTTAAACTCAGTCCTCACACTCGCGCCGATTTCTTGGCAAGCCAAGCCCCAGTTCCCGCGTAATTTCATCACGTGGTAGTTATCCAAATAAGAAAATGATTTTGCCACATGTCGCAATTGTGCGGCATCAATGTGAAAACAAACCGAAGTACAACAAAAAATAGAAAAAATGGATTCTGAACACGAAAAGGGAAAGTCAAAATGGTATAAATGGTTAGTTTCAAACCCTATCATTGCCGGTGTTATCTCCAACCTGCTGGTAATAGCGATATTATATGTTTTTAGTGTCTATAATTTGGTTCCTTCCATACAAGAAACAAATAAGAATGTGAAGTCGATAAAAGATGATATTAGTATTGAAAGAAAATTATTTATCAAAAGACCTTGATGGAGTGGAGCTGAAAGTAGGTATTAATAGCTATTTGGATGGTAATAATGTAACCGTATTTAAAAACAATTAAGCAGGTCTCCGATTTACAAATGCACTTTTTTCCACCAATCCTATCAACAGGTATTGTTCTACTATAAAACTATTGGTAAGCAATGAAATTGAAAAAAATGGTGATAAAAGCGATGCTGAAATTTTTATCAGCAAAGAAGCAGCAGCTTTTTTAGGCTGCAACGACAAAAAGAAAGGCGTATTTATTCTGAAAATCAATAAAAACTAAAGAAAATGAAAAAAACAAACCGATTCAATTTAAGCCGACAACTGTCTTTGTTGATAGTACTTGTAAGCTTTGCAGCTTGTGCCAGCATATCGTTATTCGATCACTATGCTTACACGCAAACTACTTCGCTGAAAGTGGATGCATTGAACTGTCTGGAATTGGCCATGCAGGATTACACAACAAACGAGAAAACGGTTGAGGCCTTACAAAGTAACTTGCAAAAGGCATACGAGTACGAAAAACACCGTCCCCAAAACAAAATTACACTTCAGCTATGGGACAAGCTTTTAGATAGCAACGGTCATTTATTAGG
>JBAXPM010000081.1:0-10391 GCA_037132235.1 Paludibacter sp.
TATCTCAATCTTACAATACTCGAAGAAAATATTTTTAATAATTACACAGCCTCTTCAAGTGACAGGGTCGGTTTTTTTAAAAACTGATAAACTGAAAATCAAACTTTAAACTCAAATATTTAGGTTAATGCTTGCTTATTTACAGAATTGTCGTTAGATTTGTAGCCTGACACAAATTTTACAGTTATGAAGCAGGAACCCAAAGAACAACGTTCGCTATTTCCTGAAGAATGCTTGTTGCGCGAAATAACCCGTCAACCACGATTATCTATAGGTATTCCGAAAGAAAATATTGAGGTTGAAACACGGTTGGCACTTACACCCGAAGGCATAGGAATACTCACCGAAGAAGGCCATAAGGTTTATGTTCAGCGCGGTGCAGGTCAGGGCATGTCGTATTCCGACCTGCAATTCAGCGAATCAGGTGCTTATATTGTTGACAATGCCAGAGAAATCTTCAGTAAAGATATTGTTCTGAAAATCACACCGCCAACAATTTCAGAACTGAATATGATGCAGGATAAATCGAGTATTTTATCCATGCTTCAACTCTCCAATTTATCATCCGATTGTATCCAATTGATGATGAAAAAGAAAATGACAGCCATTGCCTACGAGCTTATTAAAGATGAACAAAAAGCATTTCCGGTAGTCAGTTCTATTTCCGAAATTGAAGGAAATACTGCAATAGCAGTTGCTGCAGAACTAATGAGCAGTGAACATGGCGGGAAAGGTCTGTTATTAGGTGGAATAGCCGGGATAACACCTACCGAGGTTTTAATCCTTGGGGCCGGCATGACAGGTTCAGTAGCTGCACGTACAGCACTTGCGCTGGGTGCTCAGGTGAAAATTTTCGACCACGATATTAATAAGCTTCGCAAAATTCAACATTATCTCGGTCAACAGGTTTTCACTTCGGTAATTCATCCTTTAGTACTTTTCAAAGCCCTTGCCACAGCCGATGCTGTAATAGGAAATTTGAGATATATAAATGGTTCTGAACGATTTATGGTTTCAGAAGAATTAGTCAAAACCATGAAACCGGGTTCTATCATTATCGATATGAGTGTTGATCAGGGCGGTTGTTTCGAGACTTCCGAATGTCGCTCACTCAAAAATCCGATATTCGAGAAACACGGCATTATTCACTATTGCGTTCCAAATATTTCTGCACGAGTGGCACGAACTTCATCAATAGCATTAAGCAATATATTTGCTCCCATTTTATTGAAAATCGCAAATTCGGGCAGCGTAAATTCAGCTATAAGTGAAAGTGTCGGGTTCCGACACGGTGCGTATGTTTATGGTGGTGTATTGGTAAACAGGCTTATTGGCGATTATTACGGTATTATTTCAAATGATATTGGTCTATTATTGGCAGGATATTGACAATTATTAATGATAAATGGTTAATGATTAATCCAAGATTGGAAATTGATAATTGGAAATTGGTATCATACAGTCTACGTTTTTTATTTTACATTTTAGCATTAACCACTTATCATTAACCATTAATCTGAGCTTTTTTATTATATTTGCATAACCAAATCAGCTTTAAAAGTTGAAGTATTTCACTGTCAACTATAAACTGTCAACTATCAACTGAATTTTCAATGTCGCAAACCCAACCCGAACTATTAACTGAGGATGAACAAATTCAACAAGAATTTGAAGCGTTGCTTGAGGACTACCGCAACACAAATCACCGCCAGAAAATAGAACTGATTACCAAAGCATTTAATTTCGCCAAAGCAGCACACAAAGGCATTAAACGCCGTTCGGGCGAACCTTATATTATGCATCCGCTGGCCGTGGCACGCATTGTGGTGAAAGAAATCGGATTGGGCTCTACTTCTATTTGTTCTGCATTACTCCACGACGTGGTGGAAGACACCGACTACACTGTTGAAGATATTGAAAATCTGTTCGGACCTAAAATTGCTCAGATTGTTGACGGGCTGACTAAAATATCGGGTGGAGTTTTTGCCGAAAAAGCATCCGAACAGGCCGAAAATTTCCGCAGGTTGCTCATTACCATGTCTGAAGATATTCGGGTAATTCTGATAAAAATAGCCGACCGACTTCACAATATGCGAACGCTTGGTTCCATGCCACAAGCCAAACAATTTAAAATCGCCGGCGAAACTCAATATATCTACGCTCCTCTTGCCCATCGCCTCGGGCTTTTTCGCATAAAAACCGAACTGGAAAATCTCAGTTTCAAATTTGAACATCCCGATACATTTAAAGAAATTGAAGATAAACTGGCTGTCGACGAAGAAGCCAGACGAATCTTTTACAATGAATTTTCAGAGCCAATCCGTAAAAAGCTCACCGAGTTGGGCTATGAATATAAGCTGAAAGAACGCATAAAATCTGTTTATTCCATTTGGTTGAAAATGACAAACCGCAACATACCGTTCGAAGAAGTATTCGATATACTGGCTGAGCGAATCGTTTTTAAACCCAAGGAAGGACTGAGTGAAAAAGACCAGTGCTGGATGCTTTATTCTGCCATTACAAGCATATACAAACCTCACCCCGAACGTATTCGCGACTGGATTAGTACACCCAAAGCAAATGGCTACGAAGCACTTCACGTAACAGTTATGGGTCAGGGTGGACGATGGGTCGAACTGCAAATCCGCAGTGAACGCATGAATGATATTGCCGAAAAAGGACTGGCTGCACACTGGAAATACAAATCCGGTGAACAGGACGAATCGGAATTAGACAAATGGCTGAAAACCATCAAAGAATTGCTTGAGAATCCCGAACCGAATGCCATCGATTTTATGGACACGTTCAAGCTGAATCTTTTTGCTTCGGAAATTTTTGTTTTTACACCGAAAGGTGAAATCAAAACCATTGCACTTGGCGCCACAGCACTCGATTTTGCATATAATGTTCACTCCGAACTCGGAAGCCATTGCATCGGTGCTAAAGTAAATCATAAGCTTGTGCCGCTCAATTACAAGCTGAATAGTGGTGACCAAATCGAAATTCTCACGTCCAAAAAACAAACACCACAACCCGAATGGCTTGATTTTGTAACCACAGCACGTGCCAAAACGAAACTTCGTAACATATTTAAGAAAGAAGAAAAAATACTTATCTCCGAGGGTCAGAAAAAAATTGAGGAAGCTTTAAAGAGTCTAAGCCTGCTTCCCGACAATGAGAATATTGTGCCTTTATTGCGGCATTTTAATTTTACACAACGGAATGAACTCTATATTCAGGCTGCAAAAGGTACTTTAGATTTGAGTGAAATTGAAAAAATCTTCTTCAAACCCAAATCCGAGAATGTCATTGTAAAATACCTGAAAATGCCTTTTGGAGGAGGTTCGGACAATAAACAAGCACCATCAGTTCCTGTCGAAAGTAAGGTAGATCGGAAGAAATCGATGAAACTTACCGATGAAAATGCCGGAAAAACTTACGTGCTGGGCGATTGTTGTCGGCCAATTCCTGGTGACGATGTACTCGGATATGTAGATGAGTCGGAAAAAGTTATTGTACACAAACGACAGTGTAAAGTAGCTGCCAAACTGAAAAGCAGTTACGGCGAACGTATCGTTTCAGTCGATTGGGCAACCCACAAAATTCTTTCGTTTGTTCAGGTACTTGAAATTAAAGGAATTGACAAAAAAGGTGTGCTGATTGAAATTCTGAAAGTTATTTCGGAAGGTTATGGGGTGAATATCAGCAAAATAAATATTGAAACAAATGCCAGTATGTTTGTAGGTCGATTTTTTATTACCGTTCACGACACCGAAGACATCAACAACCTCTGCAAAAACATTATCAAAATCAGGGAAATCAAATCGGTACAGAGAATACAGGAGTAAGTATCCCTGTTTCTTTTAAACCATTTTCGCCGGAGCACCCACAAAAACATTTCCTTCAGGAAGAATTTTACTTTTCATCAGTCCCGACAAAGGTTCAAGCGAAGAACGGTCTCCCATTTTTGAATCGCAAAACACTACCGTAATACCACTCACACTGCAGTTATTACCTATAAACTTGTTTGAACTTGTACAGACTTGTATGTTCTTGTATACATTATTATTCAAGTCCTAACATACAAATCACTCAAAAAAGTTCATATTTCTTTGCAGCACAATCAAACAGTGCTGCAATTTTTTTTGTCAGCTAAATCCAAACTCAGTATTCATTTCGTCTAATTAATAAAGCGATTAAAAAACTCAAAACGGTCATTAAACAATATTAAATCAACAACTTCAAAAACTTAACTAAAATGAAAAAGCTAATTATTTCAATCGCATTGGTTTTGTCGGCCTTCATAGCAAACGGACAAAACATTACAGGAAAATGGAACGGTAAGTTGAACCTTCATGGACGTGTGCTTACCATAGTATTCAATGTAAAACAAACAGCAAATGGCTTAGTTGCAACTATGGACAGCCCTGACCAGAAAGTGTTTGATTTACCTGCTACTGCAGCTGTTTATGAACAGTCAACGTTGAAAATCAACATTGAAAATGCCGGAATTGAATACGATGGCATACTCAATCAAAACAACCAGTTGGTAGGAGTTCTGATTCAATCAGGAGAAGTATTTCCACTCGATTTGTCAAATCCACGAATTAGCAAATCAATAGAAATTATGACTGACGAGCCTAATATTGCTCTGTTTAAATTTTCGATTGATCCAAAAGCAGTTTTATCCGAAATTCTTGACTGACAACTTAGTCCAGAAATCAAAATTTTAAATCTAAACCCCGGAAAATGGATCTGTAGTTTACGTATATGATGTAAAAAGTTTAATTTCAGGTGTTGAATAATTTTATTCAACACCTGAAATTTTTAATACAATCATATTTCATTTTTATAAATAAACGGTAATTAAAAGATTTGGTATTTGACTTTTACAGCCCAACTGAAACTCTGACTACCTGCAAACAAAAAAAGATGCCCCAAACCGGAGCATCTTTTTGAATATAATTGTGTTAGAAAACCTTAGTTGTTGGTGCTTCTGGTATCTTTTACCACCACGTCGTGAGCACCGCCTTCGATAATGCTGGTTGAAGAAACTAAGGTGATTTTGGCGTTTTGTTTCAGGTCGTTCAGATTGACAACTCCGCAGCTGCCCAATGTTGATTTGATTTTTCCAAGGGTGATATCCAAATTATCTTTTAGCTTTCCGGCATAGGGAACAAAACTATCCACGCCTTCTTCAAATTTCAGGCTGTCGCTGCCTCCCATATCGTAACGCTGCCAGTTGCGCGCACGGTTCGAACCTTCGCCCCAATATTCTTTCATGTAATTGCCGTTCACCATCAGTTTCCGGGTCGGGCTCTCGTCGAAACGGGCAAAATAACGTCCCATCATAATAAAATCTGCACCCATAGCCATGGCCAATACCATGTGATAATCCTGAACGATTCCACCGTCAGAGCAAATTGGTACATAAATCCCTGTTTTATGGAAATACTCATCACGGGCTTCAGAGACTTCTATCAAAGCGGTTGCCTGTCCGCGTCCGATACCTTTCTGTTCACGGGTAATACAGATTGAACCGCCACCCACACCGACCTTTACAAAATCAGCTCCGGCTTCGGCCAGGTAAAGAAATCCATCGCGGTCCACCACATTACCGGCACCCACTTTTACCTGTTCTCCGAATGAAGTCTTGATATATTCGATTGTTTCTTTCTGATAAACCGAAAATCCGTCGGAAGAGTCGATACACATCACATCAACGCCTGCTTCAATCAATGCCGGAACACGGTCTTTGTAGTCGCGGGTATTGATACCGGCACCCACCAGCAATTTCATGTTATCATCCGAAAGCTCGTTTGGATTGGCTTTGTGGTTTTCGTAGTCCTTCCTGAATACGAAATATTTCAGATTTTTGTTTTTATCAATAATCGGTAAACAGTTGAGTTTATGATCCCAAATAATATCATTGGCATCGCCTATGGATATTCCGAATTCACCGGTAACAAGTTTTTCGAACGGTGTCATAAACTCTTTAACCTTCCTGTCGGGGTTATCGCGGGTTATCCGGTAATCCCGTCCGGTTACAATTCCCATTAATTTGCCATCCGATGTTCCATCATCCGTTATTCCTATAGTTCCATGTCCCGACCGTTCTTTCAGTGCAATTACATCGCTCAACGTATGTTCCGGTGTAAGGTTGGCATTACTAACCACAAATCCGGCTTTGTAACTTTTCACCTTGAACACCATTTCAGCCTGTGTTTCAATACTCTGCGAACCATAAATAAACGAAAGTCCTCCATAACGGGCTAATGCAATAGCCATCTTGTGGTCCGAAACCGATTGCATAATTGCTGACACAAACGGGATATTCAGTGAAATCGAAGCCTGCTCGCCTTTTCGGAATTTCACAAGTGGTGTTTTTAGCGAAATATTCCCCGGATTACAGCCCTCGGTAGTTAATCCCGGAATCAATAAATATTCACTAAAAGTTCTGGAAATGTCGTTTAAAATGTGTGCCATAGGAGGGTTGATTAAAAGTTTTGCAAAGATAGCCAAAATTCAATTACCAGTCAAACATTTAAGCTCCTCTTTAACCCTATTTCAACTATAAAAACGTATAAATTAATGGCGATTAAATTTATGCAAAGAGTAATGCATAAATATTTAATAATTTACCCTGACAGCCTTCAATCTTTACAATTACAGGTTGAAAATCCGTTCCCGATAAAATATCAGCATTTCAAGTCGTTAAAAAGAGTTGACATACATTATCAGACCTATAAATTACGATTAATAATTACTAAAATTCGGTACACTTCGTTTTATTTTTGATTATTAATGATAACTTTGCGAGGCATTTTTTGAAATGTGATACAACAAACCAGGAAAATCACCGTTTAAAACCTGATATAATCATCATTGTTAATTCAAAGTTTATAAATCATTTTTTAATTTATGAAACGTACAGTAATAAGTTTAGTTGCTTTTTTTGCATTATCGTCGGGCATTATTGCCCAATCTTCCGATCCTGTTTTGATGAACATCAACGGCAAGCCCGTTTTGAAATCGGAATTTGAGTACATTTACAACAAAAACAATTCGAACAATTCCCTCGACAAAAAAACCCTGGAAGAATATGTCGATTTGTTTGTAAACTTCAAACTAAAGGTTGAAGAAGCCAAAACACAAGGCATAGATACCACAAAATCGTTTATCTCCGAACTTTCGGGTTACCGTTCGCAGCTGACAAAACCCTATCTAACCGATTCTAAAATGGACGAAGCTACCTTGCGTGAAGCGTACGACCGCTCGAAAGAAGACGTAGATGTAAGTCATATTCTAATCCGCATACCTCAGAATGCAACTCCTGCCGACACGCTGAAAGCATGGAATGATATCAATGCTGTTTGGAAGCGTGTTCAGAAAGAAGATTTCAATAAAGTGGCCAAAGAAACCTCACAGGATCAGTCTGTTGAACAAAATCAGGGTCATATTAGCTGGATTTCGGCTTTCCGCACGGTGTATCCTTTCGAAACTGTGGCATATAATACTCCTGTCGGAACAATTTCAAAACCGGTTCGCACAGCATTCGGTTATCATGTACTGAAAGTTCTCGGACGACGCAATTCATTGGGTGAAGTTCAGGTAGCACATATCATGACTTTCACTTCGAAAGGTGAAGAGGCCGTGAACAAGAAAGCCAAAGCAGCTATCGATTCAATTTATCAACGCATTCAAGCCGGTGACGACTTCGGAGCATTGGCAGCGAAACATTCCATGGATAAAGGCTCTTCGGTGAAAAACGGAGAACTTCCCTGGTTTGGTACCGGACGTATGGTTCCTGAATTTGAAAATGCAGCTTTTGCGTTGAAAAACAAAGGAGATGTTTCAGAACCAATCCAATCGGCTTATGGATGGCACATTATCAAACTTATTGACAAAAAACCACTTGCTTCGTACGATGAGTTGAAAGCCGATCTGGAACGTAAAGTAAAACGTGACGAACGTGCAAATCGTGGTCAGGAAGCATTTCTGGCCAAATCGAAAACTGAAAACAACTACCAGCTGAATGCAGCTAATCTGAAAGAGTTCTACAAAGTACTTGGAACAAAAAAACTTGCAGACTCGGCATTTGTGGCCGATGTAGCCAAACTTGACAAACCATTATTCAGTGTTGCCGGTAAAAAATATACTCAGGCCGATTTTGCTAAATACCTGAAAAAAAACAATACTTCGGATAAAACGATTGCTTCCGAAATTATCAACGAAAAACTGGATGCTTATGTAAGTGCTGAATTACTGGCATACGAAGATGGTCAACTGGAAAAGAAATACGATGATTTCCGCAACCTGATGCAGGAATACCACGATGGCATTTTACTGTTCGAAGTGAGCAACCGCGAAGTGTGGGACAAAGCTTCGAAAGATACTGAAGGGCTTGCCAAATACTTCAACGCTCATAAAGACAACTACAAATGGGATAAACCTCATTACAAAGGACGTGTGATACTTTGCAAAGACAAGGAGACTTTGGCTGCTGCACAGAAAATTGTAAAGAAATCTGCCGCTGATTCAATCGACAAATACCTGCGTGTTCGTCTGAACGACAGCATTCAACACGTGAAAGTGGAAAAAGGACTTTATGTTCAGGGCGACAACAAAGTGGTTGACAATCAGATTTTCAAAACCAAGGACAAGTTTATTCCTTCGAAGGATTATCCGTTCTCGTTTGTGGTTGGAAAAACAATTCAAAAACCGGAAGATTATACTGATGTCCGCGGACTGGTAACAGCCGATTATCAGGAGTATCTTGAAAAAGAATGGATTAAATCACTTCGTGCCAAATATCCGGTTAAGGTAAACGATGAAATTCTGAAATCGGTCAAGAAAAACTAATACAAACCGAAACGCAAGAATAACAGGCCTGAGTTTGCTTTTATTCTTGCGTTTTGTTTTTAGCAATATATAGAATAGAACGCGGATTTTCGCTGATTTAACGGTCGAAATAGTAATCGAAACACGGATATTTAAAACTGATTTTAGTCATGCAAGCATGACCGATTAGATTGTAAGTGTCTGAAAATCATCTCGCCAGAGGCGAGATTTAAATCCGTTTATTAATCCGCTATTACAGTGAAAATCCGCGTTCTATTCTTTTTATTTTTCTTTTTGAATTATATGACATTCATTACTTCCTGTAATTTGATTTAAGCATACTTTTTAATGTATAAATTTACGCTCATTTCGTTGTTTTTTGCATTTTTCCTCTCAACATCCTGCAGTCATAAAACGCAGGAAGTAAAAGGGAAACCGCTTCTCGAAGTGGAAGGTAAATTTTTGTATCCCGAAGAAGTTCAGCATGTTATACCGCCAAATGTCAGCAAAGAGGACAGTACCGAAATTGCCGACAGCTACATCAAGAAATGGGTTACCGACGTGTTGATGTACGAAAACGCCAAACGAAACGTAACCAACAAACCCGAAATTGAAGAATTGGTGGAGAGTTACCGCAAATCGCTTACCATTCACCAATATCAGCAAAAACTGATTGAACAGCGACTGCCTAAAGAACCTTCGGAAGCAGATTTAGCAGCGTTCTACAACGAATACAGCAGCCAACTTGCCCTGAAAGGAAACATTATCAAAGGATTGCTGCTTATTGTTCCGCAAAATGCCCCTAAACTGCCGAACGTTCGTAGCTGGGTGCAGGCAGCTAATGCCAAGTCGCTCGAAAACATTGATAAATACAGCATTCAGAATGCCATTAGCTACGATTATTTTGGCGATAAATGGCTTGAACTGAGCGATGTTCTTAAGAAAATCCCGTTGAAAATTGAAGACCCGGAGAAATTTGTTTCTTCCAACAGTTTTGTTGAAACATCGGACAGTACACAACACTATTTTCTGCGCATTCAGGCTTTCAGAACCACCGGACAGGTAGAACCTTTTGAAATGGCCCGTAAGCGTATCTCAGTGATACTGCTCAACAAACAAAAGGCTGAGTTTATCACCAAATTTGAAGCTGAACTTTACAACGATGCCGTGAATAACGAGACGGTAACGTTTTATAATAAGAAGAAAAAGTAAATAACAGACATGCAAATAACAAATAATGCTGAGTTTGAAACTCAGCATTATTTGTTATTTGACACAGAGATTGGATTAAAAATCCTAAGAATATATACAGTTAGGATAACATATCCCAACAACCAATGCCATTCTTTACTCATTAAGAATAACCACTAGGATTCTATATACCCCCCAAAACTCATATTATGGATATGTGATAGTCCATTTTCTTTCTTTGAGTTCACTTATAGATATTCTTATTCTCTTTTCATATTTATTGCTAAGTATTTCTTTACTTGAATACTTATTTAGTCGCTCCTTATAAGTAGGTTATATGTCTGTATTACAACAGAATA
>JBAXPM010000082.1:0-10244 GCA_037132235.1 Paludibacter sp.
TTTTTAGCACCAAAAAGCGGAGTCAGTAATGCCAGAAAAATGTTTTGCGACCAATCACCTAATTCCGTTGAAATGTAAATACCCTTTGGTTTAAGTATTTTACGGCAACGAAAAAAGGAACTTTTTCCCACGGCATCAATCACCACATCATACTTTTGTTTGTTTTCGGTGAATTCTTCTTTGGTATAATCAATCACTTTGTCAGCACCCAGTGATTTCAATAATTCAAAATCTTTTGTTCGGCATACAGCAGTTATAGCAGCTCCAAAATGCTTTGCTAACTGTACACTTGCCGAACCAATTGAACCTGAAGCACCATTAATAAGGATATTGGGTTTGATAGTGAAATCAATTTTCTTTATAAATGCCAAGGACAAAAAACCACCATCGCTTACTGCAGCAGCCTCATTGAATGAAAGTTTGTCAGGTTTGATTGTAATGGATTTTTCTTCAGGGATGCAGATATATTCCGCGTGAGTTCCGAAATTGAAAGTACTTAACCCAAAAACAGTATCTCCGGGCTTGAAGGTTTTGACGTTCTTGCCGGTTGATTCAACTACACCGGCCATTTCCGACCCTAAAATCTGCTTTTTCGGCTTAAACAATCCACCTACTAACCGAACGGCCAGGTATTCAGCTTTACGAAATCCGCAATCAGTGCGGTTTACAGTGGTGGCAACAATCCTTACAAGAACTTCGTTATCTTTTGGGACGGGTTTTTCGACATCCCTGAACTGAAGAACTTCGGGGCTACCGTATTTGGTATAAATAACTGCTTTCACGTAGTTTTCTACTTTATTATTACCAATATTTGAATATCTTGCTGAAAATCAAATCGAAAACTTCAATAAGTATAAGTACAATAATTATTAGTTCCAATGCACGGTTCTCGCGATGATGCAAAACTTCACGAAAATTACTCAAATTGTCTTCTATTATTTTCAAATGATATTCAATTTCCCGAAAGCGGGTTTTAAGCTCAAAGGTTTTAGACAGTCCATTATTGACATTTGATAAAAATTCGTTTTCCCAAACAATATCAGGAGCATCCAGAATATAAAGTTCGTCAATAATTTTGTTTTTAGTATTAAGCACTTTACCGATAAATTTCAGCATTTCCCGTTTGGTAATGTCTATTTTACCGTACTTTTCTAATTGTGTGGTAAAGTCGGTTACTGCCAGTAACAATTTCTTGGATTCATCTAAGTAATAATCCATCACTACCGAATGTCCTACATTCAGCATACAAATTTTAATCAGTTCGTTGTTGATTTCAGGCACATTGGCACTATTGTACGAAAAAGACAGGGGCTTTTTACTATCAATATTTACTATAAAATTCTCGGATAATCTTTCTGTGAAGGGAGTTGAACTATAATCTTCGATAAACGAGATTACTTTACTTTCATCTATTTCCGAAAAATCAGCAAAAATTACCACCCCATAATTGAACAAATACAAATAGGATTTTTCTTCATATTCGTAAAACAATTCGAAGGATGAGGATGATAGTAATTTGCTGGTGAAATCATTTTTAAACCTTTTTATATCAATGCTCTCGGCAATTTGATAGGCCGTTATCTTTAACATTTTGTATAGCTTTAAATTGTTTAAGATATTGAGGTTAAGGGTGGTCACAAATTAATGTGTGCATAATTTCGCAAATATAGTTTTTTTTTAGATACAATCAACTGAATCAGACAATTAATCGTTTTTTTACCTATATATTTTGGTTCAATGTTTCGAAACGATTACACAAAATATGAATTGATTTTATTTCAAAAAATCCCGCACCCAAAGCCCACTATCTTTAATTATTCGGGTTTGTTTCAAAAAGTCGGTGTAAACTATGCCAAACCGGGAACGAAATCCTGCCCTCCATTCAAAATTATCCATTAGTGTCCAGATGAAATAACCACTTATATTCATACCTTCATTCTTAGCCCTAAGCACTTCGGCAAGGTAGGATTGAATATACTGCATTCGTCGTGTGTCATGTACACGGTTTCCTTCCAGATGGTCGTGAAATGCAGCTCCATTTTCTGTAACAATAAATTCTTTAATCGGGTACGCGGAGAATTGTTTCAGAATACGGTACATTCCTTCGGGAAAAACTTCCCAACCATTTGCTGTAAGTGGGCGATTCAATTTTCGGAATGGAACTACAAATGCCTGTAAATAGGGAATAAGGGGATTATCATAGGCAACTAACGAAAAATAATTCTGTAAGCCAATAAAGTCGAAATTGAATTTTATCAGTTCTTCGTCGTAGGGATGAAAATACTTTTCTATTCGTTCCAATACCGGCAACTCCTTTACAGGGTAACCCATTCCAAGCAGAGGCTCAATGTGAATACGATTCATTAATGCATCCACCCGTCGGGCAGCTGCTTCCTGCTTTGGATGATGGCTGGCTGGAGCTACATAGGAACAGGAAATAGAAGTACCAATAAAAGCATGGGGTAAATTCCGGCGAATTCGGCGTGCTCCTTCGGCCTGACAAAGTGTGGCATGATGCACGGCAGGCAGATAATTATGCATTCCAAATCGTCCGGGGGCATAATACCCCACTAAGTACCCCAGTCCTGTAAAAGTAAAGGGTTCGTTCATTACTATCCAGTTTTTTACCCTGTCGCCAAAACTTTTCGAACAAACATCAGCAAAACGGATAAAGGCATTTACCACTAAGCGGTTTGTCCAGCCTCCCTGTTTTTCGAGTGCTAAGGGTAAATCCCAGTGATAGAGCGTAAGCCAGGGTTCAAGTCCATTTTCCAGGCAACAATCAATCAGTCTGTTGTAATAATCAATTCCGGGTTGATTTATTTCACCAATACCATCGGGGATAATCCGTGTCCACGATATGGAGAAACGAAAATGAGAAAGATTCAGCGATTTGGTCAGGGCAATATCCTCTTCATAGCGGTAATAAAACTCACAGGCCACATTCCCATTCGATCCATCTTCAATACGATACTTTTTGTTCGAGAAATGATCCCAGATGGAAGGACCTCTGCCATCGGCTTCGTGCGCACCTTCAACCTGATAGGCTGCCAATGAAACGCCCCACCTGAATTGTTCCCCGAAATCCTCCTTTGAATACATTTTTTCAAATTTAATACAAAGTAAGGAATAGGTGTTGAAATTGAGGTTACAAAAGCAATACAAATATGTTTCAGAATACAGCAAAACTTCATTAAACGAGGATGTCCAAAAAGTAAATCAACTTTTGAGAATACTTATAGTTTGTAAGTATAGCCTGAAAGGCCTATATATTTTAGCCCAAGGTGAAGCCTTGGGTATTGGTAAATAAAATAAATTCGGGCTGTAAGCCCTGTATAATATATTGAAATATAATATGTTGCCCTTATAGGGCGTTTGGTTTGTATCGGCATTATAATCCCAATGCGTCACTTCGTTTTGCATTGGGCTAATATATGTCGGACTTACAGTCCAAAACACTTTCAGATTATAACTTCAAAAAGAAAGAGGATGCCTTTTTGGACACCCTCGTTTAAAATTATCAGTTCCTTACAATATCAAGGTGGTTTGTAATGAACTCCAGGGACCTGCCAGTTCGGGGTGTTTGGTATTGTACCAACGGAAATAGATATACAGATTCTTTGCCGAACTGCTGGAGCCTAATGCCAGCGTAAACGATGCTTTAGTGGAAAGTTCTTTGGTCAAACCTGCGACTTCGGCTGAAGCAGGAGCGGTGTCGCCAACCTGATAGAGAAATTGCACACTGTCCGCACCATCGTATATAGCAGCACGCTGACCGGTAGTGCTGTAACATTTTACAGTTAGTGAACCACCACCTATTGGTTGTATAGTTACAGTTACCGGTTCGCTGATAGGAGTTGATGAGACAGTTCGTGTTGTTTTCTGTAATGACCCTTTTTTAATATTAAAGGTCTCTAAATCTATAATAGTAACATTAGGCGATGCTGCAATTCGATCCAGGATATGATTGTCCTGATCAAATCCAATTACATTCCCGATAATCTCTAACAGCTGATCTTTCACGGCAGTGGTTCGGCTGTTTTTCTTATCACTGTATTTTGTGTACAGTGGTGCCCATGCTGTGGCAAAGCCTGTCAATTGGGTTAGTTCGTCGGGGATTATGCCTAATCTCACGGCATTGGTTGTGGGTGCGCCATCCAATAAATACGCGATGGCATTAGTGTAATATGGATTGAAATCGTCAATCCCGCGTGGAATTCTTGCTCCTGCTGTCATAATGCTTGTTGTTTTAAGTGTTTATATTCTTCAATTACTGATTTTGTTTTCTTGATTTTTTAAGTTATATTTGTTAAGTGATGTCTGAAAAGCATTTCAACAAATCTGTTGTCAAAAGTATTAGCTTGAATTTTTTTTTACAATAGCGATTAATCGCTAATTTTACAATTATAAAATACAACATATTTCAACGAACATGAATATGACTCGAAAACAAACCGTTAATTAAATTTATCTAAAGTTTTAAATATTTAAAATTACTTGTTTTTTACATGAACTGCATCCAACAAAAATACCATGAATTAGTACATCGGTTTCAGAATGTATCACACGAAGATTACACACATTTTGAACGAAAGAAGCAACTTTTGCTGCAGTTATCGAAAGCCAGCAATAAAGGCACGGCACTATACGATATGCACCGGAACGAATATAGCATGATACACTGGCAATTCGATGCCGACCATCCGTTTCAGAAAGAATTCAACAGCATGGAAAGCTTACAGGCTTTACTCCATCCCGGCGATGTGGACTATGTACAGCAATGTAAACACAAGGCGCTGAACATGATACACGAAATATCTGCCGACCAACTGAAACACTATAAGTTGATATACGAATGTAGGATGAAAAATGCTGACGGAACATACCAACGCTTTCTGCATCAATACATGGTGCTTGAACTGGATAAGAACGATGAACTGTGGTTTCTGCTGTTACTGATTGACCCGGTTACGGGACGTAAAACAGAAACTCCGCCACGGGGAATGATGATAATGGATTGTAGCACAGGAACGATGAAGGTTTCTAATACTGAGACCTGCTTTACCCGCCGTGAAGTTGAAATTCTTAAACTAATGGCACGTGGCTTCGAAAGCAGTCGGATAGCCGAAAAACTTTTTATCAGTAAAAATACCGTGGATAATCACCGCCGAAATATTCTGACCAAAACGCAAACCGAAAATACTACTCAGGCACTGATGTATGCACGAACGCTGGGGGTGATTTAATTTTATTAGTAGAGATAATTTATTAGTAGAGATAGTCTTTTAATAGATATAGTCTCTCTTAAAGAGAGGCTATATCTATGCTCACACACATCTCAACTAATGACTTCAAGTCATCTTATTATTAGTAGAGATAATCTCTCTCAAAGAGAGGCTATCTCTGTATTCATTAATCCAAATTCCGCTGCACGTGCTTTGTTGATTAATTTACCGTTTCTGATACCGCAGTAATCGGGATAAGATGAAAATTCCCATTCATCAGGCTGTTTTACTAAGTTGGCTTTTACCGGATTTTGATGGATATAATTAAAACAAACCTGCGGGTATTCTTTTTCAGGAATACGAACATTGATTTGTGAACCGAAAAAGGAAGGGGTGATGCCTTGTGTGTTGGTGAGGCATTCGGCTTTTGTAGATTCGCGGAAAAGATTACCGCTTCTATCAAATTGTTTATTAATCGCTCTGGTGTAAGAACGAAGCATGATTGCAATATTATTGTTCAAATTAATTTCCTTAACTCTACTCACGGGGTGACTACCTCTACTCACGGGGTGACTCCAAGTCACCCCGTGAGTAAATGCCTCATTAGCAATAATTACATCCTTCACATAAACCATCAAATGAAAATGATTAGGCATTAAGCACCACGCAAGTATATCAGCGTGAGGCAGAATGTGTTTATTAATCTTTTTCAGAAAGAAAAGATAATTATCGCGCGAAAAAAACAGTTGCTGCCGGTTATTTCCCTGATTGTAGATATGATATAAATTTCCGGATTCGAAATTCATAGCTGAATTATTTGTTCTACTTGTATTGTTATTATTATAGGGAGTGCGACTAATAGTTGCGCCCCCAATAAAGATTAAAAATGAACAGGATTGAATTTGTTTCTTTTTGCCCTTGCTGTCGCACACATTCTTCGTGTGGCTTTAATTATTTAGTTGTTTTCTCACGCGATAAAATTGCGCGGGAGCAGAGGTGTTGTGCATTCGTTATTTTAATTCTTCTTATTCACATTGCTGCCGAAGTTGAATTCAATTGCTTTTGATTTACAGCCATCAACACATGTTCCACAAAGAATACATTCAGCTTTCTCCATCTTGTTTTCTTTGACCATTTCTTCAACAGGCAGACTCATTGGACATTCATTTGTGCAAGTATGGCAACCTATACAATTCTTTGAGGAAGAAATTAATTGTAATGAAGGTATTCTAAAAATATTTCTGATTTTTCGTCCAAGTATCATAAAAGGTGCCATCCAGCAAATATGATGACAAAATGATTTTCGTCCGATTAAAAAAGCAGGAAGTACAATCAAAGTCAATACGGACAAATATGTAAATAATGCTCCAATATTAGCCATTGAAAATCCATACGTTGTTTGGTAAAAAGGGTCTATGGTTTTGTATCCTCCGTTTCTAATTGCGAAAACAACAATAAATGATATCCAGGGTATCCAAATAAGCCATTTTATCAGATTTCCCTTTTTTATTTTTCGATCATTTACTTTCATAATTTCTTCCTGGATTCCACTCGCTGGGCACACCCAACCACAATAAGCTCTTCCTAAAAACAATGAACTAACAAACATAAGAGCAAAAACAATAAAACTTCCGGTAATAATCCCTTTTATTGTTCCTTGAACAATTAGGTAGGGCGATAAATAATAGAAAGTTGCTGGGAAAAGCAGAAAAGTGATAATTGAAATTATTTTTCTGATTCTTTGTCGTCTATTCTTAATTCTCATATTTCATATTTATTAATTTATTACTGTTCATTCTCTTTCGTCCTTCCTTTGCTCAGAATCTTTGTCATATAATACGGACAAATCGAAGCTTTACTACACCTTCAAAAACCCCAACTCATACACCATTGGTTGCAGTTTTTCGGTAAGGGTTTTGTAAGCAGTTTCGAATGGTTTGAAACTTACCGGTGGAAAATCGCCGCTGGCATTGCGGGCTTGCAGGGCTTTGCGAACCTGATACCAACCTGCATCGGGGCGATTAAGTTTGAGTTCATCGCGTACAGCACGTACATCGGTGTGAGCAAAGTAGGCTTGCCAGAGTTTTTTGCCTTCGGCGAGTACGGCGGTGGCTTCGAGTGAAAGTATCTTTTCAGAATTGCTTTTACTTATACCTCCACTCACGGGGTGACTTGGAGTCACCCCGTGAGTAAGTGTATGACTTAAAGTCACCCCGTGAGTAAGTGCATGAAGGTATTCCACCATAAAGTCCGATTCAAACCGACCGGGTGCGCCGACTTCTTCTTCGGTAAAGGGTATAAAATGATTGACAATGCTCCACTTACGGCCATTCCACTCCAGGTCATCGGCTCCCGCGGTGAGGTTACTGCCATTGAAAAGCATCCACACCAAACAATCCGACTTAAATTCTTCGGTTAGTTCGCCGGTGGGCTGCAGAAACTGGTCACGGTCGTTAAGCCAGGTTTGTTTTAGAATTCTACGAACTGTAAATACTATAACTGCTTGCCACAAGTTTTCAGGATTTATAAAAAAACCTCTTGCACTACTGTATCCAGAAGAAAATATTACAGTTTGCTGGGCTGCTGTTTGAAAATCATTTCCTCCACTAAACATGTAGCCAATCGCATTATTTGACCATTTTGTCCCTCTTAAATCTTTAGATACGGTTGCAGGAGATATTGCATTCTTTAATGGAATAACCTCTACTTTATTTGTTTTTGGTCGTTCAATCCAATTTGATAATAATTGATTGTTTGGTGCAGAATAAAATATTTTCTCTCCTATTGGTTCAGCTTTTTTATTTAAAACTTCAGTAGCAATTTCAGAAACAAATACTCTATCCTTTCCAATTATATCAGTTTTCCAAATTAAAAATCCAATCGGAAAATTTCCTTTCAATCCATCAAATGATTTGCTATCTACTACAAAACCACCTAAATACTTTGCATTCCAAATATTTCTGAAATCTTCTAATGTAGGTGCTGTAACATATTTTAATTTGCTAAACATAGCAATAGTTGCTGTTGGAATTTCTTGAGCAACTCTAGCAACAAATTGCATAAAGAGCTCATTACTTGCTTTTCCATAATCTATCATTGCTTTTTCAGCAAATTTAGTTTTTGCAACTCCTTCTTTAGTTGATGTTTCATTTCCTCTACTTGAAATACTTGTATTTGCACCATTTGTCGCTTCCGCATACGGTGGATTAATCAGCACCAAAATCTTTTTACCATCGGCAATGGCACGTCGCAGCCCTTCGGGCACTTTGTTGGTAAGCGAATAATCTATTTTACCATCATCAGTTATATCGTCGTTCAGGTAATCGTACTGAAAGCGTTGCGCTGCCACGCAGGTTTTGGTGGCGAGCATCACATCCACATCGGCTTCGTCGAGCGTGCTCATGTAAATGTTGCGGTGGTTGCTGTGTTTCACCTCTAAGTTACCCACACCGCAACACATATCCCATACAATGTATTCGCGTTGCCAGTTATGCCCCAGTGTTTCGGATAGTTTGTCGTAAGCTTTATCCACTACTGCCAGCGGGGTGTAATATGCTCCTTTGAAACTTCGTTCGTCAAGTGGAATCAAACTGTCGCGGCGTTCAAGTAAATAATTGCGGTATTCGGCTTGCGGCGGACGATGGTAAATAGCCCAAAACTGGCGGTAGCCTTCGCGGTTTCCGAGTTCGTATATCTTTCCGCCCAGACTAAATACGGGCGCATTGTTTTTATGCAGCAGTTCGGCCGGCAGATTGTCGTGAGTAGAAACTGTTCCATCGTTCATTATGTCGGCAAAAAACAACAGGGCGTAATCTTCGGGTGCCACGCCTTTGATTTCCTGCCCTACCATTTTCACCCACTTGTCAAACACCTGTTTCAGGTTGTCGGGGGTAATCTGTGTGCGGATAATATCACCGTTTTTAATGGCGTTTTTGATGGTGGAGATAAATTCGTCTTCGTGGGTTTCGATGCGGAAGGAAACAAAGTGCGTACCGATATGTGCCGAAATGGCTTCGAGAGCTTCCTGTGAATAACTGCTGGCTGATTTTCCCCACTTAATCGTTTTTTTGGCGAGGAAAGGAATCACATCTTCACTTTTCATCACCGCTGCTTTCTGGGTATCAATCACACACAGAAAAGGTGGGATATAGTCGCCTTTGTTCAACGCTTCCTGCACATAATGCATCAGCTGTGTAAACATGGCGTAGGTTGAGTTCTTGCCACCGTCTTTGGCTTCGAACCATATTTCTTTGGTCTGAATATCAATCAGGTTTTTGGAATATCCTTTCAATCCCAATGCTTTGATATACGCGTCTTTTACATCTTCTTCGCTTCGGGCTTGTTGCAGTTTTTCGTAAAGGCTCATGGTATTGTGTGTGTTTTATTCTTTAGTGAGAGTGTCTCTTCTTCAATATTGGGAGTGCGACTTAAAGTCGCGCCCCCAATTAAGATTACTTAGAGTGACACGCTCACTATGTTTCTTATTTAGTGAGAGCGTCACTTGGAGTGACACCCTCACGATTGAAGTTTCTTTCTTTTTGCCCCCAAAGATAAAGAACCAATTTAACGTCACCAACATTTTTCAGGATTATTTTTAAACAAAACTAAAAAAATCCTTGTAGATAAGGCTTTCAGAAGATGTTTCATTTCAGGGGGTTGTTTAGAAATAGCATGTTGTCAGGATATTAATTCAAGGCGTGACTTCAAGTCATACCCTGAATATGAGAACAGATGATATTGTTATGACTTCCATGCGTGTTGAAGAAACAAAAAGGTACGATGAAGAAACGAAAATATACCCTGAAGGAATATAAAGGTACAATGAAGAAACGAAAAGATACCTTGAAGGAATAAAAAGGTACGATGAAGGAATAAAAAGGTGTGTTGAAGAAATAGAAAGATGCGTTGAAGAAACAAAAAGGTGTCTTGTTGCCGTAAAAAGATGACCTGTAGTAATAAAAATATTGTCTTGTCCTAAATTAGCTTGACAGATTTATAACTAATTTCTATTTTGTTGTT
>JBAXPM010000083.1:0-10127 GCA_037132235.1 Paludibacter sp.
TTATTGCCCTACTTTTTTTATTCTTGTCTAAATTGTTTGTCGGTCAGTAGTGATTTTTTATACTATTTCTATTTAAGCAAAACCCCAAAAGTTATCACTAACTTTTGGGGTTTGTTGTATGTGTTTTTTATGATAAGAAAGAGCTAAAAAATCGTTAAATTATGATTTATTAAAGAATAGTGGCGGGGTCGCTAAATGATGTAAAATTCAGACCGCAGGCGATTTGTTCCTGTTTTTGTTTGATTATATTTTTTAAATAACTGATAATCAGTATATGAGGCGGTGTCTGTTGCTCTACCAACTGAGTTACGAAGTCATTTTTTTAAAGAGATGCAAAGTTAATCAAAAAAACACTTTTCTGTTATAGTTTAAAAGAAATAGTCATTATTTTTTTGCTCTATTTGGTTGACAAACAACTACGGTAATATGAAAACAGGATTGGTGACGCTCCCTGACGCAAAGCAACCTGCATTCCTGTCGCATTTCAATCAGTACCTTAGTCATTGCCTGCACAGCGTCGTAATTGCTTTCTTTTTTATTGGTTTGTGTGTTGAAAAAATCTTTGTACGAAATATCTATCGTGGTCCCATACATGTGAGTAGAATGGTTTGCAGCATTGCCGTTGCGGTGGTGCAGTCGGATTTGTTCTTCTTCGGTACGCAGCAACGATGTGATATGATACCTGAAATAATTTTTCTTTTTAGCCTCCATCTTTTTCTGAAAGCGGTAACCGATTTCATTCAGCATATCAATTGCCTCGGGAATCAAATAAGGTTGTGAATGTGTCAGCGTTTTAAACTGATAAAAATTATTTTCGGTAACCTCAAAAAGAACAGATTTCCGTTTAAGAATTTCGATATTTGAAAACAATTCTTTGTCAGTTTTGAAAAATCTCTTTAAACCGTTTCTCTGAGCATGTACCATTTGTACATCGTTGATGTCGTTAAGCTTGCTGCTGGGTTTTATGGGTACATTTGCAAACCGTACATGATCACAGTCCGGCGTATAGGGTTTTATTCTTTCTAATATCGCCGGTTGTTGGTCGATAACTGTGTTTTGTTTTAATTCAGTCTTAACTTCAGGAGTAAACCTAGAAATAGATCCACTCTTTTTATTGTGAAAAAAAACTAGATAGGTTGAAATGAAAAGAAGTAATACAATCCACAGTAAGGGGTTTTTAAAAATAGATTTCTTTTTTTTTCGTCTTCTACTCCTTTTATTTCTCCCTGACGATGTGGTTCGGTATTGATACATATATATTGGTTTTCTAATTGCAAAGTTAAGCTTTTGAGGCATATTGCCAAATTTGTGTGTAAAAAAGTTATCAACAAAAGGAAGAAAATATTTCAATACAACTGCATTTTATAGTGTACTTTGTTATAGTTGTAAAAATGAGGATTAATAATTCCAAAATTCAAAACAAATGGTTAACTTTGCACCTCAAAAATTAAAAAATATCACATGAAACCAACATTATTTGTACTTGCAGCTGGAATGGGAAGTCGCTATGGCGGATTAAAACAACTTGACGGATTAGGTCCGAACGGAGAAACCATCATGGATTATTCAATTTATGACGCAATTAAGGCCGGATTTGGGAAAATAGTTTTTGTTATCAGACCCACTTTCGAAAAAGATTTCAGAGAAGTGGTGATTAATAAATACAAAAAACTTATTGAAACAGACATCGTTTTTCAGGAAATTACGAATGTGCCTGAAGGATATACTTACAATAAAGAACGTGAAAAACCCTGGGGGACAAACCATGCGGTTTTGATGGGAAAAGATGCTATCAAAGAGCCATTTGCAGTTATTAATGCTGATGATTTTTATGGTCAGGAATCATTTGCTGTTTTATCTGATTTTCTGCGCAGTGTGGAAGGAAAGAAAAATGAATACTGCATGGTTGGATATCGTGTCGGAAATACGTTATCGGAAAGTGGTGCGGTGAGTCGTGGAGTTTGTGTGGTTGATGAAAATCAGTTGCTCATGAACGTTGTCGAACGTACCCATATCGAAGAAAAGGGCGGTACAATTATCTATCTTGATGAAAATGGTGAAGAAGTGTCGTTGTTGGCAACTACCCCGGTTTCGATGAATATGTGGGGTTTTACTCCTGATTATTTCGATTATTCGATGGATTATTTCAAGGAATTTCTGAAAGAAAATGGCGATAAACTGAAATCTGAGTTCTATATTCCGTTGGCAGTTAATAACCTGATTGTTGAGAAAAAAGTAACCTGCAAAGTGCTTGATACGCCATCAAAATGGTTTGGTGTAACTTATGCTGAAGACCGTCCGCAGGTGGTTTTGAAAATAAATGAGTTGATTCGTAAAGGTACATATCCGGAAAAATTATACAAATAAGACATGGCAAAAATATTAGTAACCGGTGGTACAGGCTATATTGGTTCGCACACTACGGTCGAATTAATCAACAAAGGACATGAAGTTGTTATTGTAGATAATTTGTCGAATTCAAATATTGATGTTCTGAACGGTATCGAAAAAATAACCGGAGTTCGTCCGGCATTTGAAAATATTGATTGTGTGGATTATGTTAGTCTGGACAGAATGTTCGAGAAACACAAGAATATTGAAGCAATTATACATTTTGCAGCCAGTAAAGCGGTGGGTGAATCTGTTGAAAAACCATTAATGTATTACCGCAATAATCTGGTCTCGTTGATTAATTTACTTCAGTTGATGCCTATTCATAAGGTAAACAATTTTGTATTTTCGTCGTCTTGTACAGTTTATGGTCAGCCTGATGTTTTACCGGTAACTGAAAATGCACCGATAAAGCTTGCTACTTCGCCTTACGGAAATACAAAGCAGGTGGGTGAAGAAATTATTCGTGATACGATTTATGCAAATTCAGGTTTGCAAAGTATTATTCTTCGCTATTTTAATCCGATAGGAGCACATGCTTCAGCCGAAATAGGTGAATTACCTACCGGTGTGCCAAATAATTTACTGCCTTTTGTAACACAGACTGCTATTGGTATTCGTAAGCAATTAATGGTTTTTGGGAACGATTATAATACTCCTGATGGCTCATGTGTGCGTGATTACATCCATGTTGTGGATTTGGCAAGAGCTCATGTTATTGCTGTTGAACGTATGCTTGGTAAACAAACACGCAGCAATGTTGAAACTTTTAATTTAGGAACCGGACGAGGTTTATCGGTGCTTGAAATCATTGATATTTTCGAAAAAGTGACTAATGTGAAAGTGCCATTTAAAATTGTAGGCAGGAGAGAGGGCGATACTGAAAAAGTATGGGCTGATCCAACTATTGCCAACGATGTATTGGGCTGGAAAGCTATGGAAACAGTAGAAGAAACCTTACGAAGTGCCTGGGCATGGGAACAAAACCTCGCTCAACGAACTAACGCAGAGTAAAACCAACCAAAATAATCTTTAATGAACAATTAATAAGTCTGAATCTCAGTGCTGTTAATTGTTCATTCTTTTTATATTGAAAACAAACTATAAACTACTGACTATAAACTACCGACTATAAACTACCGACTATAAACTACTAACTATAAACTATCATGTTGTATCCTTTAAAATTCAGTCCAATTCTCAAAGATAAAATCTGGGGAGGAACCAAATTAGAAAAACTTTTCGGAAAACCCGCTTCAAGCGACAAATTAGGCGAAAGCTGGGAATTGTCGGGTTATGAAGGCGATGAATCTGTCGTGATAAATGGTTTATTGGCTGGAAATAATCTCGTTGAACTGATTGAAATTTACATGGGCGATCTGGTAGGCGATAAAATTTATGATGCTTTTGGTTTGTCATTTCCCTTGTTATTCAAATTGATTGATGCTAACGAAAACCTCTCCATTCAGGTACATCCGGGCGATGTAGTGGCAGCGGAACGACACAATTCCTATGGTAAAACTGAAATGTGGTATGTAGTTGATGCCGATCCGGGAGCTGAACTGATAATTGGATTTACAAAAGATTGTACACCCGATGAATATGTAGAAGCTTTGGATGCCGGCGAAGTAGAAGGTTTGTTGCAGAAAGTTCCCGTAAAAAAAGGTGATGTGCTTTTTATTCCTGCAGGTTTGGTTCATGCAATAGGTAAGGGTGTAGTTGTTGCCGAAATTCAGCAGAGCAGTGATATTACTTACCGTATTTACGACTATAAACGGGTGGATGATAAGGGTAATGAACGTGAATTGCACACCGAACAGGCGCTGGATGTAATTGATTTCTCTGCTGCAAAAGAACCAAAAACTCCATATCTGGCGGTTTTAAATGAAATCACTCCGTTAATCGATTGTGATTATTTTACCACCAACCTGATTAAGTTCGATGAAGCTGTTACCCGTAACTATGGTGAATTAGACTCATTTGTTTCCTATATGTGTCTCGAGGGAAATATGATTATTGAATACAATAATGAGAAAACAATTGTAAATAAGGGAGATACTGTGCTTATTCCGGCTATTATAAATGAACTGGCACTTATTCCGGAAACAAGTGTGACTTTGCTTGAAGTGTATATTTCGTAAAGGAAAAACTGGCAGCCCTAATTCCGAGTTTGCGAATTACAATATTCTAATGATAGGTGATTAAGAAATATCCTGAATGAGGTAATCGATTATTCTCATTTTAAGGTCAAACGGTGCAAGTTCGTCCAATCCCATTGATTTTATTGCTGTTATGAGTTTCACTTCGTCTGATACATTGGTTGGTTGATGCATTTTCTGTAAATAATAATTTCCGGCATCAAGTAAAGCCTGCAATGGAATAGTTCCAATCAGTTCAGAACCTGTAACCTGAACACCATGTGCTAAAGCACGCTCGCAAGCCAGTTCGAATACCTGATGAATTGAAGCTGTACTTATATTGGTGATATTGAACGATAACTGGGCAATTCCGTATTCCTCTATATACCAACCTATTCCTTTTACGCTTTTCAGTAAACCGGGTTCATAAATAAGATTGCCATTGTTGTCCTTTATTACTTCTCCTGTGTTTGGGTCACCTTCTCTTTTAATACGACCTTTTTCGCGGATTTCAGAAGCAATTATATTGGCAATATGGGTGGAATTAGTATTCAGATTTACATTGTAGGCAATCAGAAAATTTCTCGCACCGACTACCGTTGCGCCCGTTTTCCTGACATGTTCATTGAATTCGGCCGGACCAAAATCTGGTTTCCATTCGGGATTTGCAAGTTTTTGAGTCAAACCTTCGTACTCACCTGAGCGGCAATTTGCCAGATTACGCCTTTTTTCTTCGGTGGCAGCAAACTCGTAAAAGTAACCCGGAATATTCAACTCCTCACCAATGCGTTTGCCTAAGTTGGTGGCAAATTCAACAGTTTCTTCCATGCTTACGCCTTTGACCGGAATCAGCGGTAATACATCTGTTGCACCTATACGTGGATGTCTCCCTTTTTGTTTACTCATATCGATGATTTCAGCTGCTTTTTTCACTGCCAGAAAAGCCGCTTTACAGACTGCTTCCGGTTCTCCGACAAATGTTATCACTGTGCGGTTGGTATCTTTTCCGGGGTCTGTATTAATTACTTTTACATTACTAACTGATCTGATTTCATGAAGAATCTGATTGATTATCGCCATGTCATTCCCTTCACTGAAGTTGGGTACACATTCAATAATTTTATCCATAATATTCGAATGTTCGGGTGAGGTTGAGAGAGAAATCAGAAAATAAATATAGGGGAACTGTTTTGATTAAACAACATCTTTAAACCGCTGGAAAACAATTATATTCTCAAATCCTTCTGAATTTTTAATCCAGTTTTTCAGAATGCCATTCGTTTCATATTTTTCTTTTTCGAACATGGTGCGACTGGCAGTATTCGTTTCTGCAATATGACAATATAACTGGTTTATTTTCAGAAAATTGAACACATAATCTTCGGTAATATGTAGGGCGGCCTTGGCAAAACCTTGTCCCTGAAATTCAGGATCAACATAAAGTCCTAGTGCAATGCGACTATTATGGATATCGAAATCGAATAAATCAACTGTTCCAACAGTTTTATTTGTTTTTTTACAAACCATCATTAGCCGTAGTTGTTGAGATTCGTAAATATTTTTTTCGGAATTTACAATGTATTGTTTGATTAAATAATTGGAGTAGGGTTGACGTGTATTCCCGACAGCCCATAGTTGAGGATTGTTTTCCCATGCATATAACCGGTCAAGATCTTCCGGTTCAACAGCACGTAGTTTTAGTATTTCATTTTCGAGCAACATGTTGAATTACAATATGCTGATTAACCTCCTAACAAGGATTTCAGGAAACTTCTTTTGGGAATTTGTATTTCCTGATCAATTTCATTCGAAATGGGTTGAAGATATCTGCCGCTTCTAATCATTCTGTAAATCACCCCCCAGTCGGGCAAACCACCAAGATTTCGGTCATCAATAAATAAATCGGCTTTGAGTTTGCGTGATTCCGGACTTTCAACAGATTCTTCGGGGTAGTTTTTGTTTACAGCGTAAAACTCCAACCCCCGCTCTTTACAGTATTGCACGGCTTCATCTAATTCAGCACCTTCACGAACAGTCCATAAGACTAATAAATATTCAGGGTATTGTTGAAGTCTTCTAAGTGTGTCTATTGCAAATGGAATCTCCCTTCCTATTTTGGGATACTCGTGAGTTACAATTGTTCCATCAAAATCTACTGCAATTAGCATATCATATTAATTCGTTAATTACTTTATTCTTCTAATTTTAAATCATTTATCATTTTTGCTTCTGTAGGTTTACAGAAAAATAACAGTATGATTGCTGAAATACCTGCACAAAATATGAGTGAAACATCGGTACGTAAAAGGAAAAATACAATAATACTGCCGATTAAACTTGTACCAATAAGTATTAGTCTTATAATAGCTGCTTTCTTATAGGTCTGAAATTTATTTGTTTCATCTTCAATTTCAATACATTTTTTTGTTTGGCGGGAGAAAGAACTCAGGCCAAACGGAATTGAAATCATCAGATAAATGATTATTATGCTTTTTAGTGCAATTCCTAAAGTGCTATTCATTGGAATTGGGTCGAAGTTATTCATTGTGAGCACATAACCAATTACTGTTGTAAGTATGGTGGCAGTGTAGATGTAATAATAAACCTGAGATATTTGTTTGAGAGTTCTGTCCATAATCATATTTTGACTGTTTCTTTGTAAGCTAATAGTTGTTCCGTAGAGAATTATTTAAATGAATTGGAAAACTCAACACGATTCAGAATAGAACGTCCCAGTGTTATTTCATCGGTATATTCCAACTCATCACCAATGGCAATTCCACGTGCAATGGTGGTGACTTTTACATCCAATGCTGATAATTTTCGGAAAATATAGAAATTGGTTGTGTCGCCTTCCATGGTGGTGCTTAATGCCAGTATAACCTCCTTAATCCCATCATTTTGAACGCGTTGAACTAAACTTTCAATTTCCAGGTCGGTTGGCCCGATACCTTCCATAGGCGATATTATTCCACCTAAAACATGATAAACACCTTTGTATTGTTGTGTGTTTTCAATTGTCATTACATCCTTGATGTTTTCAACAACACAAACCGTTTCATGATCGCGTGAACCATTTCCGCAAATCTGGCAAACTTCAGTATCTGAAATATTATGACATTCTGAACAATAAACTACTTCTTTCCGTAAACTAATAAATGAATTTCCAAAAATTTCAACGTCACTTTCCGGTTGTTTTAGTAAATGAAGAACCAATCTCAGCGCTGTTTTCCGACCGATTCCGGGTAATTTGGCTAGTTCGTTAACTGCGTTTTCGAGCAGTATGGATGAAAATTGTTGTTGACTCATTACTTTTTAGTTGACAATTGACAATTGACGGTGGTCAATTGCAGGAAATAGTGAAAAGTTGTCACACTTTTTTTATCGATTGCAAAAATACAAAAAAAAACGTTTCAAAACTATTTTAGAAGGAAGCATTTTACTTCTCCTGATTTTGAGTACTTTTGTACGCATTTTCAACTAATTAAGTGATGTCAGGACTTTCCATTTTACTTATCATAGTCGTTTATTTTTCAGCACTTTTGCTTATTTCGTGGCTGGTTGGGCGGAAGAACAGCGACAATGATGCTTTTTTTCTTGGGAATAAAAAATCACCGTGGTGGGTGGTGGCAATCGGCATGGTTGGTTCGTCAATTTCAGGCGTAAGTTTTGTGTCTGTTCCGGGTATGGTGGGGAAAATTGGTTTCAGTTATATGCAAACTGTGTTTGGTTTTTTTGTAGGTTACCTGATAATAGCTAATTTGTTGCTTCCGTTGTATTACCGTATGAATCTGACGAGCATTTATACCTATCTCGAGAGCCGTTTCGGAAAATATACCTACAAAACCGGCGCTGCATTCTTCCTGCTTTCGCGCACTATTGGGTCGGGCATCAGGCTGTTTCTGGTGACACTTATTTTACAGCATCTTATTTTCGATCAATGGCGTATTCCATTTGTTGTGACTGCTACTGTGGCGGTTTTTCTGATTTGGTTATATACGCACCGAAGTGGAATTAAAACCATTGTGTGGACTGATATGCTTCAAACTATATGTTTGGTTGCAGCACTTATATTGATGGTGGTTCAGGTGGCTAAAACCCTGAATTTTGGTACTGCAGGATTTATTTCTACAGTTTTCAATTACGAACATTCACGCATTTTTGTGTTCGACGACTGGCATTCGAAGCAGAATTTCTTTAAGCAGTTTTTCAGCGGAATCTTTATTGCCATTGCCATGACAGGACTCGATCAGGATATGATGCAAAAAAACCTGACCTGTCGTAACCTGCGCGATGCTCAGAAAAATATGTACTGGTATGGAATCACCTTTGTGCCGTTGAACCTTGTTTTTCTTACACTTGGAGCTATGATGCTAATGCTGGCTTCGCAGAATCACATAGCATTACCTGCTAACACCGATGATATTTTACCACTTTTTGCTACGCAATACCTTGGTCAGACTGTTACATTTTTATTTGTTATCGGGATTATTGCGGCTACTTTTGCAAGTTCCGACTCGGCGCTGGCTTCGCTCACCACCTCGTTTTCGGTTGATATTCTGGGTGTTCAGCACGATGAACCGAAAGTAGCAGAGCGGAAGCGAAAATTCACGCATATCGGTATGTCCGTATTGTTTGTAGTTATTATGCTGATATTTAAAGTACTGAACAACAAAAGTATCATTGATGCGGTTTATACCATTGTGTCATATACATATGGTCCGTTGCTCGGAATGTTTGCATTCGGATTATTTACTAAACGTCAGATTCGGGATAACTTTATGCCGGTTGTTGCGGTGCTTTCACCGGTGTTATGTTTTGGATTAAATCAATTTTCTTCAGCAAATTTCAACTATACCTTTGGTTATGAACTTTTGATAATCAATGGATTAATAACATATATAGGGATGCACGTTATTTCAAGTGGTCAATTCAAAGTTGACAATTTACTATAGGTATAACTTTACAAACTTTTACTTTTAACTCAGGACAATATGGATATAAAATCAGCAGAATTTGTAATCAGCAACACGGACTATAAAAAATGTCCCGAAAGTCAGTTGCCGGAATATGCATTTATCGGACGTTCAAACGTTGGTAAATCGTCGCTAATCAATATGCTTTGCAACCGCAAGGATTTGGCAATGACTTCGTCGAAACCCGGGAAAACGCTCTTAATCAATCATTTCCTGATTAATAATAACTGGCATTTGGTGGATTTGCCGGGCTACGGTTATGCCACTGCAGGAAAGAATACCCGTGAGCGACTGAAAGATATTATTGAAAGCTATATCCTTTATCGCGAACAACTTACCTGCCTGTTTTTGCTGATTGATTGTCGTTTAGAGCCACAGAAAATTGACATGGAATTTATGGAATGGTTGGGCGAAAACGGTATTCCATTCTCAGTTGTGTTTACCAAACTCGACAAACTTTCGCATGTAAAAGCAGTAGAAAGTATCCGTGCTTACAAAGAAAAACTGGCCGAAGATTGGGAAGAATTACCTCCGATATTCGAAACGTCAGCTGAAAAACGAACCGGACGTGACGAGGTTTTGGGATATATTGCCGAAATAAATAAGAGTTTAAAATAATTGA
>JBAXPM010000084.1:0-9995 GCA_037132235.1 Paludibacter sp.
ATTATACAAAAATCCCCATACTTTCTGCAATATGGTTTCAATGTCAGGCGGTTGAGGTATAAAAAGATGACCATTATTTATACATTAATTGGCAATACAGCTTATATTCTTCGTGTAGTACCTTCGTCAAGTATTACAATCTAATTTATAACCACATTTTCTCAAAACGAAACTGCTCCACCAATCATAAAATTAATTCCCTGCACATCGTAGCCATAGAAATCCTGATACTGACTGTTGAATAGGTTATTTATTTTGGCAAAAGCACTGAATTGTTTGTCGTAGCGGTAATTGAGTCCTACATTTATATCGGCTTTATCATTCATTGCAACAGCTTTCTTGCCGTGTTTAGCAAATCGACCACCTTCGTAAAAAGCATTCAGGGATACACTGAAACTCTTATCAATTTTGTAATTAGCATTCATCTCTGCTTCAAAGGTTGGTTTGTTCCAGGCATGTTCCTCGGTTGCAACATTCCAGCCGTTGTAAGTGCCTTTCAGCTCCACATTCATAATGTCAGGTAAGTTGTATGTCGCTCGTATTCCTCCACGAAAAAGTGTTGCGCTGCTGTAAACCAAATTGAACCGGTTGCTGAACAGTGATGAATCGGGCAATGGCATACTAAGTGAGCTGTTTTTATTTTCCAGTTTGTATTCCTTATTCACAAAGAAATACTGATTGTTGACCTGACGAAAATCAACAAATGCATTAAACATCAAATTATCAACAGGTTTTATTTTTGTACCTGCATATAGGTTGAATGGTGTGTAGGTGTCTTTTACGCGTAAATCGGAATACAAAAACGGATTCCCGGCAAAAATTTTATTTTGTGAATTAATTTCATAGCCTCCGGTCACACCGCCGTAAACTGATAAAAGTTTTGGAATAGGATTCCATTCACCGGTTACATCGGCCGAAGGGTTAAATCCATCGCCATGAACAAACGAGAAAGCTGTTTTAACCCCAATTCTTACTTTCCATTGGTCATGTTGCATGCTGTAATAAGGATTCAGGTTTAGTACCGAATATGAATCCCAAAAATTAAATGGTGAGATAGTTGCCGAATTGTAGAATAGATTGTATAGCTCCAAATCAACTCCCATACGGTTTTTTTCGCTTGGTGAACTGTAACTTGCCTGCGTATGAATCATGTTTTCGGTCAGACCGTTTATCGAGCTAAACAGATTGTATTTCACTTCAGCCTGATACCGGATGTCCTGAGATTGAGATGAAGAAAAACCGACCAATGCATTCATCCGCCAGAAAGTGTCACCTTCAGGTTGACTTTTCAGATCGTTTGCTGAATATGGTTTTCCGGTAGAATTAATATCGGTTCGGTTTACTTCGTTGTAAGTTGAAATTGGGAATAGGGACGCTAATAATTTAAAATCCTCAGTATTGTCAAGGTTATACGTATCTCCGTAATACTTCAGGTATTCGTGACTGCCACCTAAACCTGCATATAAACTAATGTTTTTAAATTGTTTTTCAAATGCAACATCCGCTTTAGTCGTTGTGTGAAAACGTTTAGCTTCAAGTGTTCCATCATGATTAAGTTTCGCATTGAGCAACATGTCAGGTTTGTTTATCAATAAATAAGAAGCATCAACCAGTGAATTCAGATACGTACCAAAACCGATACGGGCAAAGCCCGGTTTGTCAATACTTTTATCAGCTAATATTCCGGCAGCAGGCAATGTGTGAATGTTATAATCGGCATTGAGTGGTAAATTGAAGTTACTGTACGCGGTCGGAACTTTTTCAGCTTTCGGTTCCAAAATCTGTGGCAAGGAATTTACTTTCCCCGCATCCAGAATGACCGGACGGTATTCCCGTTCAACTGAAACATTTCGGTTTAGGATTGTGTCCTGTGCCAAAATCGCAGTGCATGAGCAGATGATTGTTAGAAGTCCTGTGATTATATATTTTGAAGTTTTCATCGTTTTTATTTTTCAATTGGAAATTGAGAATTGATTAATTGATAATGGTCTTTTTCTCCCGTTCACCGATTGCATTTAATCTGTCGGAAATAAGAGTTTGAATTTCATCTGCCGGTTTGTAATTACGTTGCAAACTGAGCAGATATTGTTTTGCCTGAAAATCATTATTTTGTTTGATATACATATCGGCAAGGAGCACAAAGCTACGGGCTAACCAGAACTGATGAGGTGTGTTTTTCCGTGCAAAGTCCAAAACTGTTTTTTCAACATCAGTCATCTTTCCCTGATCGAAGTAAAGATTTGCCATCAGATAATTTGCTTCTGAACCAAATTCAGTTCGTGCATCTGTCGAGAGTGTTTTCAAGTCTGTCAATGCCTCAGCGTATTGATTTAATGCCAGTTGCGCTTTGGCACGGATATAAATTGCCTCCGTTTTCATGTTGTCGGGCGAATGTGGATCGGCTGAAATATCATTTGCTATTTTAACTGCAGATTGATGATCATTCAGAAAATAACAACACCGGAGAGTTCCCAGATGACTTATATTTTTGTTCTCTGCAGTTTGAGCTACACTTTCCAATAGCTTGAAATAAGTCAAAGCAGAGGCGAAATCTTTTCGGTCGAAAGTAATTTCGGCACAATGGAGGGCAGCTTCTTCGTTATATTGATTGCCTGAGGTTTTTAGTAATTCCTGATATGATAACAGTGCATTTATTTTATCCTCACTGATATAGTAACTTTCAGCCAGATAGTATTGTGCGGTGGTGGTATATCTTCCACCCGAACCAAACTGATTCAAATAAGTTTTCAACCCATTGATGGCTTTCGGATAGTTCGCGTTCATATACTGGCGCTCAGCAGCAATGTACATGATGGAATCTTCAGTGGCTGTTTTTGTTCCGAGTCCAATTGACTTTTTATAGGTTAGATAGGCAGATACATCGTTAGTTTCTATATAAGTTGATTCCAGACTTTCGAGGGCTGTGTTGGCTTCTTCAGTTCCGGGGAATTTGGCAATCACATTTTTATAAGCCACAATGGCCTTGTCGTAGTTTTTCTCGTTGAAGTAAATCATTCCGGTTTCAAGTGCTGCTTTGCGCGCCAAATCACCGGTTGGTTTATATTCCAACAGTCGTTGATACGTTGCAATGGCTTTCGGGTTATTTTCAAGCATCAGCCAGGCTCTGCCAATTTCGTACAAAGCATTATCCACGTAATCGGACTTAGGGAATTGTTCAATCAGGTTTTCGAGTTTGGAAATTTTGTTTTCGTAGTTTTTCTGCAATCCCGCAACGTATGCCGCCTGAAATAGGGAGTAATCAGCAGTAGCAGGACTTGCCGAAGCTGCTTTATTATAGAAAATCAGCGCTTTGGCAAAATTACGGTTGTTGAAATTGCAGTCGCCAATGCGGTTTAGAGCATCCAGATAACTCGTGGCGGTCATATTGGTTTCTGTATCAATATATTTCAAAAACCAGTTAAGTGATTCGGAATAATTTTTCTGTGAAAAATATGAATACGCCATCAGATAGTTGGCCATTACCTGATTCGTGCTTGTTTTCTGGTTGCTGCTTTTGAAAAATGTTCTTAAATCTCCTATAGTTTGTTCCGAATGATTGGTGCGGTAATAACTTTCAGCACGCCAGTACAGACATTCAGCGGAATACTTTCCCGCTGGCAATGTTACGAGCGCATCGGTGAAACGCGAAATCGCTTTTTCGAAATTATTCTGAACAAAAGCCTCAGTTCCGAGCTGATACAGAACATATTGTTTGGTTTCAAGAAATGCTGTGTTTACATTTTTAATTTTTTGAATGGACTCATATGCAAGCTCGAAATTTTTGCTGGTCACATAAACCACTGACAGATAATCATACGCTTTAGTGGCATATTTCGAGTTCGGGAACTCAATCAGAAACTGCTCAAACGCTGAAATCGACTCTCCAAACGCTGAAGTTGACTCGTAGCAGGTCTGTGCGTAATTGAACAAAGCCTCTTCTCTGACCGTTTTGTTGAAATTTGTGCGAATAGCAGCTTCGAAAGCCAGTTTGGCATTCGTTAAGTCTTTGAGATTGACATACGAATTACCCAAATGCAGGTAAGCATTTTCCGACATTTCGTCTTTTTCGGTGGTAGCTTTCGACAGGTATTGAGCTGCGTTGGCATAATCTTTAGTCTGATAATAGGATAGTCCGAGCAAATACATATCGTTGCGAAGCACCTGTGGAAAGAGCTTTTCATAACTTTTCAGGTAGCTTATCGCTTTTGAATAATTCTGCTTGCGGTAGGCAATTTCGCCTGCAATGCGGTAAATCTCTGCATTGTTTTTATTGTCAGGATTTATTTTCAATAAGTTATCAGCCCGGTCGTTGAGCTGATCGTATTTTTTCTGAGCATAAAGAATCTGCACAATATAGTAAGGTACAATCTTTTTGTACGAAGGATTGGTTTCAAGTTTCAGAAAATCTTCAAGTGCCGAATCATATTCTTTCAGGCAGTATTTTGAATATGCAAAATAATAAACCGACGAATATCTGTATGAGGTTTCCTGCTCTTTCAAGGTTTTGAAAATGTCGGAGGAAACTCCGAAATTTTTAGTTTCAATCGCTGCATAACCTTTAGAAAACAAACATTCATTTCTGCTTTTCTGTTCCAGATTTGCCGTGTTCACAAGATTGAAATAGATCATAGCCTGAGCAAAATTTTTATTATCGGTCTCAATCTTACCAATTCGGTAATTTATCTCATCAACAAAAACCGTATAGGGGTGTTTCTTTAGGTAGTCCTTCAGCATTGTTTCAGCATTTTTCTGCTGCAGCTCAAAGGCATTCGCAGCCATATAATACTCTGCCTCTTCCAGCAAACTTACCTGTGAAGGGTCGGATTTTTTTAGAAATTCCCCGAAAAAAGAATACGAAGCTGAGTATTTCTCCTGATTGAAAAGTTCCTTTCCTTTAAGCAAAGAAGCATCCGAATTGGTAAAAATATGGCTTTGTTGTGAAAATAAATTAGCTGTACACAGCACTATGAGCAGGTTTGCAAATATTTTTTTCTTCATTATAATTTGTTTTGATTCAATGAAACAATAACATTTTTTTTATTAAACTTCAGGGGTTAGGGCTTGTTTTTTATAAATATTCCCACCGCTTTCCGAATGGAATTCAATCCGAAAAGCTCAGGATTTAAATCACTTACCGGCACAAAGAAGCAATCTTCCACATCGTCGGCAGGAGTCAGATTTTCAGTACTTTCCAGCTTGCAAGCAAAAAACATATCCAGCGTTGGTACAGTCAGCCCACTGTACAGATACTGATTAGGGAGCGAAAATAAATACGATGATTCAACAACTTTTGCTCCCAGTTCTTCTGTTATTTCCCTTGTAATAGCTTGTTCTGCCGTTTCGTTATCATCCACAAATCCGCCGGGTAAATCAAGCGTTCCTTTTGCCGGTTCTTTTCCGCGTTTGCAAACTAATAAGTCGCCATTTTTGTTTAAAATAAAACCGGCAACTGCTGCCGAGGCATTCATGAAATATACAAAACCGCAGGATTCGCAGCGTTTTGACTTAATATTGTTTTGAACAAAATGATTGGAACCACAGGCGGGACAATGTGTGAATAAGGTTGAAAATTGCATAGAATATCAGTTAATTGTTGTCTTGAAGCAAAGATACAAATATTTAGTTTAAAGTTCATAAAGTGAAAAGTTTATAAAGTAAGATTCAAACTTTGAAGGGCATTGATAAACTTATATCATCCATAAATAGGTCAATAACATATGACTTTATGAACTTTTCACTTTAAGAACCTTATGAACTTCATAATCATTATAAACTTTCTGACTTATGCAAATATCATTCCTAAAACGAAAAAATCGACTCCTTCGTATGTAAAAAATCTGTATAGTACATAATTGCTGTTAATAACTTTTTTGTAATTGGTTTATTTTATTGCATTTAAATCACTATTTTTGCAAAAAATAAAAAAGATATGAGCCGCAAATTATCTTTTTCGATGGATGAAGAATCCGGAGATTTGGTTCAGCGTTATGAACAATTTCTTTCCGGAAAGGCCAACGGTTATTTCGATGTGGAAGAATTGGAAAACATCGTGGAATACTACCTGCGTCGCGGCCGTACCAAAGACAGTAACAGTGCCATTGATCTGGGATTAAAACTCCATCCCAATAACGGCATTCTGAAAGCCAAGCGTGCCAAAATATACCTTATAACCGGCGACGAGCAAAAGGCTTTCCGTTTACTTGATTCCCTCACTGAATCGACTGATTACGAAGTTGTACTTCTCAAAATTGAAGTTTTGATTAAGCTTGACCGTATCAACGAAGCTAAAATTCTGACCGATAAACTGTTGGCTGATGAATCGGATGAGATGGATAATGTTTGTCTGGATGTTGCTTACTTGTATTTAGGTCAGAGTGAATATGAAACTGCACTTGAACTGCTCGAAAGAGGCTATAATTCCAACCCTCAAAATCCTGATTTGCTTTATGAACTTGCTTTTTGTTACGAACAAAATGAAAGTCTGACTAAAGCCATTGATGTCAATTTACAGATTATTGATTTAGATCCCTTTGCAGGTGAAGCCTGGTTTAATCTGGGACAGTTGTATTTTGCACAAATGGATTTCACAAAAGCACTTGAAGCATACGATTATGCTATGGCAATTGATGACAAAGATATGCTGACTTGTCTTCAGAAAGCACATGTCCACTTTCAGCTCAATCAGTTTGATGAAGCCATAGAGACTTATCTGGAGTACAGGAGTTTATCGACTTTCGGATATTGGCAGACTGATATTTTTATAGCAGAATGTTACGAAAAACTTGAAAAGTACGACGATGCCATTGTGTATTATAAGCAATCCCTGGATGAACAAGCTGAAAATTATGATGCTTTGACCGGGATTGCAATTTGCATGTTGGAGCAGGAACACTTTGCTGAGAGTATCCCTTATATTGAAAATGCACTGAAAATAAATTCTGAAGCAGCAGATGCATGGGTGTATCTGGCAGAGGCTTATGTGGGGCTCGACGATGTGGATAATGCCTTGCTGGCTTATGTCAAATCAATTTCGATTGACCCTGAACAGCCCGATACTTTGATGGCCATTGCGAATATATGCATGGAGAAAGCTGAATTTGAGTTGGCTTTGAAATATTATCTTGCAGCCCGTGAGTTAAATGAAACTACCGATTATATTGATTTGTTTATTGCCGTTTCTTATTGCAAGTTAGGCAATCTGAACCAGGCGACGATTTACCTGAAAATGGCTATGCAAACCGATACAAATGCAGCAGTAATGTTTGCTGAACTATGTCCGGAAGCAGAGGCCCTCATTTATTTATGATAAAATTATAACTTTTAAAATATGACCAAAAAATTTTTAATTCTTTTTTTTGTATTACTTACAATAATAAAGGTAACAGCTTCTAATCAGCTTCCCGCTTCACAGCCTCAACAAACTAGCACCCAACAACTTTCATTTATTCAACTTATTGAGCAATGGTATAAAGAAAATACCAACTATTTCAGTATTACGGTTTTAATGGCTTGTGAGAGTTCCATCTTACCTGTTCCTTCTGAAATGGTTATTCCGCCTGCGGTATATGTGGCATTAGAACCCGACAGCAAGTTGAGTATTTTCTGGATTATTATTTTCGGAACAATAGGCGCACTGATTGGCGCCACGTTCAATTACGTGATGTCCATGTGGTTAGGGCGTTTGGTGATTTATAAATTCGCCGACAGTAAATTGGGGAAACTTTTTCTGCTGAGCAGCGAGAAGATTAAAAAATCTGAGACATTCTTCAATGAACACGGTAAGACTTCCACTTTTGTGGGACGTTTTATCCCGGTTATTCGTCATTTGATTTCCATTCCTGCCGGGTTGGCTAAAATGAATTATCTGAACTTCATTCTTTATACCGCTCTCGGTGCCGGATTATGGAATTGCTGTCTGGCATTACTGGGCTATTTGGCTCATGGACAACAGAATATGATAAACAAATACAGCCACGAACTTTCGTATGTTTTTGTGGGAATCGGAGTGATTCTGATTGTTTGGCTGGTGATTAAATCGAAAAGAAAGAGGCCCCAAACCCCTAAAGGGGCTTAAGAAGTGGTGTTCGGAATTTAGGATAAGAAAGTAACTTCATAGCCACCTTCAGGGGGTTGGGGGCAGATATATAATATATATGAAACATTTCGGTTTAATAGGTTTACCGCTTACTCATTCATTTTCAAAGAAGTTTTTCACTGAGAAATTTGAACGAGAACATATTGATGCGCAATACGATTTATTTGAATTAAAGCATATTGCCGATTTCTCGCTGTTGATTGAAGAGCATGAGTTGTCGGGCTTGAACGTTACCATTCCTTACAAGGAAAAGGTGATGGAATTTATGGATGAACTGGACGACACTGCTTCCGAAATTGGTGCGGTAAATGTTATTAAGTTTGTCCGCGATAAAGAAAAATTGATTCTCAGAGGTTATAATTCGGATGCCATCGGCTTCGAAACATCGCTGAAACCTTTCCTGAAACCTCATCATACCAAAGCACTTATTCTGGGTACTGGTGGTGCATCCAAAGCCATTGATTATGTGTTGCGTAAAAATGGTATCGAAGTAACTTTTGTATCGCGCACTGTCCGCCCGGGCATGCTTACATACTACCAACTTACTGAAGAAATTATTCGTGCTAATACCTTTATTATCAATGCCTCACCCGTTGGTACTTATCCACATGCTGACGAATGTCCTGACATTCCCTACCAGTTCCTGACTGCCAACCATTTACTTTTTGATGTAGTCTACAATCCTGCCGAAACTGTTTTCCTGAAGAAAGGAAGGGAGCAGGGTGCTACCGGACTGAATGGTGAGCAAATGCTCGTTGGTCAAGCTGTAGCTGCATGGGAGATTTGGAATAAGGTGAGTTTATAAAGTTTATAAAGTTTATAAAGTTTGTAAAGTTTGAAAGTTATAAAGTTTGAGGATTTGGAAAGTACTTAGCACTCAAAAAATTCTAAATTACATTTGTAATTGTAATTAATTGTAAAAATATTCTTCAGATAATATATTATAATATATATTTGCATGGTAATTACAAAACAAACGAACAAACCGGTTGAAAACCGGTAAAATTTACTGATAAGTAATTACTTCAATCCAATGACATTCAACTGCTTATAATATACAACAATGTTTACTTCAACTTGAAGTGTGCGTTGTTTTGTTGTTTTAGGCAGGTTCACAAAGGGGCATAAAAAAGCCCCGCATACAGGTACGGGGCTAATTTTCAGGAATGGGAATGCGCTTTGGTTAAGAGGCAGTTGCGGAAGTTGTAGCAGACATCGCAACTGTTCTTGTTTTTTGTATGGCGGAATTCTTACTCCGGGTTGTACGGCCTTTGATAATCGACTGTCGATTATTCAGCAACACATTCAACTCGTTTATCAACGGCATGTAATCCAGGTTAGCGTTTTCGGCTTTGCCCAGTTCGATAGCTCTCAACAGATGGTCAATTCCCGTCAATACACGTTTATTGGCATCTTTGTTGTTGAACTTCGGACGGATGGACATTTTCTCCGTATGGAGCGCTTCACCCTTGTTTACATTTAGTTGATATCCCCTGAGCCTTTCAATATAGTTGCTCAAGCCCAATTCACTCAGTGCCTGGTTCATATCCTCATTATCGGTTAGTCCGTTCAGCATTTGGTTTGTGCGTCCTGATTTCACCGAAGCGTTCTCAGAACTAATGCCTTTCATGTAACTTTTCAAATAGGGGATAGCCAGTGCAGCCTGTGGGTTGGTTTCAACTTCGCCCGCTTTTACTTTCCCATCGATATGAGAAACTATAGCTCCCAACATTTTGTTGCGCAACTTGCGTTGCTGAACAAATTCTGTTGAGTTAGGGCAACCATCGTGCTTCAACGCCAATATGGCAAGCAGGGGACGTAACTCCGACAACATAGTATACATTCCGGAAATTTTCAGTGCTGCCGGGTCATGTTTCTCAACAATCTTCAGCATCGCTTC
>JBAXPM010000085.1:0-8088 GCA_037132235.1 Paludibacter sp.
TATCTCAATCTTACAATACTCGAAGAAAATATTTTTAATAATTACACAGCCTCTCAAAGCGACAGGGTCGGTGAAAACAAAATCTATCAAAATCTTTGTTTACAGGCTCAAGATGCTTGTTCCCTGGGTGGTTTTTACCATAAAGCAACCATGCATGCCTACCGGAATTGCAAGATAACCATCGCGGCTCATGCCTTTGAATAATTGTGTGCCGTTAAGCGTATAAACCGATACGCTTTGATCACTTTCAAGTCCCTGAACGATAATGCTGAGATTTTTACCATAAATTTTCAGATTGCCTGAAAGTGTGTTCTTTACAGCCGTATCAAATTGACTTTCGGACATTAGTGTAAAATCTTTCCAGTTAGTCGAAATCTGATAAGCTATAAGCGAACCGGTTGGAACGACCAGCTGACAGGTAGTTTTGTTTACCAGACTAAAGGTATATGCATCGATGGTTGGCGGAACAGGGTTTACAATTGATACTTTTTGCAGATTTGTACAGCTGTAAAACGCACTGCTGCCAATGGTTGTAACCTTTCTGGGGATTAATATCTCGGTCAGTCCGGTGCAGTATTCAAAGGCATACGCGCCAATTGTTGTTACAGTTGAAGGTATGGTAATGGAAGTCAGATTGGTACAGCCATCAAAAGCCGAATAATTTACGCTAATAACCGAATTTGGTATGGCAAACGCTCCTGCTTTTCCAGCCGGACAAATTTTTAGTGAATCCATCGCTTTGCTGAATATTATACCACCTGAAGAAGCAAAGTTTGTATTAGCAGCATCGACATTCAATTCTGTTAAATTTGTGCATCCGTAAAAAGCGTAACTTCCGATAGATGTAAGTGAAGCGGGGATATTTATACTCCCGGTTAATCCGGTGCAATAATAAAAGGCATAGGTGCCAATTGATTTCACGGTGGTAGGTAAAGTGTAACTGCCTGTTTTTCCTGCGGGACAAACCCACAGCGTGTCCTGAGCTTTATTAAACAACACGCCATTATTTGACAGGTATTTCGCGTTCCCCGCATTCACATCATAAGATGAAATGGCTGTACAACCGTAAAAAGCATAAGATCCAATCGTATTAACCGATGCGGGAATAATCAGACTTCCTGTCAGGCCGCTGCACATGTAAAACGCATAACTACCAATAGCTTTTACAGTAGAAGGAACTGTAAATGAACCCGTCTTTGCAGCCGGACAAATATGCAAGGTATCCTGATATTTGCTGTAAAGTGCATCATTATTTGAAGAAAAAAATGTATTCTGCGGGTCAACCTGAAATGAGGTGAGCTTATTACATTCAAAGAAAACATATGAACCGATATTAATGGTTGCTTTTGGAATAACTACCGCTCCATTCAGCCCTGAACAACCATAAAAAGCTCCATCCCATACAGAGGTAACCGAGGCGGGAATTGTTATACCACCGGTCAATCCGGTACAATAATAAAAGGCATAACTGTCGATGGTTTTTAGTGCTGGTGGAAGTGTGAGCGAACCTGTCAGGTTATAACAATAATCGAATGCCGACGGGCCGATATAAGTAACGGTGGAAGGGATACTCAAAGCACCCGATTTTGCTCCCGGACAAATAAACAGCGAATCCTGTTTTTTATTCAGTAGAATACCGCTGTTTGATGAATATCGTGTATTTGCTGTATTCACATCGTATGCCGACAAGCCCGAACAGCCATACAATGCATACGTTCCGATTGATGTTACACCAGCCGGAATGGTGAGTGTTCCCGATAGTGCATAGCAATAGTAAAATGCCGAAGCCCCGATTGATTTCAGCGTTGTGGGCAGTATGACGGATGTAAGTGTGGTCTTGTATGTCACAGTATTGGCGTTATAAAACGCGCAAAGAGGCAGTTCATTGGCCGGATAGGTTAGTGTTACTCCGCTGTATGTTCCATCTATTCCGTTGTAAGCTTGTATAGAAGCTGCACTTAAATTCAATACAGCGAGTGAAGTGATTTTATCTCGCACATAGGCCACATCACGAGCATCTATTTTACCTGATATTGTAAGTGTAGTGATAGTGGTGGTTTCAACGGATGTAATCATGGTGCTTAATGTTCCCGCAGTTGTAACATTTACTGTTTTGATCTGTCCGTAAATGCTAATAAATGAGGGAATTAGAAATAGAATAAGTATGAATCTTTTCATGATAATTTTGTTTGACAATTACTATACTAAAAATGTTTTATCAACAAATGCCTGAAAGTTCTCTTTATACTGATCACCAATCGGGATATACACTTTTTGGTCGAAAACAATGCGGTTTCGTTCAATCATTTTTACCCGATCCAGATTGACAATAAATGAGCGGTGTACACGCATAAACTTTTCTTTCGGAAGTTGTTCTTCAATTACCTTTAGGCGAATCAAACTGGTGATAGGTTTGTCGTTTATAAGGTGAATTTTTATATACTCGTTGGCACTTTCAATATACTTGATTTCTGATAACATAATTTTTACCAGCTTATATTCAGATTTTACAAACAAACAATCCTGTGTGGTTTGTAGGGTTTCGGGTTGTTTCTGATTTAGTTCGAGCCAGGTTTTGGCTTTGGTAGCTGCTTTCAGAAAAGCTGCATAGCTTATCGGTTTGAGAATATAGTCCAATGCATCCACCTTGAATCCTTCAATGGCATATTCGCTGTAGGCTGTGGTAAAAATTATTTGTGGTTTATTTACCAGTGATTTCACAAAGTCCATTCCGTTAATATCGGGCATATTGATATCCACAAACATAAGGTCTATTTCATTGCTTGTGAGAAAACTCATGGCCTCAAAAGCACTCTGACAGAGCGCTACCGATTCTAAAAACGGTGTTTTTTCAATATATGAACTGATTTGCTGCAATGCAAATGGTTCATCGTCAATGGCTATACATTTTATTGTCATAAACAGGTATTGTTAATTGAATTTCAAATGCTTTTTCATTCTCAATTATTTGAAGCGTATAATCTTTTCCAAACAGAAGTTCCAGACTTTTACGGATATTGGTCAGACCTATGCCGGAGTAACTTTTATCAAAACTTTCCCTTACTTTTTGTTTGCTGTTTTTTATTTTGCAGCATAACTGGTCATCAGCCACTTCCATGCTAAAGTTGACAAACGAATTGTTTTGGTAACTAACGCCATGCTTGAATGCATTTTCCAAAATAGAAATAAATAACATGGGAGGTATCTGAATATCCGGAATTTCTTTCGGTACATTGATGGATATCTTTACTTTTTCCGAAAAACGCAACTGCATCAGGGTGATGTAACTTTCTATAAATTCAATTTCTTTTTTCAGACTGGTTTGACCGTGAGCTGTGTCGTAAAGCAGATAGCGCATCAGTGTGGAAAGTCTGATAATAGCATCTTTGGCAGTTTCGGTATTAATATCAACCAGTGCATGAATATTATTCAGCGTGTTCATGAAAAAATGAGGGCTTACCTGATGTCGTAGCAGAGCAATCTCGGTGCGAAGCTGCTCTTTTTCCATGTCTTTGCGTCTGTTTTCTTCATTCAGCCATTGCAATAACATTTTAAATGACGTACCGGCAGCAATAATCAGAATGGAAATAATCAGGTTGTCGGTAAAAAGCATGAAAACAGATTTCGATTCAGGTTGCTGCGGAGCACGGAATCCCATGGGTGGAGGCATTTTGCTTCCCAGTTCCATCGGCGGCATACCCGGTCCAAGATCCATACGGGGCATAGAAAGCGGTTGCTGTGGCATAAGTACCGTTTGAATTACGATAACAATGCCAATAATTCCAATTACAACAGCAAGTGTAATTGAAATATATGAAACGTATTTTTTCTTAAAAAGAATTCTTGGTACAAAAATGTATATATTCAGTAGGAAAATAATCAGGTAAGAAAATATCCGCATCCATTCATTAAATACTCTGGACCAGTCAATTAGATTGAACATGCGGTTCTGGAAGAAAGGAATAGAAAAAATCCCTATCCATATCAAGGCAAATGCACTGATCTCTACAATCTTAAAGTTTGATGTTTTTACCTGAACGTATTTCATTTATAATGAGTTTAAAAAAACAGGGGAAGTGGTTAACTTCCCCTGCAAAGATATAGTTTTATCTCTTTAATTGTGAATACCGGGGTAATTCCTGAAAGCCCTGACTTTCAAATCAATTCTTATAATTTATTGATATAAATATCCCATGCAACCCAGTCAACAACACCTACTGCAAAGTAAGTCTGACGTATTGAAGCAAATAATGTACGAATATCATCAATGGTATTGCCTAAAAGGGTTTTAATTGTTGTGGAAGAACCATCATCAAAGGTTATTTGCAGTTCACGGTGATGATTTGTAATGGTTGTTTCTGTTGAGTCTGCTGCAGTAGATGTAGAAACCACATCAATAAACTGAACTTTTGAATGCAATTGCAAAACTCCGCCAACATATACTTTTGCGCTGTCCAGACTCGTAGGACCGGCCTTACGAACTATTTCCACATTACCAATGGTCAAAGAATATTCTTTTTCACGATGTCTCGACATTGAACTTGTACGGATAGCCGTGTACTTTTCCTGATAGAGAATCTGACCTGCTTTCGAAATGTTATAAACCGAAATAATTGTATCTCCGCTTGTGTACGATGCACCTGCATTATAACCGTTTGCAAAAACAAAGCTGGATGCAAAATGATATCCTTTTGCTCTGCTGTTTGAAGATTGAATGGCTAAATCGCCCACGCTTGTTCCGCTGATGCTGATATTTGTAGCCATATCATAATCCCATCCAAGATAACGGTTGAAATGATATGCATATTTTGAAACATCCAATACATAGTTATTAACAGTATCAATAGGGTTATAGCTCAGGAGAGTCCATGGTTTTTTTACTTTCGATTCTGGTAAGCGCACCATCATGTCTGTACTTGTTCCTGTATTCTGGAAGAAGCGCAACAAATCAGGATTCCATCTTTTATAGTAGGAAGGTTTATAGTCCCATACTCCGGCAACGTCAGCTAATAAAATCTGGTTGTAGGTGGTGTCAAATCCGGCAACAGCCTGTTTAGACATCATCATTCCGCTATTTGTCGGATTCTTGGTGGAAAGAAGCTGGTAAGCAGTAGTTGAAGTGATATTGTTCATTGCCGTTTGCAACGATTGTGCGCTTGAATTCATGGAAGATTTCAATGAACCATTACTTGCAAGATCACCTTCGGTAGTACAACTCCAGGTAATAAGACTTAGCATAGCTAATCCTAAAAAAATGCTTTTTGTTTTCATAACTTCAAATTTTAATATTGGTTTGTGTTTTCTGATTTCATATAAACATTACACAATCTTGTTTTTTGTTTACGGTGCAAATATATATGTCGAAAATGTATTAAAAAAATAGTTTCAGTGAAATGGCATGAATTTTAAGTAGAAATGACTTCTTCAGCAATTAATGGCTTTATTTTATGAACTAATTCAAACAAATTTCAATTTATTTGCTTAGCAATAAGTGCTTTAAATAATATCTTCATCCTGCTCGGTATCAATGTGACTAATATCTTCCGGCTCGGCGTGAATATACACTTCGCTGCGTGGAATCTTAGCCTTTATTCTTATTTCCATTTTGTCGCATACTTCATGAACTTCACGCAAACTTAAATCAGGATTAAAATGCACATTAAACTTTATAAAGGTATCGGCACCGGCTGTACGCGCTTTCAAGTGGTGGAATCTCAATGCTTCGGGAAATTCTTTTAATACGTCACGGACAATTTCTTTCGTGTTCGAAGGTGATTTATCGAGCAATACATCAATGGCTTTTCGTCCCAGTTGGTACGAAACATATAAAACAATGACTGCCACAAACAGTGCTGCAATGGAGTCGGCATTTTTCCAACCCATAAACTGATAGGCAAGTAAACCAAATAATACAACTGTAGAACTCCAGATATCAGTTGAAAAATGCAGCGCATCGGCTTCGAGTGCCTGACTATTGTGCTTTACTGCCATGCGGCTTAACGCCCTTGAGCGGGTGTAATCAATTATTATGGAGCTGATTACAACCACATAACTCCAAATGCCTACTTCAATCTCTGTTTTTCCGGTGGTGAGTCGGTGAACGGCTTCGTAAATAATCCAAACACAGGTTACCAGCAACAAAACCGTTTCAATAAGTGCCGAAAGGTTTTCTACTTTCCCATGACCGTAATTGTGTTCTCTGTCGGCAGGTTTGTCCGAAACACGTACAGAGAAATAAGTAATGATGGCAGCAACCATGTCGAGTCCGGAATGGAGTGCTTCCGACAAAATACCCAAACTGCCCGATAATAAGCCAATTACCAACTTAAAAGCGGTAATAAAAACAGCCGCTATTACCGACCAAAAGGCCACATTTTTCTTTTCTGATAAATTACTCATATGCTCATTTTAAATTCTGTCAAATTTACGTAAAGAAATTATTACTTAAATCAATTTACCGGATTATTTGAGCTTCAAATGGCTAATTTAGAATCATTGAAAGTTGTGAGAATAGAATAGAGGAGCCAGCGGGATGGGGATTCCTGAATCCCTTTGGGTTGTAATTTGTTTGGAAAATATGTCTTGTCAAGCTGTTAGTTGAAGGAAGAATACACGATTGCCTAACGGGGAATATCATTTAATCCCTTTCCATTAAGAATCTGCTGCATATATTTCTCAACTCTCGACTCCCTGGTTTTGGTTTGTTTTGGTTCAGAAAAATAAAGAATGTATGCCCGTTGCCGTCCGGGTGTTAATGCTTCGAAAGCGGTTTTCATGGCAGGTATTTCTTCAAATTTCTTTAGTAATTCTTCCGGAAGGGTGTATTCTGTTGTCTTTTTTAGTTCTACTTTCAGTCCTGATTTTTCTACTTCTATTGCCTCATAAATATAGGCTTTCAGGGTAGCTTCCAACTCAATTATTTCACCGGCATTAGTAAACCGAATCTGCCGCCCCGCCTGTACTTTTTCTGTTTGTTGAATTAATAAACCTTGCGCATCATTCAGCAAAGCACCTTTGATAAACAGAATGGCACAGTACTCTTTAAATCCATGTATCAATACCACGTTACTGTTCTGAAATGTGTAACAGGGAACGCCCCATTTCAATTCTTCGGTAAGTTGGCAGTCAAGAATAATCATTCTCAATTTCTCAAACTCTTCCTGCCACCTGTTGGCTTTACTTATAAATTCATCAACTTTAGGATTCATATTACTATGTATTTAATTGATTTACAGGTTTTAAACTTTATTATAAACTTCCTCGAAAGGAACTCTCATTCTGTCGCCCCAAATTCCGCGTTCTTCTCTTATTCCGCAGGAAATAATCATATTGACTTCTGCACCTAAAGGCAATTTCAGTATACGTTTCACTTTTTTACTGTCAAAACCTTCCATGGCGCAGGTGTCGTACTTTTCATTGGCCATGGCCAGCAAAAACGTTTGTACTGCCAATGCACAGCTTTTATGAACCACCACTCTCACGTCGTTTTCGGATACCTGATAGGTGATTGTTCTGAAAAGTCCGATAATGTTCACCAGAATTTTCCGGAAAATCCCCAGCAGTCCTAAAAAGCGCGAATATAGAAACGGCATTACAGTCCCGTAGTACAATTTCCGGTCTTTGATTCTTTTCTCCTGCCTCTCTTTTGGGCTGTTTTTCATAATATTCTGAGTTTCCAGTTCCATCACTGCTTTTGCTCTTTTTCGGAAAAGATCCCATCGGGTAACGAAAACCACCAGTTGTTGGGCAGTAGTGGCAGTTGTTTGATTTAAACAGGCTACTGCTAGTTTTTTCAGTATTTCCGGATCGGTGATGTGATAAAACTCCCAAAGCTGCATGTTGGAACTGTTGGGAGCTAAGGTGGCAAGTTCCAGGCAATGTTTCACCTTTTCCGAATCGAGTGGAGTGTCCTTATAATGCCTTACCGAACGTCTGAAATGGATTATTTCCTCTAAAGTCATGTTGTGTGTTATCTGTTTTAAAATTAGTTGTTATCTTTTTTTCAAAAAAAAAGTGTTTATCACTACAAACAGTAATAGAGATTATATAAGTTAGTTTGTTATTGATATTTTAGTTTGAAATTAGATA
>JBAXPM010000086.1:0-8032 GCA_037132235.1 Paludibacter sp.
AGAATGTTGTCTGCTTTGTCGCTTGAAAATGAATTTATAAGGAACGACTATTTATTTGTTGATTTCGAAATCCGTTTCTATGTCCTTGCCCTTTGCCTCGACCGCCAATTCCTTTTCCATCACATCCTACTTTACAGAATAACGGGGTAAAAGTGGTTTGCAATTGTTCAATCTGCTTTGGGGTACAAACCGTTTTTACTTTCAGGTAGAACCGATTGGTTTCTCTTTTCAGATCTGCATGTAAAGCACCAGTCTCATAAGACAGATCATTGAGTTTAACAGTGTCCGATTTGGCTTTCTTCAGTTCGAGAAACATTTCGTTTTTCAGGGAATCTATTTGAAAAATAATTCCATTTGCTTTTGGTCGGAATTCCCGGTTTGCTTCCCGAAAAGTTATCATTTGAGAGTCGTTAAAACCAATTGTTTGGCGAAAAAACCGACCATTCAACATATCATTGCTTTCATTTCCCAATACAATTGTTTCTTTTTCAGCACTTACTTTATAATTACGATAAAAAACAGTGGCAATAGTCGTCATATTTAACACAACCAATAATACCACAGCCCAGGTTAGAAGTTTTGTCTTATTCATTACCGTTAGAATTATAAATTGTAAAGTTTTCTATTTCGCTGTCGTTGATATTAAGTGTTGCATATTTTTCGTAAACCGGTGTATAACTATTTCCAATAACAATACCCATAGTAATAACCAGCGAAATACTTGCGACAACCGCAATATATGAGAATATTCCTTGCATTTTTTGCTTCGGAACTTCTATTTTAGCCATAATTTGCGTGACTAGGTAGGGATTATGTTCTGCTTGTTTTTCCCTGTCAATAAGTTCGTTGATGTAATCATCTGTTTTCATTTCTGTAGCTCTTATATATTGTTAGACAACGATTCTATTATTTTCCTACGATGGTTGATAATTTCTTTTGAAGATTTGTTTTAGCTCTTTGCAAAAGTTGCTCTACAGAACCTTCGGTGCATTGCATGATTGTCGCTATTTCTTTTTGGGGTAAGTCATCGTATTTACTCAAAACAAATGCGGTGCGCTGTTTATCGGGAAGCGAATCGATAGCTTTGCGGATAGCAGCATCTTGTTCTGTTTTCTCCATTTCCTGATGCGGATTTCTATTGCCACTTTCTATGTTAAATAGATTTTGAAGTAAATCTCCGGTAAATTGTAGAAAAGTTCTGTGTTTATTACGGTTTAACTGATTAATGGAAATGTTTACCGTTATCCGATAAAGCCAGGTCGAGAATTCCGAATTTCCCTGAAAACCCGCAAGTGATTGAAATGCCCTAATAAAAACATCTTGTGTTAGGTCTTCTGCGTCTTCTTTATTGTGAACAAAACCCATAGCTGTTCGAAACACCATTGTCTGGTATTTTTGAACCAACCATTCAAATTTAGAATGATCGCCTCTTAATATGGCATGGATAATTTCCTGTTCAGACATGCTGTTTTTGTTCAATACTGTAAAGTTAGACACATATTTTTAAAATTTCCTATGTAATATAAAAATATTGACATATTATCTCAGAATGATTGCTCGGAATCAATAGATTAAGTAGAAAATGATATATTTATGTAGCAGTAATTTAAGTCAACGATTCACTTGAAAAATAATAGGATAAAAAACCGTGAATTTAAATTTTATTTTAAAAAATATATATACATTTGCAAATAATTTAATGCAAAAAATATGTTTGAATCAAGTCATCTTCATCCCATGCTGGTGCATTTTCCGATTGCATTAGTTGTTATCGGTTTCTTAGCCGATTTAGTATTCATGTTTATAAAGAAAGAAGTGTGTTTCTCAAAAATGAGTTTCTATCTTCTGATAATTGGTACGTTGGCTGCAATGGCAGCAGTATTCACCGGAGTTGTTTTCACATCCGAAATGTCGGGGGCAGCCGGAACTGTGATGGATAAACACGAATTAAGTGCATTCGTCACACTGGGCTTATTGCTAATTACCTTAGCTTTACGGGTTCTTCTGCTTCGGAAACCTGAAAACAACAATTTCAAATGGTTATCTTTTATTTTTTACTCGATAGCCGCTATTGCAGTGAGTGTCACCGGCTTTTTGGGCGGTACGTTGGTGTACAATTATATGATGCCTTTATAAAATCAATATTAATCGTTTAAAACAAAAATGTTATGAAAAAAAGTTTATTGTTTATTATGTCATTAGCTCTATTAGCTTTTGTAGGCTGCCAGCCAAAACCTGTAAAAACCATTGAAAACCTGAAAGCTGGGATTAAAGGTGAAACAACAGCAAGTGCTAAATATAAAGCATTTGCAGATAAAGCAAGAGCAGAAAAATTAGACACCATTGCCAAATTATTTGACGCAGCGTCAAAATCCGAATCAATTCATGCAGCTAATCACACAAAGGTATTAGAAGGACTGGGTGAAAAAATGGAAGAATTCAAACCTGAATTTGAAGTGAAAACTACTTCGGAAAACCTACAGGCAGCTATTGATGGAGAATCTTATGAAGTAGCAACCATGTATCCCGATTTTATTGCTTCCGCTACTACTGAAAAAGTAGAAAAGGCCGTGAAATCATTCACATGGGCAATTGATACTGAAAAGAAACATGCTGAATTCTACAAAAAAGCATTGGAAGCATTGAAACTAAACAAACAAAATACATTAGCTTTCGAATACGTTGTTTGTCCGGTTTGTGGCAACACCTACGAAAAAGCTACTATGGACAATAACTGTGCTTTCTGCCAGACAAGTAGTGAAAAGTTTATAGCAATTTAAATTTCTCAGAATCCCATCTCGATTTAACAAAAAAAAGCAACAGAGAGATTACAAAATTCTCCGTTGCTTTTTTTTGCTAAAATAAATATAGTTGATTACAAATTACACTTTATACGTCAAACTGCCATTAGGGCATACAGCAACACATTTCAGGCATTTAGAACAAGAGTAACTGGCACCTGATTTTAGTTTTTCGGGTTTATACAAGCTGAATTTTGCAGGTTCTAATGTTGAAATGTAACACTCCTTATCACACTTTCCGCACTTGATACAAGAGTCGGTATTGACTTTGATTTTGAATAGCGACCATTTATTTAGAAAACCAGATGCCCAGGCTATCGGACAGCCCATTTTGTGATACTGATACATACTTGCAAATTGCGTACTTCCGCCCATCGTAAGCTCCATCATAAACCCAATAGGACACATCCAGCGACAAAAAACTTTTCCAAATATTACTCCTGTTCCAATTCCAAAAAGAACAATATACCAAATAGAAATATTGAACTGAACTTTCATAAAATAGGTCAAAGCACCTAATACAGCAAGAATGATAATACGTTTTGAAATGATAAACTTTGTGGCTTTTTTCATTAGTTTAAACGTGGTTTTTGGATAATACTACAATGTGATTAGTATGATTCTTTATTTCTTCTAGAATTGATAATCCTGCTTTTTCAGCCAGATATTGAATTCCACCGGTTGCTTCATAAGTTCTGAAATTCCGATAATGTTCCTTTCCTGCAATAAATTCCACCGTTTTTACTGTTTTTCCGCCAAAATCATTGGGACAAGGAATCAGGTAATCTCCTATAATAATTTTATCGGCTACCTGAGCTATTTCATATAAAAGTTGAATGCGGTCTTCTTCATTTACTTCATGAATAACATAAGTCAAAACGGCATAATCAAAGTGATTTTTATTCTGAGAAACAATATCATGCAGATACACATTCTGAAACGATAATTTACTAGTCGGTTTTTTTCTCAGATTCTGATTTGCTTTGTCAATGTTTCGTTTCGACAAGTCTATTCCTAAAACAGACTGACATTTATCCGCAACTGAAAAACTAAAAAATCCGGTACCACAACCTACGTCTATGATAGTACTGTCGGGTTCAATAAGTTCAATAATCTGCTTAAAAAGTTCCTTCTGATTCGGTGCTATAAATCGATCATAAAAGCCACCATCATACCAGTGATATTTGTTTACAGTGGTCGTATGTTGCATGACGTTATTTCTTCTCATTCATTTTACTTTCCAGTTCATCCAAGCGGTCATTCGCCGAATGAACCATCATGGTAATACGTACAAAGGGTGCTCCCATTAGAAACAAAGCAATAGAAACAAGTAATCCTGACAAATTAAAGTTTACACTGTTTAAAATAATACCTGCCAGACCGATTAAAGTGGCTAAAATTCCTCCTGGAACTCCCAGCGGGCAACGTAGTTTTTTCTTTTCTTCCATGTTAATATGAATTGAGTTTGTTTATTAACTCCTGTTTTGTTGGAACCTGTTTAAATACAATTTCGTTATTGATTAATAGTGCAGGCACTGCATGTATGCCTAATCTCATGGTTTTTATCATCCCGATTGGTGCATTTGCCATCGTCTTTTTTAAAACAAATTTAGTGTCGTAATCCGGTAAAACTTCGTTAAGCATGCGTTGCAATACCTTACAATTAGGACAGGTAAGCGTATAAAACATTTCAATAGTCACTTGTTCCGGCTTTTCCATTCTTATTTCTTAACCAGAATCTCAGCTACAGCTTTCGTAAAGTCTTCTTTTGGCATTGCTCCCTGGGTCATTTGAGGATTTCCGGTCATCGGGCAGAAAAGGATGGTTGGAATACTTTGGATTCCATATGCGGCTGCTATTTCGGGTTGAGCATCTACATCAACTTTATAAACGTAAATCTTGCCTTCGTATTCGCTGGCTAACTCTTCCAAAATTGGAGCCACCGTTTTACATGGTCCGCACCATGTTGCATAAAAGTCTATGATACAGGGCTTATCACCCAGGTATTTCCACTCAGTAGGGTTGGTTTCGAAGTTGGTCACTTTTGCCAAAAAATCAGCCTTATTCAGGTGTATTGTTCCCGATTTCCTTTGCTCCTGAGTGCTGTTTTCTTTAGTCTTTTCGCCACATGCTGTAAGCAGCGCAACAAGCATTATGCTTGCAAAAATCAGTTTTTTCATATTCTTTTTTTTTTGATGATTATAGTATCTATTATATTTTAGGAGATTAGATGGCAACAGATTTAATTTCTTTCAAAAGAAAATCCTTTTGTTTTATTCCAACAAATCGTTTTACTTCTTTTCCATTTTTGAAAAGTATAAGCGTGGGTATACTGCGCACATTAAACTGTTGAGCCATTGACTGATATTCTTCAATATTCAGCTTGCCAACATGAGCATTTCCGGTAAGTTCGTCAGCAACTTCATTCAATACAGGTGCCATCATTTTGCATGGTGCACACCATTCAGCCCAAAAATCAACTAACACAACTTTATTTTTTGTTTGTTGCTGAAAGTTTGCATCGGTTAGTGTAAGTATATCGGCATGGTCAGGCACTTTTGGAAGATTCTTCATCTGAAAACGGGCAATGACATTTAGAATTAAAAATCCCAAAATATTACTTCCAATTATGATTAAAGCAGTTTGCATTTAATTGTCAATTATAAATTTTCAATTGTGAATTCTTTATACGGATTGTGTTTGTGTTCACGGTCTTTCACCACCAGGGTTGTGGTAGGGGCTTTCGATTTCATATTAAACATGATATCGTGCCCTACACAAAGCCCGAAGGAGATATTCAAATCAGTATTATTCTGAGCCAGAAAATCTGCCTGGCCCGCCGGATTGCACGAAGTTCCTTTCACTGTTTCATCGTTCAGCAGTTCAGAACCCTTTATTTTGGCATATTTACAATCTACCGTGTACACTTCAAACTGATCGGAAAAACGTGCTTTTAGTGCCATTGCCTCACGGGTCATCCCCACGCAATGTGCAATGCCAATGCGCTTTACTCCGGAATTCTCTGCAAATTTCTTCAACTCTTCCACTCTGTTTTTTCCGATTAAGAGGGAATCTTCAGCAGCACGCATTAATTTTAAATCATTTTCGGAATAAAGTCGTTTTTGATTTTCCATTTGTTTGTTTTGTAACTTTTCCAAAGTTTAAAACTTCGTAAAAGTTTGTTGTTTGTTATTTCTCGTACACGAAATTATTTGCAGCCCAACCCGGAAAACCATCCAGCATTTGATAAACGGATTTAAATCCTTTCGGCATCATTTAATCCACCGCCATTCCACTGCGGTGATTTGTGCGACAATAAACCGGGCAAGTGCTTTTACGTTGTTTATTCCGCCTCCACACGACAGACAACAACTGGATTCACTCAATAAATTATTGCGTTGAGTAAATTCGTCTGTTGCCATAATTATTAATTTATGCTGACATAAATTCTATTCACAGTGCAAATATAAAAGAAACATTTTGAATTATAATAATATCACTACTTAAATTATTATAATATCACTATATTTTTTATTTGTTCTTAAAATATATTCTAAAGTAATTTAAAATAAAGTAACTGATTAAATGGCATTTAAACTACGTTTGCTACTAAAATCTCTCATACATTAACAATAAATCATTGTAACAATTGTGATATGTGTCACATTTAGTAAAGAGTGATTGAATTTTATTGGTTTTATTAAAATAAAACTTTAGTTTTGCAGGAATTACTTTTCTGAAATCATTTCAATTTACCAATAAATTCTACTTTATGGCAAAAGTTCTAATTCTGGGAGCAGGCATCTCCGGACACACTGCGGCTCTGATAGCCAAACGAAAACTGGGCAGAAAACACGAAGTTGAAGTAGTAAGCCCAAACAGCAATTACCAATGGGTTCCATCCAATATCTGGGTAGGAATGGGATTAATGACTCCCGAACAGGTTAAATTCGAACTTGCTCCGGTTTATAAACGGGCAGGTATCAATTACCGCCAGGCAATGGCTGTGTCAATACACCCTAACGGTGATAAATTGACCGACAAAGGCTATGTAACCATCAAATATGTGGCTGGTGAACTGAAAGACAAGGTAGAAAATGTGGAATATGACTTCCTGATTAATGCCACCGGACCAAAATTGAATTTTGCAGCTACCGAAGGACTCGGACCTGACAAATTCAGCGCATCGGTGTGTACTTACCAGCATGCCACTGATGCGTGGGAAAAGCTGCAGGAATGTTTCCGGAAAATGGAAGCGGGTGAAAAACAACGAATTTTAATTGGAACAGGTCATCCGCTGGCTACCTGTCAGGGTGCAGCTTTTGAGTATTCGCTGAATATTGCTTTTGAAATTAGCAAACGTAAACTAAACCATTTGGCTGAACTCACCTGGATTTCAAACGAATATGAACTGGGCGATTTCGGGATGGGTGGCGCTTATGTGAAGCGAGGAGGTTATATCACTCCCACCAAAATTTTTGCGAAATCAATTTTCAAGGAATATAATATACACTGGATTACAGGTGCTGGCGTAACCAAACTTGAAAAAGGGCTGGTGCATTACGAAACACTCAACGGTGAATATCACACCAAAGAGTTTGACTTTGCCATGCTTATTCCCAGTTTTGCCGGTGCAGGAATGAAAGCCTACAACAAACAGGATGAAGACATTACCTCTGATATTTTTGTTCCTAACGGCATGATGAAGGTGGATGCCGATTATTCTCCTAAAGAATATGAAGAATGGGATGCCTCGGACTGGCCTTCCATTTACAAATCTCCATTATACGACAATATTTATGCTGCCGGTATAGCATTTGCACCACCGCACCCCATGTCGAAACCCATGAAAAGCAAAAATGGCACACCGATTTATCCCACGCCACCACGAACAGGAATGCCTTCGGGCGTTATTGGTCGAATTGTGGCTCAGAATATTGTCGAAAGAATCAAAACAGGTAGCAATGAGCACAAACACAAAGCATCTATGTCGAGAATGGGTGCTGCTTGTATTGTTTCAGCAGGGTATGGAATCAGACATGGGCAGGCAGCAGTTATGACCGTTTATCCTATCGTTCCGGATTGGAAAAGGTTCCCGAAATGGGGACGTGACATTAATTATTCAGTTGGAGAAATAGGTTTAGCCGGACATTGGATGAAACTCTTTATGCACTACATGTTTTTGTACAAAGCAAAAGCACTTCCTTTCTGGTGGGTAATTCCTGAATAAA
>JBAXPM010000087.1:0-7883 GCA_037132235.1 Paludibacter sp.
GTGGGTGGTCAATTTCATCCGGAGAAGACTGGTCATTTTGACCGGAATATCCATTAAGTCTTCTAAATCCGATAAAAAACAATGTACTGTGACTGCTCTGCCTATTATCAAAAAGCTATAAAAGCCACAACAAGACGTTTGAAGATAAACGCTAACTTGCTGTGGCTTTTTTTGCTTTTTGGGCGATTAGTCTTTCTGTACAATCCCTTACTCAAATTTTCATATTGCAAATTCTACTTGAACTTTTATGAAAGGAAATCTGAATATAAAATTTGCTGAATTTGTTTATAAAAATCAGCAAATTCTTGTTTTGGCTCACTTTATTCAATGAGCAAGTGTGAGTTATATTATATTCCAACACCTACCGGACATAAACGTAAATCATCGCAAGTCGAACTTAAATTATCAATTAATTCAATAAATTCCTTTACAATTTCTAAAATCGGGAAAGCAGAAACTAAACTGCCTAAAATCACAATTAAATCTTTTAGAAAATCATGCAATTCCCAAAATACTTTTATATCCCACAAGTTTATAAAGTTTGCCCCAATTTCTCTAATTTTATTGATTACCTTACCCCAAAGATGGTTTAATAGGTTTGCTTTTAAATGTAAATTTGAATTTACTAGACCTACATCTACAAGTCTGTTAAAATATGAAGATCTATAATAATATCTTTCAAATCTATTCAAAAATTTGTCTATACTAATCTCCATTTCCCTAAAAGCAGATTGAAATGTTTCATAATCGATTCCCATAATTTGCTTTTCTGCTATCAGATTATAAAACCCTGACTCCATAATGATATTGAAATTTTGAGGTATTCTGCTTACAAAACCACGAATCATTTCCAAATCATTTCTTGATTCTTCAGTATCGAACCATTTAATATCGTATATTTCCATATAAGTTTGTATTTATTGTAAAACAATTTTCTTATTATCTAAAATATTGCTATTTGAATCAATTAATTGAATGATAAAGATTCCTTTACCAATCCTGTTGTTAAGATTAATTGATGAAACTTGTTGGGTAATTATTGATTCATAAATGCTTTGACCCAAATTATTCACAATCCGAACCTTATAGTTCTTTGACGGATTATAATTAGTCCCACAATCAATTGTTAGTGTTTCGCTTGTTGGATTTGGATATACTTTTATGATATTCTTAAATGATATTGATTCAAATCCGGCATAATTTACTCCTTCGTTATAAAGTGTGGTTACTTCACTTTGGTTAAGATTTCTGTTGTAAATACGAATATCATCTATACTTCCATGAAAATATAAAAGATTACCATTAGCTTTTCCTATTTTTATGTTATTTGTACATGCTACCAGACTTGTAGCTGTAGAAGTAATAGTATTATTAAGAATTCCATCAATGTAAATTTGTGCAACTCCGTTGTAATAAACAGTAACAATATGTTTCCATGTGTTATTAGTTATTGTTGCATTCGTTGTAAATTCATAATTTGCATTAAGTCTTACAGAATTTCCAATCATATCCAAAACATAGCCATTAGATGTTGCCTGCTGACCTTTATCAACAATTCTTTGCCAATCAGTGGTAAAGTTTGTTTTTATCCATGAAGAAATTGTAAATTGATTTGTAAAATTCAATGAAGTACTATTAGGCACATCAATATAACTTGAACTTCCATCAAAAGAATATGCCTTATTTGCATTACTGAATCTATCAGTAGTTAAAGTAGCATTATAAACTGTTCCATTGTTTCCATATCCACTTGCATCATTTGCATTACCATTGAAAGGATAATAAGCAACTAAACCCGAATAAATATCTACAGCGTTATCATTATAAAGTGCAGTTACTTCGTTTTGATTAAGTGCTCTGTTGTAAATACGAATATCATCTATATTCCCATGAAAATACACAAGATTACCATTAGCTTTTCCTATTTTTAAATTATTAGTACATGCTACTAAACTTGTAGCTGTGGAGGTTATAGTGCTATTAAGAATCCCATCAATATAAATTTGTACAACTCCATTATTGTAAACTGAAACGATATGTTTCCATGTATTATTACAAATTGTTGCATTCGTTGTATATTGATAATTAGCATTAAGTCTTACAGAATTACCAATCATATCCAAAACATAACCATTAGATGTCGCCTGTTGACCTTTATCAACAATCCTTTGCCAATCAGACGAAAAATTTGTTTTTATCCATGAAGAAATTGTAAATTGATTTGTAAAGTTTAATGAACTGCTATTTGGTACATCTATATAGTTTGTACTTCCATCAAAATAATAAGCCCGATTTACATTTCCAAACCTATCAGTAGTTAAAGTAGTGCCATATACAGTACCATTATTACCATAACCACTTGCGTCATTCGCATTGCCATTAAAAGGATAATAAGCAACAAGACCATTTGTAGGTACTTGTGCATTTGCGCTCAAACCAAATAAAATGGCGAGCATTAGAGAAGTAATAATTTTCTTCATAATAAATCACATTTAAATGTTAGTATAATTAATTAAAATCTAATTCTTATTCTTCATTTTCGAGCATAAAAAAAGCGTGGAACACTCCTTAAAGCATACTGAGGTCGTAGGAGACCGTCACGCAAATAAGTCATGCCCACGCCGTTTGGCGTGAGCATTTACTAACTTATTCTTTGCGTGACTCTAAAATTTCCTACGTTTCAGTATGCAAGGACAATAGCAAATGCTATTCATATGTAATGCCGCTGTCGCTACAGCGGACGAGTTATAATAATCAAAAAGCTATTCAATTAATTAGCTATTGAGTATTGGCAACAGGTTTCTTGTATTTCATTTCAAATTTCTGCGAATTTTTGCGAACATAGTCCAATACCTGTTGTGTATTCATACCTTCTAAATCTGCATCAATTTTATCTCTGATATCGCGCATCATTTTTACGCAATCAAAATCTTTAGTCGTCTTCATAATTTATCATATCTTTTGGTGAACGTATCTCAATGGCAGGATAACCATTTTTTATGTTTATCCCGTTATAACCTCTTATTCGTTTAATATTCACAATGTGTTTAAAGTTCCAACTTACTAAAAAATCGAGTCGGGCAATAGTGGCAATAGCAATATGTAAACAATCGTCGTAGCTGGTTTTCCCCACAACGTTTTCGCTCAAATACTCTGTTGCTAACACTACAGCTTCATCGGTAAGATTAATAAGCTCATAATTAATTTTTAAATCGTTTAGCAACGTTTTTACTTTTTCGGGTGCTTGCTCTAATTCTCCTTCTGTAACAGATGAAATAACAATTTTGTATTCACCCTGTAATACTTCTTCAAAAAGTTCTCGGGTTGTGCTTTCAAATTCTTTATCAAAATACCCTCCAATTACCGATGTGTCTATGTATATTCGTTGTTTCATGTTCTTGTAAATATTAATTCAATTCATTGAATTGCAAAGATATGAAATTGTTCTTTAATTTCATTCAAAATTGTTTTTTAGGTAAAAATATCGCATTGTCGAGCGTTGTAATTCTTGTTTTTAGTGTTGCGTTGCGCTGTCTTTGTCTTCTCTTTCTTTTTTTTTCGGCTTGTTGGTAACGACCGAGGCTATGGGCATTGGCGGTTTGCGGGAGCATTCGCTGTCGTGAAACGACAAAGTGAATGCGGGAGCAAAACTGCCGGAATGCACGTCAGCCAGCCAATGACCCATAGGCGTGTGTTAGGGGGTCGTTCATTTTCTTTGTATGAATGTTTGTTGTTTTATTGTTGTTTTTTTTCTTTTAACTGGTTGTGTTGTCTGAATAATAGAATGTTAGTCAATATGATACCACAAACCTAAGTCTTTCATAATAAACTTACAGTTCATTGTTTTTTTTCTTACATATTTCATTAAAACTACCTAAGCGAGAAAAAAAAACAATGTACTGTGACCGCTATGCCAAACATCGGGTGGTACAACCTACGGCGAACTGAGGCTTATTTGCATAAATGTTCTATTCTCTCTTTTGTAAATTTCCATTCGTCAGGAATTTTGTCAGTCGTACCAAATCCAGCTGCGGTTTTCCTTTTCCAAGTGTGATTCTCGAAAAGAATCGTGTCGCCTCTGCCATTTGCAGTTTTCTTTAATTGGTCAGCGACTTGTTTAGGTGTCGCTAAATAAATTCTTGGTTGTTCATCCAATTCCACATCTTTAAATTGAACAAAACATAATATTGTCCGATTTCCATTTTGCTGGAACCATTTTTCAATAGAATCATGGTAATCAGCTTTACCTTTCTGAAGAAAATTTTGTGTCAATCCCCAAGAGCCGTCTTTACTACCTTTTACTGAAACTTTAAGAGGTATACTGTCCTTTCCTTTTGAAATTATCAAGTCATACTCCGGTTGGTTAGCTCCATACTGAACGGAAACATCGTAGCCAAGACGAGCAAATTGGCCAGCAGATATCGCTTCTGCTGCTACTCCAACATGCCAAGAACTAAAGTCGTTATTTGTTTTTATCATTACCTGATATTTCTTAGTTGTAGTTATGAATTATATCTTTCTGTTATAAAATGTCAGTCAATCGCTGGCGTAATTTTACTGTTTCAATTTAAAATAAACAGGTAATGTATACCACACAGCGACATTTACATTATTTTGTTTTGCAGGAATAAATGTAGGAAGCGATTTTATAACACGAATAGCTTCCTTATCGCATTCGTAATCGAGTGGACGTACAACCTCCACTTTATCAACCTGACCGGTTTTGGTAACCACGAAACGAAGAATTATTTTCCCTTCTATGCCATTTTCATAAGCATAAATCGGATATTTCATTCTACTATTGATGTAAACCTTTAGTTCTTCTTCGCCACCAGGGAACTGAGGCATTTGGTCAACAGTCTCATAAACTTTTTTATTTTCTAAAAAACTATCATTCAACCTATCAAAATTATATTTTATTGAAGAAACACAGTCCTCAAAGTTAATTCTACTATCATTATTCCAACTAACTTTTGGGTAATAGGTCATTTGTTCCTGACTTATGTTATATGGGTTCAGCAATAATTGGTGATTGTAATCATTAAAGATAGAGTCTAATTTTTGATTAAATGCTTTAATTGCTAATGAGTCCATTCGCAGTTTTTCTTTTTCTATTTGTTCTGCTTTTGATTTTGCACTAGAATAACTGAAAACATTATTTTTTAAATATAGATTTGTAATTCTAAACTCATCAAACGAATAGGATATTTCTGACTGATTATTTAGCAATAAAGGAAATTTGTATATAGAATTATCTACTTTATCCACGAGTGTTATCAATTTAGGACAGAGGTTATTTTCAATAAAACACCAATCATAGTCATCAATTTTACACTCCAAATTTGACCATTTTTTTTTAAAATTTGCAGCATTAGCAATCGGGATTTTCAATATATTTTGCCACTTCACTTCTTTTCTTTTGAAGGTTACCGTAAATAATTCTTTTTCTGAATCATAGATAGATAATTCTTTTTCTATATCATTACAATAATAATATCCTACTTTGCTTTTTATTTGTTCCAAACAGATTTGCAAAAATGCATCTTGTGATTTATTTTTAAGTCTCAAAAAATAATCTGCCTCTTTCTCGAATTCACCTTTCCGATTCCACTCTTCAAAAGACTCTTTTATGCTTTTCTTAATACTGCCTGCATCAGTTCTTTCATATGCTTCTTGTTGCTCCTTCAACTTTCGTTCTCTCTCTTCTCTTTCTTTTTTATCTTTTGCCTTTTTTTCTCTTTTAAAATCGACTGATGTTTTTAGTTGTTCTGCTTGTTTTAATTCAGATTTAAATTGATTTATAAGTCTTTTAACCTCAATTTCAGAATGATTAGCTGAATAACTCAACATTCCAAGACCCAGCAAAAAACTCCTAGCTTCTTCTCCATTGGTCATCAAGTCCAATTGCATTTTTTCATAAACTGTTAATTGCTTTTTGTAACCATAAAGTACTTTGAAATACTTTTGTGTTATTTCAACAATTTTCTTTTGATAAACAGTTTTCTGCTCTTGTTGAGCAGATACTCCACTAAAACCGCTTAAAAGTAGCATCATGAATAAAAGAAAAGGTTGTAATTTTTTCATTTTTATCTTGTTTTAATGTTGTTGATACTATAATAGTCTGCTTTTTTTTGAATGCCCCCTAACACCTATATATGTGCTATGCAAAATCCTGTATGTACTACGGAGTTGCACATATATCCGTTATGTCGGCCTTGTTTATGGTTGTTATGTTGTTGATATTGTGTGTTTTGTTGAGTATTTACTATTTTTACATTATTGCACATACCGGAATGTAAATTGTGTTATAAAATCAGTTGAATTATTTGTTCTCGTAAAAACTTTTCAAAGATAAAAACAATTCTTTGCATTAACAATGCTTTTCGAAATTAAATATCTAAATTATCCAACGGACTTTTTATTTGGTCAAATCCTCTGGTGGTAATATGTGTGTAAATCTCAGTTGTTTTAGTATTTTCATGTCCTAACAAACTTTGAATATACCTTATATCGGTGCCGGCTTCAAGCAAATGCGTTGCAAAACTATGACGTAAGGTATGCACCGTTACATGTTTCTTAATACCTGTTTTTTCAACCGATTTCCGCAGTATTTCAGTTATTGTTCTTCTCGAATACTCTTCACCATCTTGTCCTTCGAATAGCCAAACTTTAGGTTTATATTCGCTTACATACCTGCGAAGTACTTCCAGTGCTTTTTTACTTAGTAAAGTATATCTGTCTTTCTTTCCTTTCGATTGACTGACACGAATTTGCATCCTGTTACTGTCTATATCCTTTATTTTCAGATTCACAGCTTCGCTTACACGCAAACCACCCGAATAAATGGTCATCAATATGGCTTTGTGCTTCAAATTATCGGTAGCATTAAGCAGCAGTTTTACTTCTTCCTGACTCAATACTTCGGGTAAATACTTTTCTTCACGGGGACGCTCAATCAGATAAACTCTTCTTCTACCTTTTAGTACTTTTTCGTAGTAAAACTTGATGGCATTAATAGCCTGATTCTGATACGAAGTGGAAACTTTCCGCTCTGTAACCAAATACTGCAGATACAATACTATTTCTTCCTCCGTAATATCATCCAGCTCTTTATCCGCATAATAATTGATAAATTCCCGAAACATAAAAGTATATGAATCAATCGTGTTGGTGCTGTAACGCAATTCCCTGAGTTTGGCCAGATACGTTTCCGGATTAACACGCACCATGGCTTCGCTTCGGTTACCGGGCAATACTTTCTGTTTCTTTTCTTCCCTGTAAATCCATTCCAGTCCGTTTGCCAATGCAAACTCACGTATATATTTTATTGATGGCTCACTGTAAGGCAATGTCCAGCAATTTTCTATACCATTCCACTTGCACAATGCCAAGCGTTTGATAGCATCTATCAATGCCTTATTATATCCAAAGTACAATTTCAATGTTCGGTTATGTACATTCACAGACAAAAACTGCCCTCTTTCAACGATTGGCTGATCCGTATTACCTGTAACCCGAAGCGAAACTTTTTCATTCACCTGCAATCTGCGACTTCCGAAGTACGATTGCAGCAAACTCAGATTCCGATTGTAATTAGGAACCACCCATTGATAATTTGCATTATCCCATTTTGCATACCTGAACGATTTCAGGAACTGAATATCTGTTTCACTTTTAGGCAACTTCACATACAAATGCATGGGAGTAACCGTAATTTCAACCTCCACGGTTGACTTGTCAATTAATTTCGGAGATTTCTGCAAAACAAGTTTAGCACTTTCATCAGGTTCTTCGGTTGATTCTTCAATTTGTTCCAAACTTTCCTCTTTTTTCTCTAATCGGGGTACGTCTTCTAGTCGTGCTTCGATTGGTTCAGTTTGGTT
>JBAXPM010000088.1:0-7632 GCA_037132235.1 Paludibacter sp.
AATAAACTTCCTTTAAATTAAAGAAGATTAATAAACAAAATGTTAAATTTATGAGAAAACTAACGTTCTTATTGGCTTGCCTATTTTTGGTTAGCGTAGGTGTGGTTAATGCTCAGTCAAAATCCATTTCGGGAAAGGTATTTTCCGCGGATGACGGGCAACCTGTTATTGGTGCACAAGTAAAGGTAAAAGGCAGTACTGTTGGTACAATTACCGGACCTTCTGGTGAGTTTAAAATCAACTTGTCGGCAAATGCAAAAAATTTGGTCATATCTTTCATAGGTATGAAAACAGTTGAGATTGAAGCAAAAAACAACTTAGTAGTTAGACTAGAGGCCGATTCCAAACAAATGGATGAAGTTGTGGTTGTTGCTACTGCTCTTGGTATTAAACGTCAGGAAAGGGAAATTGGCTACGCAGCTACAACAATTAAAGACAAATTTATTACTCAAGCCAATTCTACTAACGTTCAGCAGGCTTTGAATGGTAAAATTTCTGGTTTGAATATCACAACTACCAATAGTGGTGTATTTGAAGACTCAAAAATTAATATTCGTGGTATTCGTTCTCTAACCGGGAATAACCAACCAATGCTTGTTTTAGATGGCTCACCAGTAAATTTGAGTTATCTTTCTTCTATTTCTCCGGAAGATGTGCAAGACATTACTGTACTGAAAAGTGCTGCCTCAGCAGCATTATACGGCCCTGACGCTGTAAACGGTGTAATTTTGGTTACTACTAAAAGAGGTGATACTGAAAAAACTCAGGTTTCATTAACTTCCTCAGTACAGATGAGTAGAGTTGCCTATTTCCCTAAAATGCAACAAGAATTTGGTGCAGGTGCGGGTGAAACTCAGGATATATATGGTAATTATGGATATGTTCCTTATGAAAACCAAATGTATGGACCTCGCTTTGATGGTACTATGCAACCAATTGGTATAAAAAACGAACAGGGAAATCAACAAATGGGTATTTATAACAATAGCCATTATCAGGACAAACTTGATTTCTACAATTCTGGTATAACATTCCAAAATGCAATTTCTTTATCGAGTAAAGACTTCTTTTTAAGTGTTACCAATGCAGATATTAAAGGATTGATGCCTGGTGATAAAAATAACAGAACAACTTTACGTTTCAACTCTGGTAAAGAGTATAATAACTTATCTGTACATTACAATGTGAATTATACACATTCAAATTATGATATTGTAAATGAAGGTGCAATGCCAGATTTAACTCAAAGTTCTTATACAGGTAGTATTTTCTCGCAAATTCTACAAATTCCAAATAATGTACCGTTTCTTACCTATAAAGATCCAAACACTGAATGGGGCAGATACGATAATTATTTCAACGAATTTGCTATTAATCCTTGGTGGATACTTAAGAATTTAAGATCACTGGGAACATCACATGAATTAACTGGCAATATTGATGTAAATTACAAATTTGCAAAGTGGTTGAAAGCTACTGTTAAAGCAAGTTCATCGATGTCAGTTAACTCATTGAAGAATACAACTTCTCCAATTAGTGTTTCCGACTGGACATTAAAGAAAAGAGATAACACAAGTTATCACAATCAACCGGGAATAGTATTTACAGATCAAACAACTGCCAGCAGAGTTGATGTTGATGCATTCTTAAGTGGTGAAGCTGATAAGAATGATTTTAATTTCAAGTATTTAGCAGGTGGAAGCGTTCGTGAAACCGATTATGCAGATGTTGCTGTAGGTGGAAATGACTTGTTAGTTAATAATTTATATAATGTTGCAGTTCGCTCAGGTGATGCAAATGTGCCATCATATCCATATAACTCAACTATTATGACTAGATTGGTGTCTGCCTATGGTAACTTAACCATTGGATACAAAAAAATGGCATATATTGATTTAACAGGACGTAATGACTGGGACAGCAGACTCAATGCAAATAACAGATCATTCTTTTATCCAGGTGTAAGTGCTTCGTTAATTATGTCAGACATTTTACCTTCGTTAAAAGATAATTCAATCAACTATTTTAAACTTAGAGGTGCTTGGAATAAATCTGGTAACGTAAATATTGGTGCTTATTCAACCCAACCCACTTATCCACTAGGAACCGGTTTTCCTTTTGGAAATGTTGGAGGATTAACTGCTGGAAACACTGTTCCAAGTTTGGAATTGAAACCTGAGTTTGTAACAACTTCTGAAATTGGTGCTGAATTCAGATTATTAGAAAACGATCGTCTTGGGTTTGAAATTTCATACTTTAATCAACAATGCGATAATCAAATTTTAAGTGTATCTCAATCTTGGGCAACTGGTTACCCTGTAGCTTTAACTAATGCTGCCAGCTTCAGAAATTATGGAGTGGAAATGGATCTATCGTTAACTCCACTTGTAAAAATTGGAAATGGTGATTTTAATCTAAAAGTGAATGCTACATACAATGAGAACCAGGTTACTGCAACTCAAGGTAATTTACCAGTAGTTTTAACTGGAACAAATGGATTTATTCAGGGTGCAGCAAGTAATCCTACTGTAAACAACATTGCTGTAGTTGGACAACCAGCATTTGCATTCCAAATGACAGATTATAACAGAGATCCTTCTGGAAAAGTAATCGTGGACGCAACAACAGGTAATCCTTCGTTAGCTACTGATTTAGTGGTAAAAGGAAGAACTCAACCATTGTGGATAATTGGTATATCTCCTTCGTATAATATCGGTGCATTTAGTGTTTCTATGACTTGGGATTATAAAGGTGGTAATAATTTCTATGCCGGCTTAGGACCTGATATGGATTTCTCCGGAATTTCTGCCCGTTCTGCCGAATATGGTCGTCAACGTTTCGTTTTTCCAAATTCAGTTTACCAATCAGGAACAAATACAGATGGAACTCCAATTTATTCACCTAATACTAATATCTTAGTATCTGATGGAAATTATGGTTTCTGGACTGGTAAAACTACCAACACCGGTATTGCTACCAACTATTATGCAAGCGCAGCTGCCTGGAGATTACGCGAATTAAACATCACGTACAATTTACCATCTAAATTCTTAAAGAACAATGCTAGTTTCTTGAAAAAAGCTTCTTTAAGCTTAGTCGGTAAAAATCTTTTGATGTTCCTACCAAAATCAAACCAATGGGGCGATCCAGAGTTTAACTATACTGCAACTGGTAATGTTCTTGGTATTAGTAGTGCATATCAAACACCAGCTTCACGTTTCTACGGAGCAACAGTTAATGTTCAGTTTTAATTAATTATTAATTATTGAAAATATGAAAAAAATTAAAAATATAATAAAGTTGTCGCTTTTAGCTGTTGTAGTTACAACGAGCTCGTGTAGTGACTTTTTAGATATAAATAAAGATCCAAACCGAGTTACAGACTCCAATGTTACTCCGGAATTGATTTTTACGCAAGCAGAAAATGCTATAGGTACAAGACAAGCTACCCGTTTTGTTTTCATGAACAACTGGATGGGCTATTGGGCTCGTTCTGGTTCTTTTATTGTGGAACAAGAAGAAACCACTTATAAAGTAACAAGTACTTTTACTGAAAACAACTGGGATCAGGCTTATAATATCTTATTTGATTTGTATAAGGTAAAAACTATGGCTTTAACAGCAAACGATTCAGTATTAGCAGGTGCTTCAATGATCTTGTCTGTTAAACTTTGGCAGGAAACTGTGGATCAATTTGGTGCCATTCCTTATACTCAGGCTTTTGATCATTTAAAATATCCAACACCAGTTTATGATCGGGCAGATTCAATTTATGCTGACCTACTTGTACAATTGGATAAAGCTATTTTATATATGGGTGCAACACCAAAACCTTCATTTGCAAAAGCTGACATGATTTTTGCCAGAGGGGACGATAAAATGGATGTAGTGCCTATGTGGAAAAAATTGGCTAACACCATCAAATTAAGAATATTCTTACGTCAATCTGAAAAGGGCGTTAATGGTTCGCCATTTACCCCAACACCAGCCCAAATTGCTAAAATAACTGCAGATGGTGGATTTTTAGGAGCTGGCGAGAATGTTGCTGTGAATCCTGGATACTCTAACCAAACAGACAAACAGAATCCTTTTTATGCGGCTTTTGGTTTGACACCATCTGGTTCAGCGGCTAGTACTAATAATAAAGCAAATTTCTATTATTATGCTCTTATTAGTGATAACAGATACACTAGATTTTTTGCATCACCGGTATCACCAACCGATTATGGTGCACAAAATGGAAATAGAACTCCTGGAGGAAGTCAAATTACTGGAAGTGATATTGGTCCAGGTTTAGCCGGCTCATCAACACAAGATCAATGGGTTTTACCTTCATTTGAAAGTCTTTTCTTCCAGGCTGAAGCAATGGCAAGAGGTTGGATAACCGGAGATGTAAAAGCTACTTATGAATCTGCCGTTACACAATCATTTGTTTGGCTTGGTGTTCCTGATGCAATTAATGATGCTACTGCATCTCTAGCCGATGTTACACTTGGTTTGAATTGGGCTGCAAGTGCAGGTACTACTCAACAAGCTCAAATTGAATTTATTGCCTATAATAAATATCTATCATTAAACGGTATTGATGCAATGGAAGAATGGGCTGATTTGAGACGCGGTGTATTGGTTCTTCCTGATACATATCTGGGAACATCCTATTTATCCTGGAATGCTGTAAGAGCAGCTCATTTGCCTTATGTATTGCCATATCCACAAAGCGAGGTAACTGTAAATAAAGCAAATCTACCAACCAGATCAGGAGATCAGATTTTTACTGAAAAACTATTCTGGCAGCCTTGATAATTTATTAATTAAATGTTACAGTTTATTGAATGACTGTTTTGGTAAACTGTAACATCTTCATTAACTATAAAAAAATATGAATATGAAAAAAATATTTTATAAGATTTTTCCTATCCTGACGGTTGCTTTATTAACGACACTGACAGGATGTTTGAATGATAGTGACTATGACAACGGAATTAATGGGATTAAATCAGGAGTTCAAAACTTTGTAGAAATTCACTTAACTTCGGGTAATAATAGTAATGTAATAAACGAAGCATACGACGTTGCAGCAACTGTTCAAACCGAAGAGGTTGTTCCAATTGTCCTCACTTCTGGTCCTGCAACATCTGATTTGACCATTGACTTTATTCAGTTGACTCCAACTAAAACTGATCCATTAAGTCCTACTTACTCAGCACTTCTTGATTCGATGGTTAATAATTGGCATGATGCAGCCGGTAAAAAAATTGATAATCTGAATTATCCAACTGCTACTCAATTAGTGATAGCCAATGAGAATAATAAAGTAGTAATACCGAAAGGTTCTTCTGTTGGATATATTAAGATTAATATAAACCCAACTGATTTTCTTGGAAAAACCTGGGTAATTGGTTTTAAAATTACTGGTGTTAGTGATTCAAAATACACTCTCAGTAATTTAACTACCGGTATCATTAAATTTAATATTAAAAACCAATATGATGCTGATTATCTTTGTAATGGTTATCGTATTAGACCTGGAAATCCAACTGAAGCAGTAACTGATGAAATAAGACGCTTAAGCACTATTAATGCTACTACAGTTCAAGATCCTAAATTTGGTAACTATTCATCATATCATGTAAATGTTGAAGTAACAACAACCCCGATGATAGTAGGAGGTGTAACATGTTATAAAGTTAATGCAACACCGGTTGATGATACAGGTGCTGTAAAGGGTGCTATGTTTACGACCTGGACTGGAGATGCAACAGCTGACCCTGCTCCACCGACGAATCCTACTGATATAAATTATTATAATCCGGTTACTAAAACTTTTGTTTTAAATTGCTATTATTTTAGTGGCGCCGGTAATCGTATCATGTACGAAGTATTAGTAAGACAGTAGGTTAAGAACTTTAAGATTTAATTCTTGATATTTAAAAAAAGAGTTTCTCGTTTGAGGAACTCTTTTTTTAGCTCCTTTGACAATTGATCATAAATCGTTGCAACGGTTTTTCTATTAATATAATCGTATCAGAAAAGACCCATTGGGTTGATAGATTTATAATAAATTATAACTATTTTATAAAAATACAATAAATATGAAACAATTAACGGTTAATAAATGTAGATTTCCCAAATATTTATGTATTTTTGTAACCTTTTGCTTTTGTCGTACAGAAATTCAGTTGGATTTATGAAAAAATTGATTTTAATATTTTCTTGCATTTTTTTCTCAATAGGAATAATATTTGCACAAACAATAAACATCTCGGGAACCGTTGTTGATGAGTCAAATGAACCGGTTATTGGTGCCACTGTATCTTTAAAAGAGAACAAACAGGTTGGAACAGTGACGAATATTGAAGGAAAGTTCAAACTTTCTGTTCCTGCGAAATCCAAATCGATTGTTGTTTCATATATTGGTATGAAAGCTCAGGTTTTGGAGATAAAGCCTGTGATGAAAATAACGTTACACAGCGATGAGCAGCAGTTACAGGAAGTAGTTGTAACGGGTAAGCAAACAATGGATAAACGCTTGTTTACAGGAGCTTCAACCAAAATAGATGCAAAAGATGCAAAATTAGATGGTGTTGCCGACATTAGCAGGGCGTTGGAAGGTAAAGCTGCAGGTGTATCTGTACAAAATATCTCAGGGACATTCGGTACTGCGCCCAAAATACGTGTAAGAGGTGCAACGTCTATTTATGGAAACTCAAAACCATTGTGGGTTGTTGATAATGTAGTGATGGAAGATGCAGTGGATGTATCAGTCGATCAATTGTCATCGGGTGATGCTGTGACATTAATTTCGTCGGCAATTGCCGGGTTGAATGCCGATGATATTGAGAGTTTTACAATTTTGAAAGATGGTTCTGCCACTTCTATTTATGGTGCAAGAGCCATGTCGGGAGTAATTGTGGTAACCACTAAAAGGGGACAAGCCGGAGTGAGCAAAATAAACTATACCGGAGAATTTACCTATCGCCAAAAGCCAAATTATTCACAATACAACATTTCAAACTCCCAGGAACAAATGGGTATTTACAAAGAAATGGAGGATAAGGGCTGGCTCGAAATGGCAACCGTTGCTAATAGTTCAAGTTCGGGTATTTATGGCAAAATGTATCAATTAATCAATCAGTATAACGCTACAAATGGCACTTACGGACTTGTTAATTCTGTCGCAGCCAAAAATGCTTATTTACAGGAAGCGGAGTTTAGAAACACGAATTGGTTTGATTTATTGTTTAACAATACTGTTATGCAAAACCATGCTATCAGTCTTTCTACCGGAAATGAGAAAGCTAGATTCTATGCTTCATTATCGGTACTCGAAGATCCGGGTTGGACCAAAGCCAGCTCAGTGGAACGTTATACTGCCAACGCTAATGCTTCGATTAACCTATCTAAAAACCTGTCTTTAAACATCCTGACAAGCAATTCGTACCGGTCACAATCAGCTCCGGGTACCTTGAGTCAACAAACTGACGTTGTGAGTGGTGAAGTGAAAAGAGATTTTGATATAAATCCTTTCAGTTTTGCTATGAATACTGCCAGAACATTAGATAAAAATCAAAACTACACACGAAATTACGCCCCGTTTAATATCTTCAATGAGTTGGATAATAATTACATTAA
>JBAXPM010000089.1:0-7591 GCA_037132235.1 Paludibacter sp.
AGAATGTTGTCTGCTTTGTCGCTTGAAAATGAATTTATAAGGAACGACTAATTACGATTGTTTTCTTTTCCATAACCAAATTTAAATGTAATTCAAACTACAAAATAAACGAATTAAAATGAATTTTGCGAATTACGATGGAATATAACGGCAAAGTATGCTGAGAGCGACAAATGAATCTTTGAATTATTATCAATCACATACTGTTAACTTCTTTCCTTGCTACTGTTCATAAGAAATCCCACTTATTTATATTTTAAATTAAATCTGTATGTGTCTTGCATTTAGTTAGTTGTCATGTTTTTACAATATTTTATTTAAAAATTATTGCATTTTCGAGTGCGGAATTATCTCCAAAACAAATATAACAAGCATTTATTCAGGTGATTAATTTACTTTGTTGATGTTTTAACACAGTATTTCTATTTATAATCTTTAATAAACTGAGATATATAATCCTATTAAAGTGATAGTATTACTATTTCGTACTTACATTTGACATCAAATTAGATATAAATTATTGCATATAAGCACAATAATTCACTTTATAAAAGAAAATTCATGGAATAAAATCCATCAATCAATTAACATCATATTTTAGTATTAGAATTCAACTAAATACAAGATAAAGGAGGAAAAAAATGAAAACTCGTTTACTATTCATCGTAACTTTTCTAGCTGTATTATTTATTAATAATACTTATTCCCAATGGTTGGCAATACCAACAGTTAATAATCCTATTTGCACGCAAGTGGCAAGTCAAGGTGGATCCACCATTACAAGCGATGGTAGCGGAGGTGCAATTATTACTTGGGTCGACGAGCGAAATGGGAATTGGGATATCTATGCGCAGAGAATAAATGCAACTGGTCTAGTTCAATGGACAACTGATGGAGTTGCTATTTGTACGGCAAACGGAATTCAATCTACTGTTGCAATAGAAAGTGATGGCAGTGGTGGGGCAATTATTACGTGGCAAGACTTCCGAAATGGAAATGATTATGATATATATGCTCAAAAAATAAATAGTAGTGGAGCAGTTCAATGGGCATCGGATGGAGTTGCTATCTGTACCTCTACAAGTGATCAAACCCTCCCTAAAATAGCTATTAATGGCAGTGGTGGAGCTTTTATAACCTGGCAAAGTGGAAGTGGTTTTGCTATTGATATTTATGCGCAGGAAATAAATAGTGCCGGAACAGTTCTTTGGCCGGTAAGTGGAATTGCAGTTTGCACAGCTTCATTTAAGCAAGCTTTTCCCGCCATTGTAAGCGATGGAAACAACGGTGCGATTATTACTTGGAATGATGTGCGCAATGGAAATGACAATGATATTTATGCTCAGAAAATAAACAATAGTGGAGTTCAATGGTCAGCAAATGGAGTTGCCGTTTCTTTGGCAGCCGATAATCAAGGCTCACCAGCAATAGCAAGTGATGGAAATAACGGTGCAATAATTACCTAGCAAGATAATAGAAATGGAGTAGATGCAGATATTTATGCTCAGAGAATAAATTCAAATGGAACTGCTCAATGGACAACTGACGGCGTAGCTATTAGTGTTGTAACTGGAAATCAACAATCTCCGGCGATTGTGAGTAATGGTATTGGTGGCGCAATTATTATATGGCAGGACTTCCGTAATGGTGATCCTGATATTTTTGCACAGGGTATAGGTAGTAATGGATCAATTCTAATGATTCCAGCTAATGGAGTACCTATTTGCACAGCTGTAGGTTTTCAATACGGTGCTGCATATTCCTCACCAACAATAGTAAGCGATGGAAGTAATGGGGCAATTATTACCTGGTATGATGATCGTAACTTAAATGGCATCCTTGATGTTTATGCACAAAATATTAAAAGCAATGGTCTGGTTGCATGGGCACAAGATGGACTACCTATTAGCACTGTCGCAAATGGACAGTATGCTCCTACAATATTAGCTACTGGTGGTGGAGAAGCTATTATTTGTTGGGTGGACAGTCGTAATGGAAATACAGACATTTATGCATCGAAAATTGAACAATCTGTTTCTTCCACAGGATCAATTTGTGGTATAAAATACAATGATTTAAACGGAAACGGAGTAAAAGATATTGGTGATTTGGGATTAGCAAACTGGACAATGAGTTTGACATACAACGATGTATCTGGAGCACCGGTAACAATTACCACAACAACTGATGCTTCGGGGAACTATTGTTTCAATAATTTATCGGCTGGAACTTATTTTCTTTCTGAGGTAAATCAAACCGGCTGGGTGGAAACATATCCAAGTCCTGGTGCTGTATATGGTATAGCACTTTTATCAGGACAAGTTGCTAACATCTATGATTTTGGTAATCATCAACTTTCCGTACCGGGTTCAATTTGTGGACAAAAATTCAATGATTTGAATGGAAATGGAGTTCAAGATTCAGGTGATATTGGAATTGCAAACTGGACTATAAATCTGACCTATAACCTAGCTACCGGACCTGTAACTATAAATGCTACCACAGACTCTAATGGGAATTATTGTTTCAACAATCTGGCATCAGGTGGAACTTACAGGGTTTGGGAAACACAACAAAGTGGTTGGACACAGACCTACCCTGTTTTTCCTGGCACTTACTCAGTTTTACTTGCATCAGGTCAAAATGTGATTGGTGATAACTTTGGAAATCACCAACAACCATTACCGGGTTCAATTTGTGGACAAAAATTCAATGATTTGAATGGAAATGGAATTCAAGACTCAGGTGATATTGGAATAGCAAATTGGACAATAAATTTGTCATACTTTCAAGCTACAGGACCTGTGACATTGACTGCTATCACTGACTCAAATGGAAATTATTGCTTTAATAATCTGGCATCAGGAGGAACTTATACGGTTTCAGAAGTTCAACAAACGGGTTGGACACAGACATTCCCAGCAAGTCCGGGAACATATTCAGTATTGCTTACATCGGGTCAAAATGTGACTGGTGATAATTTTGGAAATCATCATACAGCAGTGGTGAATATTTGCGATTCGCTAAGTGCAGTCGCAACAATAAGCACAGGAGGTGATTGCTGTTGGAGCATAAGTTTAAATCAGCCAACAAATACAAGTGGAATAACAGGTGTTCAGTTTTTACCATTAGCTCCAAATTCATTTGTATTAGGAAGTTCACAACTTGGAAGTTCATTTTCAACGGGTTGGTTAATTGTGTCTAATATTCCTAATCAATTTACCATCAGAAGACAAAGTGGAAATATCCCTGTAGGTCAATTGAATAATTTCTTCAATTTCTGCCTTAATAATTTGTCAAGTCCGCAACATGTTGTTGTTGATTGGTTGAATGCCTCAAATGGCATTGTTTGTTCGGATACGGTAACATTAAATTGTGATATACCATGTGTTACATACCAAAATAAATTAATAGCGTGTGCAAATAATAATAGTTACACTTTGCAATATGCATTTACCAATAACACAACTTTTGCAATAAATAAAATTGAAGTTGTACAAACTATTCCAGCAGGAGTAACGGTTACACCTGCCACGGTGAATATACCGTCTGTACTTTCTGGACAAAATTCCGGCATAGAAACATTCACAATTACTGGTGCAGTACCCAATACAAATTTAACTATATTTTTCAGATATACCAGTTCTGATGGTTGTTGTACATGTACCGATTCTATCCATGTACGAATCCCAGATTGTTTGTGTGATGCTATTGGTGCTACACTTAATCAAGATTTGAATAATTGCAATCACACACTAAATGTATTCAACAATTATTCAGCTAATTACTTTACTCAGATTAACATAATAGCATTAACAAGTGGAACAACATTCAGTAACTGGAATACAAATACCGGCTCTGATTGGTATTCTACCAATACCTTTGCTGCAAATAATATTAGGCTTGTAAATATTGGAAATGGATTTGTACCATTAGGAAATTTAAATGGAATTCTGAATTTTAATTTATCAGGATATACAACTACAACGCAACAAATTCTTGTTGAATGGATTAGAAATGATTCAGTAAAATGTGTTGATACACTTACAACGCATTGTATCCCTTCTCCTCCGGTTATGTATTGCACTCAATTAATTGATGAATCAATGGTTTGTCTTGCTAATGGAACTTTTGAATATAAATTTAAAGTTAAAAATAATTCCTCAAACACCACAACCGGATTTCAACTAAATCCTGTTTCACCATTAACTATGTCGTTTAGTCTAAACAATTTCAGTAATATTTCTATTGCTCCTTCAATGATTTCGCCCGAACAAACTGTAATTATAAGTGGAGTTGGTCAGAATACTCAAATGTGCTTTGGTATAGCTTTATACACACATATAATTCAAAATGGTACATTGTATAGTTGGTGCTGTCATAGCGATACTATTTGTGTTACAACACCGGTTTGCGGTAATCAATCATCTTCTATTTGTGGTCAAAAATTCAACGATTTGAATGGCAATGCAGTGAAAGATTCCGGTGAATCGGGTCTTGCCAACTGGATAATTACAATCAAAATCCAAAATGTAGCAGGTTGGGTTATCATAAAAGACACCACCGATGTGAATGGAAACTATTGTTTCAATAATTTACAGGCCGGAACATATACAGTCTCTGAAATAAATCAAAGTGGCTGGATGCAAACATACCCTGCAAATCCGGGTACACATACAGTTATTCTCACAGCCGGTCAGAATGTGTTCGGAATTGATTTTGGAAATAAGCAGTTGTCATGCGTAAAAGCCTGGACACCACTCACATCAGGAACTAATGGTGAAGTTTGGGCGCTTGCAGTAATCGGTTCGGATTTATATGTTGGTGGGAATTTTACAACAGCAGGAGGAAATACCGCCAATCATATTGCCAAATGGGATGGGTCGGCATGGTCACCACTCATAAGCTCCAATAGTGGTGTAGACGGAATAAATGGAATGGTAACTGCACTCACAGTCATTGGAACAGATTTATATGCGGGTGGTTGGTTTACCGATGCAGGAGGTGTTCCGGCATTAAATGTAGCCAAATGGGATGGTTTAAACTGGAGTTCATTAGGTAGTGGAATTTCGGCAGCCGGAGCTATCAATGCCCTTACTGCTATGGGAAATAACATCTATGCCACAACTTATATACTCGATCCCATACTGGGCGGACAGGGTCATATTATTGCAAAATGGGATGGTTCGAACTGGTCGAACTTCAGTACAATGAATGATTATGTTTCTTCATTTTTGGTTGATGGAGGAAATCTGTATGCTGGAGGACAATTTACAATGATAGGAAACGTACCTGCAAATCATATTGCCAAATGGGATGGTACAGCCTGGTCAGCACTAGGTGTTGGTACTGATTTCTTTATTGGAGGTGCCGGACTCGAAATGCTGGGAGGAAAGTTATACGTTGGTGGAAGATTTTTAAATGCCGGAGGAAGCACTGCCAATTTTATCGCCAATTGGAATGGAACAGCCTGGTCATCATTCGGCAGTGGTTCAAACATTGGTATGAATAATGAAGTGGAATGTGTCAAGGCTATGGGAGGCGATTTGTATGCCTCAGGAAGTTTCACAACTGCTCAGGGAGTAAGTGCCAATAGCATCGCCAAGTGGGATGGCTTAGCCTGGACGTCACTCGGTACGGGTATGAATGATGGAGTTTGGAGACTTGCTGTAGTTGGTTCGGATCTTTATGCCGGCGGAATTTTCACAACAGCCGGAAGTGTAAGCGCAAACTATATTGCCAGGTATTCCTGCACGGGACCTAATTCACTTAATGAACCACAACAAAATCAGAAATATGATTTGATTCAAAATCAGCCAAATCCATTCAACTCAACAACGATTATCAAGTATTATGTGCCCGAGACCGGATTGGTAAAACTAAGTGTTTATGATATTTTCGGAAAGGAAATTAATGTACTGGTCAGCGAAGTGAAGGAAAGCGGATCTTACGAACGGATTTTTGAAGCTAAAGGTTTGATGAGTGGTATATATTTCTATACAATTTCTACAAATGGCTTTACTCAGAGCCGAAAGATGTTATTGATAAAATAAGAAGTTTACTTTTGAAAGAGTATATTAACGGGATGTCGTATGATTAAATTGTTAAATTTAGTTATACGACATTCTATTATTTTATCCTGCAATCCAAAATATTTTAGGCAGCCTAACACAATCATTCTCAACCTCTCAGTTTTCTGAATTGCTCTGCCAAAAACGTTTTTAGAAAGAATAAAAAATATTTCCTGCAGGTGTATTGTCAATTAAAAAATAATGTCTATCTTTGCAACCCATTTTGGACAAAAATCCAAAGGGATAAAAATAAAGCAGTTACAGATATAAAAACAAATTAAAATGCCTACAATTCAGCAATTAGTTAGAAAAGGAAGAGCAGAACTCATTGACAAGAGCAAATCGCCCGCGTTGGATTCATGTCCACAGCGTCGCGGTGTGTGTGTGCGTGTGTACACTACGACTCCAAAAAAACCGAACTCGGCTATGCGTAAAGTTGCCCGTGTACGTTTGACTAACCAGAAAGAAGTGAATGCATACATTCCGGGCGAAGGACACAACTTACAGGAACACTCAATCGTAATGGTTCGTGGTGGTCGTGTAAAAGACCTTCCGGGAGTACGTTATCACGTGGTTCGTGGAACATTGGATACAGCAGGAGTAAACGGTCGTACGCAACGTCGTTCGAAATACGGAGCCAAACGCCCAAAACCGGGACAAGCAGCAGCTGCACCCGCAAAAGGTAAAAAGAAATAAGACCTCAGACCTCTATCCCCCTTCGGGTACTTTCTCCAATGGGAGAAAGAAATAGGATAAGAGTCGTAAATTGAGGTAATTCCTTTCAAAAAGAACTAACAAAATCAAGTTTAAACACTTGTTTGCGTTTTAAGGTAGCAGATGAAAGGTTGAGTAAATGACTCGGAGGAGTCGTTGAAGTAAGACTAGAAGCAACCAAAAAAACAAAAAACGGAAATTTTTAAGAAAAATGAGAAAATCGAAACCAAAAAAGAGGATCGTATTACCTGATCCGATTTTCAATGAATCGATGGTTACAAAATTTGTAAACCACCTTATGTATGACGGTAAGAAATCAACTGCCTTCGACATTTTCTATTCATCGTTGGAAACTGTAAAAAACAAGTTGCCTAACGAAGAAAAATCCCCACTCGATATCTGGAAAAAAGCTCTTGAAAACATTACCCCGCTGGTAGAAGTAAAATCTCGTCGCGTTGGTGGTGCTACATTCCAGGTTCCTACTGAGATTCGTGCAGACCGCAAAGAATCCATTTCAATGAAAAATCTTATATTATACTCCCGCAAACGTGGAGGACGCTCGATGGCTGATAAATTGGCTGCCGAAATCGTTGACGCATTCAATAATCAGGGTGGCGCATTCAAACGCAAGGAAGATATGCACCGTATGGCTGAAGCTAACCGTGCATTCGCACACTTCAGATTTTAATTGAAGCAGTATAATAGGTATAAAAAAGAAGAAATTTTAAAGAAAAAATGGCTAAAGGAGATTTAAGTTATAACAGAAATATCGGTATCATGGCGCATATCGACGCCGGAAAGACAAC
>JBAXPM010000090.1:0-7425 GCA_037132235.1 Paludibacter sp.
TCCAGAGAATGTTGTCTGCTTTGTCGCTTGAAAATGAATTTATAAGGAACGACTACCTAATTTTTCATAGATAAGATATCAGGGCTACGCCCCTAAATTTAATCACGGATTTTTTTCTACGAAGATTATAGGGCTACGCCCCTGAATATCATTTGAACCATTTCACGATAACACAACTACGCTGCTTAATAACTTTAATAAAGGGGCGTCAGCCCTAAAATCTTTATAGAATATAATTCACGGGAGTTTCAAAAGAGCGTAGCTCTGTCATCTTTATGGTTGAAAATTTACAAACACAGATTACTAATATTGTGATAAAAAAAATCCTTTTATAGTATTCATGATTAAACCATTTAGGTATACAAGCGGATACTCATTTTGTTTTATTTGGTAATAAATACTACTTTCGATGGACTAATACCGGTTGTAAAGCTGAATTTTAGCTTGCCGGTTGAATCGTAACAAAACATTTTTCCATTTGTAATGTAATCGGTTACACCCAAATAAATATCATTGTTTGTAGGGTCAGCTGCAATGCAATAGGGAGTTTTATTGATTTCACTAATAAAATTGGCATTAAGTAGTTTCTCGTTTTTTACATCGTAGGTAGCTACCGTTTTGTTGACAACCTGCCAGTTGGCATCATACTCAAAATTGTAAATATACGCAACATCGCCTGAAATGCTAAAGTTCTGAGCTTTCACATTAGTATCTGTAACCTTATCTGTTCCTGCCTCAATGCGTTGAAACTTGCCGGGAATATCGTAATAATTTCCTCTTGAAACCACATATACATCACCATTGGTATCTGCTTTTACAAGTACAGGATTCAAATTCACTTTTATTTTCTTACTTTCAATAAAAGTTGAAAGGTCGATTACAGAAACTGTACTATCGTTTATCATTGCCAATCCGCCCGAGTTTGCAACATATAACTTATTATTTGAAATTACACTTCCTTCAGGATTTGAACCAACTGCTATGCTCGTTCCCAGGATTAAGCTGGTTGTGTCTAATTGTGTTACATGACCATCAAAAAGAACGATATACACCTTTCCATTAGCTGCCGACAAGGAGCGGGGCGAGGAAACCGTAATTTGTTTTTTGCTGATACCTGATTTAGCATCAAGCACTTCCAGCACGTTTGATCCTGAAACCGCAATATACAGATTCGAACCGTACTTTATCATGTCCTGCCCGGTATCACCCAACCCACGGTTATTTTTTTCCATAAAAATATCGGATGATGGAAAAGAAGTTGAAAAATCATAATAGGTAACTGACGAGTTGTTTTTTCCATACTGACCTTCGTTTAGAACAAATACACCGGTACTGATAGTAGGAGTATCAATGTTTCCCTGTTTCGGGTCGCAGGAAGTGAAAAACGGAAGCGTGGCTGATGCAAGTAACAGCGCTGAGACTAATTTGGTTGTTTTCATAAAAATAAATGGTTGATTAATATATGTTTATTTGATTATTTGAGTTTATATAAGTTGGAATTTTATTGACCCCCAAACCCCCAACTGGGGGCTTAAAGACGCAGTATCTTATATTTATATTCACCCGCAATTGTTTGTAAATTACGCTCTTAAGCCCCCAGTTGGGGGTTTGGGGGTCTAAAATAAATTAATTGAAACTAAGAAAAAATAAATGATAACATAATTTATATAATGATTATTGTTTTCCTAAGTTCATTCCAAGCGTAATTCTGAAATTTCGCCGCGGCATGGGATAAAACCTGATGACTTCATATTGTGTATTCAGCAAATCTATCAGTTCAGCTTTTACATTCCATTGTTTATACTGTGTCGAAACAAAAAGGGAATGAACAGCATAAGCATCTAATTTATTCCTCAAATCTGTGGTTTGTCCCGACCATCTGATTCCCGAAAACAGCAGATTGTAACCGGCTTCCCAGATACCGTGATGATACGAAACTGAGGCTGAACCTGAATGTTCGGGTGTATATTGAATTTGTTCACCAAAAGTTTCACTGTTGGGTGTTGCATCTTTTGCATTTAAGAAAGTGTAGCTTGTTTTAAGCCGTAATTCATCTGAATTACTGACTTTTATAGTTGTATTTACACTCAAATCAATTCCCAACGAATTCACTTTATCTTTGTTTACAACACTCCAGTGAAACATATCTTTGGGCAAAGCAATTATTTTATCCGTAGTTTCGATATAATAGCCGTCCACCACCACTGCAAATTCAGCAACATGAGGGATTTCAGTTGTAAAAAAGGTAAAGCCAAGGTCGAACTGGCTGTTGTTTTCGGGATGAAGATTTGAGTTTCCAAAATCCTGATAATATAACTCGTTAAAGGTTGGCAGGCGATACATGTTTTTGTAGAAAGCCCTTATTCTTATTTCCTTATCATCGAGTAATTTATACGAAAAGCTTAAGGTTGGTGACCATTTTTCACGTGTCAGTTTGCTGAGGTTTGTTTTATCAGTGGCCTGAGTATAAAGCAAGCTGGCTGATGCAGTCAGATTATCATCAGTATATTTTAGTGCTGCATTTGCCATTGCGGTTTCGCGGGTAGGGAATGGAAATTGCTTAAAGCCAATATTCGAATCAATCAGCAAATCATTCATCCACCAATCGGTTGATAAGGCCACCGACAACGGAAATAAAAACTTATACTGAAAATTCGAAGAAAGGTAGAATTCCTTTTGGAGATAATTTGTCAGCAAGCCGTTGCTCGAAGCATAATTTGCATTTTGATCCGAGAATTTGTTGTATTCAACATTTATTTTGGCAAAATACTGATGTTGAAAATGTTCCGACACGCGGTTTTCGTAATGAAGTTGACTGAAAAAACTTCTGTCCAGCAATCGCTGCGACGATTCCACTTTGTTGTAAAATATAACGGCACCGGGCAAACCACGTTCTGAACCAAAAAAGTTAGCTTTCAGAGTCACACTTTCAGCCGGTTTAAATCGGTATAGAGCATTCATTTCTGTTCGCACAAACGCTACATCTGTATTTGTGCGGGTCAATTCTTCCGAAACGCTGGTCGTATTGCCATAATACTGAAGAAAGTTGTATTTCCCGTCAGCCAGAGTGGCGTTAGCCGATAAATTGAAAGACCATTTTTCTCCAACATTCTTTTCCAGAAAAACAATCGGATTTACAAATCCGAATGAACCGGCTTTACAACTTACAACTCCATCGAAATCACGGTTTTCATCTCTGTTCAGTAATTTTGTTTTAATCTGAAGTACCGAACCCGATGCAAATGAACGGGCTGTTTGAAAAATATCGTTGAGTTGACCATTGCTCAGAGATACTTCCGACACGCTTTCAAGAGTTAGCCGTCCCAAATCCACTTCGCCCGATTGGATATTGCTCAACATCACACCGTCATAGCAAACGCCTGTGTATTTGGCTCCCATCCCACGCAATGAAACGGTTTTTAGCCCGCCAATTCCACCATAATCCACAACATTAACGCCGGCAAAACTACGTGTAATATCTGAAATATTCAGGGCGTTCAGGTGTTTGATTTCCTGATCGGAGAAAACCTGAACAGGCATGGCTGCACGGGTTGTTTTGAGCATTTTTGCCTGAACGGTAGCCTCATTAAGTTGATGAGTATGGACCGTGTCAACCGGAAAATCGATTGCCCAAACGGGCACGATACCGCAAACGAATAATACAATTACAAAAAAGTAAGTTTTTGACACAGTGATAACTATTTGACGATGAAAAACCGTTCAAATAGCTCCCGAAATTGACCTAACAATGGCAAAACTGATGATTGTTTTTGCTGATGTTTCGTCGCTTTTTCCTCGAAAGCTTCTGAAAATTAATTCTCATTCTGGCAGGTCTTCTGACTTACTCCCGTTATTGAACGCCTTCCCGATTTGGTTGAATGGTTTATTAGTTAATCTGTGATTCGTTTTATTTCAAACTATCAACTGTCAACTGTCAACTGTCAACTGAAATACCAGTGGCAAAAGTTTTGTTCAAAACGTTTTAAAGAGCTTACAGCAGCGGGACTGTACAGGATTTTCACCTGTTTCCCTTTTAATTCAGTCCACGAGGAATCGTGAACTAAAACCAAAAACTGAGGGCAAAAGTAATACAAATAATTCAAAAATAAAACCGATAGCTGACATTAGTTTTCAACAATTGTCAACCGGAATGAACTTTAATTAGTAAAAAACAAATAGTGAAGTATAATTATATTACAAAAAACAAGAAAGGAACGCTGATAAACGCTAATATAGCTGATTTAAAACGGATAGAATTTTCGACAAGTCGAAAATGATTTTCAAAGAATTGTGCATTATCAATCATGTTTACATGACTATAATCGGTTTTAAATCAGAATAATAATCATCCGAAATTATCCGCTTAATCTATGAAAATCCGCGTTCTGTTTTTTGTCAAAGAAAGGTTTTTTGTTTGTTTATTTTCTGAGATGATTCAACCGGTTGAAAATATATTGAAAATGAATTTAGACGAGCAGTTCACGCAATCCTTTTGGATTCAGGATAGTATATTCCTTTTTGTTGATACTGATAATTCCATCCTGTGCCATTTCCGATAAGCTACGGGCTAATGAGGGACGTGCAATGCCAAAAAAGTCGGCCAATTCAGTTTGATTACGGTTTAAGGTGAAGGTAAGTCCGTGTTCTTTACTTTGTTCAAGCAGGAAATATGCTATTTTCCCCTTTATAGTTTTGATGGAAAGCAGTTGAAGTCGGTTGGTCAGAAACTGAATCCGGTTGGAATTATGAGTAATAAACTGCTTCATGAAATCAGGTTGTGAAGTCATCAACCGAATTACCTCATCTTTTGGAATTCGCAAAATCTCTGCTTCTTCAAGCGTGGTTACATCAACCGGAAAACTGTTATTGTCCGAAAAAAGAAAGGCGGGAGCAAGGGGGCGTGGAGCTTTAATGATCTCAATACCAAGCAGATTGCCGTTTTCGGTTATCATTTCAGTCTTCACAGAACCCTGAATCAGTATATACAATGCATCGCAACTATCGCCCTGTCGAAAAATCAGTTCATTTTTCGGATAGTTTTTAATGCTGTATTTCAAATCCGATGGAAACAATTCATTGTCTTCATTCAAATTCTCAAATCCGGTCCATTCGGGGTTGTTATTTGTCATATTTTTCTGAAAAATTTCTGGAGTGTAACATCGGTTACACTTTTAAACTTTTGGTAGTATTACTTTTGCAACATCAAAACAATTATGCTCTACAAAAGTACAAAAAAATGAACCAGTTTCAATATAAACCCAACATGGAAAACAAAACCTTCCCAACCGCTGAGAAATTCAGCATGATCGACAAAGTGCAATATGCCGAAGGATCGGTCGTAAGTAAAATTATTATCCGCAATGAACGTGGTAATGTAACTCTGTTTGCCTTTGATAAGGGCGAATTCCTGAGCGAACATACAGCACCGTTCGATGCCATTGTGCAGGTGCTTGATGGTAAGGGCGAAGTAATTATTGACGGAAAAAACGTTGAACTGAGTGTGGGTGACAGTATTATTATGCCTGCCAATATCCGCCATGCTGTTGTAGCTAAGGAGCAGTTTAAAATGCTGCTGACAATGATAAAATAGACCCCCAACCCCTAAAGGGGAGTTTGGAGAGCTAACAATATTAGAAAATAAAAAAATCAAAGACGAAACTAATTTAATTCCCCTTTAGGGGTTAGGGGTCATATGAAACGAACAATAATAAAAATAGACGAAGCGCTTTGCAACGGTTGTGAGGCTTGTGTAAGTTGTTGCCACGAAGGCGCATTGCAAATGATAGATGGTAAAGCTCGGATGGTGAGCGAGTTGTTTTGCGACGGATTGGGTGCCTGCATAGGCGATTGTCCGGTTGGAGCAATCACGCTGGAAGAACGTGAAGCTGAGCCATACGACGAAATTGCAACTATTGAGCGCATGATTCCTAAAGGCGAAAAAACCATTATCGCACACCTGAAACATCTTAAGGAACATGGCGAAGTGGATTATCTGAAACAGGGTGTTGGTTACCTCCGTGCTAATGGAATTGATATTGATTTTGCTAAGGTGCATAATCATAATGGTGCCGGCTGTGCTTCAAAACCGGTTGCTGCTGCGGTTCAACATAGTCACGTAAGTGCTTGTCCGGGTAGTAAAGAGATGTCATTTGCTCCTGCTGCTGCACCTGCCTTTAAAATGGCACCTGCTGCATCTGCCGAAACGCAATCGCAACTTCGTCAGTGGCCGGTACAACTGCATTTATTGAATCCCGAAGCCGGATATTTCAAAGGTGCCGATGTGGTACTGGCAGCCGATTGTGTACCCTTTGCTTTTCCTGATTTTCACAACCGCTTTCTGACAGGCAAGATTCTGGCCATTGCCTGCCCGAAACTCGATTCGAATAAAGAATCGTACGTTGAAAAACTCAAATCAATGATTACCCGTTCGAATATCAACACACTAACGGTTGTAATTATGGAAGTGCCTTGTTGTGGAGGTTTGCTGAATCTGGCACTAAAAGCTGTAGATGAATCAAATCGCAAAATCCCCGTAAAATTGGTTGTAGTAGGAGTGAAGGGCGATATTCAGCGCGAAGAGTGGATGTGATTAGTTTTTAGTTCATAGTTCATAGTTCATAGTGAAAATCAGTATTCGAAGAAATTTGAATACTGATTTTTTTGTTTGGCCAAATATCAGGAAATAAGTAGTTTAAAATATCTAATGATATATTTCTACCACAATAGATTCCATAGAAAAATGGAAATAAAAAGACTTAGTTCACATAGTATAAGTATCTGACGATACTTATGCGTGGTCTGAAATTATCCCGAAATTCGGGATAATGCTATGTGATCTTGGTCTTATCTCTTAAATTTAAAACTATTGTGAACTATGTGATAATAAACATATCAATAATAATTACTAATTACTTAAGAAATACAGAAAAATATTGATTTGCGTCTATTTTCATCAAATTTTTAATACAAAGTGATTATTTATTCAATTTCTTTTCATAGATTTGCAATTCTCATTTTTGTATGAATATTTAAAAAATATTACTCAAAAATGATTATGATGCTTTCAATCAGCGGTTTGTGTTTTTGATAATAAAAATTCATAAACTGCTTTTTTAATTCAAATTGTTTACGAACAAAGTTTTTGATAATCAATTTAATAGAGTTTATATAAGTTGACCCCCAAACCCCCAAATGGGGCTTAAGAGTGCTATTTTGAAACTATTTAAAATTAATGAAAAATCATAAACTTCGTCTTTAAGCCCCTGTTTGGGGGTTTGGGGGTCATAATAAAAAAGATAATATGTGCATCTCAACTTAAATAATGCCTAATAGATTATAAAAAACAAAATAGAGTCTGATATTTCAATAACATAAGGCAACCTCTAAAAACTACTTATTTTTCTCAAAGCTAATTTAATGTCATTT
>JBAXPM010000091.1:0-7409 GCA_037132235.1 Paludibacter sp.
TTATTGCCCTACTTTTTTTATTCTTGTCTAAATTGTTTGTCGGTCAGTAGTGATTCTTTGTCTAAAAAAATTACTTCAATTTCAGCTCGACGGAGTAGTTCAACACCATCCATAATGCGATATTGTTCGCCATATACTACCCGTTTTATTCCGGCCTGGATGATGAGTTTCGCACATTCGATGCATGGAGAAGCTGTAACATAAAGAGTTGCGTTATCGCTGCTGTTATGTGAGCGAGCTACTTTACTTATTGCATTTGCTTCGGCATGTAAAACATAAGGTTTGGATACATTGTTTTCGTCTTCACATTTATTCTCGAAACCTGAAGGCGTTCCGTTATAGCCATCGGATATTATCATTTTATTTTTCACCAGTAACGCGCCCACTTTGCGACGTTCGCAATACGAATTCTCAGCCCAGATACGTGCCATACGCATGTATCGCTTGTCAAGTTGTATTTGTTTTTCAGTCATTTGTATATAAATCAGCTAATCTGAATTGGTATCAGGATTAAACTCCATGAAATTCAGAAATTACAGAATAAAATTGTTCTTCATAAATGCCTAATTGCCTACAGGCAAGCCGGGCAGCATTAATATTTTGCAAATTGAAATCTCCCGAAATCTTTAAAGGAATACTGTCCTTTTTAGTTTTCAGGTACGTTACACCGTCATTAATTATATGTTCATGTGTTTTATAAGGAAATGCCACAATATCGCGTCTGAGCTTAGAAGTTATTTCTGACAAGTATTTATCTCCATCAAAATAGATCAATCTGCCCTGAACTTCCATTAAATCAGTGAATTTTCGAAATTGTTCCACGTATTTTTCAATGGTTGTTTCTTCCGGTTTTTTTTCAGTATCAATGCCTGTAATAACTGCAATATGAGGTTTGTATAAATGAAATTTTGGGCGGAGATCTATTGAAGAAGTCGCTTGTTCATCTCCTTCGAATACAGCAATACGCGAATCATACGTCAGTTTGACAATGTTTTCAAAACCTTCAAAAGGCTTTGAGATCAGGTAATCGGCTTCGACTTTCAGTTTTTTCAGAACAAATAATATTATCGCTACCGTTGTGGCTTTTCCATGACTTCCGGCCACTACAATTCTTGTTTTACTGCGCGTTTGCTGAAAGAGAAAGTCGGGAAAAGAATAAATGTTAAGTTTAAGTTCCTTTGCACGTTTCAGTTCCGGATTATCTTCTGTGACATTCATACCAAGTATAACAGCTGTCAGACCTTTGTGGATTCTATCGGGAAACCAACCGGTCTTGTCAGGTGACAAACCATTGACTTCCAGTTTGATACGTGTAAGCTCGTTGAATTCCATATCAGAGCCGGTAACCAAAAATGTAGGCTTTTTGCTAATGGCAATAGCCATGTTATGCATGGCTTCACCACCAATGGCAATAAAATGAACTCGTTGCATACACCTGATAGTTGAAAGTTTTTAGCTATTTTTGCCCGAAATTTCAGACTTGAAGCGCAAATGTACTAAAAAGTTTAATAAGTTCATAAAGCATAGGGTGTTATGACTTTCAACTTTACAAACTTTATAAACTTTCCACTTTTAAACTCAGAAGAAAATGAGATTATTCAAAATTGAAGCCGGGACTTTTCATGTGGATGGTGGTGCGGCCTTTGGAGTAGTTCCGAAAAAAGTGTGGCAAAAACGTTATCCCTGTGATAAAGATAATTATTGCACTATAACCATGCGCTGCCTTTTGATAGATACAGGTGAAAAACGCATTTTGATTGATGCCGGAACAGGTGATAAACAACTTGAATATCTTAAATATTATGGATTTAAAGGAGTTATAAACTTTGATAATGAATTGGCAAAATCATGTTATTCCTGTGACGATATAACCGATGTGATATTCACTCACCTTCATTTTGATCATTGCGGTGGAGCTACCAAATATAATGCTGACAAAACAAATGTTGAATTGGTATTTCCGAATGCCACACACTGGGTTGGAGAAACTCAATGGCAGAACTTTCTGAATCCCAATGTTCGCGAGGGTGATTCTTATTTCAGCGAAAATATGGTGCCAATTGAGGCTGCCGGAAAATTAAAGCTGGTAACTGAAAATCAGTTTGTTTGTCCGGAAGTGGAAGTCAGGATTTACAACGGACACACGGCAGGACAATTGGTGAGCTATATTAATTTTGAAGGAAAAATATTGATTTATGTGGGCGATGTGATACCGTTGGCAGCCAATGTGCCGTTAGCATGGATTTCGTCTTACGATATTTTGCCGATTTCGGCCATGGCTGAAAAGAAAATTCTACTTGATGAAGCTGCCGAAAAAGGTCAGATTCTTTTCTTCGAACACGATGCTTATACCGAATGCTGTACTGTGATTCAGCAATATAACAAACATAAAGTAGATAAAGCTATGACGCTTCAAGAGGCGTTAAAAGTGTGACATGAAAATCATGCTAACGATTTTACTGCCAACTGCCACTACCTACTGCTCACTATTCTCTTCTTCTATAAACCAGCCTGCATACATGGCATATTGATGTGCAATTTTGCGGTTCATTTCATTTGATTGTTCAGGTTCAACATTCTTTACAAATTTTGCAGGAACACCAGCCCAAAGCGTAAAGGGTGGAATTTTAGTATTGCTCAAAACCAATGCACCTGCAGCTACAATAGCACCTTCACCCACTTCGGCATAATCAAGCAGGGTTGCACCCATGCCAATCAACGCGTAATTGTTGATTTTCGCTCCATGAACGGTTACATTATGACCGATTGAAACGTAATCGCCGATTTCGACAACCGATTTTTCGTAAAGTGTATGCAACACCGAACCATCCTGTATGTTGACGTGATTGCCAATGCGGATTGAATTTACATCGCCACGCAGCACAGCATTAAACCATACACTGCAACCGTCGCCCATAATTACATCGCCCACAACAGTTGCATTTTCAGCCAAATAACAATCTTTTCCAAATTGCGGATCAAAACCACGTACCGATTTTATTAATGCCATTCTCTAAAATTTAAGACCGACAAAGATACACGAAACGGCACAATTATTAAAACTGAAAGTAAGTTATTTTCCAAAAAATGCAATTTTTGCAATCAGAATAACTGATCTTTAAACTTTTCGGGAATTTAAAATGTTTCAATACTAATTTTGATCCAACTAATAATTTAAAAACAAAGAAAAATGAAAGCACTTAAAATTATCGGAATTGTTCTGGCTTCAATTATTGCACTTATATTAATTGTTGCACTATTTGTACCAAAGCAATTCATTTACGAAAAAACAGTTGTCATTAATGCACCAATTGATTCAGTCTGGCCTAACACGAGCAGTTTAACTGCAATGGATAAATGGAGTCCGTGGAATGATCATGACCCCAATATGAAAAAGGAACTTACCGGTATAGATGGAACTGTTGGAGCAAAACAAAGTTGGGATGGTAAGGTAGTTGGAATTGGTAGCCAGACAATTACAAATGTTCAAAAGCCAACTTTATTCGAAACAAGCCTCGATTTTATGACACCACACGAAAGTCATGGAAAAGGTTATGTAAAACTTGTAGCCGATGGAAATACCACCAAAGCTACCTGGGGAATGACTGGGAGTATGCCATATCCTTTCAACCTAATGATTTTATTTATGAACATGGAAAAAACTATGGGCAAAGACTGGGATTTAGGACTTTCGCGATTGAAAACGATGAGCGAAAAATAAGCTGCGTCAGCATTTTTAAGTGAATGGTAATTGTTATTGATATGTTTTTTACCACATAGTCCACATTAGTTTTGAATTTAAAAGTTAAGACTAAGAACCTGCCTACCGCAGGCAGGCATATAGCATTATCCCGAATATCGGGATAATTTATGACTGTGCAAAAGTATCGTCAGATACTTTTACTATGTGAACTAAGTCTTTTTATTCCCATTTTCTATGTGTACTATTGTGGTTATAATATATCATTGAATATTTGTAACTACTTATAACAAAATAAACAAATGAATATCACTCCAATCCGTATGCCCGTGCTGTTTGTCGGACACGGTAGTCCGATGTATGCCATTGAGGAAAACGAGTTTGTGCAATCATGGAGAAGGTTAGGAGAGGAACTTCCAAAACCAAAGGCCATTATTGCCGTTTCAGCCCATTGGGAAACCCGTGGAACGCAGGTTACAGCTATGCAACATCCACAGACCATTCACGATTTTGGCGGCTTCCCGCAGGAGTTATACGCTGTGCAATATCCGGCACCGGGAAATCCAGAGCTGGCAAAGGAAGCCATAGAAACTATCAAAGGAACACCGGTAATTGCAGACGAAAAATGGGGACTCGACCACGGAACATGGAGTGTAATCCGCCGTATTTACCCCAAAGCCGATATTCCCATCATTCAGTTAAGTCTGGACTATCATAAAACACCACAGCAACATTACGAACTGGCCAAAGAACTGGCCGTATTTCGCGAAAAAGGCGTGATGATTGTGGGCAGTGGAAACATTGTGCATAACCTTCGTCAGGTTGCCTGGGACAAACCCGACGATCAGGAGTATGGTCACGACTGGGCGATCGAAGCTAATGAGTTGGTGAAGAAACTGATTCTGAAGAATGACCACAAAGCGTTGATTGATTATAAATCGTTAGGAAGTGCTGTACAATTGGCAGCTCCTACGCCCGATCATTTTTTGCCATTGCTGTATGCATTAGCATTGAAACGTGATGACGAAGAAGTTTCATTCTTCAACGATAAAGCCGTAATGGGCTCGTTGACCATGACTTCACTGAAAATAGGGTAAATTCATTCCTGTATAATTAAACAAAGAATTCAATCTTAGAAAATAACATATTTGTTTATGCTCAGCTCGATAAAGAGCGACCTCGTCCGGTGAGCCGAAAAATGGAGTGAAGTTGGCATAGAAAACTTTTCTGTTTGAGTACCGACGTATTTCGTCGTGGCGAGTTTAAAAGTTTTCAGCCTACAAACGACTAATTTTTCAAGTGAAGCGGGCGCAGTCTTGAACTTTTTTGCTTCGTTTTTTGGTTCAAGCCAAAAAATGAAGTGGGGTTTTAGGGGTGAAACCCCTATTGGTTTATAAGTCAATTTGTGAACAATAGTTTAAATACATGGTTTTAACCAGCTCCGTTCAGTACAATTTCTCCCTCAAAAAGACATTTATCCGCTATAGTTCTTATTCCAATTATTATCACTACCTTTGCACCCGATTTAAAAACAACTGCGCGTTGTGAGTAACTATCCGAATTTCACTGCTTTATAACAGCAGTATGCTTACCAAAATGGTACACGTTTTCATTAGAGAATGAAAAATTCGACGGATAACAACTCAAAGACGTGTGCTAAAAACAAACAAATGACATTTAGAGAATTGAATTTGAAGGACGATATTTTATCGGCCATCGAAGAACTTGGCTACGAGCAACCTATGCCCGTACAAGCACAAGCCATCCCGTTTATGTTGGAGAAAACTGCCGATTTAGTGGCATTGGCTCAAACCGGAACCGGAAAAACTGCAGCTTTCGGGCTGCCTGTATTAAACCTGATTGATGCCAATCGCAAACAGGTACAAGCCCTCGTGCTTGCTCCAACCCGCGAATTGTGTATTCAAATTGCCAACGACCTGAAAGGTTACTCCAAAAACATGCGTGGAATGCGCATTGTACCGGTGTATGGTGGCGAAGACATTCGTACCCAGCTGCGCCAGTTGGATACGCCTCCACAAATTATCGTGGCTACTCCGGGTCGATTGATTGACCTGATTGAACGCGGTAAAATTGAACTCGGAAGCATTGACTTTCTGGTACTTGACGAAGCGGACGAAATGCTGAACATGGGTTTCAAGGAAGATATTGAAACCATTTTGGAACGCACGCCTGATACCCGTCGTACCATGCTTTTCTCGGCTACCATGCCTAAGGAAATTGCTAATATAGCCAAACGCTATATGAAGAATTTCGAGGAAATTACCGTTGGAACTAAGAACTCGGGAGCTGAAAACGTAGAACATATCTATTATATATCACAGGCCAAACAACGCTACATGGTGTTGAAACGCATTGTGGATTTAAATCCTGATATTTACGGTATTGTATTTTGCCGCACCCGTCAGGAAACCAAAGAAGTGGCTGACAAACTGATGCACGATGGTTATAATGCCGATGCATTGCACGGTGATTTGTCTCAGGCTCAACGCGATACAGTGATGCAGAAATTCCGTATCCGTAATATTCAGTTGCTGGTGGCTACCGATGTGGCTGCGCGTGGACTGGACGTAAGCGACCTGACACACGTTATCAATTATAATTTACCTGATGATGTGGAAATTTATACGCACCGTAGCGGTCGTACCGGTCGTGCCAACAAAAAAGGTGTTGCCGTTTCCATTATTCACTCCAAAGAAAAGTTCAAAATCAAGGATATTGAGCGCATGCTCCGCAAGACTTTTGAGCAACAACAAATTCCGAACGGACTGGAAGTGTGTAAAAAACAGTTGTTCTTTATGATCGACCGCATGCAAAATGTGGAAGTGAGCGAAGAGCAGATTGCACCTTACATTCCTCAGATAATGAAACAACTGGAAGATTTATCGAAAGAAGAAATCCTGAAACGCTTTGTTTCGATTGAATTCAATCGTTTCCTCGATTATTATAAAGATGCCGAAGATTTGAATTATCACGAACACGTCAGAGAACGTGGCGAACGTGGTGACAGACCTGAACGCGGAGAACGTGGCGACCGTCCCGAAAGAGGTGACCGCGCTGATCGTGGCGAACGTGGAAGCAAAGCGGGTAACCGTGTACGTCTGAAAATGAACGTGGGCGAACGCGAAGGTATTGATCCTAAACGCTTTTTGGGTATTATCAACGACGTAACCGGCGATAAATCAATTAGCATTGGTGCCATTGAAGTAACCAATAAATTTACTTTCTTCGATGTGTTCTCCGATCAGGTTGAAAAAGTAGTACTTGCTTTTGCCGGTGAATCTGATTATGAAGTATCCGAAGCCAAAGGAAGCAAAACATTTGAAGGTGGTGGCACTCGCAAACTGGAATATCGCTCAAGTGGTGGTTATCGTGGCGGCGAATCACGTTCAGGTGGTGGTGGCTATCGTGGTGGCGATAGAAGCAGTGATCGTGGCGAACGTCCTGCTCGTCCTGCAGCAAGCTCCGGTGGAGGCGAAAAACCATGGCGCAACCGTGAAGGGGGTGACAGAAGCAGCCGTCCTTCAGGTGGAGGTGGCGACCGTGACCGCAGAAGCTCAGGTGGCGGCTACAAGAAAAGATATTAAAATCCCGCATAACGGATAATTCTCCATATTTTACCGACCCCGTCGCTCCGAGAGGCTGTGTAATTATTAAAAATATTTTCTTCGAGTATTGTAAGATTGAGATA
>JBAXPM010000092.1:0-7158 GCA_037132235.1 Paludibacter sp.
CTCATAAATTTAACATTTTGTTTATTAATCTTCTTTAATTTAAAGGAAGTTTATTATATCGAAAGGCAAAAATAAAGTATTAAAAATTAAAAAACAAGTATTTTTGATGATAAATCGAAAAAATATACAGAATTATTATTTCAATTCGGAGAAAATGGTATGCCAAAAAAAGGATAAATTCAATAAGTTAATATATGTGTACTGTTGTATGGCTTGTGTATTTGTTTGATATTTAGATGTATAAGATTCTTTGATGAAAGCAGCAAACCGATTTTTTGATAATATTAAATTAAATAAACAATAACTGATATTTTTTTTCTAAAATGAAATAAATAACTATGTTAATAGTCGCATTTCCCTGTTTTAACCGTAAAAACGCCTCTATTACTGATTTTTTTCCGTAATAGAGGCGCATTCCATGTAATTTTTACTACAAGTGAATAAGCAATAGAGAAAATTTAAAAATTAATGAACTCGTTGATATTTTCGGTCTAACAGGTAGGCTTTCCAAAAACAGTAACAAGACCGAAGAAAGTCCTGATATTTTGATTTAATTCAGCATGATAACCACCAACAGTACTGATTTTGATTTAAATGATTATCCGCAATGTATACAGAAGATAATTAAATGGTTAAATTTGAAAAAGAAGGGCGTAGTCCTGGAATCATCGTAGAAATAAATATAAAATAGAAATAGAGGGGCTTTAGCCCTGAAATCTATTGTTTAAGATGTCAGGGCTAAAGCCACTTTGCTTCAATCACATTTCATTGAGCTACGAAGATTTCAGGGCTACCCCACTAAATATCGCTTTGAAAAAACATGAAACGAGCATGAACAAAGAGTTCACCCGCTCGGCTTTGCCGCTTGGCTGGCCAAAAAAGACAGTGATAATCTGACATGCGAGCCTGCCTGACGGCAGACAGGTTCCATGTGACAACTAACTAAAAAATAAATATGAACGCATGAAACGAGCATTAAAACAGGCGTTTAAACCAAAAGACCATGTTCATTGCGAGTTCCATGCGACAACTTGCTAAAAAATAAAAATGAACGTATGAAATACAGAAAATCACGTAAACAATATGTTAATTACGGATAATCATTTTGATTTATCTATTTAAGAAGAGAAATATTGAAAAGCCAGGTATACCGCTGCACCTGCAAAATATCCCAATAAAGCCAATCCGCTGATTTTCTTTACATACCAAAAGAAATTAATTTTTTCCATACCCATGGCAGCCACTCCCGCAGCCGAACCGATAATCAGAATGCTGCCGCCTGTACCGGCACAATAGGCCAAAAATTCCCATATGAAATGATCCATCGGGTATTGATTCAGAGGGTACATACCTTGAGCGGCAGCTACCAGCGGCACATTATCAACCACCGAAGATAAAAGTCCGGTAGAAAGCACAACGACCCGCAAATCGCCGATTGATTTTGTCAGCCACTCGGCTAAATAAACCAGCACTCCTGCCGACTGCAAAGCTTCCACCGCCAGCAAAATTCCAAGAAAAAATAAGATGGTAGGAATATCGATATTTTGAAGTGCATTGACCAGAGTCAAATGTTTTTTCTTTTTTACATCCCCTTTACTGTGCATCAGCTCTGTAATTACCCATAGAATGCCCACGCTGAAAAGCATACCTACAAAAGGTTGAAGATGGGTGAGCGTTTTAAATACCGGAACAAAAATCAGCGACAGAATTCCGGCAATAAGGATTATTTTTTGCTGGCTTTTGGTGTGTTGTTTTTTGGAAAAATCAGTTACAATATTTAATCTGTCAGCTTTGCCTTTCAGACTAAAAGTAACAGCAACCAGTGGTACGAGCAAACAAACCAGACTTGGCAGGAAAAGTTTCAGCATGATATTGGTACTCGAAATTTGTCCCCCAATCCACAGCATGGTAGTGGTTACATCGCCAATGGGACTCCACGCGCCACCGGCATTAGCTGCAATTACCACAATCCCGACAAACAGTAGCCGGTCGTTCTGATTTCGGATAAGCTTGCGCAGCAGCGATACCATAATAATAGTGGTAGTCAGGTTGTCGAGAATGGCTGAGAGGAAAAACGCAAGAAAACCAACAATCCAAATCAGAGTACGTTTATTCGTTGAATGAATAAAATCGGTAATGATTTCGAAACCATCATGTGCATCAATCAGCTCCACTATCGCCATAGCACCCATCAGAAAGAACAGGATGCCCGAAATATCACCCAAATGAGAAAGAAGTTGCTCGTTGACTAAGGATTTATCGGTTGAAGAAAGGATATAAACGGTCCACATCAAAACTCCTGTCAGCAAAGCCGAAGCTGTTTTGTTTATTTTCAGGTTATGCTCAAAAATAATTGCAGCGTAACCGAGAAGAAAGATGATGATAAGAAAAAACATTGGCCCCTAACCCCTAAAGGGGAATTATATTAGTACTGTCTTTGAAAAACACAATTAAACTATTTGTAGTAAACCAACCCAGTTCCCCTTTAGGGGTTAGGGGCAATTTAATCCAGCTTCAGCACTTCCAAAAACGCTTTCTGTGGAACTTCCACATTGCCGATTTGTTTCATGCGTTTTTTCCCTTTTTTCTGTTTCTCGAGCAGTTTGCGTTTACGACTGATATCACCACCGTAACATTTGGCAGTCACATCTTTACGTACAGCTTTAATGGTTTCGCGGGAAATGATTTTAGCTCCGATAGCTGCCTGCACGGCAATGTCAAACTGCTGGCGCGGAATCAGTTCCTTTAGTTTTTCGCACATGCGTTTACCAAGCGGAACGGCATTGTCTACGTGAATCAGACACGAAAGTGCATCCACCATTTCGCCATTCAGCAATATATCGAGACGTATAAGTTTGGACGGGCGGAAACCATTCATGTGATAATCGAACGAAGCATAACCTTTCGAAATACTTTTCAGGCGGTCGTAGAAGTCGAACACAATCTCGCCCAGTGGCAAGTCATAAATCAGCTCCATGCGGTTTCCTGAAATATAATTCTGTTTTATAAGCTCACCCCGTTTGCCCAGACAAAGCGTCATAATCTGACCAATATAATCGGTACGGGTAATAATGGAAGCACGGATATAGGGTTCTTCAATGCGGTCGATAGCCATAATATCGGGTAATCCGGACGGATTATGCACCTCAATCAGTTCATCCTTTTTGGTGTAAACTTTATACGAAACGTTTGGTACGGTGGTAATCACGTTCATATCGAACTCGCGGTCGAGACGTTCCTGAATAATTTCCATATGAAGCATGCCCAGGAATCCGCAGCGGAAACCGAAACCCAGTGCCACTGATGATTCTGCTTCGAAGGTCAGCGAAGCATCGTTAAGCTGGAGTTTTTCGATAGAATTCCGTAAATCTTCAAAATCCTCTGTATCAATTGGATAAACACCGGCAAAAACCATCGGTTTTACTTCCTGGAATCCTTCAATTGACTTCTGACAAGGACGTTTCACATGCGTAATGGTATCACCTACTTTTACCTCTTTCGAGGTTTTGATACCTGAAATTATATAACCCACATTTCCGGCACTCAGTGTTTTGGTGGGCGACATATCCAGCTTCAGAATACCAATTTCCTCAGCATAATATTCTTTTTCGGTATTGACAAATTTCACTAAATCACCCTTGTTTATCGTACCGTTTTCTATTTTAAAATATGCAATAATTCCCCGGAATGAATTGAATACAGAGTCGAAAATAAGGCATTGTAGCGGAGCTTCGGGGTCACCTTTCGGTGCTGGAACACGGGTAACAATGGCTTCCAGAATATCCATAACACCCATCCCTGTTTTACCGCTGGCTCGTAGAATATCTTCGGGTTTACAACCCAGCAAGTCCACAATCTGATCTTCCACTTCTTCTGGCATGGCATTGTCCATGTCCATTTTATTCATGATGGGGATAATTTCCAAATCGTGCTCAATGGCCATATACAAGTTGGAAATAGTTTGTGCCTGAATGCCCTGTGTGGCATCCACAATGAGCAATGCACCTTCGCAGGCAGCAATGGAACGCGACACTTCGTACGAAAAATCGACGTGTCCGGGAGTATCAATCAGGTTGAAAATATATTCCTCACCATTCAGTTTGTAGTTCATCTGTATGGCGTGACTTTTAATGGTAATTCCACGTTCACGTTCCAGATCCATATTGTCAAGCACTTGTGCCTGCATTTCTTTACCTGCAACAGTATTGGTATATTCTAACAGACGGTCGGCTAAGGTGCTTTTCCCGTGGTCGATGTGGGCAATAATACAGAAATTGCGGATATTGTTCATTCGTAATTTACTTCAAATTTTGGTTTGGTTTGCAAAAGTACAAAAAAATCATCAATTATAAAGGTAGGCGCTGATTCAAAAATACTTATGAAAATATTCTATAAAATTAATGTAGGACACTATAACGATTATATTATATTCAAAATTATTAAATTATTAGTTTTAAACAGAACTCATATTTCGTATTGAACATTCAATAAAATTCGAAAAATACCAACATTAACATAATAGAATATAGCCCGTCGCTTTTAGTTAATAGTGAAATAGTAACCAACCCCTGTATGGTGAGAAAAGACAACAACAAAAATAAATATCATTTTTTTAAGGATTTTCTTTTTAATAGTTAGTGAAATAAATTAAATTAATTATATTTGCAAATCATAAAAAGTGTGACAATAAATAACATGATCAACCTGAAAATCTATACACATAGACTAAGGAGTGTGTACCTAAAGCTAAAAAGTAGGATAAATATGAAATATTAAATTTAATCTCAATGAAAAAAAATCTAATTGGAATTGCATTTTTGCTGATTGCTTTTTGTTCGGCAGCACAAAAAGAAGTAGTAAGAGTAGAGTCACAGGTTCAGGAAATCAGTAAAGAACAACGTTTCTTAAAACGGAAAGTTGCTATTGCGCGATTTTCGAATGAAACAGAGTATGCCAAAGGTATATTCTACGACAAAGCAAATGACCCTCTCGGAAAACAGGCTGTCGATATTTTGTCCACCAAACTGGCAACGTCCAATAAGTTTATTTTGCTGGAGCGTCAGGATATGGATAAAATTATGGAAGAATTGAAAATTACAGGTAAGGACGAATTCCAGAAAGTAGGAGCCGATTACATAATAATTGGATCAGTTACTGAATTTGGCCGGAAAACGGTGGGAGAAGTGAATGTGTTTTCACGTTCTAAATCGCAGATTGTTCAGGCAGGAGTAAGTATTCGCTTGATTGATGTCAGCACCGGTCAGATTATTTATTCCGAAGAAGCCAAAGGAGAAGCTGAAACTACCAACAAAACCGTGATGGGACTGGGTGAAAAGACTGACTACGATGCAACCCTGAGCGACAAAGCAATATCTGCAGCCATTTCCAAACTAGTTGAAAATATAATCAATAATTGTATGGATCGCCCCTGGAAATCTTATTTTCTGGCTTATGATGAAAATGGAATCATTGTTTCTGGAGGAAAAACACAGGGATTGAAGCTTGGCGAAATGTACGATGTCGTTGAGAAAGGCAAAACGGTGAAAAATCCTCAAACTGGAATGTCATTTGAACTTCCAGGAAAATCTGTTGGTAAAATTAAGATAAACTTTATGGGCGGTGAAAATGCTCAAAGCGAGTTTTCCATGGTTACATTTGCCGAAGGAGGCATTGACAAACAAAATTTAAGTAATTATTATATAAAAGAAATCAAATGAAAAGGAACCTGTTTATACTTGCAATCAGCCTGATTTTTTTATCAGGTTGCGGAATGATAAAAACATCCTCTTCGGGTTTGGAAAAGGAATCATTTCTTGAATTTATCGGAAATCCTCAGACTTATAAAGAAGGCGTAGAAGTGAATATCGATAACAAAACAACGTTTAAGGCCGAAGTATTTAACAATCACACATCACGTACAAAGGGTAAAGTTTATGCCATTTCAACCGGTCAGCACGTAGTTTCAGTTAGTTATAATAATACCGTAATATATAAAAAACAAATCTTTTTATCCACCCAAGAAACAAGAAAAATTGAATTACCATGAAGAAAATCATTTTAATGGCGTTTGCGCTGTGTGCCATGTATTCATGCACAACTCAGAAGCTCTATTCCTGGAGTAATTATGAGTCGACCAGTTACAATTATCTGAAGGCGAGTAACGACCAAACTTCTGCAGAACTGCTTAAATCTTATCAGGAGATTATCAACAAACAAAACGGTACCCGTGGGGTAGTGCCTCCCGGAGTTTATGCCGATTATGGTTTTTTATTATTGCAACTCAACAAAACAAAGGAAGGTAAAGAAATGTTGATGAAAGAAATTGAACTTTACCCCGAATCAAAAGTATTTATTGACAGAATCCTCAAAAAATTAGAACAATGAAAAATATAATATTATTTACTGCCATAGTTGCAATAACCTTTACAGGTTGTTCTGCCTTTCAGCCTGTATTAAAAACGGTAGCTTACAAAAAAATGTATGACGAGAAACCGGTTTCTGTACTAATCATGCCACCCATTAATCGTAGTACAGCTGTTGATGCAAAAGAATATTTTCATTCAACCTTAATGATACCTGTAGCAAATGCAGGATATTATGTTATTCCACCTTTTTTATCAATGGAGATATTAAAGAAGGAAAGTGCATATGATGCCGAGTTATTTATGAATGCACCACTGAATAAATTTGGAGAAATATTTGGAGCAGATATGGTATTATTTACAATCATTGACAAATGGACAAAAGGCTATGGTGTTGTTACTGTAGGTGTGGAATATATCATTAAATCTACTAAAACAAATGAAATTTTATATTCCAGAAAAGGAACAGTAAACTACAATACCAGCGTTTCTGTTCAAGGTGGTGGTTGGGTAGGAGCTTTGGCAAGTATTGCTGCCACAGCAATATCAACTGCAGCAACTCAATATGTAGGTGTAGCTCGATCTTGTAATGATTATACACTTAGTGATTTGCCTATAGGTAAATATGCTCCAGTGAATCCTAAAGAGGTTGAAGAATATGCTGGTCAAAATGATTTCCAAGTAAGTCTAAATTCGAACCACTAATTTATTGTCCTCAGAATATACCGACCCCGTCACTTCAAGAGGCTGTGTAATTATTAATCTCTAATTTAATCCTTGACAAAAATTCTAATAG
>JBAXPM010000093.1:0-6918 GCA_037132235.1 Paludibacter sp.
GTATATAAATCGCGTATTTTGAGATAAATTCCTACCGGCGTCTGCAAATCGGCCAGCATCTTCTTTGAGTTTACGAATAGTTTCATAATTCTTTATTTTGCAAAATGCTTAACATAAGTATCCATATCTTTATCACCACGTCCTGAAACTGTGAGAACCACAATATCGTCGGGTTTAAAAGTTGCTTTTTCTTTTTTGAGCAATGCCAGTGCGTGTGCCGATTCAATAGCCGGAATGATTCCTTCTAATCGGGTCAATTCAAAGGCTGCTTCCAATGCTTCATCATCATTTATAGCATGCACTTTGGTGCGACCAACTTGTGCAAAGTACGCGTGTGCAGGTCCAATTCCCGGATAATCCAACCCTGCTGAAATTGAGTAAGGTTCTGTAATCTGACCATCTTTATCCTGCATCAACAATGTGCGGAAACCATGAATAATTCCAACCGTTCCAATACTTATGGTTGCAGCAGTTTCGCCGGTTTCAACACCCAAGCCACCTGCTTCGGCCGAAATGATTTTCACACGTTCATCATTCAGGTAATGATAATAGGTTCCCATAGCGTTACTTCCACCACCCACACAGGCCATCAGGTAATCGGGATAATCGCGACCAATCTGCTCCTGCAATTGCCATTTTATTTCCTCACTAATGACAGACTGGAAAAATCCAACCATATCAGGGTAAGGATGCGGCCCAACCGTGGAACCGATAATATAGAACGAATCGGGATTTGAGCACCAGTAACGGATAGCTTCGTTGGTAGCATCTTTCAGCGTCCAGTTACCACTGGTCACTGGCTCAACAGTTGCACCCAACATGCGCATCTTCTGCACGTTCAAAAACTGACGTTCCACATCCGTTTTGCCCATAAACACAATACACTCCAAACCCATTAATGCACAAGCCGTAGCAGTTGCCACACCGTGTTGTCCGGCACCTGTTTCGGCAATAATACGGGTTTTGCCCATCCGTTTTGCCAACAGAATTTGCCCCAATGCATTGTTTATTTTGTGTGCACCGGTATGGTTCAAGTCTTCGCGTTTCAGGTATATATTTGTGCTGTATTCTGTCGACAAACGCTTCGCAAAATACAGTGGCGACGGGCGTCCCACGTAATTTTTGAGCAAGTCGTAATATTCAGCTTTGAACGAAGCATCATCTTTAATGGTATAAAAAGCTTCTTTTAGTCGTTCTACAGTTCCGTGCAGGATTTCAGGAATATAAGCTCCGCCAAAGTTGCCATAGTAGCCGTTGTTGTCAATTGAGTAATCCATCTTTAAAATGGTAAATTGTAAATGAATAAATTGTAAATAAAAAAAGGCTTATCGTGAGTCCGACAAGCCTTTTGTAATATCTTTTTGTTTTGACAATATACATAGGTGTTACATCTCACGATTAGCTAATCTGCAAGTGCCACCACCAAAATTTGTTTACAGTCAAAATTGTTTTCATTTCTTTTTGTTTGATTTTCGGGTGCAAAGATGATAATTTATTTTTATTTGTGCAAGAAAACAACAATATTTCACATAACCGACACTTACTATTCAGTGATTAAAGACGAAATCATTATTTTTTCTACAAGTACTGTTTTACTGTGAATAGTATAAATAATTGTTGATTTCTTAAAATTTACACGACGAGCATTTTGGCCATATTGTAAAATAGTTTTATGTTCCGAAATTTGTATTGAACCAGCATGCTTGCTCAATTCAGAAATTTCTTTCACTATTCCTGCTGCATATCTTCTTGCAGTTTCAGGAGCTTTGTATGTGTTTGCAATAAAATTAGCAATGTCCTTTAAATCAATCCTCGCTTGTTTGGAAAGTACTATTTTATACTTTTCCATGTGTCCTCAAATCAAAACCAAAGTGTTTTTCAAGATGTTTCCAAAATTCATCAACACCTTCCTCTAAAGATATAGATCCTTCGGGTAATTCTTTGGGTTCATTATAAGTCAACTGAACTACACGTTTGTGTTTTTCCAATTCACGGACCAGTTTTCTTCCGGTTGCTGTACTTATATCTATATTGGCTGTAACAGTCATAATTTATTGAAGTATTTGAAATGCAAATATAAGACAAATTATTTGTTGTATAACAAACATGAACTTTAAATTGTTGAGATTACTTTTTCCCCAATTTCTTCAGAATTTCCTTTGGAACAGCGTCTTTATGCACCAGAATATCAATGGTTTTGTGTTTTACAAAGGTTTCGCTGGCATACCATATTCCTTTGTATTTCGAATCAGTTCCCCATGAGTTTTTCACCAGAAAATATTTTGTGCCGTTTTGATCGGTGGCGGTGCCAAAAATCACCATTCCGTGGTCGTCGGTGGTTTGGAAATTATCAAAAGCCTGCTGACGAACTTCGGGAGTTACTTTCACTTCGGGTTGCGGACCTTTGACTTTGTAAATCTTTTCGTCGATTTCTTTTTGCGTCAGATTCAACCATTTAGCCTGATCGCTGCCGGGCAGATTGGCTACTTTGGTTTCGGGGTCTACAGCTACACCGTTGCGGGTAAATCCTTTTTCGCTCACATCCGAAGCCCAGGCCACACAATAACCTTTGTTGATGGCATTGTCAAAAATGCTCATAAACTCATCCAATGGCAGGTTATACGATTCTGCCCAGCGCCAGTTATCCGGAATTTCCACCACAAAGGGTTTATAATAAGGATGATGCGTAAATGAAGTCAGCGAAACATAATCGTCAAGATTCAAGCCAAGTGACTGGAAGTAGGTTTGCGGATTGTATTTTTTGCCATCAGTAGTGAATTCAGTCGAGCATTTTCCCAAATAAGCATCTAAAATACCATCAAAACCGGCTTTCCAAGCGGTAGAGAGTTTTTTGTTCGGATTTGATACAATAACTTTTACGTAAGCTTCGGTTAAGGCATCCAGTTCGCCGTGTTTGTGTTTTTCTTCACCGTAGTTGAGTCCTGTCATTTCTTTGTCCGGTACAACTCCATAGTTTTGAAGCGCGTAAACTACATCGTAAAATGAACCTCCTGCAGCAAAGTTGATAGTTCCGTTCATACGGACATATTTATCAGCTTTATCGCTGTAGGTGCGGTGAACAACGTACATTTCGGATAAATCCACTTCGGGTTTACCCATACGGAGCAATTCTGATTCGAAAAATCCAAGCGTGGAGAAACACCAGCAGGTTCCCGAACTGGCCTGATTTTTTACCGGAGTAATTTTATTTTGTTTTACAATAGTGAATTTGAAGGAATCAACCTTTGCGGTGTCTTTTTCTGCTTTTTCAGCAAATATGCTTCCGGTAATGACCAAAAGCGAAATGAATAGAATTAATTTTTTCATTCTACCCCCAACCCCTAAAGGGGAGTTAAGATTAGTTTGATTTGATGTGTTTTTTCTGATGTTCTTCATGCTGATAATTTTTATATTCAATAATAACCAAGTTACCCTTTAGGGGTTAGGGGTCATTTTATTTTACAGGTATATTTTCTAATGTTGCCAAAAGATAATCCCAGAATTTCTGTACCGTAGCGATGTTAACTTTTTCATCGGGCGAATGTGGATAGCGAATGGTTGGACCAAACGAAATCATATCCATTTTTGGGTAATGGGTGCCCAAAATTCCGCATTCCAGTCCGGCATGGATAATCATTACTTTCGGTGTTTTGCCAAATTTGTCTTCGTACACTTTGCTCATTACTTTCAAGATCGGCGATTCAAGGTTTGGTTTCCAACCCGGATAACCTCCCACTAAATCCACCTTAGCACCAGCCAAAGAGAATACGCTTACCACCATGGAAGCCAGTTCTTCCTTGCGGCTTTCCACCGAACTGCGAATCAGACAGCGAACAATAATTGAACTTCCATCTGATTTGATGATGGCCAGATTATTAGAAGTTTCCACAACAGTTGGCAATTCGGGAATAAAACGAGAAACACCGTTTGGACAAGCGGTTACGCCATTAATTAAATCATCCTGAACTTCTTCGGGTATCAATCCGGTTGGTAAATTAACTTGCTCCACTGTAAACGAAATTTTATCTTCAACACCCTGATATTCTGTTATGAATAATTCTTCGCACTCCTGTACGAAATCAATCATATCGTCAACGCCATCAGCCGGAACAGTAATCACCACAAATGCTTCACGTGGAATAGCATTGCGTAAACTACCCCCATCGATATATGCCAAACGGGCTTCCAAATCGGCAACGGCTTCTTTCAAAAAGCGGAACATCAACTTGTTGGCATTGGCGCGTTGTAAGTGAATATCCACACCCGAGTGGCCGCCTTTTAGTCCGGTAAGCGATACCTTCAATGCCACATCGCCTTCAGGAATAGCTGTTTCTTTGTAGCGAAACATAATGTCTGCGTCAATTCCACCTGCACAGCCAACATACAACTCGCCTTCATCTTCGGAATCCATATTAATCAGAATATCGCCTTTCAGGAAATTGGGTTGAAGTCCAAACGCACCAAACATTCCGGTTTCTTCATCTGCCGTGATAAACATCTCGATGGCAGGATGTGGAACTCCTTTCGACTGAAGGATAGCCATGGCAGCAGCCAACCCGATTCCGTTATCAGCACCTAATGTTGTATCGCGTGCTGTTACCCATTCACCATCAATATAGGCATCAATCGGGTCGGTTTGAAAATTGTGATTCACATTGCTGTTTTTTTGTGGTACCATATCCATATGAGCCTGAAGAATAACTCCTTTGCGGTTTTCCATGCCCGGAGTTGCAGGTTTGCGCACCAAAACATTGCCTATTTCATCTCGGAGGGTTTCCAGTCCGAGCGATTTACCGAAGTTTTCCAGAAAAGCACCGATTTCTTCCTTTTTGTGAGACGGACGTGGAACTTGAGTCAGTGAGTAAAAATTTTGCCAGAGAGCTTTAGGCTCCAATTGACGAATATCAGTCGTATTCATACTTTATTATTGATTTATTTGAATAATTATTCGAATTTTATTTCCTGCAAATATCCGTATTTTTTTTGAAATAACGGTTTGAAATGCTTATTATTTTAAGAAAATGCTAAATAAGATTTTTGTCAGATTATGACTATTATGGTTTATTCTAAGAATTGCTTTCTTTTTGTAATTTATCACAGTAAAACCATTATGAATTATAAATTTATTTCCAAATATTTGACATTTCGTAACCCGAAAATAATTAATGAAATATTTCTCTAATTAGTCCCGTTTTTCCATAGACAAACGGAATTTATTTGGTAATTTTGCGGTCTAAATGAAAAATTTATGATTCACTCACCTAATTTTCTCAAATAAAATGACATTACAGGAAACGTATAAGTTTGTAAGTGCTGAAGAGGCTGCAAGTTATGTAAATGATGGAGACATTATCGGTTTTAGTGGTTTTACGCCTGCCGGATGCCCGAAAGAAGTGCCAACAGCTATTGCCAAACGTGCAGAAGCTTTTCACACCGAAGGAAAAGAATTTAAAATTGGAATGTATACCGGAGCCTCTACCGGCGACTCGCTGGATGGTGCTTTAGCCCGTGCCAACGCCATATTATTCCGCACTCCGTATCAGTCCAACAAGGATTTACGCTCAGCATTGAATACAGAACGCGCACCTTATTTTGATATGCATTTATCGTCAATTGCACCACACTTGCGATTCGGGTTTATGCCAAAACCAAAATTTGCTATTCTCGAAGTTTGTGATTTTACTGTTGATGGAGAATTGATATTGACAACCGGGGTTGGAATTTCGCCAACGATTGCGGGATTGGCTGATCATATCATTTTAGAATGGAATCACAATCATCCAAAAGAATTACGAGGTTTTCACGATATTTTTGAACCGGCTGATCCACCTCATCGTTTACCAATGACTTTGCTGACACCTTCTGACAGAATGGGTGTTCCGTATGTAAAAGTTGATCCAAAGAAGATATTGTGTGTTGTGGAAACGCATCGTGATGATGAAGTTGCTGGTTTTACACCTACCGACGAAGTTACTGATAAAATTGGTCAGAATGTGGCCAGCTTCCTGGCAAACGAGATTAAATCAGGTCGTATTCCAAAAGAGTTTCTACCAATTCAGTCGGGTGTTGGAAATATTGCCAATGCAGTAATGGCTTCGTTGGGGACAAACCCTGAAATTCCTACTTTCGAAATGTACACTGAAGTAATTCAGGATTCGGTCATTGAATTGTTACGCAACGGCAAAATTCGTTTTGCAAGTGGTTGTTCGCTGACTATCACAACTCCTGTACTGAAAGCGATATATGAAGATCTGGAATTCTTCCGCGATAAAATTGTTCTTCGTCCGCAGGAAATGTCTAATAGCCCGGAGTTGGCTCGCCGATTAGGTTTGATAACCATCAATACTGCTCTTGAAGCTGATATTTTCGGAAATGTAAATAGTACTCACGTGTTGGGTTCGAAAATGATGAACGGAATTGGTGGATCTGCCGACTTTACCCGTAGTGCTTACATTTCGATTTTCACAACTCCTTCAACAGCTAAAAAAGGTGATATCAGCGCTATTGTGCCAATGGTTACGCACGTTGACCAAAACGAGCACTCGGTGAATATCATTATTACCGAACACGGAGTAGCCGATCTGCGTGGAAAATCACCAATTCAACGTGCAGAGGAAATTATCGAAAACTGTGTTGCACCTGAATACAAACAAATGTTGACCGACTATTTAGCGTTGTCAGGCCCTTGTCATACACCAACTAACCTTCATGCCTGCTTTGGGATGCATAGTGAGTTTATTAAAACCGGCTCAATGCTTACCACAAACTGGGATAATTACAAATAGGATATATAAAAACACTTTTTTTATCCGCTTTATCTATTCGATTAAGCGGATTTTTTTATCTGAATTGCTGAATGAATATCTATTTAGTCGCTCCTTATAAGTAGGTTATATGTCTGTATTACAACAGAATAAC
>JBAXPM010000094.1:0-6406 GCA_037132235.1 Paludibacter sp.
AGAATGTTGTCTGCTTTGTCGCTTGAAAATGAATTTATAAGGAACGACTAAATAATAACTGTTATGACAACAAATAATAAAGGTAAGCAATCGTATAGTACTCCCAGAGTTGAACGTATTGAACTTGATAATGAAATAGCACTGCAATTGGAATCTACACCTCCGAAAGCACCGGGTGAAGCACATTTAAGTGTGCCTGAATACTTTAATTCAGATCCTTTTAAAGGAAATCAGGCATAAAACACTGATTAGATATTCCAAAACAATAAAGCCTTGAACTAATTTTTGTTCAGGGCTTTATTATAAACAATACAATCGATGTAAATCTATTTGTCGTCTAAGGGATTTCTATAAGAAACGATAAAAATAATATCCCATACATAACAAAGCCGCGTTACAGCATGTAAGAATACGTCGTTGGTTAGTTGAAGAAACAGTAAAACAGTTAGTCGAGAGTGATATATAACCGCAGGAGGTACGCGTACACACAACAGGGTTTCGCGACATTTTTAAAAGGACTTATTGGATACTTATCCAATGTACAGTCATTTCCCTTGAGAAATTTTCAAATTTATCTATGGCGAACAGTTAGGTCGTCATTATATCGAACATTTGAGTGATTATAGTATCTGGGATTAAAAGGAATATGCCGATAAATGCCTCAAATGAATATCCATATCCAGGTCTGGTGACAATATTTTTCTCATATTGTCTAATTTTCTTTCGTAAGCGGGTAATATTTACATCGATAGTTCTATCCAACACAAAAGCATCAGAAGACCATACACATCTTAGAATATCATCTCGGGTAAGCAAGCTATTTTTATTCTCCAAGAAATATTTTAGAATCTCGAATTCTTTTTTAGTTAGGCAAATTTCTTGTCTGTCAATAAATACTTTTTTGCTGATTAAATGTATTTCAAGATCTTGATGAGCAATTACTTTTTCATTTTGAACTTTTTGATTGTCTATTTTGCGGAAAACAACTTTTACACGTGCCAAAAACTCCTGAATAGAAAATGGCTTATTTATATAGTCGTATGCTCCTAACCGGAATCCTGTCAATCTATCATTCTCACTATCTTTGGCTGTTAAGAAAATAATAGGAATTGACGATGTATCGGGCTTGTCTTGTAAAATACGTGCCAATCTAAATCCCGAAATTGTTCCCATCATTACATCTAGTATTATTAAATTATAGATACTTATTTCCGTTCTTAAAGCATCTTCAGCGGAATATGCTATATCGGCAATATAACCTTCGGATTCAAGATTATACTTCAATATCGTACAGATATCTTTTTCATCATCTACTATCAGAATTCGATAAGTGTTCATATTGAATTTTTATAAATTATAATGCAAAGAAACAAATTATGTGTTTCATTCATGTGATGAATATATTACATTATCATATTGATTTTCTGGATATTAAAAAACGAAAAAGTCGGGGAAAATCTCAATGATTATCCCCGACTTTTTATTTTTGTTGAATATAACGATTACCGCTGAATTAATTTTATTTTCAAGGTTTGATTGTTATGTAAATCTAATTCGATTGTTTGATCTTTATAAGAAATCATACTGATATTTATCAAGCATTTCCCTTCACAAAGATTAGAAAGAGTAAAATTGCCATCCAGGTCGGTGTATATTTTTTGGTTATTTGCATTTATTACTGCACCTGCTAATGTTTCATTGGTAAGATTATCGAATACCATTCCCTTTACAATAGTATTTGCCGGCACTTGTACTTCAGCTTTTGCTTCAGGACTGGCTTTTTCAACTGCAAAAGCACTTAATGAAATAAGCGATGCCACAACTAGTAATATTAATATTTTTCTCATTTTTTAGGTTTTAAATAGACTTTGCAAAGTAATAAATTAATTATTTCAAATCCATTACGATTAACATACAATCCTGTGAAGATACTATTAAAATCAATACTTTTTCTCGGAAATTAGTCTCCCTTTTTCATCCCACAGATACCATGTTCCGATTTTTTTTCCATTATTATAATGCATCTCGTACCGCATAATACCTGAATCATCCCAAACATGCCAAGTTCCACATTTTTTATTATTGCAGTATTCAGCTTCAGCTATCAGCATTCCACCAACGTTATATGTTCTCCAAACACCATGAAACTCGCCATTACGGTATGCTCTAATTTCGTTGGGTTTACCATTTTCAAAGTATAAAATATAAGCACCTTCGGGTTTGCCATTTTGAATATTGATTTCAACTTTTAAAAAACCGTTTGAAAACTTCTCTTTGTAAACACCACTGTATAATGTAGTTTGGTTTGCATCAGTAAAAAATAAACCATCAGCCTGAACTACTTTATCGTTTTGTGCAAATACTGAAAGCTGAAAGAAAAGAGACAGAATAAATAGAGATACTTTGTTCATTTTAAATGAGATTTGAATGTTTTTTAATTTGCAAATCTACAATAATGTTGTTACAGAAATATTCCGAAAATGTTATTGTTCTGTTTAATTATTGCGAACATCTGTATTTTTGATAAATTTTAATACAAAGAAATTAAATTATGAATTACATTATGTGAAACCTTTTATATCGTGTTGATGAACAATATAATATTAGTATTTTTGTTGAATGTAAATAAATAGTATAATGAGTTAGTTATAAAGCAAAAAAAGAAATTTTAAGAACTGCTTTATAAATGGAATATAATAAATTATGGATAGATTAGAGTTAGTAAGAAAAGAGATTGATGAAATGCTATTGAATCAACCGGATGTTGAATTACGAAGAAGGGGTTATATCCATTTGTACGGTGTTGCTCAGTATTGTAGTATTTTAGCTGTTAAAAGAAGGCTAGATATAGAATTATGTACCATCATAGGGATGTTACACGATATTTATACCTACAAATACGGTTATGTCAAAGATCACGCTTTACTCGGTGTGCCTGAAGCTGAAAAGATTTTACGTGAGCTTAATCTGTTTACTGAGGAAGAATTGAGTATTATAAAGTATGCCATTGCATATCACAGCGATAAAAAAATAAAACATGATGAATACAGCGAATTGCTAAAAGATGCCGACCTGCTTCAAAACTCACTTTATAATACCACGTTTGAAATCAAACACGTTAAAAGATTAAAGAAAGTCTTTAAAGGCTTCGGTATTAAGATGAAGTTGAAAAAAGTGAAGGAAAAGAAGCAGAAACAACAGTAACAAAACGTCTATATTTCAGCAGAAAAAAATAAAGTTTGACGCCGATGAAATCAATTATTGAGAACTATAACTTGCTTGTCAGTAAATTTCAGGAAATGGAGAAAGATACTACTCCCGATGAGATTCATGATAAAAGGGTAATTCTAAGACGTATTTTTCCTATTCTGACCGCTTTCGAAATTAATCCTTCGAAAGTGAAAAATGTAGATAAAGCGTTTAAATTATTTGGCAAACTACGTGATATTCAGATACAGATAGAGAAATTAGAAAACCCGGAACAATATCCGCAACTAATTGAATACCTTGAGTTTTTGAAGAAAAAGGAAGTCAAATTAAAAGAGAAAGTAAGTAAATTCTCTAAAAAGAAAGAGTTGAAATTCCCTAAAATAAAGAAAAAGAAAAAAGTTGATAGTAAAAAGATTATTTACAAAGCAAATCGGCAGCTGAATATTCTTACAGAAGAGATACAATCTTTATTAAATTTAAATGCAATTGAAATTCATACAATCCGAATCGATTTTAAGAAGTACCGTTATCTTGTGGAGGTACTTAAATATATTGAAAAAATAGATGAGGGGAAACTCGAAGAAATGAAATATTATCAGGATGTTCTGGGTGAGATTCATGATTACGAGGTGCTGATTAAAGGAATAAATAAATATTACAAAAAGAAGAAATTAGATGATCAGGTTGATGTAGATGTGCTTGAAAATGAACAAAACATATTGGAAGAAAAATTTGAAAATGAAGCAGAACAATTTATTGAAGTTTGTAAGGCAGTGATTTGTATAAAGTATGATGTTGTCGATTTAAATAGCGAAACCAGTTCCAAAACAGACCAGAAGGTGACATTGAACGAACCTGAAAAAGAAATCGAAAATGTGGATGTTCAAAAAGAAGAACTTACAAGCCCACCTATTTCTTCAAAGAAGAACCCGAAAAAAATATCAGCAGTAGAAACTATATCGAGTGTAGCTAAAACTTAAAACTAAGTTTTTTGATTAAATTTATCTATAATCAACTATTTATACCGACTATTTATGCAACCTGAATTCGAACAAATCATTCAAATTATTGCTGCATTACTGGCTGGAGCTATATTAGGCTTGGAGCGTGAGTATCACAGCAAACCGGCAGGCTTCCGAACCATGATATTGATATGTGTCAGTTCCTGTTTGTTCAGCATCCTTTCTGTATCGATAGGTAGTGGCGATCGGATTGCATCGAATATTGTGACGGGAATTGGTTTTATTGGCGCAGGAGTGGTATTTAAAGAAGGGGCGACTGTGAAGGGCATTACATCGGCTGCTATTATATGGATGTCTGCGGCAATAGGGATGAGTATTGGTTTACAGCATTATTTATTGTCAGCTGTTGCCTTACTATTGGTATTATTAGTCATGATAGCTTTAACCAGATTTGAAAGGTTATTTGATAAACTCCATCAAATGAAAACCTACGAGATTCATTTTGTTACGACCAATTATTCGATAGAAGAACTGGAAAAAGAGATGAAAGAGGTTAATATCGATTTTATTCGGAATAAAACTGGCAAACAAAACAGTATTGTAAATGTTGAATATGATATTGAGGTATCCCGAAAGAAAAACAGGGAAATAATTGATAACTTTTTAATCAACAACTCTCATATTACAGGATTTGAAGTTTAAATAAACCTTCAAAATTGAGGATTATGAAGAAAGAAAAAATAGATATCGATAATTTCAAAATCTTAGATGGAAAGAAGTTTTCATTGGCAGATTACCCGACCTTGATTAAGACTAAAAACATTGAGAAAGAAGAAGGTGAATTGTTTATACAGGATGACATACAAGAATTAGCTGCTTTACAGGATGTGTTGTATGCAGAAAACCGTCATGCAGTATTAATCATTATTCAGGCTATGGATGCTGCCGGAAAAGATGGAACTATCAAACATATTATGTCGGGTGTAAATCCGACTGGTGTAAAAGTAAGCAGTTTTAAATCACCTACTACCGCCGAGCTTGAACATGATTATTTCTGGAGGCATTATTTGGCTTTGCCTGGAAAAGGTGAAATTGGTATTTTCAACCGTTCACACTACGAAAATGTGCTCGTTACCAAAGTTCACCCCGAATTTATTTTGAACGAAAAGCATAGTAAAATTAACTCTATCAAAGATATTGACAAGTCTTTCTGGAATGACCGCTACAAACAGATTTGTCGCTTTGAAAAGAATCTGGCTGAAAATGATACTTTGATACTAAAATTCTTTTTGCATGTATCGAAGGACATTCAAAAGAAACGATTCTTAGACCGTATTGATGACCCCAAAAAGAACTGGAAATTTTCAGCAGCTGATTTAAAGGAACGTGCTTTCTGGAATGACTATCAGTCTGCCTATGAAGATGCTATAAAAAATACAGCTACAAAATCAGCACCATGGTTTGTTATCCCAGCTGATGAAAAATGGTATACCCGCTATTTGATTAGTAACATAATCTGCTCCGAATTAAAGAAACTCGACTTGTCATATCCTGTTATTTCGGATACTGAAAGAACAGCATTACTCACTGCGAAAGCGGCTTTGTTGAGTGAATAAAAAAAAGACTGAACTATAATTTCGAGTTCAGTCTCTTTGAATTTATTTATCCTCAAGTTGATAATGGAGAATTGAACTGATCAGTATTCTTTGATTCTTCTCATTTTCAAATTGACACATCTTCAAATTGACTTTTCATTAGTTTTGATTCTTTTCTTTCCATTTCACATAAAGCATGTGAATGATTCCGTCTATAAGTCCGATTTTTGGTACAATAAAACTTTTGGCACCAACACCTTTAGCTACATCAATGTAAATATTTCCGGCAAGAGTTATAATATCTGCCCTATCAGGTTTAAGTTTGAATTTTTCTATTAACTCATCAACAGTGTATTGTTTAAGTTGGTTGTTCAAAGCTTCAAGTGTTACCAGTGAAAGTTTACGTCCTTTTCGAACCAGTGCCAGCGAGTTTAATTTAATGATATTTCCACCGGAAGCAATAATGTCATTAATCATATACTGCTCTTTCAATTCGGCTAAGTCCTTGTATAAAAGATCATATTCTTCTGCGTTTACCTTATTGTTTAAGAGTCTTACCGTTCCGATATTGTATGATTTAGATTGAATTAATTCTCCATTTACCAATAAACTTACTTCGGTACTACCACCGCCCACATC
>JBAXPM010000095.1:0-6259 GCA_037132235.1 Paludibacter sp.
ATTTTTCCTGCATAATTTGTGTTACCGGGGCAGGGCAGAGGCATCCCCGTTTTCTACCACAAATTTACAAGGTTTATTTTTAATTTGCAAAATTTCAACCAACAATTTTCAGCAGAATTTCAAACCAGTGTCATCAGGAGTTAAATATCCTTCCCATATCTTTCTTTATTCATTTCATTAAAAGCTTTTCTAAGTTCATGAAAAATGATTTTTTGATTTTCAAATAACATTTCTTCCGAAATGATGGTCTTGATTATGTTGATATTTCCCTGTTTTACTCCAAAGCAATATCCTTGTGAAGTCGCAGCTACAATACTTATTCTTTCGTTTTTATCATCATCTTCAAAACTATTATAAACATTTTCATGATCCTGATTTACTTTAGCACCTGTAAGGCCCCAATCATTTTTAAAATATAATCTGATTATGTCGTCGTTAGAAATTGTATCGTCCTTAACTATACGTTCTCTGTATCTTTTAAAAAAATGCGGAGGATATATAGTAATTATATTCATATCAATTGTTGGTGCAACTACATACTTTCCTTCAGGACGAGAATAAATACCATAAAAATGTATAATAGGATTATCCCAATCACTCCTTTTTAAGGCTGTATAACCAATAATAAATAAATTTTTATTTTCCTTTGTTACATATTCATAGGTTTTGGTCAAAGGATATCTACTTTTCCTCAACACTAATTTCCTGAAATCTTTTTCAAATCCATTGGTTATTTTCTCAATGTTCTTTATATCTTCAAAAACCTCATTGTGAATTTCTTGAAATGTCATTGATGGTACAATCATCGTTAATGCTATTACTTTTAAGAATTAAGATATTATTTATTATAGGCACAACTTGTAAACTTTGTTATCTGTAGTGTGTAAAATCTACCGCCAGATGTTTGGTATAAGGTCTCGCAATGTCAAAGTTATATGGAAAGCTCTACTTTTCTTATTTTATTTGAATATAAAGTTTAATTACCCAACAGCCATTTTGGCAGTCTCTTTCCAAATATATGGTGGTAAAGGTTCTGCAAGTTCCCATGTAATATTTATAGGTTTTGAACCAGAAAATTCAACCAAATTAGCCTGACCTATAAAAACATAAGACATAGTGTTTTGATATTCATTTGTATTACGTTCTCGAACAAATAATAGAATATGTTTCCCCGTTTTTTTATGATTAATATATGATAAACCTCTATTATTCATTGGACTAGCTGCATTGTGAGATTGCCAATGAAATAATGTTTCATTAACAGCATAATCTTCATACATTGTTGTTGGAGAAAAATCCTTTTCAGATTTTATCAAATTAATAAATAACAGTTCTGTATTTAATTTTTTATTATCTGCATTACCTTCTCTATTTGAAGATTTCTTATCAAAAGAGCTAAATCCAAAAGCAACTAATATTTGTTCGCGAGTATATCTTGCATGAATCTTTAGAGGTTGTTCATAAGGTAACACAATATCTTTTTCAAGGAAATCAATTTTGTCAATCAAAATTTCTAAAAACTCTATCATTTCTTGAATGAGCACATTATTATTTCCTATAGCATTTATGCTTTTTTCTAATGATTCAAAACCTCCCGCATCTTGCCATATATCGTAATGTAGCATCAGACACATAGTTTTCTCAATTTCATTTAAGCCGTCTATATTTACTTTAAAATTCTTTTTGGCTAATGACAGAATAAACTCAAAATAAGTAGTAGAACTGCATGATAGCCATTTTTTGCTAATAGCTCTATATATTTCATTTTCATTGGTAGTTGGATAATCCTCAATTTGTTCGGCTTTTACACAAAGTCTTTTCCAATTACCTTTCTTGTATATCAGTTCTAATGGGATATGATAGAAGTTTGAGAAGTTTTTCAGAGTTAATGGCAATAGTGTCTGATGCCGATAATTACGAATTTTATTCAATAATTGATTAATATTGAATGCGGTTGCTTGTTGAATATTTTCAAGTATAAAACGTTTAGCTTTCTTTTCCAGAATTATTGAACAGCCTAGCGGAAGGTGTGGAAAATCATCTTCAATTTCTTTACTAATCGAAGTATTTGTTTTACCTACTAATGCACGAAATTTACCTTCAAAATCATACTCTGGTCTTGAATTTCCAACAAAATCTAATACAGTAAGACATTCTTTGCCTTCAGCCAATCGAAGTCCACGACCAAGCTGTTGTAAAAAAACAGTTAAGCTCTCTGTTGGTCGAAGAAAGAGAACCGTATCTATTTCTGGAATATCGACGCCCTCATTAAAAATATCAACTACAAAGAGGTAATTAATTTCTTTGTTTTGAAACTTCAATCTTATATCTTCTCTCAAATCTCCTCTTTTACTTACGAGATAGTCTGAATTTAACCCTGCAAGTATAAACTTCTCTGCCATATATTGCGCATGTTCCTGAGTTACACAAAAGCACAATGCTCTGACAGTATTTATATCATTTAAATATTTATTTAAGTTTGTCAATATCTCTCCGACGCGTTTATCACTCTGCGTATAAACCTTACTCAATTCGCTTGGCAAGTATCGTCCATTTTGCCATGTTACATTTGATAAATCAATGCTATCAGTTATTCCGAAATATTGAAATGGGCAAAGCAATTTTCTATTCAATGCCTCAGGTAATCTAATTTCGGCAGCAATAGTATCACAGAAATCCTTAAGAATATCTTCACCATCCATTCGCTCTGGTGTTGCAGTAAGTCCTAAAAGAATCTTTGGCTTAAACTTATCTAGAATTGGGCGATAACTTTTAGCGGCAATATGATGTACCTCGTCAACAATTATAAAATCATAGAAAGATTCAGTTAGACTCAAATCTGAAATTCTATTATTCAACGTTTGAACTGAAGCAAATACGTTATTGTATTTCTCAGGTTCTATACCATCAACCCACAATTCACCAAAATTATTATCTCGTAATATGCCTTGAAAAGTACTTTGAGCCTGTTGGAGTATTTCTTTACGGTGAGCTATAAACAATAGTTTTGCTGCTGGATTTTCTTTGCGGAAGTTTTTAAAATCAAAACCAGATATTACTGTCTTACCCGTACCTGTAGCTGCAACAATTAAATTTCTAAATCTTGCATGAACTTTTCTTTCTACTTCTAATTTTTCAAGTATTTCTTCTTGAAATGGAAAGGGTTTAATATCAAAAAACATTGAAGGTGAATTTCGATCATAATTACGTTCCTTTTTTAATGCTACCCTTAGTTTCTCTGAATGTTTTCCTTTTTCAAAGGATTCAAATTCTTTATCTTGCCAATAGGTTTCAAATGTTTTTTTGAATTTATCAATAATATGTCCAACTTCCTTAGTAGTTACTTTCAGATTCCACTCTAGACCATTCGTCAATGCCGAACGTGACATGTTAGATGAACCAATATATCCAGTATCAAATCCGGTATTTCGAATAAATAAATAGGCTTTTGCATGTAACCGTTCACTTTCAGTGTTGTATGAAACCTTTATTTCTGTGTTTTTCAAACTTGACAGAAATTCAACAGCTTTTAAATCAGTTGCACCCATGTAGGATGTTGTTATCACCTGCAAATGACCACCTTTTTCTGTGAATTCAATTAATTCTTTTTGAAAGATAACTATTCCCGACCATTTTATAAAAGAAACTAAGAAACAAATTTTATCAGAAGAAAGTATCTCTTTTCTAATTTCACTATCAATTGAAATTCCAGCATTGTTACCAGTAAAGAGCTCACTTTGAGTTAAACGAGTATATGGAGTAATTTCTTTTAAATGTTTGTCAAAGTCAATAATTCCTGAGTCTATTTTATTGACTATTGCAGAAAGAATCTTAGCTTGAGTATCAATAATATTCTCATTAAAATCATCATCATTTACCTCATCTCTTAGAAGTTTTATGATTTTGTTTGAAACATCAATTTGTTTTTCAATACTATCGTCACCATTTATCGAACTTAATGCCAATTGAATAACACTTACAAGATACAATGATAGCACTTTAGCGGCTTCTGCTTTATCTAAAGCTGTTTCTTTTACAAAGTAAGTATCCCTATCTATTTTATTCAGTTTGAATAGAACTAACTTATTTATTAGTTCTTCATAGAGCCCTGTTTCAAATCTATTTGTTTCCATTAATTTCAAATTTCAACAAAACTAATAATTCTTTTTTACATTTACAATATCTACTAAATCATTTTTTGAACTAGGTTGCAAATCTCTTAATTTGTCGACTATAAATCATAGATTATAAGTCACGTTTAGTTATTTATTTCTAAAGTTATTGACAACAAAAAACTCCCTTCCGTACCAAACGAAAAGGAGTTCTTATTCTTTACTGCCTACTGCTACTGCCAACTGCCAACTAATATTACTCTACCATAAAAATCTTCGCCTTTATTTTCAGCCAGTTAGCTTTGCGTTGAGTGTATTCCACGCGGCAGAAAAAAGCCTTGCCGGCATCCATCAGTCGGGAGATAACTATGTTGTGCTCCATAGGCACCCAGCCGATGCGCTGGTTGTTGAGGTAAATGCCAATGGCCAGTTTATCGTGTTCGTTTTCGGGCTGGCGTATCATCTTTAGTACTGTATCGGGCAGGAGGAGGGGCTCCAGCTCGTCTACATTGGAGCAAAAGCTCGTACCTGCCACAACTATATCAAGCAGATAAATCTCGCGGCTAAAGGGCGCTAATGCATTTATATCGCCCGTACCCATCAGAGCCAATAGCTCGGGGGTAAGTTTTACTATTCCGTTTTCCATAATATATCGGCCCCCTAACCCCCTAAAGGGGGAACTGAGTTAGTTTTGTTATGTATTTTATATTCAATTTCATCCAGATTATCTTAAATAGTAATAATTCTCTTTTTGTAAGCCTCTTTAGGGGTTTGGGGCTTCTTATTCTTGTATCATATTCCCCCTTCAGGGGGTTAGGGGGCAAGTAATATCGGTTTCCAGTCGTCCATCAGGCTCAGGTAGTCTTCGTATTTCTTTTTTTCGTGGATAAGTTCCGCAATATCCTTATCGAGCGCATCCTGCTGTGCTTTTATCCATTTCTTGTCGTACAGGTTGTCACGGTAGCTGAACGGAAACTGTTTTTCAAGCTTGTGTATCTGGCTTTCGAGTTTACGCACGCTTTTTTCGAGCTTTTCCAGCTGTTTTTGCAGCGAAGTCATGTCGGGCAGAATTAAGGGCGTATGCATATCCAGACTCAGCAGGATTTCATTCAGTGCATCGAGGTTGCTCATATCGTAGGCAGCCTGCGCCTGTACCAGCAGGTCTTTATCCTCTTCGGTGGCGTGCGGGTTTACATCAGGGTGAAGCCGTTTCACAATGATTTTATACACCTCTTTCAGCTTTACAACCAGGTGAGGAGGGAGGAAGGCATCATCCTTGAGGTATTCCTTTGCCAGAGCCAGTCGCTGAGCCTCCACGGCAATCTTGGTGACATAATCCGTAAAGCGTTTCTCAATATCCGCATCAATGGCTTTCTTATCCGGATACACATTGCTGTTGATATAGCTCTGCGTCATGTGAATGCGCTGCATAATCATTTTAATCTCCACTGTCAGACACAGTTTCTGGTGCTGCCGTTGCCCCACAGCATTCAGGTACAGGGCTGTAAGCAGACTTTCGTCCTGCATCAGCATATCGTTCTTTTGGGTAAACAGCTCTGAGAATTCTTTTTTCAGCACATCGTACTGCGCATGCAGCAGTTTCTGTTCGGGAGTAAGATCGGGTGTCATAGCAGCAGAGGGTTAATGATTCATTGCGTGCTACAAATTTAGTGAAAGTTTTTTTAGAAAACAAACAAAAAGTTTGTAGCAGGCAGTAGCAGTGGGCAGTAAAGGTAGTTGCCCCAAGCCCCTAAAGGGGATGTGTAGTTACTTTCGTCTCTTAAAAACACATCTAATAGTATGATTAAATCATTTCGCAAACCACTCTTGACATCCCCTTTAGGGGCTTGGGGCGGTCAGAAGCGAATACGCCGGATATGAAAAAGATGTCAGGGCTACACCCCTTAAATATAATCTTTATTCCTTTTCTACTAAGATTGCAGGACTATGTCCCTTTGGGTTTCTTAGAAGTTCTGTATTGAAAAATCTCAATAGGGGTGCAGAGGAGGGGCTATCGGGCAGATAAGATGCTGCAAATAAACGGATAAGAAAAAATATATCACCTGAAAACAAAACTGAATAGTCGCAAAAAACTGTATCGTCCTGAAATTTGTTTACAGTTTTTTGTTTATAATCCTGTAATTGCT
>JBAXPM010000096.1:0-6224 GCA_037132235.1 Paludibacter sp.
AGCAATTACAGGATTATAAACAAAAAACTGTAAACAAATTTCAGGACGATACAGTAATTTGTTGATTTTCAATTTTTTTAAATGATATCAAGTTTTATGTTATGTCGAACTCACGTTAATTATAAACTACTCAATATAAAAGAAATAGGATGGCCAACTGACCATCCTATTTCTTTTATATTACATTTCGGTTTCAACCCATTTTACGGACTTTCCAAATTCCAAAGAATCCAACTAAAGAAAGTAAAATTCCTGTTCCATTTCCTAAAGGAAGACATGGTGGCGGTGGGGTGTTTGGATCTTCTCCCGGATGCGCTCCACCTCCCGAGCCATTATGGTCTCCATTAGTACTCTGAAGCGAAGTAGTACCATTCTGAGTTAATGTTGTTTTTCCATCACTACCCGTTTTTGTTGTAAACGAAATAGCTCCACCTCCGGTAATGCTTTGTTTGTCTTCAGAAGTTGAAGAAATAATTCCTGAAGTTGCAAATGATCCGGTAAGTCCTACAGCTGATCCAACATCACTTCCATTATTGGCAATGTTTACCGCATATTCGTCAGATCCACCTCCGGAACTGCCGCCTTTTTTGAGTTTAATCATTCTGGTTCTGGTGTCAATTGTGATTAAACTCAAACCTGATGCCTCATTTTGATATGAGTAAGATACTTTACGGGCATTTTGAATTTTTCCTCTCCAATCTACCCCAATGCTTGCAAATGCTTTGTTCATTGCATCGCCTGAAATTCCCTGAAATGAACTTCTCAGAGGTGTAAACGGCAATGCTAATATGATGCTAGCAATTGTCAATACACCAATTAAAACAAAATTAATGTTCTTTTTCATACGTTCGTTTTTTATTTTTTAATTTGTTGTCGTATGGAACTCGCAATGAACATAGTCTTGATAAAACTCTTGTTTAATGCTCGTTTCATGACTGTTTTTTTATTTGATTATAAATCGTTGTGTTACTGTAATTGAATTTGTTTCTGATTTGGCAATATAAATACCGGGAACTAATTGTTTTGTATTAATTGTTTTTGTACTGTTTTCATTTACCGATGATACCTGAATTACTTTACCGGCAACATTATAAAGTGTAAAAGTTGCAGAAATATTCGATAAGTTTTCAATATAAATACCATCTTCTGTATTATAAAGTCTTAATTTTGAATTCTGCTTATCGCTTGGTTGAACCAATCCGGTTGATTGAGTAATAATTTTAAAACGTTTTGTAATATCAGTTGGTGAAGCAGTGAACGAATATTCAGAACCACTTTCACTTATATCAACTGTCTTATTTGCGAATAAGTCGACCAGATAAATTCCTGCATAAACTGAAGTTGCATTTTCGTGATTGAAAACTAATTTGAAATTCGTATCAACTCCGGGTTGGAATCCGATTACACTTTCATTCATATCACTTACTGCATTTATCTGATAGTTACCGTCATTTTCAATTGAATATAGTTGAGAAACTTTTGTATCACCCAATAATTTCTTACCATCCCAACCATTATCAAACCTCCGTGTACAAGTTGGATTACTGAATATCCACATACGATCGGTAAAATGATCTCCAATAAGGTCAATTCTTGTACTTGTCAATTCAGAACTACTGTTTACAATGCCTTTTACGCGTTGTGGGGTTGAATTTGACATCAAACCGGTTGGTTTGGAAATAGCTATTGTACTTCCGGGACCGGTTGCTTTTACAAGGAATCCCTGCATAGATGGTATATCTCCCTGAACTCCGTTATGACCGGCTGTACCCGGAGTGGAAACGGTATATTGACCCGGTCCATTACCCGGTGTTGACTGACCACCTGTAGTTAACCAATCGTTGTAAGTACCTGTATTAAAGAGGTAAACTGATTGTTCGGTATTTGCTCCAAAGCTTATTTTTGAAATATCAATACCTGCTGTATATGGATTTCCAAAGATATTTTGTCCCGCAAATACTGCAGTTGGAGAATAAGACAGGGATTTATTAAAGTCTGTATCAAGCAGTTCGCCTCTAAAAGTATGAATTTTTGGTGAACAGTGAGTGAATTCATAACCCTTGTTTTGAGTCATAATATCAGTTGGTTGTACATACAATGAAGATCCATCGTTTCTTTGAACCCAAACATTATTATAATCTATTACTGACTCATCCCATTCTCTGATTAACTCGCTATCGCAGGTTGAATCATCTTCAAGATTCTGGTATTGGAAAGTTTTTACCGGAATACCGAAAAATTGCCAGTTATATCTGCTTCCCAGAGGATTCGAAAGATTGATATAAGCCTTTGAATGCATTTCAACAGAACCAAATGGATTTCCGCTTCCCCATGTAAGTGTTCCGTTTGGCAAAGTTGTACTGGCTTTTACCAATATTGCAGGCGCTCCACTGTTGTTGGTTAGTAAACCAATTACATTCAGTTGTTTAGACGCATCGATTGTCAACTTTGGCGTTATCAGTCCGTGAACTGCATTGATTGTCAGATTTTGAGATACGGCAGTGTTAGTTACTTCACAATTTCCGTCGATATATACCAGAACAGCCGGATGTAATGCTGCTGAAGGAATAGTATCATGATCCCAACGACCTGAAGTACTCCATGCTTCGGCTGATGTTACTCCCTGACTGTTTGTAAATGTGGTACTTGGCCACGGAGTTACAGTTGCCGGATTATTTGCTCCGCTAACCGAAGTCAGATAATTTTCCGAACCGGTAGAACCGTTGTGTTCAAATGCCTGAATAGTATATAATCTGCCCGGATATAAACCTGTTACTTTTACACTGCTTCCTGTTCCTTTATAGATACAATAGTAACCTGAAGAGGCTAACTGTGTACCTTTGCTGGTCCAGTTGGTTGAAGCACTGTAGGTTGTACCATTAACCGGATTACTAATCGCTCCGCTGCCTTCTTTTATAAACACAATCCGTGAAGTACGACTACCGTTTGACCAACCAATATTTGCTGTAGTGAAAGTCGGGGTAGCTGTAATGTTATACGTTTGTGTTTCAGGCAGAATTGTAAGTTGATTTGACGTTGTACTAACCGAACTGTTTCCGGCAGGATCTGTTACTCTTGCAACTACAGTATAAGTTGCTACAGGAAGTGCATTTGCATCAGGAATATTTAATGTCCATGTACCTGAACTATAGGAAAGACGTCCATCACCATTCGTATAGGTTATTCCATTAACTGTAACCGTAAATACATCGCCGGCTGCTATAGTAGCTGTTCCGGTTATTGACGGAGTATTATCAATAGTAGTCAGGAAATTTACTGTCGGAATAACCGGAGCAGTATAATCTATCACAAAGCTGTTTGTATTCATTGCACCGGATGTATTTCCTTCAACAGTCAGATTAACAGTACCTGAAGCTAAACCATCTACCGGAAAGATTCCTGTAGGAGTAATAGACGAAGGTGTTGCAGTTGCCAGATTGAGTGACCATGCACCACTGCTTACCGGAACACTGTTATACGTGTATGTGTTAGAACCTGAAACAACTGTTACTTTAACGGTAGCATCACTTCCCACCGCTGTTCCGTTGATTACAGGTTTACGGTTTGAAGTAATGTTATCGGTGCTTGATATACCGGTATCATCCGTTGAATTATTAGCAAGGTCTATGGTCAATGTTGAAGCACTGATCGTCAACTCATTGCTTGTCACATCCGAAGTTGCATTACCGGCTGCATCGGTTGTCGTAGCAGTTACATTGTAAGTACCCGGAGTGATTCGGTACGCTGATGGAATATTTAAAGTCCATGCAGTTCCGTTCAATATCAGATTCCCATCACCGGTTGTGTATGTATGACCGTTTACAGTTACCGTCAGAACATCTCCGTCAGCCACAGTTGCTGTACCTGTAATAGTAGGAGTTTGATCATAAGTTGTTTGTGATACCACTGTCGGTACACTTGGTGCTGTCAGGTCTATCAGGAAACGGTTTGAAGACGTTGCTCCGGATGGAGTTGTTACAAGTAAACTAATATAACCTTCCGGTAAACCGGCTGATGGCATACTTCCGCTTGATGGTGATACTGTTGACAGATTCAGTGAAAAAGTATGTTGTGCATTTACTGAAACATTATTATAAGTCAATGTAGTGAGAGTTTCACCTACATAATATTGAACCTTCACAGTAACTGTTGCAGTCTGGGAATCAACATATCCTTCCAGAACCGGTTTTCTGTTTGTGGTTATATTATCAGTATATGAAAAACCTGTATCAGAAGTCGGATTGTTTGCAAGGTCAATTGACGGAGGTACAATTGGAATGGTAGCTGTAGCCGATGAACCGGGGTTTCCGGCCAAATCGGTATAACTTTTGTCCCTTACTGTCACTATTGGTGCCGATATAGCACTAACCTGTTGAACCGTTGCATTCCACACTTTTGGATCGGCAGTTGGCATTAAACTGGAAATAGTTGCATTTGTAACATCAATATCGCTCACTGTAAAACTGTTTCCCGGATTTTCACTGAATGTGAAAGTCACCAAATCAGTTTCGCCGTACGCAATATCCGGATAGCTAAACGAAACGGCAACCGTTGGTGCTACCAGGTCACAGGCAATTGACAATGAAGCTGCAGAACCGTTATTTCCTGCAAGATCCTGATAAGTACCAGCTGCAACATTGAACGTTGCCGGAGCAGTTGCACCACTTTGAGTAAAGCTTGCTGTATATAATGTAGGATCAATTGCACTTTGACTGATTGCACCTAATGTACCTCCTGCAACGCTAACATCACTATAGGTAAAGCCCTGAACCCGTTCACTGAACTTGAAAGAAATTGTACAAACCTCACCGGCAGACAGATTATTATCGCTGCTTGTGATTGCTAAAGTCGGAGCTGTGGTATCAGTCTGAGTTACATTTACCATTATTATCTGAGTGTCGGTATTACCGGCAGAATCCATAGCCGTTACAGTTAGTACATACGAGCCTACTGCAGCTGCAGATTTGAAACTCAGCGAACCGGTAGACGGATTGATGCTGAACAAACCTGCATTGGCACCACCGGTTATTGAATAAGAAATAACATCACCGAAATCAGCATCAGTAGCCGAAACAGTCGTTACAAAAGTAGAACCTGCCGTAACACCTACAGTAGCTGTTGCTCCTCCTCCATTGGAATTAATCACCGGAGAATTATCATTCAGATTAGTTACTGTAACAGCAATACTCTGATTATCAGTAGCTCCCTTACTATCAGTAACAGTTACCTGAACATTATACACATTATCCAACCCAACATCAGTTGGATTTTCATAATTAGGAGCTGAGACGAAGGTCAAAACACCGGTGGTTGAATTAATGCTGAATTTAGAAGCATCCACACCGCCACTGATTGTATAAGTTTTGGTGTCGCCAACATTCTGATCGGTAGAAGTTACCGTGGTAACAGCCGTGGTATTTTCAGGAATACTGATATACGCGTTAGAACCACCGCCGTTTGAAGTTATTACCGGAGGATAATTTGATGACTCATCGTCTAAAAAGTTATTCAACGCATCATTAACCGGTGCAGAATTGGTCTTCTCCGATGAATTATCTGAAAAAGAGCTTTCGTGGTCAGGTACAATTAATAACCAGGCTTTACCTGTTACTGTATTTCCACCCAATACTGTTGTTTGAACAAAGTAAAAGGCTGAAATATTGCTTTTATTCCCTACTTTTCGGGAAATAACACCATTTATTGCATAATTCATACTACCCGACGTATATGTCAACTGACCGGCCACGTTATTACCACTAAAGGACTGATCGGCTGGGTTAACCGATGTAAACTTAAATGATGAACCGCTTACTGGAGTTGTCCATGAGATAGAAGATGAATTCAAATCATAAGATGAACCGGTACCCGGATACACCTTATTGAAAGTAACGCTCGCCGAGAAAGCGAGAGTTGTAATCAGCATTACACTGATACTTAATAGAATTCGTTTCATAATAGTTAATATTAATTATATTACTACAAATCATAATTTTTAAAGAGAATTTTTAATTTTAAATTCAATTGAGAACATAATAAATAAAGAGTTTATTATTAAAATACACAACTACAGATGTTTGGTAACGTTTAATCAAAGTGAATTTTATAAAGTTTATGATTAGAAATCAAAAAAATAATTGTTTGTTGGCTCGTTTTTCAAATAATTATATTGATAAGGCAACCTCTAAAAACTACTTATTTTTCTCAAAGCTAATTTAATGTCATTT
>JBAXPM010000097.1:0-6221 GCA_037132235.1 Paludibacter sp.
GAATTAATTCTCCATTTACCAATAAACTTACTTCGGTACTACCACCGCCCACATCAACAAAGACATAATTCTGATGTTCGTTTAGGTTGTAAGCAAAATGACTTTCGTAAATTATTATTGCCTCTTCGTGACCATCAATAACTTCAACTTTCATGTCAGTCTCTTTCTTTATTTCCTTCACTAAGTCTTTGGCATTTTTAGCTTCACGCATAGCAGCCGTAGCACAAACCCGGTAATCAACAACGTCATATACTTTCATGAGGTGCTTAAAAGCTTTCATAAGTCGAATCAGATTTTTAGACTTGCTGTCGCTGATTTTGCCATCGACAAACGATTCCTGCCCTAAACGTAACGGTACACGAATCATAAGTGTTTTACTAAAAGATTCTTCTCCACTATCAGGAGTTATACTCATGATTAAAAGTCGAACGGCATTCGATCCTATATCAATTGCTGCAAATTGTAGACTGTTCATAATTGTTTTTTCTATTTTTGAATATGTTTAATTAGTTGTGTTATCTTCTAAAATACTGGTTTCGTAATTATTTTTGTAAAACTGATATATTTCCTCCTGAGATCTGAAAGGTGTTTCATTTTCGGAAGCTTTAATCACATTGTTTCCCGACCCGTCAACAATTCTGGCCTTGACATTATCTTTTAATCCATATTCGATTACAGTTTTCAATTGTTTGCGAAACTCCGGATCGTAAATGGGTGTGTACACTTCAACCCGATTGTCCAAATTGCGTTGCATCCAATCTGCTGAGCCAATATAATAACGCTCTTCGCCTCCATTTGCAAAAATCAAAACCCTTGAATGTTCCAGATAACGGTCAATTATTCCCAATGCTTGTATATTCTCGCTTAACTTTTTAACTCCTGTTTTTAGAGAACAATTTCCACGAACCAATAGTTTGATATCGACTCCGGCATTTGATGCTTCATACAATTTTTCAATTATTTTCTCATCAACTATATGATTAATTTTACAATATATATAAGCAGGTAAACCTTTTTTTGCGTTTTCAATTTCGGTTTTAATCAGACTTATGATCTTTTTACGCATATACTGAGGTGCAACAATTAGTTGTCTGAAAGCAGGATACAGGTAAGGCTGCTCCAGAAAGTCAAATACGTTTTCTACGTCATCAACAATACCTTTATGAGCTGTCATCAATGTAAAATCAGTATACACATTTGCAGTACCTTCATGAAAATTACCGGTGCCTATACAAGCTAAATTTCCTTTGCGTGAGGTGATATGTGCAATTTTAGAATGGACTTTAAGACCTTCAACTCCTAGAATTACTTTAATGCCTGCATCCTGCATTTTTTTTGCCCAGTTTATATTGGACGATTCATCAAATCGGGCCAATAATTCAACAATAGCTGTTACTTTTTTGCCATTCATCGCGGCGCAAATCAACGCTTTTATCACTTTCGAGTTTTTAGCCAGTCGGTAAATGCTTATTTTAATTTCCTTTACTTCCGGGCTGATAGCACATTCGCGAAGCAGTCTGATAAAATTATCGAAACTGTGATACGGGCAATGAATATATTGATCTTTTGTACGAATAAGTGAAATCAGACTTATTGAATGTTCAAAATCAAGAATTGGAATTTTGGGATGATTTGTAAATTTAAGCTCTTTTCGTTGGAGTGAAGGAAACGAAATCAAATCTTTCAGGTTGTGATACCTTCCACCGCTCACATGAACATCATTTTTGTCAATTTTGAGTAACTTCTCTGTAAAACGTAAAAGATCTGATGGAATATCCCGATCATAAACAAATCGAACAGGTAACCCGCTTTTTCGGCTTTTAATACCTTTCGATACTTTATCCAACACACTTTGATAAGCACTGTTTTCAAAATCCATTTCGGCATCACGCGTAAATTTAATGGTGTATGCTTCATATTTATCGTGATTAAGTTGTGCGAAAATGCGGGGTAAGCAGAAACGTATAACATCCTCCAGAAACATGATGCAATTCTTTTCGCCATCCTTTGGTAAAACAATAAATCGCGAAAATTCTCCGGTAGGGATTTCAATTAAGGCATATTCTTTTTTATGTTTCTTTTCTGTTTTTATGGAGTCTGAAATTTTTACTGCAAGATAGATGCTTTTATCATTCAGTTCCGGTTCAACTCTCATGCGCGAAACCAGAATCGGGAAAAGGGAATTCATAAGTTCTTCCCTATAAAAGTTATCTAAAAACTCTTGCTGTTCAGCAGACAATTGTAATTCATTTACAAGAAATATATTCTCTTGTTGTAGTTCGGCATGAAGTTCAAGAAAAGTGCTTTCGAAATCCTTTGTATAATCCTCATTCAGTTTTAGTACTTTTTTGAGAATTTTTTTTGTATCTAAATTTACGTTATTTATATTCTCTTCCAGCTCAATCATGCGCCTTAATGTGGCCACACGTACCCTGAAGAACTCATCCAGATTATTAGAATAAATACCCAAAAAACTAAGTCGTTCAAGCAAAGGATTCATTTTATTGGCAGCTTCGTCCAGTATTCTTCTGTTGAAATACATCCAACTTACATCCCTATTGATAACATTGCTTTTTGTTACTACTTTTTTCATTAAAACATGCTTTAAATACTATTAAAAGAGTTGTTTCACAAAAATAGTATTAAATGCTTGTAATCAAACTAAAAACACAACCCAATATTAATTATTTCGAAATATTGTAATATATATTACGATTATATTTCGTTGTCGTGAATTTTTTTCTTGTGTTTATGTATTAACTTCCACATTCTTGAAGCAGAATTTGAATATTTTAATACAGAAGTTGTTAAGAGGTTAAAAATCAACGACGTTTAGAGTTGGAATATAATCATAATTTTAAAAATCTTATTGTTTGAAATAAAATATTTAATTATTTATCTATTAGTTGATTAGAACGAAAAGACACTCTCTTTTGATTTATTTCTTTCAATGTTATGCGACGTAGAACTTTCATTCTGATACTTTCTATCTGTTTCTCAGTTTCCAAATAACCGATTCTAACAAGGCTGTCAATGTTGGAAAAATCAAACATGGATCTCTTTTTCAAATCAAAATTCAAGACTATCCCCAAAGTGTCCGGGATATAGTAATTTGTTTTGTTTATAATCATATTTTGAAGTTGCATTAAAATGTCGTTAGGATTAGCCGGAGGCGGATTATACGCGACTACACTGCCTATCATAAAATCGGGATGAAAACTTTGCTGCATGATATCAGCCGGAAAATTATTATAAATACCCCCATCAAAAAGCAGACGGTCGTCCACTTTCACAGCTTCGAAAATAAAAGGAAATGTCATGGATGCACGGATGGAAGTAGCCAGGTTGCCACGACTAAAAATGTAGAGCTCTTTGCGGTAAACATCCGATGCCACACAACGGTAAGGCACAAAAAGACTATCGAAATTTCCAGCGGAATACTCTGTAGCATTACGGGTTAGTTTCTCTAAACCTTTCTGAACTTTTTGAGGTTGAATAATATGGGTAGGTAAGAAATACTTTTTAGGAAATCTTATCTCAAACCTTTTCATTTTTTTAAAATCAGAAGATTTGAAAAATGTAATCATTTCATCTGGTGAATATCCCGAAGCATATAAACCTCCTATTAAAGCTCCAATCGACGTTCCGGTAATATAATCTATGGGAATGTTGTTCTCTTCCAATGCCTTAATCACTCCGATATGAGCAATGCCCGGCGCTCCACCTCCACTCAACACCAACCCGACTTTTTGTGCATCAACCGGTTGTCCAAAAAATAAAAGAAAGACAATAATGATGCTGAAATTTTTCAAATGTAAATCGTAAATGAATAAATCGTAAATAATCTTATCCTTCAAATGAATATCCCTTACCAATTTTTGTCACGATATGGTTGCCATAATTTCCTATTTTCTGTCTGATTCGGGTGATATTCACATCAATCGTTCTGCCCAAAACAAAAGCTTCATCGGACCAAATCAGTTTGAGTAAGTCTTCACGGCTAAATATCCGGTTCTTATTTTCGAGGAAAAGTTTCATTATTTCAAATTCCTTCTTTGTGAATGGAACAGTTTCACCCTCGACTTTCACCTGCATTTTCAACAAATTGAGTTTTAGTTGTTCATAAGCCAGCGTTTCAACATTACCGTTTTTCTGCTCTTCCGAACGTCGGATAATCACTTTAATCCGTGCTGTAAGCTCTCTAATGAAGAATGGTTTTAAAAGGAAATCGTCGGCACCCACACTGAAAGCAGTCATCACTTCATTTTCACCGGGTTTTGACGACATGAAAATAATTGGAAGTAAGCTTGTCTCGGTATTATTTCGTAAATCATGTACCAACTTAAATCCGGAGGCATTATTCAGTTGAGTTTCGAGAATAAGCAGATCGTATTGATATAGCTTCAAAACGGATATGTCTCTGACATCTTGACGAATTTCTACAAAATATCCTTCACTTTTAAGGTTTGACTGCAAATATCCACAGAAATCTTTATCGGGATCAATAATAAGAATGCGGTATTCGTTCATTTTCGGTTTGTGTTTATAGAAAACAAAATTAGAATACCGATGTTACAAATCTGTGTAAGTGGTGTTACAAGTTAGTGAGAAAAAACCTCTATTAATACTGAAACAATTAATTTTTTTAAAGAGATTGTTGTCCATACTATTGAAAATTGTCTTTTATGATTAACATTAAAAATCTTTTCTTTATCTTTGAGCATCGAAAAGACAAACCAAAACTAATCCGATTTCTATGTCTCTGTTTCAACCGTCAGTAAGTTCCAGATACCTTAAAATAAATGCCAATTTGAGTGTTCAATTATGAAAGTAATCCTAAATTATCTTCCGCCCGGTCGGATTGATCAGCCATCGTCGTCGCTTTCAATACTTCAGAGTTTTTTGAAGCACAACGGCATTGATGCAAAGACCATTTACTGGAACATATTGATGCTTCCCACCACATTTTATTATGAAAACAGTCACGAGGTTTTTCGGAATATATTTCCGTTTCTGGCCGATATTGCCGACGAATTCAACGATCTGAAAGTCCGGAAAAGATTAGTTTCGTATCTTCAAACCTTAAAACCTTTTTTCAAAACAACGGATAATTTCTACAGCAACTCGTTGGACGAGATTCGCAAAAACACTCATCAATTAATCCATACCGAATTACTGAAAGACGGGAATGAAGCTGTACTTTATGGTATATCCGCCCGCTTTTATCAATGGATTCCGGGGCGAATTCTGGCAAAAGTAATTAAACAACTGTATCCGACAGCAAAAATTGTGGTTGGTGGGTTGAGTAACCGAAATAGTGCGATTGCCATGTTGAAAAAGAATCCCGATTTTGATTATGCCATTTGGGGTGAGGGTGAATATCCGTTGCTCTACCTCTGTAATCATTTAGAAAATAATTCAGTACGGCTTGAAGAGATTCCCCGGTTTGTTTATCGGGTCGACGATGAGGTTATTGCCAACAAACCCATGAAATCAACCTATCTCGATTTCACAGATTATATATACCCCGACATAAGTGACTATTTCGAAACACTTGCGGCCAACAAAATTTCAAAAGAAAGCGTACAAATCCTGATTCATTCCGTTTGTGGTTGTCGTTGGAATAAATGTTCGTTTTGCAACTACTCAAACGACAAGGTATTTCGCGAACGTACAGCCGAAAATATCTTCGGGGAAATAAAAAGCTGTTCAGAAAAATACGGTATCAACAACTTTTATATGGCTGACAACGAAATGGTTGGCAAAAATGTTGACCGCTTTGAAAAATTGCTTGATTTGTTGATTGAGTTTAATCAGGATACCTCCCGCGACTTCAGAATTTTTGGCGAAATGATTCCTTCTTCCGGGATAACTCCGGCTATTTTCAGTAAAATGTCAAGGGCAGGTTTTAAATTCCTGTTTATAGGCTACGAGGCGGTTACAGATTCGCTGTTGAAAAAGATGAAGAAAGAGAATTCTTTTTCCGAAAACATCTACTTTGTAAAACAAGCTTTAAAGTACAATATCAAACCACAAGTAAATATCATTCAGGAAATTCCCGACGAAACCGACGATGATATTCTGGAAAGCATTAATAACCTGCACTTTATGAGGTTCTTTTTTCATGATGGTGAAATAAGCTTTGCCCATGAATTTATGATATTAAACTTATGGGTACTTCTAAAAACTGATTTATAGATATATATTTTCATAACTCTTTG
>JBAXPM010000098.1:0-6147 GCA_037132235.1 Paludibacter sp.
GGTACGTGCGCTGTATCACCGTCGCTGGTCTGACGACCGGCCAGAATGATAAACGGTTCTTTCGAATCTTTGCTGAAACCAAGATGTTTCAGCATGGTCGAAATAGCCAAACCGGTGGCGTAAGTATCGCTTCCGCCCAGTTTACGGTCGGAGAGGAGAAATGCTTCGTCGTAACCCATCGAGATAGCCGTTTTTAGCGCCACTTCGAACGAACCCGGTCCCATGGAACAGGCAATCAGACGAGCATCAGGATATTGTTTTTTGAGTTGTAATCCGGCTTCAAGACCAAACTGACAGTCGATATTGATAATCGACTTAGCTTTCGTGCGGTCCATTAATCCATCGTCTCCCATGCGCATTTCGGTTGGGAGCGGAACTTGTTTTATTAAACTTATAATTGTTAATGCCATAATATTTTGTTTTTAAAGAGGCCCCTAACCCCTAAAGGGGAACAGAATTAGATTCTTACTCCCCTTTAGGGGTTGGGGGCTGGTTTGGGTTTCTACATATTTTGAAAATCAGGACCGTTGCCACCGTTTGGAACACTCCAGGTAATTCCATCGCCCGGTGTTTTAATATCGCAGGTTTTGCAATGCATACAGTTTTCGGCATGAATACGCAATTCCTGATGTCCGTTTTTGTCGGTATGCAGTTCGTACACTTCCGACGAACAGAAGAACTGACAAGGTGCACCGTATTGTTTGATATTGATGGCTGCAAACGACTCCGGATTATTGATTTTCACGTGAGGAACCTGTTGTTCATCGTGGTTTACACCCGAGAAATACACATCGGTAGCCTTATCAAAAGTCAATACTTTATCAAAATCCAGTTTGTTTTTAAATCTTTCTTTAAATGGTTTTCCCTTGAAATCAGCCAGTGTTTTGGTGGCATCTTTGTCGGGATGTGATTTCAACCGACCGCAGAAACCTGCACCGCCGGTAATCAGTTGTGTTCCGAAATGCAATGCGCCAACAATAAGACCTTTTGAGAATCCCTGACGGAAATTGCGAACCGGATATAAATCGTTGTAAATTACGCTGTCTTTAATCGAAGCTTCGTAAGCCGAAAGCGTTTTTTCTGAAAAATCATTTTTACTCAGTGCTTCAGCGGCTGTTTTGGCTGCCAGCATTCCTGAAGTAATGGCCAAATGAACCCCTTTCAATGCAGGCATAGCCACCAGTCCGGCACTGTCACCCACAATCATTGCATTGTCGGTATATAATTTAGGAATTGAATACCAACCGCCTTCGGGCAATGTTTTTGCACCGTATTCAACCAATTTACCGCCTTTGAGGTATTTTGCAATAAACGGATTGGTTTTCCATGCCTGGAAAGCATTGTGAGCATCGAAAGTAGGATCTTCATATTCCAGTCCAATTACCAACCCAACAGCAACTTTATTATCTTTCAGTCCGTAAACGAAGCCACCACCGAATTCTTTCAAATTCAACGGATAACCCATGGTGTGATATACTTCGCCCGGCTTGATATTACCTTCGGGTACGCTCCACAATTCTTTTACACCCAATGAGTAAATCTGGCAGTTTTTATCTTTTTCCAGGTCGTATTTAGCAATCAATTGTTTTGCCAGACTTCCGCGTGTTCCTTCAGCAAAAATGGTAAGGCTTGCTTCAATGCGCGTTCCCGGCTGGAAATTTTCCATTTCATGACCGTGGTGATCCACACCTGTATCAATGGTTTTTGCACCTATTACTTTTCCGTCTTTATACAGAATTTCGCTTACTGAAAATCCGGTATAAATTTCCACTCCTTTTTCTTCGGCTTTGGTAGCCAAAAAGCGACAAACCTGACCCAACGAAGCGGTGTAATTACCTGCGTTGCTCATGTAAGGCGCGTGAACCGGCAATTTAAACGAACCATTTTCGCTCAGTAAAACGGTTGAATCAGTTGCTACTTTGGCGTTGAATGGAATCTCGCTGAAATCAACATCAGGTAGTAAGGTTTTGAATACATCGGCTTTAATTACGGCACCCGAAATAATATGGCTACCAATCGAACTTCCTTTTTCAATCAGAAGAATTCGTTTATTCAGCCCTTTTTGTTTCAATGTGTCCGCCAGATGAATTGAAGTTGCCAACCCCGAAGGACCGCCTCCAATAATTAAAATGTCCGTTGAAACGGTTTCAACATTACTCATTGTTTTTTTGTGTTATAAATTGTTTTATTATTTGATTGTTGTTATTAGCAGTTTATGGATTGTAAATTGCTTATAAATAGCTAAATACGAAATAATTTCCGATTAGATATTTGCTTCTGATAAAGTGGTTAAGGAGTTTATCAGGAAGAGCCATATACAGTTACAAATGTATATATTTTCCTGAATAATTTCGGGGTCTGCAGATTTAATTTCAAAAAGTACAAGGAAGTTAGTTTTTTGAATTAATCGTTAATGAAGATTGTATTTTGCAATGTAGAGATTGCAATTTTCAATTTTCGCTACAAAAGTAATTGAAATAATTGGTCGACCAACTCAAGATCACATTATTTTGTATTAAAAAAAATTAAAATATGCACGTATTTTGGCTGTTTGTGCAACAAAATTGCTGTATAATGTGTTTGCGAATATTTTTTGCATAAAATTACCGTGTGCGGACACAGAAATTATTATTTCAGGGAGGTGTTTTGTTTCGAAATAAAAATACCATTTTACATTTAGCAAGAGCTATTTATAAAATGGTATTTTGTAACCCCGGTGGGGGTCGAACCCACGACCCACAGATTAAGAGTCTAGATTTCGTATCTGATTATCAATAATTTACGAACAATTGTAAACCTATCGATTGATTTTCAAAGAAAATTAAGAAATTTTGAATTCATTTCTAAAAATAAACTTGTTTAAATTTAGAGCAAAATAAAATGAATTCAAACAATGTTAGTTACATTGTTGGTTACAAAAGTAATTAAATTTTGAAATAAACTAACTAATAATTTGAGGAAAAATTCAATTTTTTTCGGGTGATTTAGACACCTAAATTGACAACAAAATGCATGTCAAATTCTATCTAATTTTCATTACCTTTTTGATAGATATAATACCTGACCATTATCATTCTAAAAAATGATATAAATACAGCAAACCTATTATTCTTGTTACTTTTGTAACAAATAAAGAAAATAGGAGGTAAGCTGCTGTAATTTAAAGAGATAAAGTGTAACAAGATTTTTTTTTCTTGTAACAAACTGAAAACAATTCAGTGTAAAATGCTCTATTTAACTCTAAGCTATATTGTATGCTGTTGATATACAAGTATATAGATATTAAGCTACTTGTAACAAATCAAAAATCAATGTTCAAAATCATGATTTTTTAAATTTAGTTCCGGTTAGACAATCTTTCATTGAAATTCAATATGTTTGTTTTATTTTCAAACCTCTTTTTCTTGTAACAATTGTAACAAATAGAGAAAATAGGGTATAAGAAACTATGTATCAGAGAATTAATTTGTAACAAATAAATATTATTTTGTAACAATCTTGTTACAAAAGTTACACGCTTGTTACAATTGTTACATGCTTGTTACACGCTAACATGCTGATAATCTGTTGATGTACGGATGTTACAGTTGTAACACGAAAAATTCAGTTCCCTGTATTTCTCCTGTTTTATTCAAATCCACGAAAAATCAATAGGCAGAACTAATAAAAACAACCTACACTTTTTTGATTGATTTATATTTTTTTGTTAGATTCAGGTATGCTTCGCAGAAAAAAACAAAATTCTGTAAGGATTCAATTATTGCTACCCAAATTTGGAATGTAGAAAATATTAGTTCTTATAATCCTGTTTTTTGTTTACGTTCATACGTAAACTTATTTCAAGAAAATATAGGTAGTAATATGAGGTTAAAAGACAATTAAATATCAAAGAATATACTTAAGAAAACAGGATAAAGTAGGGGGTTGAAACAAATGTTTTAGTTAAAGATAAGGATTTTGTCTACTAGCTTAAATATGAGGAAGATATGGGTTAAATTACGATCTAAAAATCACCCCACCCCACCTCACTTCCTATAGGAGGCGGGGTGGGGTGGGGTGCAATTTCAAGACAGTAAAATACAAACAAATATCAAGACGAAATTAGAAAAGTTTGCAACACTCAGAATCTCAATTTCCACTCGAAAAGATTGAAGCCCGTTTCCCCTAAACATTGGTTGAATTATTCCGCTTTACTTCATTTCAACTCGTATGTTTAGCACTCAGCTTCTATCCTTTCAATAGGTGGTCAGCAGTCATTACACATACACTCTTTTGAATAAAAAGTATGCAAAAGTAATGTGGGATTATAACCAATCATACAAACAGTAATATGATTGGGAAGTAAATTTATTTCAATTCGTAATTTGTACTTCTACCACCGGCATCTTCTTTCCGTAATATGTCCTTATCTATCAAATCCTGTATATCTCTTAATGCTGTGTCTGAAGAACATTTAGCTATTTTTGCCCACTTTGAACTTGTCAATTTACCATCTAAACCATCTATCAATTTATTGAGCAACAATCTTTGTCGTTCATTTAGAATGATTTTTGAATATTTGTTCCAGAATTCGGCTTTAAAAAGAACTTTGGATAAAATTGATTCTGTCGACAATAAAGCATTCATTAAACAGTTCAAGAACCAAAGCAACCAGTTGGTGATATCAAGATTACCCTTTTGTGTTGACTCAAGAATTTCGTAATACTGTTTGCGTTCTTTCCGGATTTGAGCTGACATGCTATAAAACCGTTGGGAATTTCCGTCTGATCTTGCTAATAGCATATCGGTCAGTGTTCTGGTTATTCTACCATTACCGTCATCAAAAGGGTGTATTGTCACAAACCATAAATGTGCAATTGAGGCTTTCAAAACTAGGTCTATATTATTCTCATTATTGAACCAGTCAATAAATCTAACCATTTCACTTTTAATCAGGGAAGAATCAGGTGCCTGATAATGGACTTTTTCTTTTCCCATTGCTCCTGATACCACTTGCATAGGTCCGGTAGAATCATTCCGCCAATCGGCTACAGTAATCTTATACATTCCGCTTCTACCAGCTGGAAATAATGCCGAATGCCAATTGAAAAGTCTATCGGAAGTCAATGGTTTATCAAAGTGCTGCATTGCATCCATCATCATATCTACCATGCCATCTACATTGCGATCTGATTCTACTGAGCCTGAAATTTCCAAACCTAAACGCCTGGCAATAGACGAACGCACCTGGTCTGGATTGAGGAGTTCTCCTTCTATTTCTGTTGACTTTAGAACATCCTGTGTTAGCGTGTCCAGTTCTGCTTCTTTTCTCAAATCAAAGCCAAGCGATTCCATTCTTCCCATTATCTTTCCCTGCATATTTCGCACGGTTCCTAATGACAATAGTATCTGCTCATTGTCCCAACTAAAAGTTGGCCACTCGTTCTGTTGATGTATATATACTTTCATTCTCCGCTATTTTTGCGACAAATATAAACATTATTCGCCGTATGACAAAACAATCACCGTAATAAATGCGGTGATTAGTCTCTTTTATCATTGCATAAGAAAGCCAAAAAGCAAAATTGCCACACTCAGGTGTGATCGTTTTTGAGGAGAGCATTTCACTTTTATTCCAAATAGAGAAATCAGCCTTTTGAAATCTGCGTCCGCACATTTCAACTAGTTAAAAATGTGCTGAAAAGTTCATTGGTCACACGTGCGTGTGATAGTTTTTGAGGGCGCGCGCAGTTTTCTGCGCTGCTTATATGTGCTCTGAATGGCTTCTGTGCTGTATATGGTTCGATTTGCACCACTATCTTTTCTTTTCCTTGAATTGTCTTTTTTCTTATCACTTGTCACTTAAAACTTGTAATTGCTCAAGCATATTACATGAATTAAGAATCTCCAAGTGCAACTTTCCCCGAGGGCGTTGCGTGGTCATACGACGGAAAAAGGGAAAATTCTTTCCCTTTAAATCCTTTTATATTTTGATAATCAGATAGTTGAAAAAATTATTAACCAATTCTATGGGAATAGTCTGTTTTTTAACTTTATTGTACTTTTTCTGAATTTTTGGATTGTATAAATGAGGTTGGTAAAACGATTTTTCTATTTTGATTTGAAATGATTAAAAGATTTTTTTGTGAGCAGGGGAATAAAAAGAGG
>JBAXPM010000099.1:0-6120 GCA_037132235.1 Paludibacter sp.
AGAAAGGTGGTCAATTTCATCCGGAGAAGGCGGGCGTTTTGATCCGGAATATCCATGTAAACCTCTAATGTATTCTGATGGATCGTGTGTCATGTTGCTTGTTTATAAATGTTTATTATTATCAAACCATTCCCAATTATTATTATTCTATTTTCACTTCCCCTCCACAATCTTCACTTCCTCGTCCGTCAATTCATAGAGCGTATACACCATTCTATCTATTTCACGGTCGGTATCGTCTATTTGTTTTTTGATTTCGAGGGCTTTTGCTTTTTCCATGTTGAAGTAATCTTCCCATTCGGATTCCTGAGCGAGTGTGAGTTTTACTTTTTTCTTGCCAAGTTCAGCAATAAACTCTTTATAGGTCAACATATACCAGTTTTGAAGCTTACCCGGCAGATCATTCAATTCAAACTTACGCTGGAGCATACGTTGGAATTTTTGTGAGGCTTCATTAAGGTTTTTGTTTAGTAATACAATTTTGTCAACATTTTGAATATAGGGTTGCTGATTATTAGCAACAATGAGAGGTAATCTTTCAATAAAAACAACCTTGACTTCCGCCAAAGGTTTACCAACCATATGAAAGTTTTGAAATTGGAAATACCAATTAATTAATTTTGAATTGAGAATTGAGAGTAAAAATTTCAAAGATATATCTTTGTTTATTGCTTGTAAACAATGAATTGAATTTAGACCAACTATTTTTTCATCATCATATACTGCAAGTATCCTATCGTCTGTCCTCCTAATAAATAATTTAGGACTAAAGAATGAATCTGAATTTCTTGGAGCAGCCAAACATTCTCCATATTTTATATATTCGCCATCCCAAGTTAATGAATAGCGATTAACTTGAGTCCCACGTATTAGTTTCAACCAATCATCGCCTTGTTTCTCGTGTGAAGTATATGGCTTGTTTTCAACAATTACAGCAGATTGTGGTGGAAATCCTTTACCTTTTTCATACGGTTTTACACCGGCACAAATTTTAGAAATATCACTAAATTTAATCGCTTTTTTGGCAATTTTTGTGGATAAAAGTTTATTTGTCAGAGTTGCTCTATAATTAAAAATCAAATCCTCTCTTTCGAATAAATCTGAATATTTAAAGTTTAATTCAGTCAAAGTGCTTAAGCTTACCTGTGACAATGTTAAACCGCGAGGTAATAGAAAACAAGTAAATGTGTAATCTAACTTAGCTTTATTTTTTGATAGTATTATGGTTAAAGGTTCAACTACCGCATCGGGAAATACATTAAAAGTTTCAAGTAAAGAGTGAATTGTCCAATTTTCAAATAAAAATTTTCTTAAATTTAGTCCGTTTTCAATAACTAAATATGTATTTGGTGTTATAAAACCTAAGAGTCCACTTTTTTTCAATAAATGATTAGCTCTCTCGAAGAATAGTCCGTATGTATCATAGTTTGGAAAACGGGTCTTGTAATTTGAATTGTAAAATGCTTTCTCAGTAGAATTATTAACGGTGGCTCCATACGGCGGATTTCCAATTACCACATCAAACCCACCTTTCAACTTTTCATAGCTTGGTTTTGGAGCAGAAACAGCTTCTAATTTGTTGGCATATTCAGCCAATTGTTTGCTGATTTCCAAAGCTTCTTTTGATAAGGCAATTCCCTGCTCGGCTTTTAATTGAGCTTCTGCCGATTTTTCTTTAATCAGTTTCAGGTAATCGGGTGTTTTGTCTTTTTCGAGAGTGATTACTTCAGCCGTTTTCTGTTCACGTCCAAATACTTGTGGAAATTCTTTGTACCAGTCAAATGCTTTTTCACCTGCCACAGCCGGGTCGTCAATCAGCGAATTACCACATTTGATATTATTATTCAGCGAACTGAGTTTGCGGTGAGGTTTAGCAGTGCGCAACCACAACGAAAGTTTGGCAATTTCTACACTTTCTTCGTTGATATCCACCCCAAACAGGTTGTTTTCCAGAATGGTATTTTCGATATTCGATAAGCCCATGGAGTAATGGTCTTTCGAACCCGTAATTTTATCCTGCTGATTGTCAATCCATTTATGTTCGGCTATCAAAAAATCGAGTGCAGTATTCAGAAATGCACCACTTCCGCATGCCGGATCAACAATACTAATATGCAACAGCCATTCACGGTAATCGTCAAAAACTTTCACAGCTTTTTTCCTTTTTGCAGGAGTTTTGTATTCAAACAGTTCTTCGCCTATGCCCAGTTCCGTTTTCTTTTCCTCACAAAGTCGCCCTACTGTATTTTCAACAATGTATTGCGTGATATAGCGGGGAGTATAAAAAACACCATCCTGTTTGCGTTTCGAAGTAGTTTTTTCTCCGGTACTTATTTCATTGGCTACCTGTTCTATTTCGTTCAGGCTGTTTTCAAAAATATGCCCCAGAATATTTACATCAACATCAGTATCATAGTCATATACAGCTAATTTAAGCACGTTTTCTGACAATATAGTGTCATCCACCTTGATTTGATTCAGCAAATCATCGTTGGCAAACAAACCACCGTTATAAGCATAAATCTCGGTACTGGCATCTTTATAGCCCACATCCAGTAATTTGAAATATTTCACGAACCGACTATACAACGACTGATAATCATTCATCGGATCGAAATTGAATTTTTTCCACTTGTCCACAGTGCCTTTTACCGAGTTTGCAGGAAGTAACTCTTTATCTTCGGCAAAAAACAGAAACAAAAAGCGGTCGAGAAGTTTTTGCGTTTTCTTAAACAGGAGTAGTTTATCGAAATCAGGATTCAGTGTAACAATACTATCAAATAGCTGTCGTTTAAAAATGGAATAATCCTTATAGAGTTGCTTTGTAATTACATCTTCATTGCTGATAGATTGATTTTTAATTTCCTGAGGAAGATTCTTTTCCATACTTTCGTATGAAAGGCACAACCACAGCCGACGAAATTCATCAAATGTAAGGTTGAATAAGTCAAACTCTATAAAATCAACTGCATTGTCGATATAAAATCGTAAGCGTTCAAAATTGGACGTAACAACGTAATGGCAGTTCTTATGATTGTTTTTGTAGCCGAAAGCCTGAACCTCCACTTTTTTTAAATCCTGTGTTTTATGGTCTTTCAGCTCAATAACCCCTACTATTTGGTTATTGATACTAATAGCTGCATCGGCACTTTTGGCATCGGTTTCGTTTTTCTTTTCACGGAGAAGATTGAAATTGGGTTGTGGTTGGGCAGTATATCCTAATATATTTACAAATAAAGCCTCAATAAATTCACCCTGATATTGTTGTTCAATCAGTTCCAGGATATTGGCCTGAATGGCAGGATTACCAAAATAATCGACGTATTTTTTGTAAATCGGAGTCAGGTCGGTAGTTATTCCCGCTAAAAACTGACGTTCAACCTGTGTTTGGAATAGAGACATACGTTATGAGTTTGTAGTCCGTGATATATAGTTAAGGAATATAAGCCACAAATCTACAAAATCATTTTCACATTTCCTATTTTCCGTTAAACAGTTTTCAATTTATTTTCAAAAACTTTTTTTCATTCCTTACGACCTTTCATAAACAAGTAAAAATATTGATTGGATTGACAAATCTATATATTCGAAGTTTTCTTTTTAGCCACTTATTTATTTTATAAATCACTCGTTGTAAAGAACAAAACCTTTAAAATATTTCCCATGTTCATTTTTGTTCAAAAATGTTCAAAAAAGCACAAAAAGGATCAAAAATATCATATAAAAAGTAAGAAATATAGTAGAAAAATCAAAGATGCAATTAGCTAAAAGTACAAAAATGATCAAAAAAGTATCAATAAAAAGTTTAGGAAAAGTAGACTCAAAGTTTCAAAAGAGCCATACTTTTTTAAACTAATGTAGGTTGTAAAAGGTCATGTGATAATGAGGTATTTATTAAATTTGACCTGAAAATTGAATAAAATAATCTGAAAATAAACTGACAAAAACATAAAAAACCTTGTAAAAAAATCTCAAAACAGTGAAACCACTGGAAACCAATTGGTAGCAAAGTGGTAGCAAAGTGAAACTATGCTGAAACCACCAAATATCTAATTTTAGTTTTTTCTTACATTGTAAGTCATTGGAAACCAAATGATAGCATAGTGAAACCACCATGAAAACCACTTCAAAGTACAAAAATCATGAAAGTTCTTAAAAAATAGAGGATATCACTTAAATAGGTGGAGATAGCTGATAGATAGCAGGTGATAGTTGAAGTTTATCGTGCTTTTTCTTTCCAATTACTTATCAATCTTAGTTGCTTTTTGGTACTTTCCGGGCTTGCATGAATATAAGCCATTGATGTTTTAATATCTGAATGTCCAAGAATATTCATAATCAGGTATGGATTTTGACTAATATCGGCAAGTAACGAAGCACAGGTATGTCGTGCCACATGAAAAGTAAGATGTTTATTGATTTTTGCTAATTCAGCTAAGATTTTCAGGACTTCAGAAATATAAGTGGTGCTTACTTTAGGAAAAAGTGTTTTTTCTTCATGGGAATTCATCCAACGTCTTGCTATTTTATCCGGTTTACCATCGAACATAAGACCAATAGGATGTACTAAATCGTGACCATAACCTTTGATTGTATGCAAGTCTACTACATAACCCTCCGGAGTATCAGTAAAAGCCGTTTTAAGCAATGCCAGATTATCAGAAACACGCAATCCTGTATAACATGAATATAAATACCTGTCTCTGATCATTTCGTGCTTTTTTGGCAGATCTTTTAGGTTTTCCAAAGCTTCGAGTTCAGCCATTGTATGCATGGTTGTTTTAGCTTCACCCCGGAACATATTCAATTTTACAAGATCATATGGATTATCTTTTAGTATTCGGTTTTTTATAGCTTCTTTGACATATTTCTGAACAAAAACATGCAACCTTGCAACAGTACTTTGCGCATAAGTATCTCGAAAATAATTATCTAACTTTAAGATATGCGAGTCATCCAGTTTATCGGCAGTAACATCAGGTAATACTTTGCGAATAATTTCTATGTTCGATTTATACTTTACTATCGTTTTTAATTCCAGATTAGGCTCGTTTTTTAATTGTTCCGTTATGAAATCACAGAAATTCTGTTTATCTTTGCCGTTCGAAACAGATTTTAAGGCGTTAAAATCAAAAACTTTTCCTGCTTCTTCATATTTATAAGCGAGAGTTTCCAATTCACGAACTTTTGTTTTTAATAAATTATTGATGGTTGAAGACTGAGGGTGTTTATTGCTAACAACTTTCTTTTCTTTATCCCAATATTGAGGAACAATAAAAATGCCTGTATTCACATATTTATACTTCCGATTGAAGTAACATTCGATCTGAATTTCAGTTTTTTTATTCGGATCATCTGTACGATGTCTCTGATTTAAAGTGAATTGCATGGTAAAAAGTTTAAAATGTTTGACAAATGTTTGACAAAATGTTTGACAAAAACAAAATGTAAAAAACTGTCAAACATTTTCGGGTACAAATATACTATTTTATTCTATTTATTAGTATTTATTTCTATTTATTAATTTCAGAATAAGTTGAATATCAAGCAATTTCGGTTATTTATCACTTTTTATAATGACTTCGTAGCTCAGTTGGTAGAGCAACAGACTCTTAATCTGTGGGTCGTGGGTTCGACCCCCACCGGGGTTACTCCTGATAATCAAGTAATTAAGGCGATTGTAAGTTAATTACAGTCGCTTTTTTTGTGCAGAAAAATCACGAAAAACACGAAAAAGTGTGCAAATTTGGCCTATTGGTTTACAAATAGTTTACAAATTCTTAAAATTTCAGATTATGATCAACTTCGAACCGTGTATTCGTAATTTTAAAAGTAATGGATTTGCTCAGGTGTATATTCGTGCCATTAAGATCAAGGAGGTGCAATATATTCCAACTCCTTATGCAGTAAGCAGCAATCAGGTAGAAAAAAATAAAGTGACAGATTATGCTATCATTGCTGAAGTAGCACCAATAATAAAAGACTACTACAATAAACTGAACAATGTATATCATGAAGACTGGACATTAAAGGAAGTTCTTGAATTTCTATCCAGAGATAGCGATGATATATCATTTACGAGATTCTATAAAGAATTCACCAACGAAATGATTCGGAATG
>JBAXPM010000100.1:0-5964 GCA_037132235.1 Paludibacter sp.
AAAGCAATTACAGGATTATAAACAAAAAACTGTAAACAAATTTCAGGACGATACATCATGAAGGATTCTAACTTAAATTCCCCCTTTAGGGGGTTAGGGGGCAAACTTGGAGGCACATTCCTATTCAAAACAGCTTTCAGAAGCTTAATAGGTAACGGTCTGAAAACCTGGCTCAATGTATTTGTTCTTTCAATTTCCTTTGTGCTGATAATTATTTTGCAGGGAATTTTGAAAGGCTGGAGCAATCAGGCTGTCGACGATACTGTGAAATGGGAAATTGCCGGTGGTGAGTACTGGCAATCGAAATATGACCCTTTTGATCCGTTCACATTCGATTCGAGCACCGTGGAAATACCGGCTGTATTCAAAAAGGATGTTGATAATCGAAAAATTGAACCGATACTGATAACTCAGGGAAGCATTTATCCACAAGGCAGAATGCAGGGTGTTTTATTGAAAGGTATCCGGCCTGATCAAAAATTGCTTCAGATACCAACCCAAAAGATGCTTACTAAAACTCAACCTTCGGGGGCTGGGGGGTCTGAAATTCCGGTAATTTTGGGTGCATTTATGGCCAAACAAACCAAACTTCATCTGAATGATTTGGTTACGCTTCGCTGGCGTGACAAAAACGGAACTTTCGAAGCAGCTGATATTCGTGTTGTGGGTATATTTAAATCTTCAATTCCCACTATTGACAATGGTATTTTGTGGATTCCGCTCGACCGTCTTCAGAAAATGACCATGAATACTAATTGTGCTAATTTACTGTTAAAATCACCTGAATTAAAAACAGAGAGTGTTTCGGGATGGGAATTTAAAAGTATTGAGAAACTTACAGAATCGACAATGATGTTAGTGAAAGCCAAATCGGTCGGAACCAGTTTTATGTATATTTTATTCCTGTTGCTGGCCATGTTAGCCATTTTCGATACGCAGACTCTATCTATTTTCCGCCGTCAGCGTGAGATAGGAACATTTATTGCACTCGGGATGACTAAGCGACAAGTAGTTTGGCATTTTACACTCGAAGGTACAATTAATGCAATACTTGCATTTGCAGTCGGAACAATTTGGGGAGCACCTATTATGTATTATATGGTTGTTTATGGTTATTCGTTTAATATGGATGCAAGCGAAATTGGGGTGCCTATGGCCGACACCATGTATGCAACTATAACACCCGGATTGGTAATTAATACCATGATTTTTATACTTATTGTTACTGCCATCGTCAGTTATTTGCCGGCTCGTAAAATTGCCAAAATGAACCCGACGGATGCAATCAGGGGAAAGGTAAAGTAAAGATCCCCTGACCCCTAAAGGGGAAAAGGGAAAGAAAAAATTTTTGCAAATAATACTAACTTAAAGTCCCCTTTAGGGGGTTGGGGGTAAATATGATAAAATTCTTATTAAACGGATTATTACGCGACAAAAGCCGAAGTCTGCTGCCCATTATAGTAGTGGCATTGGGCGTAACTATCACAGTCTTTTTGCAGGCATATATGAGTGGGATTTTTAGCGATAGTATTGAAACAACCGCAAAATTCTCAACAGGACATGTGAAAGTCATGACTGAGGCTTATAAGGAAAATCAATCTCAAATGCCCAACGATTACGCAATTATGGGCATCAACGATGTGATTAAAAAGTTGAGAACTAACTATCCGGATATAATCTGGACTGATAGGATTCAGTTTGGTGGATTGTTGGATGCTCCAGACTCAGAAGGAATTACGAAGTCGCAGGGCAACGTTATGGGAATGGGCATTCATTTGTTTGGAAACGATGACGAAATCAATCGAATGGATTTAAAATCGAAACTATTTTCCGGACGTTTTCCGAAAAAGTCGGGCGAAATAATGATAACCAATGAACTGTTCAAAAAAATGAATCTGAAGCTTGGTGATCGGGTAACGCTGATTTCGAATACCATGTACGGCGATTTGGCCATGTATAACTTTACGGTGTGTGGCACCATACATTTTGGAACGCAGATTTTGGATAAAGGTATGGTGGTAGCCGATATTGATGATGCACGTCTGGCATTAAATATGGAAGATGCTGCGGGTGAAGTGCTGGGCTTCTTTAATGATTCGCCTTACAAAGATTCCAAAGCGAAGAAACTCTCTACGGCATTCAATCAGGAAAATACAAAGAAAGACGATAAGTTCTCGCTGGCAATGGCGCCTATGAGTGGCATAGGTGGTATGGATTTTATGATTGCATATTCCGAAAATGCTCAGTATATCATTATCTTTATTTTCGTGTTTGCCATGTCTATTGTACTTTGGAATGCGGGATTGGTAGGTGGTTTGCGACGATATGGCGAGTTTGGATTACGACTGGCAATCGGAGAAAGCAAACACGAAATTTACCGTTCGCTGGTAGGCGAGGCTTTGCTGGTTGGGATTATAGGCTCTGTGGTTGGTATAGCTTTCGGGTTGCTATGTGCCTTGCCATTGCAGGTCTACGGCATAGACGCCCGAAACATGATGCGCAATTCTAACATGATGATGCCAAGTATCATTCGCGCACAAATCACCATCACAACCTATTATATCGGATTTATTCCTGGAGTTTTATCGACAGTTATTGGTGCATCATTGGCCGGAATCGGGGTTTATAAACGCCAGACTGCCAATTTGTTTAAGGAGTTGGAAGGCTGACCCCTAACCCCTGAAGGGGGACTGGGTTACTATCGTCTCTCAAATTTGAAATTTCGGACATAATTTTAATAATCCATAATAACATCTCTTACTCCTCCTTAGGGAGTGAGAGTAATTTAAATATAAAAATATGAATACTTTTAAAAAACGAACTAACTCAGTTCCCCTTCAGGGGTTAGGGGTTGTTTTATTACTATTGCTTCCAATCTTTTTATTTGCTCAAAACTACCCTTCGGGAAAATCAATTCTTGACAAAGTGGATAACAATATGTCGTCTAAATCACGTATTCTGACAGCACGGATGGAAATCAACTCGGCTCGTGGAACGCGAACCATGGAATCGAAATCGTGGGGTGTGGGTACTGAAAAGGCATTTACCGAATACCTTGCTCCTGCACGCGAAAAGGGAACGAAGATGCTGAAACTCGACAATCAATTGTGGATTTATTCCCCTGCTACCGACCGTGTGATTCAGATTTCCGGTCACATGTTACGGCAATCGGTTATGGGCAGCGATATGTCGTACGAAGATATGATGACCGATCGTCCATTGCAGGAACAATACAAAGCCGATGTGACCGGCGAGCAAACCGTTGATGGACGTAAATGTTGGGTAGTGAATCTTACGGCCATTGTAAGCGATGTGAACTACGCTTCGCAAAAAATGTGGGTTGACGAGGAACGATTTGTGCCGCTGCAGGTAGAAATGTTTGCAAAAGGAGGTAAGCTCTTGAAACGCATCACATTCAGCGATGTGAAGAAAATTCAGAATCGCTGGTATCCTACTTCGTTTGTATATAAAGATGTGTTGAAAGAAGGCAACGGAACGCGCATGGTTATCGAAGAAATCAAAATGGACGTAACCATTCCTGTGTCAGTTTTCAATAAATCGAATTTGAAATAAAACAAAGGGACAGGTTGTGACCTGTCCCAATTTATGTCTCTGCCCGATGGCATTTCTAAAATTCCCCTTTGTGAGGTATAATCAGCAACTTTTATCTGTTTGAATACTGATTTTCGTAATAGTTTTTATAATCACCGTTAATGATATTGTCCATCCATTCCTGATTTACCATATACCAGTCTACAGTTTTTTCCAAACCTTCTTCAAACTGAAGTGAAGGTTTCCAGCCCAGTTCACGCTGAAGCTTCGTTGAGTCAATAGCATAACGCAAATCATGACCTGCACGGTCAGTAACAAAAGTTATAAGCTTAGCTGATTCACCTTCTGCACGACATAGTTTGCGGTCCATTATTTTGCAAAGTGCATGAATCAAATCAATATTGGTCCATTCGTTGTTACCCCCAATGTTGTACGTTTCACCGTTGTTGCCATTGTGGAAAATGGTATCTATAGCCCGTGCGTGGTCGTTTACATATAACCAGTCACGTACGTTTTCTCCTTTTCCGTAAATTGGAATTGGTTTGTTGTTGCGGATATTATTGATGGAAAGCGGAATCAGTTTTTCAGGGAAATGGTTTGCACCGTAATTGTTTGAGCAGTTTGAGATTACAATTGGCAAACCGTAGGTGTCGTGGTAAGCGCGCACAAAATGGTCGGATGATGCTTTACTTGCCGAATAGGGTGAATGCGGATCGTATTTGGTGTCTTCAGTAAAGAAAGTTCCATCAAATTCGAGAGCACCGTACACTTCGTCGGTAGACACATGATAAAAACGTTTACCCTCCATGTTGCCTTTCCATAATTCTTTTGCAGCATTCAGTAAATTACATGTTCCGAAAACATTGGTACGGATAAATAAAAACGGATCGGTGATAGAGCGGTCAACATGCGACTCGGCAGCCAAATGCACCACACCATCAAATTTATAGGTTGCAAAAAGTTCCGGAATAAACTTTTCGTCGGTAATATCACCTTTTACAAATTTGTAATTTGGCAAACCGGCAACATCTTTCAGATTTTCAAGATTGCCTGCATACGTTAATGCATCCAGATTTATGATTTGATAATCAGGGTATTTGGTAACAAATAAACGAACTACGTGCGAACCAATAAAACCTGCACCACCGGTGATTAAAATCGTTTTTTTCATATCTTTTTTAATTTTGTTACGCAAAGATACATCGAATTTTTTTTGCTGACAACTTGTTGAAAACTTTTTGACTGAAAAAAGTATCGGAAATACTTATTGTTCTATTTTTGCAGCATGAAAAATTTCAGCCCATATCTCGAAAAATTGCTTGTCTGCCACGACTATGTTGTTGTGCCCGGGCTGGGTGGCTTTGTTGTTCAGTCTCAACCTGCTGAAATAAGTACAAATTCAATCATTCCAGCTTCTTCAGTCATTGGTTTTAATCCATTAATGCAACATAATGATGGACTTTTGGCAATGGAGATTTCGCGTTCGGAACAAATTAGTTACCGTGAGGCAGTAAATTTTATAAATATACAATCAGAAGAATTAAAGTCTTCATTACGTATTGGGCAACAGATACAAATCGGAAGCCTGGGTTCATTTCAGATGGATGTGTCTGAGAATCTGATTTTCATACCGGAGGATGTTCCGGATTTCCTGCCGCAAAATTTTGGTTTGAAGATTTTAAGAATAGATTCAATTCAAAGAATATCTGATAAAAAGAAAGAAATCAGAATAACTGTTTCCACAAGTAGATTCTATAAATATGCTGCAGCAGTTTTACTGTTGATTGGTTTGTTTGTTTCCACTCCCCGATTGACCGATGTGCGAAAGTCTGAAACTGCCGGTTTGACTCTGGGTTTGTTTGAAAAGACTGAAAATCAAGGTAAAACATTGCCGGATAAATCACAAATTCAAGTGCAGAAAGCAGCAGAAGTCTGTCAACAGGAAGTTGTAGAACAGGAAACCGAAAAGAACTTTCACGTTATTGTTGCCAGTCTGCCAACTGAAAAATCAGCAGCAAAATTTTGCAAAGAATTGAGTGACTGTAATTTCAAAAACGCTCATGTCCTTGACCCCATAAAAACCTACCGAATTGCTATTGAATCGTTCTCCGATAAAGATGATGCGATTAAATATATGGAAAACCTCCGCAAAACCGATGATCGTTTCGAAACTGCATGGGTACTTTGTGATTAATTTTCAATTATCAATTTCCAATTCAACTTGTAATAAATTGAATTTCAATGGTATAAGTATTAATTGGTAATTGGTAATTATTAATTGAAATATTTTTTTTACCTTTGCATCCGCTTTTCGAGAAAAAGCATTAGGTATAATCATTTTAAAAATAAAAAAATGCCAACAAAAATCAGATTGCAACGTCACGGTCGTAAGGGATATGCTTATTATCATAT
>JBAXPM010000101.1:0-5730 GCA_037132235.1 Paludibacter sp.
TGGCCGATTTGCAGACGCCGGTAGGAATTTATCTCAAAATACGCGATTTATATACCAATTCGGTGTTGTTGGAAAGTTCCGATTATCACGGTGTTGAAAACAGTTATTCGTATATCGGCTTTTGTCCGATTGGCGGAATTTCGGTCAATCAGTTTGTGATTAAAGAGGAATATCCCGATGGTTTAAAACTTGAAACTCAGGTTACCGGTAAGCTGACTGTGGCTGAGCGTTTCGACGCTTTTCTGAAGTCGATTGATTTAGCAAAAAACGACAATCCGGTTGGTGTGAATGGGCTGTTCGGCTATTCGTCGTACGAGTCGGTTCAGTATTTTGAGGATGTAAAGCTCAAAGCACGCGAAACTGTTCCGGGAAGTATGCCGGGCTTGCATTATGTGCTGTTCAAGTACATTATTGCTGTAAACCATTTCAACAACGAACTGACAATTATCGAGAATCTGCTCGAAGGTGAAACGTCGGCCATTGCAGATATTGAAGAAATATTATTAAACAACAATATCGCCACCTACGAATTTCAGGCCATTGGTGAAGAGAAATCGGATATTTCGAACGAAGATTACAAGAAAATGGTGACTCAGGGCAAAAAGGAATGTTTTAAAGGGAATGTATTCCAGATTGTGCTTTCGCGCCGTTTTTATCAGAAATACAAAGGCGATGACTTTATGCTGTACCGCACTCTGCGCTCGGTGAATCCGTCACCTTATTTGTTTTACTTCAATTTTGGCGATTTCCGTATCTTTGGTTCGTCGCCAGAGGCTCACCTTGTGGTGGATGCAAAAAAAAAGAAAGCTTATATCAAACCCATTGCCGGAACATTCCGCCGCACAGGTGACGATGAAAAAGATTTCCAACTGGCTGAAAAGCTCCGTGTCGACAAAAAAGAAAATGCCGAACACGTTATGTTGGTTGATTTGGCCCGCAACGATTTAAGTCGCAATGCCGACCACGTGGAAGTTGAAGTATTCCGCGAAGTACAGTATTACTCTCACGTACTTCATTTGGTTTCGAGCGTAAGCGGCAAACTGAAACCCGACACCAAAATCATCAAACTTTTTGCTGACACATTCCCAGCCGGAACACTTTCGGGAGCTCCAAAAATTAAAGCGATGCAACTGATTGACCAAATTGAACCGCACGACCGTGGTCCTTATGGCGGTTGTTTGGGCTATATTGGTTTCGACGGAAGTTTCAATCAGGCCATTACTATTCGTTCGTTCGTAAGTAAAAATAATACCTTGTATTATCAGGCCGGTGCCGGCATTGTTGCCAAATCGGATGAAGAAAGCGAACTGCAGGAAGTGAATAATAAATTAGCTGCTCTGAAACGTGCGGTGGAAGTGGCATCAGGGAGATAACCCCTAACCCCTAAAGGGGAACTAAATTACCACCAGTTATTTTAAAATTAAATTCAGAAATTATATGAGTAATCAGATAAATATACAAAACGAAACTAACTCCAGTTCCCCTTTAGGGGCTAGGGGTTGTCGTATATTAGTTTTCGATAATTACGACTCGTTTACCTACAACTTGGTACACGCAGTAAAAAAGTTGGGATACACCGACGTGGAAGTGCATCGCAACGACCAGATAGCATTGGAAGATATAGCACGATTTGATAAAATCATCCTTTCGCCGGGACCTGGTGTTCCTTCGGAATCGGGTATTTTGCTTGATGTAATTCGCACGTATGCACCAACAAAACCGATTTTGGGCGTTTGTCTGGGCGAACAAGCCATTGCGGAAGCATTTGGCGGAACATTAATAAATCTGACCGATGTTCATCACGGAGTTAGCTCTTTGGTGAATGTACTGGAAGAGGATGTGCTGTTCAACGGATTGGCAAAACAACTGGAAGTCGGACGTTACCACTCGTGGGCAGCCGAAAAATCAACCTTGCCTGAATGTCTGACCATTACGGCTGTTGACGAAGAAGGTATGATTATGGCATTGGCACATAAAACCTATGATGTGCGAGGCGTTCAGTTTCATCCGGAATCGGTTTTGACACCTGATGGGGAGCAAATGCTGAAAAATTGGTTGGAAGCCCCCCAACCCCCTAAAGGGGGAGTTTTGGTGGTGTAAAAATCACGCCTCTCATATTATTTCAATTAAAAAAAAACTTAATACCAATTATAATTCCCCCTTTAGGGGGTTAGGGGGCAGATTTATGAAACAAATTCTTAATCAACTTTTCAATCACCAGTCGCTAACGCGTGAAGAAGCTGCCGAAGTGATGACCAACATTGCTGCCGGCAAATACAACGACGCACAGATTGCTGCATTTATTTCAGTATATCTGATGCGCAGTATCGAACTCGACGAGGTCATTGGCTTTCGCAATGCGTTGTTAGACTTGGCTATCCCAATGGATTTATCGGAATTTGATGCGCTTGATATTGTAGGCACAGGTGGTGACGGAAAAAATACATTCAATATCTCCACATGTAGCTGTTTTGCAGTAGCGGGTGCCGGTTATAAAGTGGCTAAACACGGTAACTATGGCGCAACTTCGGTAAGCGGTTCTTCCAATGTGTTGGAATATTTCGGTGCTAAATTCACCACCAACATTGATGTTATTAAACACTCGTTGGAAGATTCCGGTTTTGCGTATTTACACGCACCACTTTGCAACCCGGCCATGAAAAACGTAGCTCCGGTTCGTAAAGGAATTGGTGTTCGTACGTTTTTTAATGTACTTGGACCACTTATTAGTCCGGTGAAACCGCAATACCAATGTTTAGGCGTGTACAACCTAAAAATGATGCGCCTTTATAATTACATCTATCAAAACCTGGGCGTTCAATACAGCATTGTTCATTCATTGGATGGTTATGATGAAGTTTCATTGACTGATATATGCAAGGTAATGAACAACAATGGCGAATTTATTTATACTCCTGAACAATTAGGCTTCAAAACGCTTAAACAAGAAGAACTTTGGGGTGGAAATACGGTGGACGAAGCAGCTCAGATATTTATGAATGTGCTGGATAACAAAGCTACCGAAGCCCAAAAGAATGCAGTGATTATCAACTCTGCTTTTGCCATTCAAACACGCAGTTCGTACAAACCATTGGAACAATGCAAAGCCGAGGCTGCTGAATCGCTTGAAAGCGGACATGCCAAAAAGGCGTTTGAGAAGTTTGTGGAGATATATAAATAAGACCCCTAGCCCCTAAAGGGGAACTAAATTACCACCGATTATTATTTTGATATGACAGATAAAATTATAGGAGACGAAGCTAACTCTAATTCCCCTTTAGGGGTTAGGGGTAATATATTAGATAAAATAATAGAAAGTAAAAAAGTTGAAGTTGCTTCCCGCAAGATCTCAACTCCGATTTCAGCTTTAGAAAAAGCTCAGGCTTTCTCGCGTAAATGCCTGTCGTTGAAGCAAAGTTTGCTGAACTCAGAGTCGGGAATCATTTCGGAGTTTAAACGCAAATCGCCTTCGTTGGGTTGGATTCACGAAGATGCCGACGTGGTGGATATAACTTCGGGTTATAGTGCTGCCGGTGCTTCGGGCATTTCTATTCTTACCGATTTGGAGTATTTTGGTGGAACGCCGATGGACTTGATGGCTGCCCGACAGTTTATCACTTGTCCGGTGTTGCGCAAAGACTTTGTAATAGATGAATATCAGCTTTATGAAGCTAAAGCAATGGGTGCCGATGTGGTGTTGCTTATTGCAACTGCTCTAACCGTAGAACAAACGCTGGAGCTGGCTCGCAAAGCGCATGAATTGGGTTTGGAAGTATTACTCGAAGTACACAATGCCGAAGAAATTGGTCATGCGAACGACTTTGTGGATATGCTGGGCGTAAACAACCGCAACCTGAAAACCTTTGAACAAAGCATTCAGACTTCGTTCGATTTGGCTGCATTGATACCCGAGAAGTTCGTAAAAGTGAGCGAAAGCGGTATTTCCAAAACCGAAACCGTAAAAGAACTTCGAAAAGTGGGTTATAAAGGCTTCCTGATGGGTGAAAACTTTATGAAGGAAGAAAATCCGGCTGAGGCGTTGGGGAATTTTATTGCAAATTTACAGTAGAGACGCAAGTCCTTGCGCCTCTAACAATGTATTGAACATGAAAATAAAAATCTGCGGGATGAGAATCCCCGAAAATATACGTGCAATTGCGGTCTTGCAGCCCGATTTTATGGGTTTTATTTTTTACCCGAAATCGCCGCGCTTTGCTGAACATCTGGATATTGCCACCTTGAATGTTTTACCAAAGTCAATAAAGAAAATTGGCGTATTTGTGAACGAAACTCTGGAAAATATCCTGACTATTGTTACTAAATACGACCTTGATGGTGTACAACTGCATGGAACCGAATTGGTAAAAATGTGCAAGGAGCTTCGCAAGGCAGGTTATATTGTTATTAAGGCTTTCCCAATTGCTGAGGCTTATAATTTCAAAGTGACGAAAACCTATGAAGGTTCGTGTGATTACTTTTTGTTTGATACCAAAACCGATGCTTACGGTGGCTCCGGACAAAAATTTAATTGGGGTATGCTTGATGAATACGTGGGCGAAACGCCATTTTTGCTGAGTGGCGGCATTGCTGCAGATGATGCGGATGCTATTTTGAAAATTGAACATCCAAAATTTGCCGGCATTGATTTGAACAGTAAATTTGAAGTTAAGCCGGGAGAGAAGAATGTGGAGTTACTAAGAATTTTTTTGAAAGAAATATGGAAATAAAAAACATGAACAGAATCAATAGTTTATTTGAACAAAAAAAGGTAAACATCCTGTCGGTATATTTTACCGCCGGATTTCCAAAACTGGAAGATACAGTACCTACGCTTCAGTGCCTACAAGCTAACGGAGTGGATTTAGTTGAGATTGGCGTACCATTTTCTGATCCGATGGCCGATGGAGTCGTTATCCAGAACAGTAGTCACCAGGCTCTTCAAAACGGCATGAGCATTCGCAAACTGTTCGAGCAACTCACATCGATACGTGCCGAAATTCATATTCCATTAATTATGATGGGTTATCTGAACCCGGTTATGCAATTTGGTTTCGAGGCGTTTTGTAAAGAATGCCACCGCGTTGGCGTAGATGGAATGATTATTCCCGACCTGCCTATGGCTGATTTTCTGGCAGAATACAAAGAAATTGCCGCGCGTTACGGACTGGAATTTATTTTCCTGATTACGCCTGAAACATCGGAAGCGCGCATTCGTGAAATCGACAGCCACACCAACGGATTTATCTACATGGTTTCGTCGGCTGCAACGACCGGCACTCAAAGCTCATTCGACAACAAGGTAGAGTACTTCATCCGTATCAACGCCATGAACCTCAAAAACCCACGCTTGATTGGCTTTGGCATTTCCAATAAATCGACCCGTGACATGGTGAATCGCTATTCGTCGGGCGCCATTATTGGCAGTGCTTTTATCAAAACCCTTCAGAAAACAAACGATGTGGAAAAAGGTGTAAAGCTACTGTTTCAGAAATTGGAGGAATAGTTCTTTCGTTGTACGGACAGGACTCGAACCCGATATGTTTAATGCATAATACCGAAATTTCTCGAAAAAATATTTCAAAGCTATTGCAGAAACCAAAATTTGCCGTATCTTTGCACCGCATTTGAAAATAATGCAACAAGTTTTTAACCTGGTTCGGTAGTTCAGTTGGTTAGAATGCCGCCCTGTCACGGCGGAGGTCGCGGGTTCGAGTCCCGTCCGTACCGCAA
>JBAXPM010000102.1:0-5620 GCA_037132235.1 Paludibacter sp.
GATTTCTGGACAAGAACCATACTTACACCATTTACCGGTCAACGGGTAAGTATGGTTGTAATGTGGCGAAACAAATATGACCCAACACTAAGTGGAAGTCATTTTTACTCAGTTTTTGCCGGACATGCATCAGCCCCCGATTTTGTTACCATGTACAAAAGTCCGTTAAGCCTGTTTAGCAAGGATTTACCTAATATGTATATGCTTGCAGACAGTGTTACAGTCAAATAATTAAAAATATATATTCAAATCAAATACTTTTAAATTTATTATTATGAAATCAATTTTTCTATCACTTTATGTTGTGTTAATGTCAATAAGCTTAAATGCTCAGACTATAAACCAACGATTTTTTCTTGATTTTGGTCCTAATGATGTAACAAACGGAAATATAACTGTAAGTCCGGATGCAAATGGAAATTCCTGGACCAATGTGAATGGAACTGCATTAAATAATAGTGCTACTTTAGTTAATACCGCCAATGTTACCACAAGTTATGTTTTAACCACTACAGTTGCCTGCTCAAAGAACGGAATTCTTAATGGCGCTTTATTAACACCTGATCCGGCTCTTTTAGGCGAAATGGCAATCAATACCGCTACGCAGGACTATTTTTTCAATGGTGTGGCAGCCTCATTCAAATTATCAGGATTGAATCCATCAAAAGGATATAAGTTTTATGCTTTTGGTAGTAGAAATACTACCGAAATCAGAACAACTCAATATGTTTTTACCGGAATTAACTCGTTTACGGGCACGAATCAAACTTCGGGAACAGGCCTGGGCGGTGGAACAATTAATCAAAACACACAAACTTTTCTGGCTTCAACCATCATAAGTCCTACTGCAGCCGGTGTAATTACCATCGATGTTTCAAAAGTTGCAGGTACATACTGGCATTTGAATATGATGAAGATTGAGGAGTATAATTCTGCTCCTCTTGAAAGTATTACCGTAACAGGTAAAAGTGTTTCTGCGGCTGAAGGAACCTATCAGATGACAGCCACAGTTTCGCCTATCAATGCAGTAAAAGAAGTAAGCTGGAGTGTAGATAATACTGATGTTGCCACTATTGGTGCTTCAGGTTTACTTAAAGCAAAAAAAGACGGGACAATAACAGTAACGGCAACTACAAAAGATCCTACTTCAACTGTAAGTGGTAGTTTGCAACTATCGGTTATCGGTGCAAAAATTTCTGCCATTCAGAGTTTGTTTCTCGATTTTGGAACATCTGCTGCCTTAACTACAAGTCCGGATGCAAATGGTAATTATTGGAATAATATCACAGACCCGACTGCAACAGCAGCTGCAGTACCTTTGGTAAATAGTATAAACACTACGACCGGTTATAGTCAAAAAATGGTAACTGCCTTAAGTGCCTATGATGTGAGTGCAGGTGGGTTGGCAGCTCCGGATCCTTTACTTTTAGGCGAATTTGCAGTTGCAACGGCTACACAGGATTACTTTGGGAATAGTTCAACCGGAAGTATGAAATTTACAGATTTAAATCCCAATTCTGCTTATAAATTTAAGATTTTTGGCAGTAGGAATACTACAGAAACTAGAGTTGCACAATACGATTTAGTTGGATTAAATACTTCTTCGGGCACACTACAAACAGCCGGAGTTAATTTGGGAGGTCCTGGTTACAATGGAAATACAAGTACTATTTATTCATCAGGGTTTGTGGTGCCAAATACATCCAATGAAATTTCGCTTACACTCACAAAATTGTCAGGCAGCAATAACAATATTAACGTACTAAAAATTGAAGAATATAATCATACTCCTATTACAGGTATTACAGTTACAAGTCAAACAGTAAGTGGAACAACAGGAGCTTATCAAATGACAGCAACAGTTGCTCCTTCAACTGCAATATTTCAGGATGTTACCTGGAGTGTGGATAATCCGGCTATTGCCACTATTGATAATACCGGATTACTCATTGCAAAAACCAGCGGTACTGTTACAGTTACTGCAACCACAAAAGATCCGTCTTCGACAATAAGTGGTACTTTACAAATGAATGTCGCTATTGAAAATGTAACAAGTATTACAGTAACCAGCGCACTTGTTAATAATAGTAGTAACACCCTACAGATGACTGCCACTGTTTCACCTTCAACTGCCACTTTCAAAGGAGTAAAATGGAGTATCGATAACCCAACATTAGCTTCAATTGATTCTACCGGTTTTATTATTGTGAAGGCGAATGGAACGCTAACAGTGACTGCTACTACCACTCAGCCAAACTCTGCTATTAGTGGTACTAGTCAGATTGTGACTGCAGTTGATGATGCATTGCTTAACAAATCTAAAATATCAGTTATGGGTTCATCTGTTCCATCAGGTGCCGGTGCTACAACTGTGGCACAGGGTTATGTGGGTTTGTACACCAAATTATTACAAGATAGATACACCAATTCTACTGGATTAAACTGGAATGTAGCTAATATCTCTGTTGGTGGTGACAATACGATAAAAGTTATGGCTCGATGGAATACCGACTTAATTCCTCAATACAGTAAGTATGTAATGTATGCTTTATCTTTAGGAAATGAAGGTATTCTTGGTGGAGGTCAGCCAATATTCAATCAGTTTAAGACAAACATGCTATTATTGATTGATAACGCCAGAAAAAAAGGTATGTATCCTGTTGTAACAAATTGCTATACGCGTGCTGATTTTACGGCAGTTGAATATGAATTTATCAAGCAGATGAATCTCCTTATTCACGAATGGGATGTGCCAAGTGTTAACCTGTTAGGTGCTATTGATGATGGAACAGGGAAATGGCCGGTTGGTTATCAGTACGATACAGCACACCCGAATGATGCCGGACATATTGAACTTGCTATGGCAGTTGTACCTTCATTGTACGATGCTATTAAGGCAGGTAAAGCCTTGCCGGTTAAAGCTTCAGGAACTTATTTGACATTAGGTAAATCATTGTCAACTCAAAATCAAATTGCATTAACTCCGGAAAATACAATTCATCCATTTACCATTTCATTCGATGTAAAAACAACAGACACAGGTACAATTGCCTCGTTTAAACAAGGAGTTTCAGTTGGTACGGTAAGTATTAATGCAGCCGGCATGTTGTGTTATCAATCACCAAATGGCGGCTCACTTACAGGCTTAGTGGCTGTTAACAACGGCCAATGGCATAAAATTACATTAACTCACTTCTACGCTCGCGGAGAAACTGTTTTATATGCTGATAATATCGCTATTGGAAGTATTAGCGAAAAACTGGAAGCTCTTTCATTTTATTTAAGTGATAAAGACGCTCCAAACGCAGTCGACTTCCGTGAATTATATTTCTATCGTTCGGGTATGAATGCCTACGAAGTTTCCGCTTTGAATAATGGCCGAATGCTTAAATCAAGCTTAGAGATATATTCACCACTTGATGGGCAAAAAACACTGTCGAATGATATTCTAATGAATCTGGCGCAAAGTACAAATACGATAAAACTTATTGAGATTCCTACAAAAGTTACTGACATTTCGTATCTGAATGCTGTTTCAGCTTCCCCAAATCCAGTTGCTGACAAATTGTTTGTTAATGGAATTAGCTCTGCCAAAAACATTTCGGGCACAATTTATGGTGTCGATGGTAGAGTAGTGCTTTCAAATATCATATTGAATAATAATCAGTTAAATGTCTCAACACTTCAGGCAGGTTCGTATATTTTATCCATGAAAAACAATGATTCTAATGAGAACTTCAGATTGAACTTTATCAAAAAATAGCGATGTTACAACCTAAACGTGCCTTTTATCAATTCATTCTGATAGTGATGCTTCAGCTTGTGTTTTCATCATTGCTGGCAAATCCATACTCGTTGGAAATAAACAACGGTTGGAAGTTTAAACAATCCGACTCAACGAACTGGTATAAGGCACAGGTGCCCGGATGTGTTCATACCGATTTGTTGAACAACAAACTGATTGAAGATCCATATTACAGAACCAATGAACGCAAATTGCAGTGGATTGATAAGGTAGAATGGGAGTACGAAACAAACTTTAATCTGTCCGCTGAGTTTATTGCAAAAGATAAGATAGAACTTGATTTTAAAGGACTGGATACATTTGCTGATGTATACCTAAACGGGATAAAGATTCTTTCTGCGGACAATATGTTTCGTGAATGGTTAGTCGATGTAAAATCGGTAGCCAAGCCCGGTGAAAACTTCTTGCAAGTCAGATTTCAATCACCAATCAAAAAAGGACTTGAACTGCAGAAATCTTTTGGAATATTCCTTCCTGCAGTCAACGATCAGGCCGAAAATGGGGGCTTATCAAAGGATCAATTAGTCTGCCCTTTTATTCGTAAAGCTCCCTATCATTTTGGTTGGGATTGGGGACCACGATTTGTAACTTCTGGCATTTGGAAACCCGTTTTAATTCGGGCATGGAATGACCTGAAAATTGAAGATTTGTATGTGATGCAGCAATCATTGACTGATAATTTTGCCGTTTTGAATGCTCAGGTTCAGGTTCAATCTACAAAAAACCAACGGTCCATTGTCGAGATTTCAACGGGTGAGAAAACGAAAATAACGAAAACGGTTGAGTTAAATATAGGGACTAATCTGGTTGAAATTCCATTTGAAATCAAAAACCCAAAACGTTGGTGGACAAACGGATTAGGAAAACCTAATTTATATACGATTACTGCTTCGGTTAAATCAGGTAATTCATTTGATATTCAAAGTCGTGAAATAGGACTTCGCACTTTACGATTAATTCAAAAACCGGATAGTGCCGGACATACTTTTTATTTCGAACTGAATGGAATTCCTGTTTTTGCAAAAGGTGAGAATCACATTCCCAATGACATGTTTTTAAACCGTGTCACAAAGGATGTTTATGATTGGGAGATAAATACCGCTGTCAAATCAAATCTGAACATGTTGCGCGTTTGGGGTGGTGGAATTTACGAAGACGATTATTTCTATCAACTTTGCGACCGTAATGGGATACTGGTGTGGCAGGATTTTATGTTTGCATGTTCGATGTATCCCGGTAATGATGCTTTTCTGAATTCTGTAACAAAAGAAGCAGACTATCAGGTTAAGCGACTTCGAAATCACCCGTCTATAGCTCTCTGGTGTGGAAATAACGAAATAGATGTTGCCTGGCAAAATGAAAGTAAAACCGGTGGCTGGGGCTGGAAAAACGCTTATAATACCGAAAAACGAGAACAAGTTTGGAAAGCTTACGACACCATTTTTAATCATATTCTGGCGGATGTTGTAAAAACTTTGTCGCCGGATGCAGCCTATTGGCAATCCTCACCCTCAAGCATTGTTCCAAAGCAATATGCTACAAATTCAAATCCGGATGGTGATAGTCATTATTGGGGTGTTTGGCATGCGCGTGAACCCTTTGAAAACTATTCAAAAAATATCGGGCGATTTATGAGCGAATATGGATTCCAGTCTTTCCCTGAATTTGAGTCAATAAAAAAGTTCGCATTACCGGAAGACTATAACATTGAATCGGATGTAATGCGCCATCATCAACGGAGTGCTATCGGAAATATGGCGATCAAAGACTATATGAAAATGTATTATCATGTTCCGGATAATTTTGAGAAATTCC
>JBAXPM010000103.1:0-5610 GCA_037132235.1 Paludibacter sp.
GTTATTCTGTTGTAATACAGACATATAACCTACTTATAAGGAGCGACTAATTACAGGAAGTACACGTGGCATAGGTCACGGGTTGGCAACAGAATTTCTGAAAGCAGGCCATCAGGTGGTGATTAACGGTCGGGATGTGGAAAAGGTAGCACGTGCTGTGGCTAAACTGAAAGATGCTTACAACGAAAATGTTGCAGGCATACCGGGCAGTGTGAATGAACCCGAAACACACGATAAGCTTATCAGAAAAGCGGTGAATACCTTCGGAAAAATTGATATCTGGATAAACAACGCCGGAATTCCGCAACCACACCTTAAGTTTATCGATATGGAAGTGGAAGATATCAAAGCCATTACCGAAATAAATATTTACGGACTAATGTTGGGGACTCGTGCAGCTGCCAAATTTATGACTCAGCAGGGTTACGGTAAGATTTTCAATATGGAAGGATTTGGAAGCGATGGCCGGATGATGGATAAACTGAGTTTGTATGGCACCACCAAACGAGCAGTGAATTATTTCACGAAAACAGTATCGAAAGAAATGGAAGGCGGACCGGTGCAACTGGGCATTCTGAGTCCGGGTATGGTGCGCACAGAGTTTCTGACGCAGGCTAAAGAAAAACGCTCACCCGAAGAAGCAAAACAATTCAAAAAAGTTTACGACATCCTTGCTGAAGATCCTGATGTGGTAACCAAATTCCTTGTTGCCGGCATGCTGAAAAGCACCAAACAGTATGACCGGATTGAATTTCTGAGTGGCGGAAAACTCTTTGTAAAAATAATCCAAATGATGTTGAGCTAATGAGCAATGATATGCAAGCTCTAATACATTATTAGACAACTCTTAAAAGGCACAAAGTACAATTATTGCTTTACATTAAAAAGCCTTGTTGAATTAATCAACAAGGCTTTTTATGCTTTTATAAAAAATTATTCTTTGAATTATTTTTTGGCTTCAACGAGCTTTTTATTTGCTTTTTTGGCTCTGGCTAAACTTACCAGTTTTTCCATTTCTACAGTAATTGGCGAAGCGATAAATACTGAGGAATATGTTCCAAAAATAATACCAGCTAACATAGCGAAGATAAATCCACGAATGGTTTCACCACCAAAAATAAACATCGAAAGCAAGGTTAGAATAACGGTCATGGTAGTACTAAAAGTACGTCCCAACATTTCATTTACCGAAAGGTTTATCAGTGAGATTCTATCGCGTTTAGGGAACAGCAATACGTTTTCACGAATACGGTCGTAGTTGATTACCGTGTCGTGAACCGAATAACCAATTACAGTTAGTATAGCTGCAATAAATGCCTGGTCAATTTCCATGGAGAATGGCAAGATGCCATACAGCAAGGAGAACAATCCTAAAATTACTATAGCATCGTGCGCTAATGAAGCAATAACTCCTAAGGCATAGCCCCATTCCTTGAATCGGATAAAGATATATAAACCGATTCCAAAAATAGCGAGAATTACAGCCCAAACAGCAGAACGCTTGATATCATCCGCAACAGTAGGTCCAACTTTTTGCGAACTCTTGATATTTTCCTTGATAAACTCTTCTTTTGTTACTGACTGTTTCAACAATGGTTTCAGGTTATTATAAATTTTACCTTCAATTTCATTATCGATAGTTGGAGAATTATCATTGATTTTATATTTTGTTGCAATACGCACCTGATTGTCAGTTCCAATGGTAATTACCTGTGGCATATCACCTTCAAACGCATTTCCAAGCATACGTCGAACATTATCGGCATTTACCGGCTTATCAAAAGCAACCACATAATTACGTCCACCGGAGAAATCAATACCTAAACTGAATCCTCTAACACCAATTGAGATAAAACTAATTAATATCAAACCAATAGATAAACCATAAAACCATTTACGCATTCCCATGAAATCTACTTTCATGTCTTTAAACCAATTCTTAGTAACACCGGTAATAAATGTAATTTCTTTGGCGCTTTCGTGGTTAGCATATAAATAAAGCATGTAACGGGTAAGGAACACAGCAGTGAAGAACGAAGTTGCTACACCAATAATTTCAGTTACCGCGAAACCTTTAATAGGTCCTGTTCCGAAATATGCCAGAATAACACCGGTAATAACGGTTGTAACATTCGAGTCGATAATAGCCGAAAGTGCATGACCTATACCATCGTCAATTGCTTTCCGCATGGTTTTCCCCTTGTTCATTTCCTCTCGAATACGCTCATACATAAGAACATTAGCATCCACCGCCATACCGAGCGTGAGCACTATACCGGCAATACCGGGTAGTGTAAGAACTGCCCCAAAAGACGACAAAACACCGAATAGGAAGAACACATTGATAAGTAAAGCAACATCAGCAATAAGTCCGGGAACAACTCCATAATAAAGAATCATATAAAGCAATACCAGCACAAAAGCGATAATAAATGAAATAAGTCCGTTATCAATTGCTTCCTGACCAAGACTTGGGCCAACGATGTTCTCCTGAACAATACGAGCCGGAGCTGGCATTTTACCTGATTTCAAAGTGTTAGCTAAATCCTTTGCTTCGTCTACAGTAAAGTTACCTGTAATTTGTGAGTTTCCTCCGGTAATTTCAGTATTTACAGTCGGAGCTGAGTAAACATATCCATCCAACGAAATAGCAATACTTTTCTGAAGATTTTCTTTTGTCATACGAGCCCATGTGGTTGCACCTTCAGCATTCATGCTCATACTTACGTTTGCGTAAGCAGAAGTCTGACTAAAGTCGGCACGGGCATCTGTAATTACATCGCCGGCAAGTGGAGCACGTCCATCACGTCTTGTAATTTTAATAGCATATAATTGGAAGAACTCTCCTTTTTTGTCAATTGGTTTAACTCCCCATCTCAAACCTAAATCACGTGGCAAAATTTCGCGCACCTGTTTGGTTTTGAAATAATTATTAATTAAAACAGTGTCTTTACTGTGGGCATAACCAATCATACAACCCCGACCGGCTTGTCCACCCTGAGCATTAATTTGAAGAACAGCAAAAAGAGGATTTTCTTTCTTGTTTTTCTCCATCATTTTCACTGAGTCGGTAGCATTTGCAGTAGAAGTTGCATTTTTCTTTAGCAATGCAGCTTTCAAACTATCAACATCGCTCAACGGTTTAGATTTAGCTGTCGAAACTGCGGTAGAAGCTTTTGCAACTGTTGAATCTTTTGTAGCAACACCGGTTGCATTCAGTTTCGCAAGAACCTGATTAGCTTCAACAATGTTATTAAGGATTTCACTTAGATCATAAGTTTCCCAGAATTCAAGATTTGCAGAACCCTGAAGCAGTTTACGAACACGTTCGGGTTCTTTAATGCCGGGTAATTCTATAAGAATACGTCCGTTTCCTAATTTCTGAATATTGGGTTGAACCACACCAAATCGGTCAATACGTTGACGTAACACATTGAATGAATTACTGATAGCACCTTCAACTTCTGCTCTCAACACCTTGATAACATCAGCATTGGAAGTAGTAAGTGAGATTTTGTCTTTCAACTCAAAAGTGCTGAAAATTGTCGACAGTTTGGCGTTTGGATCAAGTTTGGTGTACGATTCTACAAATAAATCGATATACGATTTCTGACTGTTGCTTTTTTGAAGTTCAACAGCATTTACCAGTGCCTGATTGAAATTTACGTTGGTATTGAAGTCGGATAACGATCGAAGAATATCAGCTTCAGACACTTCGAGTGTAACATTCATACCACCTTTAAGGTCGAGACCCAGGTTGATTTCTTTTTCTCGGCATTCTTTCAGGGTGTAACCCAGCCATACTTTTGTGCTTGAAATCGAATCCAAATAGTTGAATTCTTTCATTTTATCACCTTTGGCATACTCTTTCGCGCTATTGTTATAATGATTTGTAACAAAGCTGAATGAAAGATAAAATATGCATACTAGAGTCAGTGCTAGGGCAAATAGTCTGACAAGTCCTTTGTTTTGCATGGAAATTTTATTTAAAATAAGACATTAATTATTCAGTTTTTCAAAAGAGTTGCAAATATAGCATTTTTTTTATTACAAACATAAAAAGGAATATTAGAAATTCTAATATCAGTATAATCAGTTACTATTTATGTTGCTATTTGAAAAAAAAGAATCCATGAAACAAATCATGAATTCCTTTGAGTTGCGGAGGCCCGACTCGAACGAACGACCTTTGGGTTATGAGCCCAACGAGCTACCACTGCTCCACTCCGCGATATTTTGTGGGTGCAAAAGTACAAATTTTATCGTAACCAGCAAATGTTTTTATGTTATTTTCAAAACAAATCAGGTATATTCCTGAAATTGAGTGGTTTTATTTTATCGCCACCCCAATCAAATCACCAATTCCATAGGTAATTGCAGCAGCTATCAATCCAAAAACTACCATACGAAATCCTGAGAACCAAAGATTTTTGCCTGTAAACAGTGTAATTGCAGCTCCTATCAAAAACAATCCGCAAGCACTCGAAATAACACTCACTACAATGGCATGAAATCCGGTCAGGAAAATGAACGGTAATAATGGAATAATACCGCCAACTGTAAAAAGCAAAAACGAGTAAAACGCAGCTTCCATTGCCGAACCTTTCAGTTCTTCAGCATTAATACCAAGTTCTTCTTTTACAAGCACTTCGTGTGCATGATCTTTATCTTTCATTATTTCGGTTGCCATTTTTAAAGCTTGTTCTTCAGGAATTCCTTTGGCCACATAAATCAATGCCAGTTCGCGCAATTCTCCTTCAGGATTTACTTCCAGCTCTTCCATTTCAATAGCCATTTGATTTTCGTACAATTCCTGCGAACTTTTCACTGAAATCCACTCGCCCAGTGCCATTGATAAAGCTCCGGCTAATAATCCGGCAATACCGGCCAGCATCACGCTATGATTTCCACCAGTTGCCCCAGAAACGCCCATAACCAAACTGAAAACCGACAACAGACCATCGTTTCCGCCAAGCACTGCAGCCCGAATGGCATTTCCACCCACCGAGCGATGTTTCTTTTCGAACTTAGCATGTTGAGCTCCGCTGATATTTTTATCCTTTTCCAAAATCGACCACAGAATCTTCACATGATTGGTCTCCGTACCGGTAATTTGTAATTTGTTTTTCTCTTTGGTTTTGATAATGGCATTAGAAAGCCCTTTTTCGGTATCCATCAATGCCCCAAGCACATAATCATAACTAAAAATCCGACCAATCAAATTCAGCGTTTGGGCTCTCCACGAAGGTTGAATCAAATTCTCAATCGGAAGGTTCATTCTGCGTGCAAATGCTTCAGCATGGCTTTGCTCAATCTCGCTCATCTGTCTGAACACATTCGCAACTGCCTGATCCGACTCATTCTCAGACAATTTACGGTACAAATAACACGCGTCTATTTCGGTTTGAACACTTTTATTTTTCATTTCATTTATTTTTTGCCAAAATTAGAAAATAATTATCAGCGTACAAAAAAACGAACCCCGAAAATCGGAATTCGTCGTATGTTGCTTTGAAGAACCTACCCTCTTAAAAACGCGAAAGGTAGTAACGCCTTACTACCAATCTTTGTTAACCTTAAATCTAATACTATGAAAAAATCACGATGCAA
>JBAXPM010000104.1:0-5319 GCA_037132235.1 Paludibacter sp.
CTATTAGAATTTTTGTCAAGGATTAAATTAGAGATTAATAATTACACAGCCTCTCCGAGCGACGGGGTCGGTTGTTTTATATATATTGATAAAGAATAATTTGAATCAGGTTCTCCATTTTTTGACCCTTATTTTCTAACAAAAACTTCTACTCTGCATTTTGCGGAGTAATGAAAAAGTGAAAATATTCAGAAAAATCATTGATGATTTTTCTGTCACAATTGTAAATTTCTATTTATATTTGCAATTCATTAAAACAACTCATCCGCTGTAGCTATAGTGACATTACATATTACAAAGCGTTAGCTTTTAGTTGAAACCAAAATTACTGATTCATTTATGAATGAAAATTCACAACTCCAACCTTCCATTATCCAAAATAAGATATATACCATCAGAAATCAGAAAGTAATGCTCGACCGTGATTTAGCCGAAATGTACGGAGTGGAAACTCGACGCTTGAATGAACAGATTAAACGTAACATCAAACGATTTCCAGAAGATTTCATGTTCCAACTTACTTTGGAAGAATTTGAAAACTTGAAGTCGCAATTTGCGACATCAAGATGGGGTGGAACCCGGAAATCACCATACGTTTTTACCGAACTAGGTGTAGCTATGCTGAGTAGCGTACTGAATTCCGATACAGCAATAGAAATTAACATGAACATTATGCGCGCATTTATAACCATTCGCCAGCTTGTATTGAATTCGCCGATTAATAAAATATCAGAACTTCAAACCGAAATGAAAGAACTGAAAGCCTATATCGAAGATGTATTTGCAGATTATAACGACATAAATGAAGATACCCGTATGCAGATGGAGCTGATAAATCAAACCTTAGCCGAATTGCATACCGACCAAAAATTAATCTCAAAACCCCGAAAGAAAATCGGATTTATAACGGAAGAATAATTTTAAAATTTAACTTGCAAATGTAAAATTCTATTAATATATTTGCAACTTATTAAAATAACTTGTCCGCTGTAACGACAGAGGCATTACATATTGAAAGGCGTTAGCTTTTATTTCAAACCAAAATTACTGATTCATTTATGAATGAAAATTTACAACTCCAACCTTCCATTATCCAAAATAAGATTTACACTATCAGAAATCAGAAAGTAATGCTGGATTTTGATTTAGCTGAACTTTATGTAGTTGAAACAAAACGACTTAAAGAGGCTGTTCGTCGAAATATTTCACGTTTCCCAAACGATTTTATGTTTGAGCTCAATGACGATGAATGGAAAATCTTGAGGACGCAATTTGCGACCTCAAGTTGGGGCGGAATAAGGTATGCACCTTATGCATTTACCGAACAGGGTGTTGCTATGCTTGCAAGTGTGTTAAAGAGCGAAACTGCGATTCAGGTTAATATTGGAATTGTTCGTGCTTTTGTAGCTATTCGTCAATCGCTCATTAGCAAACCTGCAAATGAACTTACTCAACTCCAAACTGAATTTAGTGAACTGAAAGCCTATATCGAAGATGTATTTGCAGATTATAACGACATAAATGAAGATACCCGTATGCAGATGGAGCTGATAAATCAAACCTTAGCCGAATTGCATACCGACCAAAAATTAATCTCAAAACCCCGAAAGAAAATCGGATTTATAACGGAAGAATAATCTGTCCGCTCTAGTGATAGCGGCATTACATATTAAAAGATTAGAAAAATCTGTATGTTACAAATCAAATCTATAGCTATGAAGAATCTACTTATACCAACATTCTGTGTTGTGTTATTATTAAGTTTTACGGCTTGTAATCTTGATGATATTCTGACACCTCAGCATACCATACACGTAGTGGCCGATGCCAATGCAGTGGTAACTCCTTCATCTGACCAAAAAGTGAAGCATAACTCCGATTTGACAATTAACATGTCTGCCAAAGCAGGTTGTAACATCGATTCTGTTTTAGTGGATGGAGTCAATATCGGAGTAGTGAAGAGCTATACTTTCAAAAATATAACCACCGACCACAGCATCACAGTTAAAGCCAGTACCAAAGTTTTCTATACCGTTACTGCCGTATTCGATACCGTCAGGGGAACTGTATCGCCGAAGGTTATAACCATAGAAAAAGGTGAAAGTGCGACCTTCAAAATTATTCCCAATTCAGGTTATCTGATTGATTCATTGAAATATCACGGTAATGTTCTTCCTCCTTTAGATACTTATACTGTGAAGAATATTTCAGAAGATGATACTTTTGAAGTAAAATTTAAATATAAATACGAAGAAGGAACACTTGAATGGTATTTCACTCAATTTGTTTGGGTTGAAAGTTTACGATTTGCATTAGTAAATGGAAGTTGGTATGACTTTACTGATAATTCAATAAAAAGGATTTTCACCTATAATACTGATGGTACATATACTAAAATTTTGAATAATGATACTTTCAATAATGAAACTTGGCACTTTAATAAAAATGCAGATTCTACTATTTTGATTATATCTGGTAGCATATATCAAGAAAAAGTAGAATTTTGTGATAGTACAAAGATGGTGTTATCGTTTATTAACGGAAATGCGACAATGCAAATCACCTACATTAATGACGGTAAAAGGAGATTTAATTAGAAGAACCGCTTGTATTGCTTTTGCAATTACAAGCGGCTCAGTTCTTCGTAACGTAACGTTTAGCAAGCGATATTGAAGTGTCCACCCAGTTCCTCATAGCGTATAGTCTTGCAAGCAATGTTGAGCGAAGTGTCTTCACTTCGTTCAGCTAAAAGCAAAGCTCCCGCTTTGCATATTAAAATAGGTTTTAAAACAATCAACTTCTAAATAGAAGTAGACAACAAAATTTAGCAAATAGCCTACTTCACTTTTATATATTCGAACTGCGGTTAACAAACAACGAACTGCAACTATAAAACAACGAATCGCGGTTAACATATAATGAACTGCGACTATAAAACAACGACCCGTGGTTAACAGAAAGACACCCGCGATTAACAGATAACCTTCCGAAAAGTATAAACTTGCTCCCGCGATTATAAAACAACCGACCAAGTCGCTCAGAGTGTCCGTAAAAACACCTGTTTTTTCATAATACTTCCCTTATAGTCCCCTTATACTTCCCTTAGGATTTCCTTATGACTGAGAAATTGGGTTTTACTGGAGATTTTCTTGAAGTTTAATCATTCAATCCGTTTGATTATCTTTGCACTCAAATTTTGAAAACCGATGGAAACAGTTCTGAATCAACCCAAAAAAGACTATTGCGAACCCATGCATACCTGCGAACATATTCTGAACCAAACCATGGTTCGGATGTTTGGTTGCGGTCGTTCGGTCAATGCACATATTGAGCGTCGGAAAAGCAAATGTGATTATTTACTGTCGCAAGCACCCACCGAAGAACAACTCGCTGAAATCACCCGCAAGGTGAATGAAGTTATTGATAGTCATTTGCCGGTGTATGAAGAACTGATGAGCAGGGAAGAAGCTGCCCAAATAGCAGATTTATCCAAACTTCCTGCCGATGCTTCCGAAACACTGCGGGTTATCCGTGTGGGCGATTATGATGTCTGTGCATGCATTGGGCAGCATGTCGATAATACTTCAGAACTTGGTCGGTTTGAGATTATTAGTCACGGTTTTGAAAACGGTCGTTGGAGAGTGCGCTTTAAACTGATTGAAAAAACGACCCCTAACCCATAAAGGGGAATATTATTACAATGGCGAAAAAAACAAAAGAAAAAGAAGCTAACGATAAAGCCCCCTTTAGGGGGTGGGGGGTGGCACGTATCGGACGAATTGTCCGAAATTCAATCATACTCTTTTTTGCAATTAGTATTGTGTGGGTATTAGTCGATTGGTTTACCCCTGTTTTTGTTACTCCGTTAATGGTACAGCGTTCTGTGGAATTTGTATTTAAGGGAGAAATGCCTAAAAATAGCAAAAAATGGGTATCGATTGACGAAATTTCCCCGAATATGGTTCAGGCTGTGGTTGCTTCGGAAGATAATTTATTTCTGTCTCATTATGGATTTTCGTTTGAAGATATGTCTAAAGCTTTTCAACACAACTTGCATGGCCGGAAAATTCGTGGTGGCAGTACCATTTCTCAGCAAACCGCTAAAAATGTTTTCCTTTTTCCTCATCGTTCGTATGTGCGGAAAGGACTGGAAGCCTATTTCACAGTATTGATGGAACTCACCTGGTCAAAAAAACGGATTATGGAAGTGTACCTCAATGTGATTGAAATGGGCGACGGAGTTTATGGTGTGGAAGCAGCTTCGCAGGAGTTTTTTGGCATTCATGCCTCGCAACTCTCCAAAGGTCAGGCCGCTTTGATTGCAGCGTGTTTGCCAAATCCACGTAGATTTAAAGTAAATCATCCTTCGGGTTATACGCTGCGTAGACAAGGACAAATTATTGGAGTTATGTCAAAAACAGGACCGGTGATTTTCGTCAAAGATCAGCCTCAATCCACCAGGAAATATAAAAAGCATCGTTCCAAATGATTAACCAAATAGATTATTCAGACTGGGGTCTTACCGAATATAACGATGCATGGCAAAGACAGGAAAAGTTGTTCAATGCTACAATCGAGAAAAAAATGCATGGAATTCTCACACAAAATCATCTTATTTTCTGTGAACATCCTCACGTCTATACACTTGGAAAAAGCGGAGATGAACATAATATGTTGCTCGATCTCATACAACTTCAGGCAAAAGATGCCCAGTTCGTGAAAACTAACAGGGGAGGAGATATTACCTATCATGGTCCCGGACAGGTGGTTGGTTATCCTATTTTCGATTTGGCTAATTTTGGTTTAGGACTAAAACAATATATATATAATGTAGAAGAAGCCATTATTCAAACACTTTCACTCTATAATATTTCTTCTTCCCGCCTTGATGGGGCTACCGGAGTTTGGCTCGATGTAGGAAAGCCCACAGCCCGAAAAATTTGTGCTATCGGTGTTCGCAGTTCCCGTTATGTGACTATGCATGGTTTTGCTCTCAATGTAAATACCGATTTAAATTACTTCAATTATATCAATCCCTGCGGTTTCGTCGACAAAGGAGTTACCTCCATGCAGAAGGAATTGGGTTCTAAAATAGACTTTGAAGAATTAAAAAACAAATTAAGAATGCAAATTGAACTTATTTTTAGCTCCGCTATCAAAAACATTTAACGGGCTAAATCCTTTGTTTTCTTAGGGTTATAAATTATTTCAAATTTTTCTTGAAAAAATAGTTTGAATTGTTTGGTAGTTTGTATAAAACCGACTACTTTTGCACCCGCTTTGAGAGAGAAGCTATGATTAGTTTGTAGTTTAAAGTTC
>JBAXPM010000105.1:0-5161 GCA_037132235.1 Paludibacter sp.
TTTATTTGAAGTGATATTTAGAATTTTATTCCGTGAAGCAATAAATTTTAAAATCAAAATTTTATCTTTGCAATGATAAAATGATTCAAAATTCATACGAACTATAGTTCATGATAAAGTTCCTGAAAAATTACTGGAAATCGATAACCGTAATAGCTTGTATATTATACCTGTCATTTGTGCCATCATCGACTTTTAATGGCATCCCAACATTTGAAAATGAAGACAAACTGGTTCATTTTCTAATGTATGCCGGTTTATGTGGTATGTTGATTTTCGATTTTCGATTAGCAAACAAGAAAAATAAAACCAAATCATTGTATGGATTTATGGTTTGCATAGCTTTTCCTTTTTTGTTGGGAACGTTAATTGAGATAGTACAACCACTTTATTTTGAACGTTCTGGGAGTTGGCTTGATCTTTCAGCAAATGTAACCGGAATTATTTCTGCCTGGTTATTCATGAATGTTTTCGAAAGTTTTATAAATAAAATTTTCGTTCGGAAAAAAGCATGATGACGGAAGTAATGACCGATGAAACATTAAAATACAAAATCGGCATAACGCTGATTAAAGGCATTGGCTGTAATCTGGCCAAAAACTTGATTGCATATGTTGGTTCGGTAGAAGGAATTTTCAAAGAAAAACAAAAAAGTCTGGCCAAAATTCCCGGGATTGGAGATGTACTTTCATCTGAAATTGTTTCGCAGCAGGTTTTGGCTCGTGCCGAACAGGAAATTGAATTTATCCTGAAAAACAAAATCCAAACGCTTTTTTTTACTGATCGTGATTATCCGTACAGACTGAAGGAATGTCCCGACTCACCTATAATGCTTTATGCCAAAGGTAATTGTGATTTAAATGCCGGCAAATTTGTCGGAATAGTCGGGACGCGAAATGCCACTGAAACCGGAAAAGAAAACTGCAAAAAGCTAGTTTCCGATTTAGCCATATCACAACCTAATGCCATTATTGTAAGCGGACTGGCTTACGGTGTGGATATTTGTGCTCACAAAGCGGCACTCGATGTGGGATTGCCAACCTTAGGTGTGATTGGGCATGGTTTGGACAGGATTTATCCGGCAGCTCACCGTCCAACTGCCGTGAAAATGCTGCAAGAAGGAGCATTACTGACTGAATACCTCAGCGGAACAAACCCTGACCGACAAAATTTTGTGCAGCGCAATCGCATTATCGCCGGATTATGCGATGCAACAGTGGTGGTAGAATCGGCAGCTCGTGGAGGTGCGTTGATAACTGCCGAACTGGCAAACGACTATAACCGCGATGTGTTTGCATTTCCGGGAAGAGTGAATGATGAATGGTCGGCCGGTTGTAATGCGCTGATTAAGAATAATAAAGCTTCATTGATTGAGTCGGCTGATGATATTTTACGTTTTATGAATTGGGAAAAACAAAATACCGGTTCACTTTCAAATATTCAAACAGCTTTATTTCTCGATTTATCGGACGAAGAACAAAGTATTATCAGCATTTTACGCCAGAATCCCGAAGGTAATCAACTCAATGAATTAGCCATTCAGTTAGAAAAACCGATTAGCAAAATTTCCTCCATGTTGCTCGAAATGGAATTTAAAGGAATCGTAAAATGTTTGCCTGGGAATTTGTATAAAATCATAAAATAGTTAATCGGATTGTCAGTTAAATGGTTTTGAGTAATCCGGAGTTTTTTGATCAATGGTAAACACCCAACATACATATAAACCGATAAACCATTCACCCAATTAACCAATCAACCAGATGTATAGTAAAGAAGAACTGAAAGAACTAAAAAAAGAATTCTGGGAAGGGTTTGGCGTTTATTGCAGTCATATTCCGGCATTAAAACGACGTAAAAGCAAATTTCTGCTTTATAATACCAAGATGAAAGGAGTTGAAATGAAATTCGATGCCACGCGTGAAGGTGCTTTCGTTATTCTGGAAATAAACCACCACGACGAAAAAGCCCGACTTGAAAAATATGAGCAGTTTGAGAACTATAAAGTGCTGATGGAAAAAGACTTTCCCGATGGATTGATATGGAATTTTGCTTACGTTCGCGAGGCCGGAAACGAAGTTTGCCGCATTTACACACAAAAATCCGGCATTGACCTCCATCGCCGCATTCATTGGATGGAATTTTATAAATTCATGGCTACCGAAATGCTGAAACTGGAAAAAGCTTTTCGAATTGTAAAAGAAGCGATTGAATAAATTTGTAACAATGGATAAATCCACCTATTCATCAATAGATGAATACATTAACTCTTTTCCTCTCCCAACTCAGGCGAAACTCACCGAACTCAGAAATTTGATTAGAGAACTTGTTCCCGAAGCTAAGGAGAAAATCAGCTATCAAATGCCGGCATTCACGCTGAATGGCATGTTGTTGTACATTGCGGGCTATGGCAAACACATTGGATTCTATCCCGGAGCGAGTACAATTGAGGCGTTTAGGATCGAATTGAAAGGTTGCAAAACGGCCAAAGGAACTGTTCAGTTTCCATTAAATCAACCACTACCTATTGAATTGATAACTAGAATGATACTCTTTCGGGTTGTTGAAAATCAGGCAAAGGAGAAAAAGTAAATATCTCAAAAAATCAATTTATAATTTTGTGTCTTATTAAGCGAATTTAATTGCTTTTATGTATCAAGCTATTAAAAATGATTGACCCTGAAAATCAATCATTTTTTGTGTTGATAAACCGAGAGTTTTTTTGTACTTTTGCATCCCATAACAAAATGAAAAAACTGAATATGGAAAAAAAGCAAATTAAAAGAGCGTTAGTGTCTGTTTATCACAAAGATAAGCTTGATGAAATTTTAGTGAAACTTCACTCCGAAGGAGTTGAATTTATCTCTACCGGAGGGACACAATCTTTTATTGAATCGCTGAATATTCCATGTCAGGCTGTTGAAGATTTAACAGGTTACCCATCAATTCTGGGTGGAAGAGTTAAAACATTACATCCGAAAGTATTTGGTGGAATACTTAATCGTCGCGATTTAGCTCAGGATCAGGCTCAGATTGAAGAATATGAAATTCCTGAAATCGACCTGGTTATTGTTGATTTATATCCGTTTGAAGCCACTGTGGCTGCGGGTGCTGATGAACCAACCACCATTGAGAAAATTGATATAGGTGGCATTTCGCTGATTCGTGCGGCTGCCAAAAATTTTAATGACGTAGTGATTGTGGCTTCGCAAGCTCAATATGAACCGCTGTTGGAAATGATTTCGGCAAATGGTGCAAATACCACGCTGGAAGAACGCCGCTGGTTTGCAAAGGAAGCTTTTGCGGTTTCTTCGCACTACGATTCGGCCATTTTCAATTATTTTGATGGCGAAGAAAAAAGCGGTTTCCGCATGAGCGAAAACGATGCAAAACCTCTTCGTTATGGTGAAAACCCTCACCAACAGGGTATTTTCTTTGGTAAGTTTGAAGATATATTTGAACAATTGCAGGGGAAAGAAATTTCATACAACAACCTGCTCGACATTGATGCGGCAGTTAATCTGATTAATGATTTTGATGATATAACTTTTGCCATTCTGAAACACAACAATGCCTGCGGAATCGCTTCGCGTCCGGTTTTAGTGGATGCATGGAATGCAGCATTGGCCGGTGATCCGGTTTCAGCTTTTGGTGGAGTGCTGATTACCAATGCGGTAATCGACAAAGCAACGGCTGAAGAAATGCATAAAATATTCTTCGAAGTGGTAATCGCTCCCGATTATGATTTGGAAGCCATTGAAATTTTGAGTCAAAAGAAAAACCGCATCATTTTGATTATCAAGGATGCAAAATATAAAACTCAACAATTCCGTTCGTTGCTGAATGGTGTGTTGGTGCAGGATAAAGATACGCATACTGAAACCGCTGACGAACTGACTGTAGTGACTGAAAAAGCACCGACTGCTCAGGAAGTTGAAGATTTGTTGTTTGCCAATAAAATTGTAAAACACACTAAATCAAATGCCATTGTGTTTGCAAAAAACAAGCAAATGTGCGCGAGCGGCGTTGGACAGACTTCACGTGTGGATGCACTGAATCAGGCAATTGATAAAGCCGGAACATTTGAATTTGATTTGAATGGAGCAGTTATGGCTTCGGATGCATTTTTCCCATTCCCCGACTGCGTACAAATTGCTGCAGAGGCAGGAATTACAGCTGTTATACAGCCCGGAGGTTCAATAAATGATAAACTTTCAATTGAATCGTGCAATCAAAACGGCATTGCAATGGTTACGACCGGTTACAGACATTTTAAACATTGATATTATACTGTACAGACGCCCAATTGGGCGTCTCTAACTGCAAATATAAAATAAAACAACCTGAAATAAATTAAGAAAATGGGACTATTTTCATTTACACAAGAAATTGCTATTGACTTGGGAACTGCCAATACGATTATCATTCATAATGATAAAATCGTGGTGGATGAGCCTTCAGTAGTGGCATTGGACAGACGTACCGATAAACTGATTGCTATTGGTGAAAAAGCGCGTCAGATGCAGGGAAAAGAAAACGAAGGAATCCGCACGGTGCGTCCGTTGCGCGATGGTGTTATTGCCGACTTCTATGCTGCAGAATTAATGATTCGCGGTATGATTAAAATGATTCCTTCCAAAAATCATTTATTTTCACCAACCCTTAAAATGGTGGTTTGTATTCCTTCGGGAAGTACTGAGGTGGAAATTCGTGCGGTACGTGACTCGTCGGAACATGCCGGTGGACGTGAAGTTTACATGATTTACGAACCAATGGCTGCTGCTATCGGTATCGGCATCGATGTGGAAGCTCCAAACGGTTGTATGATTGTTGATATAGGCGGTGGTACTACCGAAATTGCAGTTATCTCGCTTGGTGGTATCGTGTCAAACAAATCTATCCGTATTGCAGGTGACGACTTAACCCTCGACATCGTGGAATATATGGGACGTATGCACAACATCAAAGTAGGTGAACGTACAGCTGAATTAATCAAAATAAATGTAGGTGCAGCTTTGACCGATCTGGAAGATGCTCCCGAAGATTATATTGTTCACGGACCAAACCGTATGACCGCGCTTCCTATGCAGGTTCCGGTTTCGTATCAGGAAATTGCTCACTGTCTCGAAAAATCTATTTCGAAGATTGAAGCAGCTATTCTGAG
>JBAXPM010000106.1:0-4481 GCA_037132235.1 Paludibacter sp.
TTATCTTCATGTGTATTTTTTCAATTGAGTGTGCTCAACGACTTATCTTCGTGTGAAGATTTTCAATTGAGCGTGCTCAATGCGTTATCTTCATGTGGAGATTTTCAATTGAGTGTGCTCAACGGCTTATCTTCATGTGTATTTTTTCAATTGAGTGTGCTCAACGACTTATCTTCGTGTGGAGATTTTCAATTGAGCGTGATCAATGCGTTATCTTCATGTGGAGATTTTCAATTGAGTGTGATCAACGGCTTATCTTCGTGTGTAGATTTTCAATTGAGCGTACTCAACGAGTTATCTTCATGTGAAGATTTTCAATTGAGCGTGCTCAATGCGTTATCTTCATGTATAGATTTGTCATTGTTTGCCTTCAATGGCATCTGTTTTTGTATGAAGGGGCGTTGGCAGATTCATGGGACATAAAAATAAAAATCCCCGAAGGATTTCTCCTCCGGGGATGGTATGCTTCAACGGATGTAAAGCAATTACACGGGCTGGCCGGTAGTTTTTGGTTCGGCAGCAGCAGGATTTTCCGCTTTAGCGGTTTTTTTCCGGCTTTGTGATACTGTTAGTTCGTTGAAACGCTGCTCTACATTGCTGTAAAGCGTTCGCCATGCATCGGTGTCATTTGCATTCACCGCCCATTTCAGCTCTTCCACATAGAGTTTCACTGCCTCCAGCATTTCTTTGCGGAGAGTGGTAGGTGCCCTGTGTGTCTGCGAATCGTTACCAAGCTGCATATACAAATCCTCGTAACGCAGTTGTGCATTGTCAAATTCTGTCAATTTGGCAGTAAGCGACAGTTTGGTCACATCAGCCTCCATTTCAGGACGTTTCAGTGCTTCGATAATGCGGATATAACGTACGCTTAAATCGGCAATGCGCGAACGGCTCACATTACGCCCGTACTTGTTGAGAACTTCAAAAACCCTATTGGCGGAAGCTCTTACATCGGCCAGCGGCGATTTTGTTTGTCCTTCCACATAGTCGTATATCTCGGTGAAATACTGCGTACGGTTTCTGTACATGGCTTTTACTTCTGTTTTCTGAGCCGTGTCGGTGGGTAATATAGCTGCCTGATAACGGCTGTTTACCTCCTGCAGGTGCAGAAATTGTTTACTTTGTGCAGCTTCTTCAATTCCTGATTTCTGCACGGTGTCTATAATGCGCACGCTGAGTGCGGCTAAACTGGTATTGCCAACACGGTTGGCTTTTGTTTTTATGTTCATTTTTTTGTTTTTAAAATTTTAATAATTAAGGAAAACTAATACCCGAAAGGATATTTTTTTGTGTTGTTGCCCCCAACCCCCTAAAGGGGGCTTTTGCTGCGATACATCAATCAGTGTAATCGGATACACCACTCATTAAGCCCCTTTAGGACCTGTCTGCTGTGGCAGAGTTTCGGGCGGATATAATTTTAATGACCTGAATTGATTTTTGCCTGTAGGCTCACCGGACGAGGTCAGTCGCTGGCGGGCATTATGAAATTTACAGACTTGTGTCTTTTCCCCCTTTAGGGCTTGCCTGCATCAGGCAGGGTTAGGGGCAGATGGTATCCGGCTAAGCGAACAGCCGAAGAAAGAGTGAAAAATATGGGAGGACTGGCTGTTGCATAATCCGTAAAGAAGGGAGAAGAAAGAGAAAATACGGTTGTGGAGCGAGGCTTTTACAGCACAGATGGTACTGTGAAGGCGCACACGCATTTTGTCGAGAATGCCGCGTATTTCATGCGTGATAATAAAATCGAAGTCTTCGACAATCTCCCAATCGAGCAGAATTTCCGATGCCAGCAAATACTCCAGATCAGCCAATTGCCGTTCTTCGAGCGGAGTCAGCGCTCTCTAGTCTTCAATAAAACTATCAATTGATGTCACATCGGTATAACCGGCCTCTATCGGGTCGGGTTTTGTAATCCGCTGTAATAAATCTCTGAGCATTATTTCTGTTTGTAAAACTGTTTTAATTTATACATACTTTTACAATAACCGTGCCAAAACGTTTACATTGTAATATTGTTGTGTAAATGTAAATAATAGCAGATGTTTTTGTCAGAATGGCAGAAATAAAAATGCAAATACAAGTAATAGCTTCACCTGATGTAAAACCCTCAATAAGTTGGTAAATCTTTAACTTATCTACGAATATATGGTTAGTAAACGAACAAAAATCACTCAAAAACTTCTTGTATTTATACCGTTTATTGGAAAATTAAAATAAATCGTATATATTTGCTCGTCGTATAATTTTGCATGTTTTAAAAAAAAGCTTATCAGCATATCAGATTATCAACAAGTTATTATAGTAAAAACCAAAAACATCCACCCTTAAAACTACTGGATATGAGAAAACTATTTACAATTGGAATGTTTCTAATGTTCTTTTCAGGTGTTTATTCACAAAGTTTCAATATTGACGGTATTGAGTATGTAATTATAAGTAAAACCCAAACGGCTGAGGTCAGTTATGGTGGCGATTATCGTGGCGATATGGTCATTCCTTCGGTAGTAAGTAACTTAGGAGTAACCTATGCGGTGACTTCAATCGGACTCGGAGCGTTTTCCAGCTCATGGCAACTAACATCCATTGCAATACCCGGATCGGTAAAAGTAATTCACACAAAAGCATTTTATAAATGCATTGGTCTAAAACAAATTTTTATCACTGAAGCAATCGACTCTATAGGTAACAGTGCATTTGAGAACTGCACCAGCCTTACCAGTTTTGCTTTACCTTTCGCCGGCGATGGAACAATTATTGGCGATGCAGCTTTTTATAATTGCAATAAAATGACTGCTGCTTCATTACCAAACTCAGTTCAATCTATCGGGTATGGAGCATTCGGATATTGTAGTTCTCTTCAGAGTTTCGATATTCCCAATGGATTTACTTCGATTAAGGCTAATACTTTTATTTGGTGTAGCAGTCTGATTTCTATAACTATACCAGGCAATATCACTACAATTGAAAGCAATGCTTTTTCAGGTTGCACCGGATTGAAATCCGTGTCAATTCCAAATTCCGTAAAAACAATTGACTGGAACGCTTTTTACAAATGTTCTGCACTCCCATCAATCACTATTCCGGCATCGGTAACTACTATTGGCACGGAGGCTTTTGCCTTCTGCTCCAATCTGAATTCGGTTCATGTCGAATCGGTTAACCCAATACTGATCACATCAGACTGTTTTCAGGCCGTCCCATACTCAAGCATTCTATATGTACCTGACAATACTGAAATCGATTATAAACATGCAGCCGGCTGGAAAGATTTTTTTACGATTAAAGGCACAACTACAATATTTAATTTTGAGGGTATTAATTACAGAACAATATCTTCAAACGAGGTTGAAGCTTTCAACTGGAATAATTTGTATTATATTGCGGGTACTCAAATAGATATACCTCCGGTAGTAAGTTATGATAGTCAAATATACAAAGTTGTTTCAATTCGTAATATGGCTTTTTTTAACTGGACTCAACCAACAAAAATGGTTCTGCCCGGTGGCGTGAATTCAATTGGCGAAAATGCCTTTGCCTCGTGCATCAATTTGAAAGAAATAAATACACCTTCAGTAACAACAACTATTGGCAATTTTGCTTTTTCGAATTGTGGCCAGCTTCATCAATTCCGTTTTCCTGCAAGCATTACATCAATAGGTGATATGGCATTTAATAATTGTCCGGGCTTTTCTGATGGAAATATCTGGATTGAAGTTGACAATCCGGCAAAGATAACATTAGGTATGGATGTATTTAAAGGTCTACCCTATGCCAATTGTGTTTTATATGTACCAAAAGGCACTTATGACCTTTATTCAAAAGCTCCACAATGGGGAGCATTTGATAATATAAAATATCCAATTTCTCCAAAAATGGGAGTAAATACTGCTAAGGCTGATATATTACATAATATACGGGAATTTGATTATGATGCCTATTACAAATCTTATTCAGAATTTGATTTTGCAAGCGCTTTTTCATTCTATTTAACAGCTACATCTTCCAATTTAGCAACCGGTAAAATCAGAATTTATCCAACTGTTGTCAATGAGTCAATAAATATTACCGGATTAGATGAAAAATCAACACTAAAAATATTTGATATCAAAGGTAGTGTTGTGTTAAGTCAAATTGTAGATAATAATTCGCAAATTTCAATTTCAACACTCCCAAAATCAGTTTATCTGGTAAAAATAACAGGAGATAAAAATACATTTACTCAACGGATTATTAAAGAGTAATTCTGGTTTAGACTATTGAATAAGCGGTGAATTTAATCTCGCCGTTTTTTCTCTTCGGTGGTTTTTAACCATATATGCTGGCATTTGTCATTTTAAAGGTTAAATGTTTTCTTTTTTTATTCGTTTTAAATCCAAACCTAATGTTCATTGCGTCTAATCAGAAAACAAACATTATTTTTACCCTTTAAAACATTTATGATTATGAAACGAGTATTTTTATTTTTATTGGCTTTGACATTA
>JBAXPM010000107.1:0-4286 GCA_037132235.1 Paludibacter sp.
TTTGCACTGATGGAAGTATTAACAGACCGTTACAGCCTGAATTAAAAATGGAAAAGCTTCTAACAGTTTGCAGGTCTGCACAGGGGAACAAATATACAAACGCCATAAACATCAAAGGGGAGTATTTGAAAAAGTACGGTTTTGAGCAGGGCGATTTTGTGAAAGTGAGCGTTACAAAGAACAAAATCACAATTGAAAAAAATGTGGACACAGGGCTTTTGACCTGTATGGGAACGAAAAACCCTGCACTTTTGCAGATGATTGAGGGATTAAGTTTGACGCTGTAAGTGCCTGAAAAGGGCTGAAAATAGGCTTCTCGCTTCTTAAAACAAGGGGTGAAAAGCCGTTTTTGGACTACTTTTGTCGCGCCAAAAGTAGCAAAAGGCGCAAACGCCCGAAATGGGCAGAGAGGAATTTGGTATATGTTGTTTGTTTTTCAATATCATAGAAAATATATTGCTGAAGATTTGCAAAACAATAGAATTATTTCTATCTTTACTGTGTCAAACAACAAAAAAGAAATATGAAATCAAGCTAACTAAACTGGCTTATTCTAAGAAATGGTTGGAGGGTTGTTTCACAAAGAGGAAGCCATATAAAATATGAAAAGAACGGAATTATTTACATTGCAACATTTCATGGAAGTAAAGAGGTAGGATATGGGCTTGAATGTAAAATCAAAAAAGAGATGGAACTTAAATAATCATTCTCCACAATAAAAAAACACAAACTATTATGACTAAAATTGAAGCTATTATAGAAAGGGCGGTTGACGGCACATTCAGCGTATATTGTGTAAACGAAATGTTTTCAGGTATGGGTGATAATGTTGAATCTGCAAAATTGGATATGATAGAGCAAATGAAGTTTTTCAAAGAAACTTCCGCTGAGGACAAACACGAATATCCTAAATTCTTGGACGGAGATTTTGAAATTGTTTACAAATTTAATACCGAAAGTTTATTAGAATACTATTCTGGAATTCTATCATTATCTGGATTGGAGAAAATAACAGGCATTCACCAAAAACAATTGTGGAGTTATCTGCATGGTAGGTCAAAGCCGCGCAAAGCACAAATAGAGAAAATTGAAAATGGACTTCACCGCTTTGGAAACGAATTAATATCTATATCACTCTGATTTGATGTTTGACGATTTCAAATTAATGTGAGTAAAACCCTACTGCTAAATTCAGTAGGGGTTTTTATGCTCCAAAAGTAGCAAAAGGCGCAGAACGCCCGAAATGTGCAGAGTGGAATGAAACGAGTAAGCCGAAGGCAAGACGAGTTCTATACGACAACTAAAGAAAAATTATTTACGTATAAGATATTTTGTAGTGTGATAGCTCCTGTCTGTGAAGATCGGAGCTTTGCTTTTTAGAATATAATATTTATTTTGAAATTTATTTTTGAAATTTCAATGCAAATAGTTTTGAATTACAAAATTATACCATATATTTGTACCGTAAAACAAAACGGAATGAATATTGTATCACATAAAAAATTGGCAGACTGCTACAACATACATCCTGATGCAGAACTTGGATTGCAGCTTTGGTATAAAATTGCAAGTGCAGCTAAATGGAAATGCTTTGCAGACATAAAAAAGGACTTTAATAGTGTTGATAGTATAGGAAACCAACGATATGTATTTAATATAAAAGGGAATAATTACAGACTTGTAGTAGTCATTCAATTTGTGCACCAATACATTTATATCCGGTTTGCTGGCACACATGCTCAATATGATAAAATAGACTGTAACACAATATAATTTACACATTATGGAAACAAAAATAACAGAAGCTGTTTACGAAACGGCTCTTGCCCGAATAGAAGAACTCTTACCCTTTGTAACCGACAACACAGCAAGCAACGATCATCGGGCTGTTGAATTAAAAATTATGTCGGACATTGTGATAGAATATGAAAAACTACATTTCCCAATCGGTATGCCAGCACTTGCCGATGTTATGCGACTGAGATTAGAAGAAGAAAAAATGACACAACGTACATTTGCACGAAAAATAGGTGTTTCACCTTCTCGTGTAAGTGAATATCTAACTGGTAAAAGCGAACCAACACTTAAAATTGCACGCTCGATAAGCCAATTGCTTAATATAGCACCATCGATAGTACTTGGCGTATAGCTTTAAGATTGCGTATTGCAACCGTTTTGAACCAGTATTTATTAGTCTTGCTATGAATAATCGTATAAAAAAAAGTGCATAAATATTTCTATATTTCAAAAATTACGTATATTTGCAGTTCCGAAACCACCATTTCGGAACTGTTCGTTTCGCAACGTACAATTCTAACTGTAAATTCAATTATATGAAGTTTTATAACCGAGAATCGGAAATAGCACGGCTCAGCGACATACAACAACGATCGCTACAAAGTGCACAAATGACAGTAGTTACAGGCCGTAGGCGTATTGGAAAAACACAATTGTTACTAAAAGCCACTGAAAGCACCCCTACTCTCTATTTTTTCGTGGCACGAAAAGCCGAAAGCTTTTTGTGTCAGGATTTTCAACAGGAAATAGCTGAGAAATTGGGTGAGCCTGTATTGGGAGAGTCCACAAGCTTTTCGAAACTTTTTGAATACATAATGAAATTGTCGACGAAAAAATCGTTTAATCTTATTATTGATGAATTTCAGGAGTTTTTTAATGTTGCTCCATCCGTTTACAGCGATATGCAACATTATTGGGATATATACAAAGACCAAAGTAATCTGAATTTAATGGTTAGCGGTTCAATTAATTCGTTGATGTACAAAATATTTCAGAATGCAAAAGAGCCACTTTTTGGACGTGCTACTGCCATGATGCGGTTGTTGCCATTCAGTACTACGGTATTAAAGGAAATACTTTATGATTACAACAAGAATTATACTCCTGATGACTTACTTGCATTATATACGTTTACAGGTGGTGTTGCAAAATATGTTCAGTTGTTGATGGATAATGGAGCGACAACATTGGAAACTATGCTTGATTATATTGTAAATGAAGATTCTACATTTATCAACGAGGGGAAAAATATATTAATTGAAGAATTTGGGAAAGAATATGCGGTATATTTTAGTATTCTATCCTGTATTGCCCGTGGTGAAAACACCAGAAGTAAAATAGAAGCCGTAGTAAATCGTGAAATTGGAGGTTATCTAACAAAGTTAGAACAAGATTATGGGTTAATCTCAAAAAACACTCCGATATTCTCGAAAGTAGAAACAAAGAATGTGCGTTATGTCCTGGAAGATAATTTCCTTTCATTTTGGTTTAGATTTATTTATAAATATAGCTACATAATCGAAATTGGAGGATATAATCAGTTAAAGTCAATTATTAGTCGTGATTATAGTACGTTTAGCGGTAAAATGCTGGAGCGATATTTTAAAACAAAATTCATTGAGCAAAACAAGTTTACCAGACTTGGAGGTTATTGGGACAGAAAAGGTGAAAATGAGATCGATTTGTTAGCCATTGATGAGATAAATAATGAGGCTGAAATAATTGAAATAAAACGCAATGCTGATAATATCAGCATAAACGCTTTAAAATCAAAATTCGGTGCTTTTGAAAAGGCTACCGGTGAATTAAAAGGATTTGAAATTCAAATATTGGGTTTATCTATGAAAGATATGTAACACGATTATATTATTCGTATCATACTGATAATAAATATATTAAAATATTTTAAACATTAGAAATTATGAGCTTAGACGTATCACTTTATTCAAAAACTACTATTTCTAAAAAAGGTACAGGAGTTTTTATCAGAGAGAATGGCAACAATAGAGAATTGACAATTTCAGAAATTCAAGAAAAATATCCCAATGCTGAAATTGAAGTACTAGAATATGAAACTGATTGTGTATTTCAAGCAAATATTACTCACAATTTAGGCAAAATGGCGACCGAAGCGGGTATTTATTATGCTTGCTGGCGACCGGAGGAAATAGACGCAAAAGTTGCAAAAGATATTATACCACTGCTTGAAAAAGGTTTTGAAGATATGAAATCAAAACCAGATTATTATAAACAGTTCGATTCTTCAAATGGTTGGGGTATTTATGTGGATTTTTTACCATGGGTCGAAGAGTATTTAAAAGCCTGCAAAGCATATCCTGAAGCTGAAATCTCAGTTTCTCGATGAATCATATAAATCAAAAAAGATACTTTTGGTGCGGAACTTCCAAATTTCAAATTGAACTGTAAAACAATATTTCTGTCACAAATTATTACTATATTTGTGACAGAAATAGCTACTAATACATTGA
>JBAXPM010000108.1:0-3985 GCA_037132235.1 Paludibacter sp.
AAACCATGTAAGATTCTGAACTCCTATTTTTGGGTTAGTAATTCCGACTAAAGAATATATTTCAAAATAATTGTCTGACCCTTTGACATAGTCAAAGTATTTAGTGAAATTATAGAGATTACATGTTTTTAAAATTCCAAAATGCTTGCTTAATACTATTCCTGTAATAATATAATTGCTGTTCGGATACTGACCGTATCCTGTAATATCAATGGTTTTTACAGAATCTACTACGCCCAACACAGTCATAGTATCAATACCCGTAATAATAGCTTCTTCTAAGACATCTTTTGTTTTAAGCATAATCCATGTATCATGATATTTTGCATCAGTTTTAATTTTTATGGTATCATTGTCCTTATTAAAGAAATAGTTCCAACCCTGTTTAATTATTATTTTAGATCCAAGCCAGGATGCACCAAAAGGAGTGAAACATCTTGAATTTGTCATTTGTATGTTTTTGAGAGGGTAAAACAAAGAATCCTGACCATCCATAGACACGGAATCAATCCGCATTCCCCTAAGGTTCTTATTACTGTCAGCGAAAAGTGCTGTTCGATGTGAATACACCGTTTGGTAATCATAGGCTGATAAGTTACCAAACACAACTAATACAAAGCTAAATAACCCGATAATCCGTTTCATAATGTATCGTTTTTTTGAGGTTTAATTAATTCTTAACTATCTTTCCGGCTTTCAGCAGACCTTCCTTACCGGAAATCCTGTACAAATACAAACCTTTGTCGTATTGGTTCAGATTAACGGTGTTCTTAGAAGCATTTACTGTTATTTTCAGCATAACCGAGCCTTTCAGGTCAATGAGTTCAAGTGTGCAGGGTTCGGTGCTTAAATCGCCATCAATACTCAATATTCCTAAGGAATTCAGGCTCACTTTAAGTGTGCTGTAGTTTTGCTTTGGCACTTCTGTAACGTAGGTGCAATCGAGCGTTCCCGGTACATGGAAAGTGCCGAAGTCGGGATGTACATAGCAGCGAAGACCGGTATGCTCTACATACATTTCATCACACGAAGGAGAAAAATACCTGCCGAACATAAAAAGATTATTGATATCGCCAATGTTTTGAATTATTTTTGAGTGTAATACATCGGTATTTTCATTATTGGATGAATAAGTTACATGTTGTACTATAAATGCTTTAGTTGAGGTTAATATCGCGGTCAAACTATCCACAGTAGTTACTATATTTCCGAAAGGAAATTCAACAGTCCATGAATCACCTTTGATTGCTCTAAAGTTATACAACGGACAAAATTTGTTTTTCACAGAATTATAAAAATATGTTGTATCGTTTGATTGATACATATACATAGACCTTACACCGGAATAACACATTGGATAACCTCTTACACGATTAATCTTATAACACTTAACAGCATTAATAATAGTGTCGCCAACAGATTTGACCGAATTATAATTATAAAAAAACAAATCGGGTTTATCTATAGAAATATAATTTTTTTCTCCATAATACCATTGAGTACCTGTTTTCAGGTTATCACTATCAATCCATCTACGAATTGAAGTGCAACTTTCATAATCAGGATTCAGTAAAAGATTTTCGCCGTTTTGACTGAAACATATAAAATGCCATTCATAATGACACATACTGCAAGTAGGTAAATCAGTAATCATTGCAAATAATCCACCTACCACATCACCTATACCTTCTATAATACAATCGTTATATCTTTTTCGGTACTCATTACCTATTTTTACGGAATCAATTTTAGTAATAGGGTATCCTCTCCATTGATCTATTGCAACTACATCACCAACCTTTTTATTAAAATCATAAAGTAGTCTTTCCGTATTTATTGTTGGATAATTATAAGAGCTATAACCATTTCCAGTATAAAATATTTTCTTATCTTGTTCACGTAAACCACCTACGCTTTTAAATATGGGATTTTCTGTTGTTCCTATATTTCGACACATTTTTCGGTAATTTATTCCGTTAATTATTGTGTCTCCAATTAGCGAATATTGTAAACGGGTTGTAACCCAGGGTGCATCATAAATACTTGATGCATAGTATATATTCCACTGTGCATTTTCGGTAGGAAAAGGGACATACTTTTGCGCATCTGTGCAAATCAAAACTACTAATAAAAAGCTAAATAATCCGATAATTCGTTTCATAATGTATTGTTTTTTGAGGTTTAATTAATTCTTCACTATCTTTCCTGCTTTCAGCAGACCATCTTTACCAAAAATCCGATACAAATACAAACCTTTGTCGTATTGACTCAGATTAACGGTGTTCTGTGAAGCGTTTACGGTTGTTTTCAGCATAACCGAGCCTTTCAGGTCAATGAGTTCAAAGGTGCTGGGTTCAGAGCTTAAATCGCCATCAATACTCAATATTCCTAAGGAATTCAGCGTCACTTTCAGTGTGCTGTAGTTTTGCCTGGGCACTTCTGTAACGTAAGTGCAGTCAAGCGTTCCAGGCACATGGTAAGTGCCAAAACCGGGGTGCACATAGCAGCGAAGACCGGTATATGCTACTGATTCATCGCAAAGTGGCAGCCAATAAATATTAGAGTTAAAATAATACATGATGTCTCCAATTCCTTCTATTATTTTTGATTTTGATACTGGCATTAGATTTCCATTATCTTTTGGAAAAACCATGCTGTAAGTTACATATTGAACTTTAAAAACACTCCAGAAAATAATTTCCGAACCAATACTATCCACAGTAGCAGTTACTTTTGTATTAGGATAATCAATATCCCACGAATCTCCTTTTTGAGCATTATATACATACAATGTGCTGAATTTCTGGCTGGTAGTATTATAAAAATATACTGTGTCGTTACTTTGGTAAATCGAAACAGTGTCATCATATCCAAAACACATCGGTTTACTTCGGAAATGTTGCATCACCTTACAGTATTTTCCTTTTACAACAGTTTCTCCGGTTATTTTGACTGAAAAATAATTATCAACGAAAATATTATTCGGAGGAAATATGTAATCTTTTTCACCGTAATACCATTGTGTACCCGTTCTCAGAAAGTCAGCTTCAGGTAAATAATCACATGCTTTTAATGACCAGGAATGAGAAAAACCGGGTGAATTGTAACATCTTATGTTGCCCGCAGCCGGTATATCCACAGGCCGATTGCAAATATCTAACGGTAACATGTAGCTTAGACAGCCTATGCCTTCAACTATTACTCCGAAATAATGCTTTTGGGAATTTTGGTATGGACTGGTATAAATAGCTTTAAAGGATTGATTCTCAAAAGTCATGGTTTTAATACTATCAACCACTATCTTACCCGCCGGACAAGCCGGATAGTTCGGATTTGAAAAATTGAAATAATTCGGAACAACAGTTAAATCCCAAATATCACCTGCCGTTGGATTAAAGTCATAAATGAGTACAAATTTGTTGTTAGTGAATAAAAAGATCTTTTCACCCTCCTGATAAGTAATCAATGAATCCAATTTGTAAGTTTTGTAAACACCCGGATATTCATAAGCCGACTCAGTAATAAGTAGGAATCTACATGATTTTGAAGCTACTACAGTATCTTTGACTGATTCAATTTTCACATAACCAGTTGCCATTTGTTCATAAAAGTCATAATACCAGGATGTGCCAATCGGAGCCCATTCTTTTTGCGCTCCAACGCTGATAGCTGCTATCAGCAAAAGGAAAAGGATAGATTTTTTCATGGGATTTTTGTTTCGACCTCCCCCAGCCCCTCCAGGGAGGAGTGTAGAGTGTCTGATTTAGAAATTTTGTTGACATATTTTTTCTGTTTTCTTTTCATGTATTGCACTCTCTGTCCCCCTCTGTAAAATATTCTTCCTATTTCCTTCTCCTTTGGAGAATGTGTACGAAGTAAGGAAGAGGTCTGAGGGTTTAGGGGGAGGTCAGTTTGTATCTAATATCGGCTTGTATCGTCCTGAAATTTGTTTACAGTTTTTTGTTTATAATCCTGTAATTGCTTT
>JBAXPM010000109.1:0-3815 GCA_037132235.1 Paludibacter sp.
TTATTCTGTTGTAATACAGACATATAACCTACTTATAAGGAGCGACTATTTAAATATTAATACTGGAAGAAATGATGAAACGGATAATAAAGGATATGCAATTCGTTGTATAAAAGATGAATAAACTATATTATATAATTCATCCCTGTTCGTCGTAGTGTAGTTGATGCATGTGTTCGGCAAATTTTCCAAACTTCGTCGTGCTAAACTTGTCCCGATTTAGCGGGAAAGGAAAGCTCCTGCTTTCCATAGTTATAAAGAAAAGAGATAGTCTCTCTCCGGGAAAGGCTATCTCTATAGAAATGAATTAAACCGCGCCAGCGGGGGTATATAAATTCTACTGCTTCGCCAAATGAATTTGATGCATCGAACATCGGTACTACATTTATTGGATTCGACATTTCAATTCCGGCAAATTCAACAAAACAAATAATTGTAAATCTAATTGCAGTCAAATAATTAATTTTCAATATAATGAAACAGTGCATACTATTTAAAACCAGATTGTTATTATTTTCAGCTATGATGGTTGGAGTATCTGTTTCTGTTCAAAGTCAAACATCAAAAAAACAAAACGACAGAACTTTTTGGGTAAGGTCGCTCACCGAAATTGCTAAGCCTGTGCTTGAAAATTTGAGCAATAATACCCTCAAAAAAAATATGCCTGTTGAAACCACTGTTGAGGGTAGTAAACGTGGCAGGGATAAAGTTACGCATCTCGAAGCAGTTGGACGATTGCTGTGTGGCATGGCACCGTGGCTCGAACTTGGTGCTGACAATAGTACCGAAGGCAAACTCAGGAAGCAATATATTGAACTTGTACGAAAGGGTTTACAAAATGCAGTTGACCCAAACTCACCCGACAAACTAAATTTCACAACTGACAATCAAGCATTGGTTGATGCAGCTTTTTTGGCTCAGAGTTTTTTGAGAGCACCCACACAAATATGGGGAAATCTGGATACTATTACACAAAGTCGAATGATTGATGCATTAAAGTCGACACGTATTATTAAACCAAACGAAAGCAACTGGCTACTCTTTTCGGCAATAATTGAAGCTACCTTATTGCAAATAACTGGTGAATGCAAGATGGAAACCATCAATTATGCTTTATTCCGGTTTGATGAATGGTACAAGGGTGATGGCTGGTACGGTGATGGTAAAGATTTTCACTTCGATTATTACAATAGCATTGTAATTCATCCGATGATGCTGGATATTCTCACTGTTTTGAAAAATAAAAATCTCATCGATTCAACTGCTTACAATACAAAAAAACAACGTAGCATACGATATGCCGAACAATTGGAGCGATTAATTTCGCCCGAAGGAACCTTTCCTGCATTTGGACGTTCACTGGCTTACCGTTTCGGTGTTTTTCATAATTTATCTCAAATTTCATTATTAAAACTTCTGCCGGAAAATGTAAAACCGGCTCAGGTTCGGTGCGCACTCACTTCTGTCATCAAAAGACAACTAAAACAAGCCGGAACTTATGATAAAAATGGTTGGCTTACACTCGGATTTTGTGGTCATCAACCTGAAATTGCCGAATCCTACATTTCAACCGGAAGCCTTTATTTATGTTCGGCAGTATTTTTACCATTAGGGCTGCCTCTGAGTGATGAGTTTTGGAGTGGCGAGCCTTCGGATTGGACAAATAAACAAGTTTGGAATGGCAAGCAAGTAAAAGCAGATCACGCAATAAAAAATTAGAATTATTTTATGAAGAAAAACTGGTTGATATTTACTTTGATACAAGTGGGAGCGCGACTTTAAGTCGCACCCCCACTAATTGGTACTAATAAAAAATAATTCAGCTATGCTTTTTGAAACAGGAAATTTATATCACATCTACAATCAAGGTAATAACAGGCAACAGATTTTCTTTTCGCACGAGAATTATATTTTCTTCCTGAAAAAGATTAAGAAACATATTTTACCTCATGCTGACATATTTGCGTGGTGCTTAATGCCAAATCATTTTCATTTAATGATATATGTGAAGGATGTAATTATTGCTAATGTGGCATTAACTCACGGGGTGACTTCAAGTCACCCCGTGAGTAGAGGCAATTCAGAAATGTCTTCAAGTCACACCGTGAGTAGAGTTAACAAGGCATTACACCTTCATTTTTCGGTTCACAAATAAATGTTCGTATTCCTGAAAACGAATACCCGCAGGTTTGTTTTAATTATATCCATCAAAACCCGGTGAATGCCAACCTGGTAAAACGGCCTGAAGAATGGGAGTTTTCTTCGTATCCTGATTATTTTGCCAGAAGAAACGGGAAACTAATCAATAAAATAAGGGCAGTCGAATTTGAATTAATTAAGAAATAGTTTTTATCTTTGAAGCGAAAAAAATATCAGCTAATTCTTATTTTTAAAAATCAATACTAACACAAAAAACATCAAGCTATGAGTTCAAAACAAATGTGTCAGAGTTGTGGTATGCCACTGACCAAAGACCCTGAGGGTGGCGGAATCAATGCCGATGGCAGTAAAAGCGAAAAGTATTGCAGCTATTGTTATCAGAATGGTGAATTTACCTTCAATGGTACAGTACAGGAGTTTCAGGAACATTGCCGTACAAAAATGAAAGAAGGCGGACATTCAGGCTTTTTGGCTTGGCTTTTTTCTCGCGGTCTGAAACGACTGGAACGCTGGAAATAAGCTAAATACGGCTTTGTATATTTAATTTAGTGGGAGTGCGACTTTATGTCTCACTCCCACTCTTTTTTTAGTAAAAAATATATTCAAAAAACTGTTCGAATGTAAAAACATTTAATTAATTTTGTGGGTGTAATTTATATGAAACGAGCAGGAATAGAGAGATTCACCAAAGACAGTGATAATCTGAAATGCGAGTTCTATACGACCTTAAAAAACAATTATTTACGTATAAATGTAAACACTTAAAATCAAATATTATGAAACGCTACGTTTTATTTTTACTGATTATGAATTCAGTTTCAGGTTTAGTTTTTTCACAGTTTCCCTCTCCAACAAATTTTCATTTTAGTTATGACTACATCGAATTGGATAAGGATGGCTTTTGTAACGGTCATTTAAAATCCGGACCTTTTTATTGTTCTTATTTTGGCTGGTCAGCCCCAGATACAACTCTAACCAACTCTATATTATCAGGTTATAATATTTACTATAATCCATATAATTATGGGTCATTACAATTGGTTTCAAGCACCAACAACTGTTATTATACGTGTGAGAATGGATTTATAGGTCAACTTTGGATAACAGCCAAATACAGCAATCCTGACGGAGAATCTGGCCCCTCTAATATTGAAATGAATAGTGCTCTTCCCGTTGAAGTGAAAGAAATAAAAGATAATTTGCTGAAATATTCCTATAACAGCTCTCTAAAGGAAATCTACATTATGAGTACAATCGAACTTAAATCATTGAAAATAATAGATGTAAGCGGAAGGATACTCATAAATGCTAATCAGGGTAATAAAATCATATCGGTATCAGATTTTAATACAGGTATTTACTTTTTGCTGGTTGAAGATATAAATAATAAAACATCGCAGTATAAAATATCCGTTTACTAATATTTTTTAAGCATATGTTTGAATAACCAAAATAATTGAAACGGGAAAATTCATAACACTGAAACTAATCATGAAAAAATTTATCCTTTTGCTGATCGCAGCTATCAGCGTTGGAGTGCAAAAGTATAATGCCGACCTCCCCTAACCCCTCCAGGGAGGGGGACAGAGTGTAAAAATGTAGTTTGTCTAGTCCTGAAATAGGTTTACAAAAAAGTAAACACAATTCAGGATTAT
>JBAXPM010000110.1:0-2818 GCA_037132235.1 Paludibacter sp.
AAATATCGAGGATGTTGCAGAAAGAATTGGGAGAAATCTTTTTGTTGTATGCCCGCCAGTTACACGGCACATTGATAACCGTAACTGCAGTTCGTATAAGCCCCGATTTGGGCATTGCACGCACACATTTGAGTATTTTCCCAAGTGAGAAAGCTACAGCCGTGTTGGAACATGTAAATGCCGACACAAAAGCTATTCGCTACGATTTAGGCAAACGGGTTCGTCATCAATTACGCATCATTCCCGAACTGTATTTCCATGTGGACGATTCGCTTGACTATATCGAAAATATTGATAATCTGCTGAAAAGCGATCCACCATCACCACTGAAAGAAGGTGAAGTGATTGAACTCGATTAAAACTGTATGTCGGCCAGCGATTTCTCAATAAACGAAAAACTTCGTGGACTTTCCTTTTCATTCAGGATAGCCCGCAGATATTTGTTTTCCAAAAAGTCGCACAATGCAATTAATATCATTTCAGGTATTTCGGCCGGAGGTGTAGCTGTTGGGACAATGGCGCTGGTTTGCGTTTTATCGGTTTTCAATGGCTTCGAATCGCTTATCAGCAATATGTTTTCGGCTTTCGATCCCGACTTGAAAATCACGCTGACACATGGCAAAACATTTGATGTAAACTCAAAGGAATTCAACGAGTTGCGTAAACTGAAATCGGTGGTGGTGTTTACTGAAGTGATTGAAGAAAATGCCCTTTTGCGATTTAAGGACAAGCAAATGCCAACTACAATAAAAGGTGTTGACAAAAATTTTGAGAAAATGACGCGCATCGACAGCATAATGTACGATGGAAAGTTTCAATTATTCGATGGTGCATTTCAGCGTGCCGTTCCCGGAATTGGAGTAGCAAGTACGCTTGGTCTAAATGCTCATTTTATCGATCCGCTTTATATTTATGCGCCTAAGCGTAGTGAAAAAATAAATCTTGTCCGACCCGAAAACAGTTTTAATCAGGTTGGAACTTTTGTTTCCGGGATTTTCGCTGTGAAACAATCGCAATATGATGATCACGTAGTACTTGTTTCTATAGATCTCGCCCGCGATTTGTTTGAATATCAGCCAAATACAGTTTCGGCAGTGGAATTGAAACTAAAATCGGGATTTAAACCCGAAGATGTTCAAGAACGAATCAAAACTATTCTTGGAGAAAAATTTCAGGTAAAAAACCGCTACGAACAACAAGAAAGTTTCTTCAAAATCATGAAAATTGAAAAGTGGATAACTTATCTGATTCTTAGCTTTATCCTGTTGATTGCAAGTTTTAATATTATCGGTTCACTTTCAATGCTAATTATTGATAAAAAAGCAGACATTCTGACGCTCAGGAATTTAGGTGCCAATAATCAATTGATTAAACGGGTATTTCTGTTCGAAGGCTGGATGATTTCTCTGGTGGGTGCAATTGTTGGTGCCGGATTGGGAGCAATTCTCTGTTTGATTCAGGAATATTTCGAATTGTTGAAACTTGGATCGGGTTACGTGGTAAATGCTTATCCTGTTGTTACTAAACTTCCGGATTTTCTGTTAGTTTTCGGAACAGTACTTATAATGGGACTTTTCACAGCTTTGTATCCCGTACGATATATCCGAACAAACGAAAATCTGAATGATTAATTTTTCAAACAACATTTGTCAGGAAATTCCGTTATTTTTGTCTATTTGATTGATGCCATGAAAAAATCCAACTACCTGATTGTATATCTGATTGTTTTGCTTGCTTCCTGTGTTGGTAGCGTGCCTAACTCACCATATGTTTACAATACAAATCCTTCATACAGATGGGGTTACGCGGAATTTTTCGGAAATTACTATCCAAATATTCCAAATACCAATGTAATTTCACTCTCTCTTTTTTCGGATTCATTGAAAATAAACAGCATTGGAAATCTTACCGGAACAGGTCAGTATATATTTCTGGAAGATATTTTTGTTTCAAAAAAGGACACATTTTTGCCCACAGGAACTTATTACATCAGAAATTCAAGTTTGCCAAATTCGGTTGCACCGGGCCTAAAAGATACAGTTGATAATCAGGTTTTTATGATTGGTGCAACCATCTCGTATTTCGAAGGAAATCCCGATATGTCAGTTCAAAAATTAATTACTGATGGTTATTTCACGGTGAGTAAAAGCGCTGAAAAATATCTTATTTTCTTCTACCTTAAAACTTCCGATAAAAAAGACCTGAAAGGAAGCTTTACAGCTACAATACCGCATATCGACCAATCGTTGAACACTCCGAAATCAATGCCCAGAAAACGATTGGTATATTCAGCAAAGTAATACTTATATACAGCTATGCCGTTGCAAATCAAATTTCTGCCTAAAAAATTTCGGAATTTGAAAAAATAACGTATCTTTGCACCCGCTTTTGGAGAAAAGCGATATAGAAATCGATGACAAAGTATCATTATTTTGGAGTAGATTTCTTTAAAAATACTGCGAAAATAGCTCAGTTGGTAGAGCACGACCTTGCCAAGGTCGGGGTCGCGGGTTCGAGTCCCGTTTTTCGCTCATTTTAATTGAAAGATGCTAGTATGAAGTTCAGGTCCCGCTTCGGGTACTGAAGATAAGATACATTTAGCATAACATTATTTAAAAAATTGTCATATCACGCCCGGATGGTGGAATGGTAGACCTGCCTACCGCAGGCAGGCACGAAGGAATTAAAATCCTTTGGAGTCACGATTGAAATAATGAAATTTATAACGTATTCTGCCCGGATGGTGGAATGGTAGACACGAAGGACTTAAAATCCTTTGGCTTCACGGCTGTGCGGGTTCAAGTCCCGCTTCGGGTAC
>JBAXPM010000111.1:0-2354 GCA_037132235.1 Paludibacter sp.
ATTATTAAATTTCCTTTTTCAGAATTTATAGTTGTCTCAGGAATCCATTTGTAAATTAAAGTCCTATTCTTAATAGATAAACTGTCAATGCAATAACCTGGAAACGCAGAACTACAATCGTTGAGTTTGTGTGTTTCGGTCTGATTGGATTTTAAATTAACAATCTCAATAGACTTGGAATCTTTTATATAAGCTACTAAATCATTGTCAATATCAAAATCCAAATATTCATGTATACTCCTAGGTTTAGTTGAATCGTCTAATGGCAAAAAATATCCAACCCAACAAGGATTTCCACAGCTACAACTCATAACGATATAGTTCTTGTTTTCTGCAATAAATGTAGGAATCCATGATTCGTGATTATCCATATAAATTGTCTCAGGGAACGTTTTTAAATCCAACGAATTACCCCATTGAACAAGATAACTTGAATCATTAATCAACTTGTAATTAATGATATGTCCATTAGTTGTTTTAATCGTTTTCAAGTAGCTCAAATAATTTTGTGAAAATCTTGATGCTGCTTTAATTGAATCACTATGTTTTCCATTGCTGCAAGAAATCATTAGAAAAAATGATAGCGAAATTAGAATATCTTTCATAGTGCGTATCGCTTTAAATAATTGGCCATAACGCTCGGCGGTAGGCCCAGTGCCGGCATTTTTATTGTTTATTTTCGGTATTCAATTAATTTCATTTAAACAAAAAATTTCATTCCAAGAAAGAGCCAGGCATTGGGCTTACCGCTTGTTGAACTAAATCCGCCTACGCGGATAGCTATTTAAAATTACCCGATTCTTTCTAAACTTCGAAATTATTCACCATAAAATTTCGGATTATGAGAAAGAAATCGGGTTTTACTATTGTTGAGCAGGCAATTGTGCTTGTTTCTGATTTTGAAAGAGTTGTTCGCAAACTGGATCAACAGGTTACTTTGCGTGGGCAAAGTAAGAGTACGTTACAAAATTACATCCGGCGCATTGCACTATTTGTATTACGCTTTGAGAAGCTGCCCGAGCAGATCGACCCGGATGAGATTAATGAATACCTGGTTTCCCTGGCCCGGGATCCCCGCTCTCCCTCGCGCAGCAGCTTTAAACACATGGTTTACGGTCTGCGCTACTATTACCGTCTGCTTGGGATGAATAAAAATGCCATTGCACTCCCTTCGTTAAAGAAAGAGACCAAACTACCGGTAATTCTTAACCAGCAGGAACTAAAAGAGCTTTTTGCGACACCTACACTGCTGAAACAACGGATAGTGCTGGCCCTGATTTATTCGGCCGGCCTGCGCGGACAGGAGGTGGTTAACCTGAAAATCTCTGATATTGACTTTGAACGAAAAATAATACATATTCGTCAGAGCAAATACAAGAAAGACCGGATTGTTCCGCTAGCTGAAAGTATGGCTGTGGGATTGAAGAAGTACCTGAAAGCAGAAAATCCTCATGTTTGGTTGTTCAATGGTAAAGAGCCCGATGGCCGTTACAGTGTACGCGGGCTCTCCTGGGTAATGCGCGAAACATTGAAAAAAACATCCATCTCCAAAGAGGTCAACCTGCATTCGCTGCGGCACTCTTATGCCACACACCTTTTGGAACAAGGACTGAATATCGTTACCCTAAAAGATCTGCTTGGACATGCTGACATTACAACCACCATGATTTACCTTCATGTGGCTCAATGCCCGCTGATAAAACCACACAGTCCGCTCGACACGCTTTACGGATTCCCGAAAGATGCGGTCAAAGGTTGAACTTGCCGATGTGATTCATTTGTTTGGTGCCCAAATGGCTGCAAATACAAAGCTGGCTCCTTTGCAATTAAAGGTACTGAGCAAAATAGCCAGTTGCCGTACTGCTGCCCTTGGTGGGCACGAAGAGGTATGCGAAAAATGTGGCACGGTGCGCTATAGTTACAACAGTTGTGGCGACAGGCATTGCCCTAAATGCCAGGCGGCAAAACAAGCTTTTTGGATCGACGACCTGATGCAAAACACCCTGCCCATAAAGCATTACCACCTTGTGTTTACAGTACCGCACCAGTTGAACAACATTTGCCTGCACAATGGGCGAAAGTATTACGACCTGCTCTTTGCTGCTGTATGGAATACGCTCCGGTCATTTGGATACTCACATTTTGGCGTTGAATCCGGTGCTGTGGCAGTGTTGCACTCCTGGGGTCAAAACCTCTCGCTGCACCCACATATCCATTGCCTTGTACCGGCTGCCGGCTATACCCTTGATGGCCGATGGAAAAATATCGGCCATTCAGGCCAGTTCCTATATCCGGTTCATCAGTTGAGCGATTCCTTTAAAGCAAAGTTCCTCGATAGTCTCAAACGTGCTTTG
>JBAXPM010000112.1:0-2242 GCA_037132235.1 Paludibacter sp.
ATATGAAGAAAAATCTTTTAGCCTTGACTGTATTATTGGTCTCAACTGCCTCTCTGTTTGGACAAACATTTATGCAAAATCCTTATGGACGGGGAAATGTTCAATCGCTGAATGGAAAATGGGATGCCATTATTGACGCGTATTGTAGGGGTGAGGAGCGTAAATTCTACCTTCTTAAAACTTCTCAGAAAAAGACCGATTTTGTGGAATACTCTTTTGATCATGCACTTCAGTTGAACGTTCCGGGCGATTTTAATTCACAACTGCCAGAATTGAAATACTACGAAGGGAATGTGTGGTATCGCCGCCAAATTAATCTCACGGAGTTGAATTCGAACCGTAAATTTATCTACTTTGCCGGTTCAAATTACATCACCACCGCCTGGCTGAATGGAGTTCTCATCGGAAAGCATGAAGGCGGCTTCACTCCCTTTCAGTTCGAAGTTACAAGTCAATTACAACAAGGGGAAAACAACCTTGTTGTATTGGTAAACAACAACAGAAAAGTGGATGGTATTCCGGCAATGAATTTCGATTGGTGGAACTATGGTGGGATTCTTCGCGATGTGTTTTTTGTCGAAACGCCAAGTACTTACATCAGCGATTATAAAATCCAATTGAAGAAAAACAGCTCCGATTTAATTCAGGGATACGTAAAATTAGATGCAGCAATTTCTACACAATCGGTAGAACTTGCCATCCCTGAATTAAAGATTAAACAAAAACTAACTACCGATGAAAATGGAGTGGCTCGGTTTGAGATTAAAACAAAACCGATTTTGTGGGAACCCTCTAATCCGAAACTATACGGTGTGACTGTTTCAACAGATGCCGATTTAGTAAACGATCAGATTGGCTTTCGATCCATCATCACCAAAGGCTGTGATATTTTACTCAACGGGAAATCAATTTTCCTGAAAGGAGTGAATTTTCATGAGGAAATTCCCCAACGGATAGGACGTGCCTATTCCGAATCCGATGCAGTAATGATTTTAAGTGAAGCAAAAGCATTGGGGTGCAATTTTATACGTACAGCACACTATCCTCAAAATGAGCGAATTGTACGCATAGCTGAAAAAATGGGCTTAATGCTTTGGGAAGAGATTCCACTTTGGCAGGGAATTGAATTTACCAATCCTATAATACTCGGGAAAGCCAAAAGTATGTTACAGGATATGATTTATCGGGATAAAAACAGAGCTGGCATCGTAGTGTGGAGCATTGCCAACGAAACGCAGCCTTCGGTGGGAAGAGACAAGGTTTTGATAGATTTGGTGGCCAAAACACGTGAATTTGATAACAGCCGTTTAGTTAGTGCCGCATTCGACAATGCGGTTTTCAATAATGATTCATCTTGCTTTCAACTTAACGATAATCTAGCTAAAGTGGTTGATATTGTGGGTATTAATAAATATCTGGGCTGGTATATGCCATTCCCTACCGAACCGGAAAGGATCAATTGGAAAATTGAACTCAAAAAACCGGTAATTATATCCGAATTTGGTGGCGAAGCCCTTTATGGGCATCACGGTTCGGCTGATGAGGCACAATCGTGGAGTGAAGAATACCAGGAGGAGTTATACAAGAAAAATTTAGTCGCATTTAAAAATATACCTAATCTCTGCGGAATAGCGCCTTGGGTACTTTTCGACTTTCGTTCGCCAACTCGTCTTTTGCCTAATTATCAGGATGGTTGGAACAGAAAAGGACTTGTTTCCGATCAAGGACTCCGTAAAAAAGCCTGGTATATTATGCATCAGTTTTACAAAACTAAGTGAACGAAGCTGATTTAACCGTTGAAAAACGGTGGAAGACAGTCCAAGAATTGACTGAAAAGCAATTCCCTGATTTCCTCAAAGAATTAAATTCATTTAATGCCCGTACAAAAAAAGGTGTTATTTGTATTTTTTTATCCCTTGTCAATCTATATTTGTAAGTATATTTGCAGTCTATATATCAAACTATTTCCTCAATATTAAATTATTTATTAACACTTTAAATTTGAATGTAATGAAAAAACTTTTTACATTAATGCTATTTATGGCATTATTCGTTGGGTCTTCTGCTTATGCAGCTACAACCTATTATGTTTACGCAAGTGCCGCAGGCACTAATACCTGGGATAACAGTTATGCAAGTAGTGGTACTATTGTAGATTTATCTACGGTCGGTGGATCAGCAAAATCTTTCAATGCCTGGTTTACCGATAAAAGTTTGGCTACACCAGTTTACTCCGGAACAG
>JBAXPM010000113.1:0-1913 GCA_037132235.1 Paludibacter sp.
TGGACTGTATATATATTGTATAATTGAAAGAATATACAGGAATAAAGAAATATTTCTTTAATTCCTTTCTTATTAAAAAATAAAGTAGTACTTTTGTGCCGTCAAAAAAACGACTTATTAATGCAGGAGATAGAAAAAACAAAATAACTTCATTTAATTATTAAAAAATGGCAAATTTAGATTTATCAAAGTATGGCATTTCGGGTCAAATCGAGATCGTACACAACCCAACTTACGAGGAATTGTTTCAGGCAGAGATTGATCCTGCTAATCAGGGTTTTGAAAAAGGAGTAGTAACAACTTCAGGTGCAGTATCAGTTGATACAGGTAAATTCACCGGTCGTTCACCTAAAGACAAATTTTTCGTAAAAGATGCAGTAACTGATGAACACCTTTGGTGGGATGGCACAATCAACCGCCCAACAACTCCTGAAGTATTTGAACACTGCAAAAACCTCGTTACAAAACAACTTTCTACAGCTAAAAAGTTATATGTGGTTGATACATACTGTGGAACTAACGAAGATACACGTTTGAAAGTACGTTTCATTATGGAAGTAGCATGGCAGGCTCACTTTGTGACTAACATGTTTATCCGCCCTTCTCACTACGAACTGGCGAACTACGGTGAACCTGATTTCGTATGTTTGAACGGTTCAAAAACAACTAATCCTAACTGGAAAGAACAGGGCTTAAACTCTGAAGTATTTACATTGTTCAATCTGACAACTAAAATGCAGGTTATTGGTGGTACATGGTATGGTGGCGAAATGAAAAAAGGTATTTTTGCTTTGCAAAACTATTATTTGCCATTACGTGGTATCGCTTCTATGCACTGTTCTGCTAACGTGGGTAAAGATGGTGATGTTGCTATCTTCTTTGGTTTGTCAGGAACAGGTAAAACTACCTTGTCGGCCGATCCAAAACGTTACTTAATTGGTGACGATGAGCACGGCTGGGATGATCAGGGTGTATTTAACTATGAAGGCGGTTGCTATGCTAAAGTAATTGATTTGGAAAAAGATAAAGAACCGGACATCTGGAGAGCTATCCGTCGCGATGCTTTGTTGGAAAACGTAACTGTGAATGCAGATGGTACGCCTGATTACACTGCAGCTGCTTCTAAAACAGAAAACACCCGTGTTTCTTACCCAATCTATCATATCAACAAAATTGTTTCTCCTTCACGTGCAGGACACGCTTCTAAAATCATTTACTTGTCAGCTGATGCATTTGGTGTATTACCTCCGGTATCTATTTTGGACGAACAATCAGCTCAATATCACTTCCTTTCAGGCTTTACATCAAAATTAGCCGGAACAGAACGTGGTATTACTGAACCGGTTCCTTCTTTCTCTCCGGCATTTGGTGAAGCTTTTCTTACTTTGCACCCAACTATGTATGCAAAAACATTGATTGGAAAAGCTAAAGAACACAATGCAAAAGTATATTTGGTAAACACCGGTTGGAACGGAACAGGAAAACGTATTTCGTTGAAAAATACCCGTGCAATTATCGATGCAATTATCGATGGTTCAATTGAAAACGTTGAAACAATTCAAATTCCAATTTTGAATCTGGTTGCTCCAAAAACTTTGAACAATGTTGATGCTGGTATTCTTGATCCTCGCGATACTTATGCTGATGTAGCAGAATGGGAAACCAAAGCCAAATCGCTTGCTGCTAAATACATCAAAAACTTTGAACAATACTGCGACAATGATGCTGCAATTGCGTTGATTCCATCAGGTCCACAATTGTAATAAGAGAATTATACTGATCAAGAAAAACTTTTGGTATAAATAGTAAGAACAGGTTTCCTAATTTAGGAAACCTGTTCTTGTTTTGTCATAAGTATTAATTAGTCGCTCCTTATAAGTAGGTTATATGTCTGTATTACAACAGAATAACCA
>JBAXPM010000114.1:0-1677 GCA_037132235.1 Paludibacter sp.
CCCAGTTAGGGTAGCATTTTGCCTTTTCGGGCAATCCGGCTTCTTTGCGGTAGGGTGCCAGCAAACGATCGACATCGTACTTTAAAAGCGTTTGAATGTTTAGATCGCGGGCATGCTTAAACGGGCCATCGAGCAGTTTTACATCACCCAAAGGGAATTCGTTGGGATACAATTTATCCTGAGATTGAACCTTGCCTGTCAAAAGCAAAAAACCAATGAATACACTGATTTTCAGTAGTTTTATTTTACTGTTCTGTTTCATTTTATACTTTGATATTAATAGCAAAAGCGGTGATCCTGGTAGTGAAAACATTCATTCAACCGGATAAATTGTTTACTTTTTTTAATCTGCAGGAACTGCATCATTTGCCAAAGTAGCATATAACCCAATCAAACAACCAGTAAAACCGCCAGCCACATCGGTCGAAAGAATATCACCCGAAACAGTGCCACCTAAATTTACCAGGTCGGTTCCATTGGTTGAATAACTGAACTGGTAATCGTCGCCTTTTGCCGATACCTGTAAACGAACGGGTTTCGAAAGGTCAATTTTGGTACTTGCCAGAATTGTTGATGTTACTTCCCGGCTTCTGAATTTTCCCTGAGTTCGTTCGAGCAAGAGGTAATAATCGGCTCCTTTTTTGGTGATCCCAAATACATAGTTGAACCGTTCGCTTTGAAGCGCTACAATTCCGGCCAAATCTTTTTCTGATTCTGGTTTGTAATTTAGGGTTACAGCGTACGAAAAACTGTTGTGCATCTGTCTGTAAAACAATGTCGATGTTGGAGCAACCTGCTTGATATTGGCCGCAAATGGTTTAATCTGCAAACCATTTTTTGATGAGGAGATAAACTCTTCGCGCGGAACTCTTAATCCAATCCAGCGGTAATCCAGTTTTCCGGAAGTAAAATCATCGGAGAAAGTAAAGTTGCCATTCGGGAAGAACCCATCTTTTCCGGTTTTATTCTCAGTTACAACTTTAGGCATTTTCAGTTTTGGTTCCATCGGAATGAGTCCGTTTTCAAAAACCGGAAACTCGCCCGACCAGTCGACAGGAAGTATAAACGTTTCTCGACCGGTATTTACACGCTGTTTTTCGTTTGGACGAACCGCCAAAAATACACCGTAATACTTTTTGTTGTCAGGACCTAAAACCAGGTCGGCATGTCCAGCCCAATCTACTTTATTGGCGCGGTCTTTAGCAAAATAACGTTGCGTTAAAATCGGATTATTCGGAGCCGGAGTATACGGACCTTTCGGGTTGTCGCTCACAAAAATCACCTCGCTATGCCAGCCACCGGTTCCACCTTCGGCGCACATCAGGAAATAACGACCATCTTTTTTATAGATGTGAGGTGCTTCAATCCAGATTGGTTTTTTTGCCAGGTCAACACCGCCGTCAACAATGATTTTATCGGTGCCCGGAATAATTTTGTCGGTCTCAACATCATATTCCCAGATTTTGATAACCCGATGCCCGTTATAAAGCTCTTTGCCTTTATCCGGAGCATCGTTGTGAATGATGTACGCTTTGCCATTGTCATCGAAGAAAAGGGAAGGATCAATGCCGTTAAAATTCAGCTTGATAGGGTCGCTCCAGCCTTTCAGCGGGTCTTTGGTCTTTACTACAATATTTCCAAAACCTCCTGAAAATTCGGTGGTTATCATGTAAAAGG